>NZ_JBNPVV010000002.1:0-652038 GCF_050434165.1 Microbacterium sp. ZKA21
GGGTGGGTTTATGCACATAGTTTTGCGCGCCCCCCGCGGGGGGGGGGGGGGGGGGGGGGGGGGGCGGCCCCCCCCCCCCCCCCCCCCGCCCGCGCGGGAGGCCGACACGCCACCCGTCGGACGTTTCGGCGGATTCGGTCCGACATCTGGCGTGTCGGCCCCCGGCACGGTGACGGTCAGACGCGGCGACTGCATTCGGCAGGCGCCCTGACAAAATCGTCGTACGCTCGGAGGACACGACGAAAGGACAGCGGATGCGCGTACTCGGGCTGCTCTCGGGCACCTCGCACGACGGGATCGACGTCGCCGTCGTCGACTTCACGGAATCGGACGGGCGACTGCACGGCAGGGTGCTGCACGAGAACAGCGTCCCGTACGCGCCCGAACTGCGCGCGCGGCTCGTCGCCGCGCTGCCGCCCGCGCCGACAACGCTGGCGGAGATCTGCGAGCTCGACACCCTGATCGGCCAGGCGTTCGCCGGCACGGCAGCGGATGCCGCGGCATCCGTCGGGGGAGTCGATGCGGTCTGCACCCACGGACAGACCGTCTTCCACTGGGTCGAGGGCGGCCACGCCCGTGGAACGCTGCAGATCGGACAGCCGGCCTGGATCGCCGAGCGGATCGGGGCACCCGTGATCTCGGACGTGCGGATCCGTGACATCACCGCCGGCGGACACGGGGCCCCGCTCGTGTCGTTCCTCGACGAGCTGCTTCTGCGCGATCGCGCAGGAGTCTCTGCGGCGTTGAACCTCGGCGGCATCGCGAACATCACGATCGTCGGCGACGGCATCGTCTCGGCGTACGACGTCGGTCCGGCCAACGCTCTGGTCGACGCGGTCGTCACGGCTGAGAGCCTGAACGCTCTCGGCTACGACGAGGATGCCGCGATCGCCCGCTCCGGCCGTGTCGACGTGCCGCTGCTCGACGCTCTCCTCGCCGACGCGTACTACGCACTGCCGGCGCCCAAGAGCACGGGCAAAGAGCATTTCCACCTCGACTACGTCCGGGCCGTCGTCGCCGCGCAGGGGCGCGACATCCCTGTCGCCGATCTGGTGCGCACTCTCACCGAACTCAGCGTCCGGACGATCGCCGCGGACGTCCGCCGTGCGGGCATCGGATTCCTCGCGGTCTCGGGAGGCGGATGCCGCAATCCGCTGATCATGCAGGGGCTCCGCGATGCGCTCCCCGGGGTCGAGGTCGTGCTCGCGGACGAACTCGGTGCGTCCGCCGACGCCAAGGAGGCGATCCTGTTCGCCCTGATCGGCTGGTGCACGATGCACGGCGTCCCCGCCGTGGTCCCCGGCGGGACGGGCGCACGCGGACCCCGCATCCTCGGGACGATCACTCCGGGTGCCGGGCCGCTGCGGATGCCGGAGCCGGTCACCGTCCTGCGAAGCCTGACGCTCGCCTGACGCTCCGTCGTGCCGCGCTATCCGACCCGGGTCGCTCCATCCCGTTTCCGACGCGTCGGAAACGGTCGTTCATGACCTGGGGTGACGACGTGCACGATGCGCTGGTGTGCGGCGGGATGCTCAGACGCGGCCGCGACGGGCGCGGTCGGCGAACGCATCGAGGGCCTCGATGACCTCACCCGCCTGCCATATCCGGTACCGGGCGGCACCTCCTGCCTGCGTGAGGATGCCGGATTCGGCGAGTCGGTTCACGGCGGTGTTGGCCGCTGCCTCGCTGACACCGAGTGCAGCGCTCGCCGTCCTCACGGTGATCACCGGCTGCGCGAGCAGGAGGTCCATCAGACGATGCGCGGAGGAATCCGCGCGTGCCCGGACGGCGTCGGACCAGCGGGACCGGGCCTCCTGGATGTCGCGCACCAGATGGCGTCCGTTGCCGATCGCGGCGAAAGTCGCGTTCGTGATCGCGTGCACGATCGCGTCGACGTCTCCTGCGCGGTAGTCGGTGAGCGCTTCGAAGTAGGACTGCGGGGAATGCAGCAGCCCGGCCGAGACCGGAACGGTGACGTTCCGGGTCAGAGCACCGCGTCGCAGCATCGCGTGGATGAGCGCTCGCCCGGTACGCCCATTGCCATCGGGGAACGGGTGGATCGTCTCGAACTGCGCATGGGCGATCGCAGCCTGCGCGAGGACGGGGACGTCAGTGCGGTCTGCGAAATCGAGAAGATCGCGCATCAGCGCGGGGATCCGGGAATGGTGCGGTGGGACGAACTCGGCCGCGTGGGGCGAGATCGACCCCCCGCCGATCCATACCTGCTCGGCGCGCCAGCGACCGACGGCATTCGGCGCACTGTCGGCCAGCAGTGCGTGATGCATGGCGATCACCGACTCCGCCGACAGGTCGGAGCTGAGCGCCAGCGCGGAGTCCATCGCGCGTGCGTTCGCGACGACCAGGCGTGCGTTCGTGGAACGGGAGGCGCCGATCGCGGCCAGGGCGACCTGCTTGGCGCCCGCCGTCAGGTTCTCGACTTCGGAGCTCGATGACGATTCCGAGCGGAGCAGGATCGCGGGAAACGGAGCGATGAACGCCCCGGCTTCGGCGTCGAACCTGGCGAGAGCGTGACTGGCCTCGTCCGCGCCGGCCAAGGTGTCGGAATCGAGCACGACATCGGCGTCGCGGATCAGGGGCGGCACTGCTGCTTCGTATCGGTCGGTGACGCGACGAAGGGTGCGGCGGGACGCGACCTCATCACCTGATCGCCGCCACGGCAACGTCTCGTAAGCGATGGCCGGCCAACCGCTGCCCTGCTGATCGTCAACCATGAGGCCATCTAAGCATAGGCTAGATGGATATCCTTTACTTAAAGGCGGACTGCTTCTCGATGGATGTCAGCGCTTGCGCGGGCGGTCGTCGTCGTCCCAGGGGCCTTCGTACCAGTCGCCGCGGTCGTCGCGCTTGGGGCGCTTGAGCAGCTGCACCGCCACGAGTGTCAGCGACGAGATGCCGATGACGATCAGCACGAGGAACAGCATGTCGTTCTGGCTCATGGGCGTCTTCCTTCCGCGGCATCCGCCACGATCTTCGCGATCCGGGCGGCACGGGTCTCCGGCCGCTTCGCCGTCGCGATGTGCGTGAGACCGAGCTTCTTCACGGATCGGGGGAACTTATCCCAGTTCGCGCGAGCGTCGGGCACGGCATCCAGCGCTGCGGCGAACTCGTCGGGTTCGAGCCCGGCCTCCGGCCCGTCGAGCATCGTCCACGAGCCGTTCGCCTTGGCGATCTCGATCACGCGGAGGCCGGCGGGGGCGATCAGACCGGCCGCTTCGAGCTCTGCGAGGCGAGCCTTGTTCGTCGCAGCCCAGCCGCTGGACGGGCGCCGAGGCGAGAACCACTGGCCGACCGTCGTGTCGTCGAAGGTGCGCACCGGACCGTCGATCCAGCCGAAGCACAGAGCGTGCCGCACTGCATCCTCGTAGCCGACGCCCTCGGCGCCGCCGCCCCGGACGCTGAGCAGCCAGACTCCCGCGGAGCGGGTGTGGTTGTCCTCGAGCCAGGAGCGCCAGGCCACGGCATCCGCCGCCCGCAGGCGCTCGCCGTCGTCGAGGGCGCCCATGTCAGGCCTCGGGGAGCAGATCCGCGACCGAGTTCACGACCTCGTCCGGGCGGAACGGGTACTTCTCGATCTCGGCCTGGTCGCTGATGCCGGTCAGCACGAGCACGGTGTGCAGCCCCGCCTCGATGCCCGCGACGACATCGGTGTCCATGCGGTCGCCGATCATACCGGTGCGCTTGGAGTGCGCGCCGATCTTGTTCAGCGCCGAACGGAACATCATCGGGTTCGGCTTGCCGACGACGTACGGCTCCTTGCCGGTCGCCTTGGTGATGAGGGCGGCGATCGCGCCGGTCGCCGGCAGCGGGCCGTCGGCGCTCGGGCCGGTGGCGTCCGGATTCGTGACGATGAAGCGCGCGCCGCCGTTGATGAGGCGGATCGCCTTGGTGATGGCCTCGAACGAGTAATTGCGGGTCTCGCCGACGACGACGAAGTCCGGTGCGGTCTCGGTCATGACGAAGCCCGCCTCGTGCAGAGCCGTGAGGATGCCTGCCTCGCCGATCACGAAGGCCGAGCCGCCGGGCACCTGCTGCTGGAGGAACGATGCCGTGGCCAGCGCCGAGGTCCAGATGCGGTCCTCAGGGACGCTCAGCCCGCTCGCGCGCAGGCGCGCGGAGAGGTCGCGTGCGGTGAAGATCGAGTTGTTCGTGAGCACCAGGTAGGGCGTACCGGCGGCCTCCCAGCCGGCGAGCAGTTCGGATGCCCCGGGGATGGCGTCGTTCTCATGGACGAGCACGCCGTCCATGTCGGTGAGCCAGCATTCGATCTCGGTGCGTTCTGCCATGTGCTCAGCCTAGGGGCAAGGGTGCAGGGGTCATGCGCTGATCCAGACGACGTCGGCGGCGCCCTCGGGCAGCGCCGCGGATGCCCCGTCGATCGTGACGCCGGCTGCGGTCACGGCGACCGGGTGGCCGACGCCGAGCCCGGATGCCTCCAGCGCGCGCAGCAGCTCGGGATCCCGGTCGTCGACGCGCAGGACATGCCCGGTGTGGCCGATCGGGGCCTCCGCGAGCAGCACGAAGGGGACCCGCTCGACGGCGCCCGCGGCATCCGGGATGGCGTCTCCGTGCGGATCGAAACGCGGCCGCCCCAGGCGCTCGTCGATCCCCTCGAGGAGGCGGTCGCTGATCGTGTGCTCCAGTACTTCGGCCTCGTCGTGGACCTCGTCCCAGGCGTAGCCGAACTCCCGCACGAGCCAGGTCTCGATGAGCCGGTGGCGGCGCACCATCGACAGGGCGCGGGCGAGCCCGGCATCCGTCAGCCGCACCGCACCGTACGGCACGTGCGAGACGAGCCCGGCCGCGGCGAGCTTCTTGACCATCTCGGTGACGCTGGACGGCGCGATGCCCAGCTTCGCCGCGAGCTGCGACGGGGTGATCGGGGCATCCTGCCATTCGGTGTGCGCGTACACCGTCTTCAGGTAGTCGTCTGCTGCCGGGGATGCCACGCGTCCAGACTACGCTGGCTGACCCCGACGCTCCCGCGCGCCGAATACCGGACGGCTCTGTGCATCTGCGGTGCGTCGCAGGCCGGACACGCCGACCGGATGCCGAGGCGTCCGAAATTCGGCACGCGACGGCACCCCGCGACCGGTCCGGATACGCTGGCGAGGTGAGCGAGACCCCCGAGCGCAGCACCCACGGCGTCGGCCCGTGGGAAGGGGAGTGGCCTGACGGCGAGCAGTACGACCCCGAGCTGCTCGCGCACGGCGACACCCGAAACGTCATCGACCGCTACCGCTACTGGCGGATGGAGGCGATCGTCGCCGATCTCGACATGAAGCGGCATCCGTTCCACGTCGCCATCGAGAACTGGCAGCACGACATGAACATCGGCTCGATCGTGCGCAGCGCCAACGCGTTCCTCGCCGACACCGTGCACATCATCGGCCGCCGCCGCTGGAACAAGCGCGGCGCGATGGTCACCGACCGCTACCAGCACGTCGTCCACCACGAGGACGTCGCCTCCTTCGCCGCCTGGGCACGGGATGCCGGGCTGCCCGTCATCGCGGTGGACAACGTCGGCGAGGCGGTTCCCGTCGATCGCGCCGATCTTCCGGAACGCTGCGTGCTGCTGTTCGGCCAGGAAGGGCCCGGTCTCACAGATGAGGCGCTCGCCGCGGCATCCGGACACATCGAGATCACGCAGTACGGGTCGACGCGATCGATCAACGCGTCGGCCGCGGGGGCCGTGGTCATGTACGAATGGTGCCGTCGCCACGCCGGATGAGCGGACGTGCGGGAGGATAGCCGGGTGATGACCGAGCAGCGAGGCCCCCGATCCGCGCCGCGGGTGTGGCAGCGGCTCGACGTCATCACGACGGCCGTGCTCGCGGTGATCCTGCTGCCGGCCACCATCGCCGCGCTCGGGCAGCCGCCTGGACTCTCCGGCTGGCCGTTCGTGCTCGCCATCGGGCTGTTCGCCGTGCTGCACGCCCTGTCGTTCGCCGCGCTCCGCTTCCCGCTCGCCTCCTTCGTCGCCGCGAGCGCGACCATGCTCGCGCTCGCCCTGATCGAGGTCGGGGGCGTGAATTCGGCGGCGATGTATCCGTCGGGGATCGCGTATCTGCTCGTCCTCGGACAGGTCGCCCTTCAGTGCGATCGCCGGTACAGTGCGGCGGCTCTGGGCGTGGGAATCGTGGGGGCCGTCGTCGTCGTGCTGACCACGCCGGGACTCGACAACCCGCTCTGGCAGCTGGGTGGATTCCTCGGGCTGGCTGCCGCGGTCGCCGCGGCATGGACCTTCGGCATCCTGCAGCGCGTGCGCAGGGAGCGGACGGACGCAGACATCCGCGCCCGCACGCAGCGGGCGGTGTCCGACGAGCGGGAGCGGATCAACCGCGACCTGCACGATCTCGTCGCCCACGCGACGACCGTGATGATCGCCCAGGCCGAAGTGGCCAGGACGTTCCTGCGGGAGGACCCGGCGACCAGTGAGAGGGCGCTGGGGGTGGTCATCGTCACCGGGCGGGAAGCGCTACGGGGCATGCGCGGAATCGTCGCGGACGACGCCGTCCGCGCTCCCGTGCCCGACCTCGATGCCGTGCGTGCTCTCGTCGACAGCGCGCGCAGCCCCCAGGCCGACGTCGTTCTCGAAGAGCGCGGTGCGCCTGGCGCGCTCGAACCGGTCGTCGCGCTGGCGCTGCATCACGTCGTGCGCGAGGCGCTGACCAACGCGCTGCGGCACACCGAACCGCCGGTGCACGTCGTGGTGACGTTGGAGTGGCGCGAGGCCGGACTCGTCGCGAGCGTCAGAGACGACGGCGGCGCCGGGCGACGGCCCAACGAACTCGGCGCAGGTGTCGGGCTGGTCGGGCTCGCCGAACGGGTGCGGCTGGCCGGCGGGGCGCTCGCGGCCGGTGGTGACGGCGAAGGCTGGGTCGTCAGGGCGGAGCTGCCCCGCGCTGATGCTCCGCTGAGGGAAGGGGAATCGTGAGGATCCGAGTTCTTCTGGCCGACGACCAGGACCTGCTGCGCGAGGCGCTCGCGCTGATGCTCGGCCGTGACGAGCGGCTCGAGATCGCCGGCTCCGTGCGCTCGGGAGACGAGGCGATCGCCTTCGTGCGCGCCCACGCCGTCGACGTGGTTCTGATGGACGTGCGGATGCCGGGGACCGACGGCATCGCGGCGACCGCCGAGGTGCTGCGGCTGCGTCCGCAGACGCGCGTCCTGGTACTGACGACGTTCGACCTCGATGAGTACGTGTTCGCGGCGGTGCGCGCCGGCGCGAGCGGCTTTCTCACGAAGGACGCCGCACCGCAGGAGGTCGCGGATGCCGTGGTGGCGGTCGCCCAGGGCGATCCGGTGCTCGGCGAGCGCGCGATGGCCGCCATGATCGGATTCGTGCGGGACGGCGCGCCCGCGTCGGACGCCGATGCCGCCCTGGCCGTGCTGAGCCCGCGCGAGCAGGAGGTCGTCCGGCTGCTCGCGACAGGCGCGTCGAACGACGACATCGCGCGGGCGCTGTTCCTGTCGGCGAACACCGTGAAGACCCACGTCAAGGCGGTGCTCGCGAAGCTCGATCTGCCCGACCGGGTCCACGTCGTCATCTGGGCGTACGAGAACGGCGTGCTGCGCCCGGGAGAATGAGTGACCGAACTCACCCGCACGGGTGACCCCGGTCGCCACTGCGGGCGATGTGCCTGCAAGGCGCGCGTTTCTAGCGTGGGGGCATGTCGAATCGAATCCGCTCTCTGCTCCTGATCGTCGCCGTGCTCGGCGGGGCGGTCATCGCCGCCGTGACGCTGCTCCGGATGCTGGCCCCCGATGCCGTCGCCTGGACGGAGGATCTCCATCCGACGTTCCTCGCGCGGCTCGGAGGCAGCACCACCGAGACCATCGTCGGACTGTGCGGAGCGCTGGGGGCCATCGCCGTCGCCGTGTTCGCCGCCACATCACCACGCGCGAGGTCGGGTCTCACGGCTCTGCGCGTCGCCGCCCTGCTCATCGCCGCGGTCGTCGCCTTCGGCACCCCGGGCGGTGTGATCCCGGCCGCGGGCTACACGTTCGCCCTGCTCGTCGTCGGCGGCATCGTCGTGGCGACCGTCCTGCTCGCCATCCGCCATCCGTGGATCGGATTGCCGGTCGCGTTGGTGATGGCCGCGGGAGTCGTCTACGCCGTGGCCAACCTCGAGGCTGGGCCTCTCGTGCCGCGCATCCTGGACGCCATGCTCGACACGCTCCCGACCATGCTGCTGTCTCTGGCGCATGTGATGACGGCGGCGTGCCTGCTCGCGTGGGTGATCGGCGTCAGCGTCGACGCGAGAGGCGCGTTCGCCCGGTGGGTGCTCCGTCATCGGGTCGCGATCACCGTGATCGCGGCACTGTGTTCCGTTCCGTACACGTTCGCGCGTCTGACCTGGCTCACTCCCTGGCCGATGTTCGGCGGCGGCGCCGAGATGTTCGCGGATTCCCCCGGCACGCAGCTGACCGGCCTGTTGCTCGGCACCGGGATGCTCTTCGGCGGACTGCTCACGCTGGGCCTCGTCCGCCCGTGGGGCGAGCGATTCCCCCGATGGATGGCTGGTCTCGGCGGACGCATCGTACCGCCGGCCCTGGCTATCCTGCCTGCGAGCCTCGTGAGCGTCCTGTTCACCTCCGGCGGCATCGAATTCGCGCTCGAGGGCGTCCTCTCGCCGGCCGGGCGGCTCGACGTGCTCTACGTGATGACGATGTTCCCGTTCTGGCTCTGGGGTCCGCTGCTCGGATTGGCCACATGGGCGTACGCGATGCACCGCTCCGCTCCCTCGGCACCCGACGAGGATGCCGAGGCGCGCGCCCGCGCGATGGCTCACCTGGCCGAACTGGAGAGCCGGGAGGCGTGAGGACGCGCCTTCGGCGTCAGCCGCGGTCGACGCCGAAGGCGTTCTTCGTCAGCGCGTTCACCGTGCAGGGCGAGTCACACGTTCGCGGTGAGCCAGCGCCCCGTCCGGACGCGCCACCCGAGCGTCACGAGACGCGCGAGCAGATACACGCCGAAGAACGCCACGGCCAGCCAGGTCACCCCGGCGATGCCATCGACGCCTGTCGCGGCGATGATCCACAGTGCGGGGATGAAGGGCACGAGATTGAGCACGCCGGCGATCGCCAGATAGCGGGCGTCGCCGGCGCCCATCAGCACGCCGTCGAGCACGAACACCACACCGGCGATTGGCTGCGCGATGGCCAGCACGATCAGCGCCGGCTGGATGAGGGCCGCGAGCCCGGCGTCCCCGGTGAAGGCCAGCCCGATCACTCCGGAAAGCCCGCCGATCAGGACTCCGACGATCACACCGAACCATGCGCCCCAGGCAACCGTCCGGGCGAGCACACGGCGAACCATCCGTTCATCCCCGGCGCCGAGCCCTTTGCCGATGAGCGCCTGAGCGGCGATCGCCAGAGCATCCAGCGCGAAGGCCGCGGCCGAGAAGATCGTGAAGACGACCTGCCAGCCGGCGAGCTCCTCCGTGCCGATGCCGGTCGCGACGCCCACCGTCACGAGCAGCGCGGCGCGCAGACTCACGGTGCGCAGGAACAGCCAGCCGCCCGAGCGGGCCGACCCCCGAACGCCGTCGCGCTGAGGTCGCACCGAGGCGGAATGGCGCCGGGCGAGGCGACCGATCACGACCGCGTAGGCGGCGACCATGCCCCACTGCGCCGTCACGGTCCCGGCGGCGGAACCCGCGATGCCCCAGCCCCACCCGTAGATGAACAGCCAGTTCAGCAGGGCGTTCGCGGCGAAGCCGAGCCCCGCGATCCACAGCGGAGTCATGGTGTCCTGCATGCCGCGCAGCAGCCCGGTGGCGGCGAACACGATGAGCATCGCAGGCAGGCCCCACATCGAGATGGAGAGATACGTGTCCGCCTGTTCGGCGACGGCATCCGACGCCCCGAACAGCGACACCAGCCATGGCGACGCCATCGCGCCGGCGACCGCCAGCACGGCCCCGAGCCCCAGTGCGAGCCACATACCGTCGATCCCGACGGACACGGCGTTCTTCGGGTCGCCCGCCCCGAAGCGGCGGGCCACCGCCGGGGTCGTCGAGTACGCCAGGAAGACCATCAGCCCGACGATGGTCTGCAGCACGGCGCTCGCGATGCCCAGGCCGGCGAGCTGCCTCGTGCCGAGATGGCCGACGAGCGCGGCATCCACGATGAGGAACGCCGGTTCGGCGATGAGCGCACCCAGCGCGGGCACGGCGAGGCGCAGGATCTCTCTGTTCAGGGATGCTGAGCCGGCTGCCACCCCCCGAGCCTACGGCGTGGCCCGGGAGAGGGGTTCGTTAGGCTGGAGGCACCGGAATCCGGAGGTGCACCATGAGCGATCCCCGAGGACATGCCGCCCGCTACTGGGCCAGGCAGACCGACCAGCCCGATGCCGAAGCCGCACCGGCGCCGATGCAGCTGACCGCGGAGAACAAGCACGAGTTCGTCGAGAGCGCGATCCAGGTCGCGATCCGCCGCGGGGAGTTCGACGATCTGCCCGGTGCGGGCAAGCCGCTGGAAGGCCTCGGCACGCACCACGACCCGGACTGGTGGATCCGCCGGAAGATCGAGACCGAGAACCTCACCGGCCTCGGCCCGCCCGCACTGCTGCTGCGCACCGAGGACCGCGAACTGAACGATCAGCTCGACGCTCTCAGCCGCGAGAGCGACGTCCGCGACGTGCTCGAGGACTTCAACAGGCGCGTGGTCGACGCGCGGCGTCAGCTCATGGGCGGCCCGCCGGTCGTGACCCGCACGCGGGACGTGGATGCCGAGATCGCCGCGTGGCGCGTGCGCAGGGCGTCGATCGCCGCCGTCGCGTCTCAGGAGCCTGCCCCGACGTCGACGGAAGCCCGGCGGCGCAGCTGGTTCCGGCGCGGCTGAGCCGGCCGGTTCGTCAGCCCCGCGTCTCGAGTCGAGGCGTGCGCGGCGGCTCGGTGCGGCGCTGGCCTGACGCCTCGAACGCGAGCGCCAGGGCGAGCAGCGCCGTATCGTCGTACGCCCGACCCGCGAACGTCAGGCCGACCGGCATCCCGATGTCCGCCATCGTGCCCATCGGGATCGTCACGGTCGGGATGCCGAGGTGTCGGGGGACGAGATTGCCGTTGGCGACCCAGACCCCGTTGCGCCACCCGGCGTCGGCCGACACCGGGTTCACGTCCATGTCGGCCGGACCGATGTCGGCCATCGCCGGGAAGACGACGGCATCGAGCCGGAGGTCGTCCATCCACGCTTCGAGATCGACGCGTCGGGTCTCCTCGAGCCCGCGGACGCCGCCATCCAGGTGCGGGATGTCGGTGAAGTGCGCATACGGGTGCGCCGCGACGACCCCGGGGTATGTGGCGATGTCGTCGTCGAATCCGTCGTAGCGGTCCGGCAGGCCGCCGGACGGCGCGGGGAAGATCCGCGCGCCGCCGACGGCCGTGAGCGTCGAGAGTGCCGGGTCGCCGTTGGCGCGCAGGAAGTCGTCCCACGCCCAAGCCGACAGGTCGACGATCTCCCGGTGCAGGTACTCCGGCGAGACCAGCCCCCTGGTCGCGATCGTCGGCGCGCCTGTGCGGTCGCCCTCGTAGTTCGTGACTGCGGGGAAGTCCACCTCGACGACCTCGGCACCGGCGGCTTCCAAGTCGCTCCGCGCCCGCTCCCACAGTGCGAGCACGGACGGCCGGGTCTCGATCCGCCGCCCCGTCGATCCGCCGATCGTCGTGCCTGTCCCGGCATCCGGATCGGCACCGATGTACATGCGCGGGACGCCGAGCCGTACGCCGCGCAGATCGGCGGCCGCGAGTGCGACGTAGGACTCGGGTCGCACGTCGGATGCCGCGGGGATCGGGACCCAGGGCTGGGCGCGCCAGAAGTCCCCGCGCACGTCCGGGTCGTCCGCGACGATCACCTCCAGCACCTCGAGCAGATCCGCCATTGTTCGGGTGTGCGGGACGACGACGTCCATGGTGGGCACGAGCGGCCAATTGCCGCGCACCGAGATGACGCCCCGGCTGGGGGTGTAGGCGCACAGCGCGTTGCACGAGGCCGGCGCCCGTCCGCTCGACCAGGTCTCCTCGCCGAGGCCGAAGGCCGCGAAGCTCGCCGCCGTGGCCGTGCCGGACCCGTTGGAGGAGCCGGAGCCGAACGCGCTGGTCAGCCAGTCGGCGCTGTACGGGCTCTCCGCGCGGCCGTAGACGCCGCGCTGCATCCCGCCGTTCGCCATGGGGGGCATGTTGGTCAGGCCGAGGCAGATCGCGCCGCCCGCCCTGAGCCGTTCGATCGTGAACGAGTCGCGCTGCGCGACCAGGTCGGCGAACGCGGGCGACCCTGCCGCCGCGGTGAGCCCGGCGACGAGATAGCTGTCCTTCGCCGTGTACGGGATGCCGTCGAGCGGTCCGGCCGTGCGTCCGGCGACCCGGCGGGCATCGGACGCCGCGGCTTCCGCGAGTGCGTCCGGGTTGCGCACGACGACCGCGTTGAGGGCCGTCTCGGTATCCGGCGCGTCGTACGCGTCGATGCGGGCGAGATACGCCTGCACGAGCTCGACGCTCGTTGTCGCACCGGTCTCGAGCGCCCGACGCAGATCGGAGACGGTTGCTTCGACCACGTCGATCATGCGGGAACCCCCGTCGTCGCCGGCTGCTGCTGGGTGATGCAGTGGATGCCGCCGCCTCGGGCGAAGATCGGACGCGCGTCGACCGTCACGGCCCGCCGGCCGGGATACGCGGCTTCGAGGATCTCCCGTGCGCGGGCGTCGGCGTCATCCTCGCCGAACCCGCACGCGATCACGGCGTCGTTGACGACGAGGTGGTTGATGTAGCTCCAGTCCACGAACCCCTCGTCGTCGCGCAGGGTCGCGGGTGCCGGCACGTCGATGATCTCGAGCGGGGCGCCCGCGGCATCCGTCTGGTCCTGGAGGAACGCCTTCAGCTCACGCGAGACGGCGTGGTCGGGGTGGGCCGCATCGTCCTGGCGATGCAGCAGCACCCGGCCGGGGCCGGCGAACGCGGCGACGATGTCGACGTGCCCGTTGGTGCCGAACTCGTCGTAGTCGCGGGTGAGACCTCGGGGCAGCCAGATGGCCTTCGTCGTGCCGATCGTGCGCGCGAGTTCGGACTCGACGCGGGCCTTGTCGGCGTAGGGGTTGCGGTTCGGGTCGAGCTGCACGCTCTCGGTGAGCAGCACAGTGCCCTCGCCGTCGACGTGGATGCCGCCGCCCTCGTTCACGAGGACCGAGCTGATGTGCTCGGCGCCGATGCGGTCGGCGACCGTGCGCGCGACGCCGGCCGACACCTGCCACTGCGCCCACGCCGGGGCGCCCCAGCCGTTGAAGATCCAGTCGACGGCGCCGAGGGCGCCCGGCCGGTGGTCGTCGAGCACGAAGGTGGGACCGAAGTCGCGCATCCAGAACTCGTCCAGCGGCGTCTCGACGATCTCGACGGTCGAACCGAGCATGTCCCGGGCGCGCGCCGTCTCCGTGGGGTCGACGAGCATCGTGACCGGTTCGAACTCGGCGATCGCGAGCGCGGTGTCCGTCCAGGCGCGGTACGCCGTCTCCTGCCACTCGGCACCGTCGCCCAGGGTGATCCCCGCGCGCGGGAACGCCATCCAGGTCCGCTCGTGCCTGTCGCCCTCGTGCGGCATCCGCCAGCCCATGTCGTCTCCTTCGACCGATGTCGACGTCTGTCGATACTGTATTGATCGTCTGATCAATACAAGATGTTCCTACACTGGAGGGATCATGTCAACGTCCGACGTTCGTCCTCGTACCCGCAAGAGTCCGCAGCAGCGCTCCGGTGAGATCCATGATGCGGCGATCGCGCTGGCGAAGGACGAGGGGTTGTCCGCCCTGACGCTGCGCGCCGTCGCGGCCCGGGCCGGCGTCGTGCCGGGGCTGGTCGCGCACTACGCGTCCAGCATGGACGAACTCGTCGCGCGGACGTTCCGCGAACTGACGGCATCCGAACTGGACGATGTCCGGACGCAGGCCGAGACCGAGGCCGAGCCTGCGGCCCGCATGGCGCGGATGATCTCGACCGTGCTGCGCAGCGATCACGACGACGTCACGCTGGTGTGGGTGGATGCCTGGTCGCTCGGCCGTGGCAGCGCCACGCTCTCGGTCGCGATCGACGAGCAGATGGCCGCCTGGCAGTCGTTCATCGCGCAGATCATCGAACTGGGCCGGCGCACCGGGACGTTCCGCACGGACGACACGGATGCCGTGGCCTGGCAGATCCTCGCCATGATCGACGGGATCGCGTCGCACGCGCTGACCCGTCGCACCGACGCCGCGCTGTTCGCGGCGCGGCTGGCGCAGGCCTGCGAGACGCTGGTCGGCGCGGTACCAGGGTCGATCGGGGAGCACCTCACCACGTCCTGACGGTCGGCGGGGTGAGTCGCGGCATCCGCTGCGTCCGATCTCGGACATAGGGTGGAGTGCATGACTGATGCACTTCCCGCAGGCCTGGAGATCTCCGAGTTCAGCTCCGACATCCGACCGCAGGACGACCTGTACCGGCATGTCAACGGCGCCTGGATCGACCGCACCGAGATCCCCGGCGACAAGGCCCGCTGGGGGTCGTTCCACCTCCTCGCCGAGCAGGCCGAGAAGGACGTCCGCACGATCATCGAGGAGTCGCAGACGGCCGAGCCCGGCACGCTGGCCCGCAAGATCGGCGATCTGTTCGCCAGCTTCATGGACACGGAGCGCATCGCCGCGGCCGGCGTGACGCCATTGGCCGAGACGCTCGCCGAGATCGATGCGATCGACTCGATCCCCGCGCTGCTGCGGCTCGTCGGCGTCTACGAGCGCGACGGGCGCGCGCACCTGATCAGCTTCTACGTCGACCAGGACTCCGGAAACCCGGAGCGCTACCTCCCGGTGCTGGTGCAGTCCGGCCTGTCGCTTCCGGACGAGAGCTACTACCGCCTGGAGAGCTTCGAAAGCACCCGCGCGACGTACCGCGTGCACCTCGAACGCCTGCTCGCGCTCGCAGGTCTGCCGGATGCCGCGGCCGATGCCGACCGGTCCATCGCGCTCGAGACCGAGCTGGCCGGCCATCACTGGGACAACGTGCGAAGCCGCGACGCCGTCGAGACCTACAACTTGAAGACGTGGGACGGGATCCAGGCGCTGACCGGGGTCGATCTCACTCCGTGGCGCGATGCCGTCGCCCCCACCAATGCCGCGGCGTTCGACGAGGCCGTCGTCTCGCAGCCGAGCTTCTTCGAAGGGCTCGGCGCCCTGCTCGTCTACGACCGCCTCGATGACTGGAAGGCGTGGCTGCGCGCACAGGTCGTTCATGCCGCGGCCCCGTACCTGACCGATGACATCGTTCAGGAGAACTTCTCGTTCTACGGCACCGAGCTCTCCGGCATCCCGACCATCCGCGAGCGCTGGAAGCGCGGTGTCTCGGTGACCGAGGGGGCCCTGGGCGAGGCGATCGGAAAGGTCTATGTCGAGCGGCACTACCCGCCGACGGCGAAGGCGGCGATGGACGAACTCGTCGCGAACCTGATCGAGGCGTACCGGCAGAGCATCGCCGAGCTCGAGTGGATGAGCCCGGCCACGCGCGAGAAGGCGCTGGCCAAGCTCGACGCGTTCACGCCCAAGATCGGTCACCCCGAGGTGTGGCGCGACTACTCCTCGCTCGAGATCGCTGCCGCCGACCTGTTCGGCAACGTGCGCCGCGCCAACATCTTCGAGCATGACCGCAACGTCGACAAGGTGGGCAAGCCCATCGATCGCCTCGAGTGGCACATGCCGCCGCAGATGGTCAACGCGTACTACAACCCCTCGATGAACGAGATCGTCTTCCCTGCGGCGATCCTGCAGTACCCGTTCTTCGACGCGGGTCGCGATGCGGCCGCGAACTACGGCGGCATCGGCGCGGTGATCGGTCACGAGATCGGGCACGGATTCGACGACCAGGGCAGCCGGTACGACGGCTCGGGGAAGCTCGAGGACTGGTGGACCGACGCCGACCGCGACGCGTTCGAAAAGCGTACGAAGGCGCTCATCGCGCAGTACGACGCGCTGGTTCCGGCCGGTCTCGGCGAGGAGCACCACGTCAACGGCGCGCTCACGATCGGCGAGAACATCGGCGACCTCGGCGGCCTCGGCATCGCGCTGAAGGCCTACGAGCTCTCGCTCGGCGGTGCCGAGGCGCCAGTGATCGACGGGTACACCGGGGTGCAGCGGCTGCTGCTGTCCTGGGCGCAGGTCTGGCAGCAGAAGGGGCGGGATGCCGAGACGATCCGCCTGCTGACGATCGACCCTCATTCGCCGAACGAGTTCCGCTGCAACCAGATCGTGCGCAACATCGACGCGTTCTACGACGCGTTCGAGGTCGCAGAGAAAGACGCTCTGCACCTGCCGGCTGACGCGCGTGTGACGATCTGGTGACTATCGCGGCCTAGGGGATCACGGGGGACCGGGCGGGGGTTACGATATCCCTCGCCCCCTCCTCCCCTTGCCGTGAAGGACCACGCATGGGATCCTCCCTCCCCCCTGCCCCCGAGCCTGTCGACGGCGTGCCGTCCACGGCGGTGCGCCGGTCGCACCGCGGAACGCGACGTCTGCCGCGCCGTGCGGCGATCGGGCGGCGCTCCTTCGACGCCACGCTGAAGGCGCTCGAGGAGCTGGTGGATGCCGGGGCGCAGGTCTCCGTGCATGTCGTCGATCTCGACACGCACAAGCACGTCCTCTCCGGAGACGATCACGTCACGATGCCGATCGCCGGTCTCGGCGTCGTTCCGCTGCTGATCGAGGTCGCCGCCGCCTTCGAGGACGGATCGCTCGACCCGCTCGAGATCGTCGAGCGCTCCTCGGTCGAGTCGGTCACGACGGCGGGACTGTGGCGGCACCTGCGCGCCCCGGCGCTTCCGCTCACCGACCTCGCCGTGCTCGCGGCGACCGCCGGCGATCCGATCGCAGTCAACGCGCTGCTGCACCGGGTCGGGCACGAGCGCGTGAGCGCACGGATCGAAGGACTCGGGCTCACCCGCACCGCGGTCCTGGACCGCTTCCGCGATGCCCGCGGTCCAGACGACGCCCCGCAGGTCGCCGTCGGGTCGAGTCGTGAGCTCGCCGGACTGTTCTCGGCGCTGGTGAACTCCGAGGTCGTGGATGCCGCGGTGAGCGCCCAGGTATCGGAGTGGCTCAGTCTGAACCAGGACCTCAGCCTCGTCGCCGCCTCGACCGGCCTCGACCCGTTCGCGCACGATCACGACCAGCACGGGCTGCTGTTCATCAACAAGACCGGCCGCGACCGCGGTGTGCGGGCCGAGGCCGGCGTGCTCGCGGGCCCGCGATCGGGCGTCGCCTACGCGATGATCGTGTGCTTCGACGATCTGTCGATCGCGCACCGCCTGCGTGCGCACGACGCCTTCCGCGTGCTCGGCGTGGAGCTCATGGAGTACACCCACTGACCGTCCCTCGTTCGCCGAGCGAGCACCCCTTCGACCGTTGAGCGAGGACGGCGGAGCCGCCCGAGTCGAACGGGTTCTCTGCCGAGGTGCGTCAGGCGCTGAGGCGACGGGCGCGGAGGGCAGCGTAGACGCCCGCTCCCAGCACGACCGCCGCTGCCGCCACGGCGGTGACGCCGATCGCAGCACTCGCCGGCTCGCCGGCCAGACGTCCGACGGCGAGCCAGGCCAGACCCCAGGCGGAGGCGATCGCCGGAGCGAGTCGGCCGGTCGCCAGTGCGCTCGCCGCGCCGATCATGGTCACGACGGCGAGCACGCCGACGCCCCAGGCATCCGCCTGGGCCTCGAGATCCGCCGGCAGCGTCTGGGTCAACCAGGCGGCCGCGTTGGCGACGGTCGCGATCGTCACCCAGCCGAAGTGCAGGCCCATGGTCGCGTCGACGAGGAGCCGGTCGATTCCGTTTCGAGCGCGAGAGGCTCCGAGCAGCACGATGATCCGCGCGAGCACGGCGAGCAGCGCGGCGATGACGAGCACCGTGAGGACGAGGGTGCCGAACCGCGCCGCGACGAGCCAGAGACCGTTGAGCACCATGGATCCTGCGATCCACCAGCCCGCGCGTCTTTGGCGGGCGTCCGTCCGCTGAGCCGGCAGCGCCTGCCAGATCGTGTAGCCGGCGAGCCCGATGTAGATGACGGTCCAGATCGCGAAGGCGGGGCCTGCGGGCGCGAGGTAGGAGCCGTCGGCCGCCAGCGCGCCGTTCTGCAGTTCGTTGACCGGCGCGCCGCCGAACGCGCCGCCGCCGACGGTCGCGCCGATCAGCATGAACACGGCGGCCGCGATGACGGCGGACTGGCGGACGATGTCGGTACGCGTGCTGCCTGCTCCGGTTGCCTCGCTCATGCCCCGAGGCTAGCGCCCCCGGTGCGCGACGGGCGCGGCCTTGACAGGAGCGCCCGGATGGGCGAAAGGCTCAGGCGCGGACGCGACGTGCGCCCTCGCCGAGGGCCTCGAGCTTCGCCCACGCGATGTCGGCGTGCACGCGTCCGCCGAGGCCGCAATCCGTCGAGGCGATCACGCGGTCCGCGCCCACGATGTTCGTGAACCGCTCGATGCGCTGGGCGACGAGCTCCGGGTGCTCGACGACATTCGTCGCGTGGCTGACGACGCCGGGGACGAGGACGAGATCGTCCGGGACCGCGGCATCCGCCCATGTGCCGAACTCGTGCTCGTGGCGGACGTTGCCGGCCTCGAACGAGATCGAGCCGACGTTCGCCTTGAGGACCTCGGGGAGGATCTTCGCGATCTCGATGTCGGTGACGTGCGGTCCGTGCCAGGAACCCCAGCACAGGTGCAGGCGAACGAGTTCCTTCGGCAGACCCTGGATCGCGTAGTTCAGCGCCTCGACGCTCTTCGCGGTGAAGGCCAGATAGTCCTCGACGCTCGGCTCCGGGCTGATCTGGTCCCAGTTCTCGGCGAGCGACGGGTCATCCAGCTGGACGATGAGTCCGGCATCCGTGATGGCCTTGTACTCCTCGCGCAACGTCTCGGCCCACGCCCAGAGGTGCTCGTCGTGGGTGGCGTAGTGCTCGTTCCAGACGCGGGCGGCCGAGCCGGGAGCGATCGCAGTGATGAATCCCTGCTCGCCCTCACCGAGGGCGGCCTTCAACTGGCGGATGTCGGCGGCGACGGCGTCCTGACCCCGGTACGACAGCGGGCCGGTCGTCGTGGGGAACTCGGTCGCCGGCTTGCCCTCGAACGCGCCCGAATGCGCATCCCCGTAGACGCGGGGGAACAGCTGCCGGTCGCGGCGGTCGACGAAGCTGGTGAGCTCGATGCTCCCCGGCGTCGAGACCGCGGTGGGCTGGGTGAAGAGGTTGTTGTCCGTGAGCGCGAGGCCGTTCACGCGCTGGAACGAGTAGCTCCACCAGGCGCCGTAATCGAGCGGGTTCGACATCGCCTTGCCGAACTCGCCGTCGCCGACGAGCGTGATGCCCGCATCGCGCTGGCGCTGCACGACGTCGGCTACGGCATCCGCCACGAGCGCCTCGAACTCGGGCGTCGTCTCGAGGGTGAAGCCGTCGTCGCCGAACCCGCGGGCGGCGTTGGCCGCGATGAGGGCGTCGGTGCGAGGCAGGCTTCCGGAGGTCGTGGTGGCGATCGTGCTCATGCCTCGACGCTATCGGGCATCGTGGACACGACTGATTCGCGTGACGAACGGTGACGTCTCAGTGCCGTTGCGGGCCGAACCTGTGCTGGGGATCCAGCCCGGCGATGATCGGGGCCAGCGCATCGCTGAGCGCGTTCAGCTGCGCGGGGGAGAGATGGTCGAGCACGAGGTGGTGCACGGTGTCGAAGTGTCCCGGAGTCGCGAGCACGGTCCGACGGCGCCCCTCAGGAGTGAGGCGGACCTCGACACTGCGTCGATCGGCTGCGCTGCCCTCCCTTTCGACGAGCCCGCGTTCGCGCAGCCGGCTGACCACCTTGGATGCTCGGGGGAGGGTGGCGTTCGTGGCGGCCGCGAGGTCGCTGAGCCGCAGCGGGCCGCCACGAAGCAGCGTGCCGAGCAGCATGTATTCGTAGTGCGTCAACTGCGCGTCGCGCTGCAGCTGGGCGTCGAGGGCGGCCGGCAGCAGCTCGGCGGTCGTGATGAGCGAGATCCACGCGCGCGACTGCTCCGCGGTCATCCGGGTGAGTTTCTCTGCCATGTCGCCCTCCTGTCGGGAATAGTTGCCGCGACAAGTAGGTTATCCCACTTAGTTGCCGAAGCAACCAAATGCTCGGCTCCTCCAACGAAAGGGCAGGACAATGACCGCGATCACCGTCATCGGAACAGGGAACATGGGCCAGGCCATCGCCGGCGTCGCGGCGAAGGGTGGTGCGACCGTGCAGATCCTCGCCCGCGATGTCGAGAAGGCGGCCACCGCGGCCGGCCCGATCGGCGCGCATGCCGGGGTCGTCGGCGACGCGATCGCCGGGGAGATCGTCGTGCTGGCCGTTCCGTATCCTGCGCTCGCCGAGCTCGCGGCGGTCTACGGCGAGCAGTTGACCGGCAAGGTCGTGGTCGACCTGAGCAACCCGGTCGATTTCGCCACGTTCGACGGACTGGTCGTCCCGGCCGATTCGTCCGCGGCCGCCGAACTCGCGGCATCCGCTCCCGGTGCGCGCGTCGTGAAGGCGTTCAACACGAACTTCGCGTCGACGCTCGTGAGCGGCGAACTCGGCGGCGAGCCGACGACGGTGCAGATCGCGGGAGACGACGACTCCGCCAAGCATCTCCTGGCTGACGTCCTCGTCGCGGCCGGCCTGCGCGTCGCGGACACCGGATCCCTCGCGCGAGCCAGGGAGCTCGAGGCGCTCGGGTTCCTGCAGATGGTGCTGGCCGTCCGCGAGCAGATCGGCTGGACGGGCGGGTACGCGGTCCGCGCCTGATCCGAGACACCATCCGGGCCGGCTTGTCTGCCGATCGGCCGGCCCGGGGTGCGTAAGGTCGTGGGATGAGCGATCCCGACTGGACCCCGCACCGGCGAGACGACGGCGAGCTGCTCGGCTGGATCCATGCCGAGGACTCCGAGTGGACGGCCATCGACGTTCTCGGGCGTCCGATCGCCGAAGCGGTCGAGTGGCTGGATGCCGAGGCGGCGCTCGAGGCGCACGGTCTCGCCTGGCTCGCCGACGCGTGGATGCTGGAGGGCGAGTCCGACCGCCCGCTGCGCGTGCGGATCGTCGAGGTCACGCCGACGGATGCCGGTCGCACCGGTCGCATCGTCGTGAAGGTCGACGACTTCGGCGACATGAGCCGGCCAGCGTCCGAACCGTACGTGCTGCCCTGGCCGCTGCCGGCGCGCCTTCGGCCGCCGCACGCCGGTGACCCCGACCCCCGCGTGTTCTGACTTCCTCATCCTCCGACGGCGCTCCCGCAGTTCGACGCGTGCCGAATTCCGGATGCCTCGGCATCCCGTCGGCGCGTCGTCAGCCGAACTGCACTCGACGCGCCGGTCTGTCGCGGAGCCGTCCGGAATTCGGCACCGCAGCGCCGGCGGTGGGGCGGAAGTGCGCTCTCGGCTCAGGGGAGCGACGGATGCTGCTCGACCGTGCGCCCGCGCGGGATGAACAGCGACAGCACGACGGCGATGAGCCCGGCGGCGATCGCGAGCCAGAAGCACACCTGGAAGGCCTCGCGCGTCGGCAGCGCGACCCCGTCGACCTCCACGCTCATCGCGGCCAGCACGCCGCCCATCACCGCTGACGCGCTGGAGGTTCCGACCGAACGGAACAGGGCGTTCAGCCCGTTCGATGCGCCGGTCTCGTTGGCCGGCACCGCGCGCATGATGATCATCGGCATGGCGGCGAAGGTGAAGCCGATCCCGACGCCGATGAAGAGGTTCGCGACGAGGATGTGCCAGACCTCGGTCGACCACAGCAGGACGAACACGTAGGCGAGGACGATGGCTGCGGCGCCGCCGGTGAACAGCGGGCGAGGGCCGATGGTGCGCTCGAGCCATCCGGACAGGGGCGAGATGACCATCATGACGAGGCCGGCCGGCATCACGATGAGGGCCGCGCCCACCATGTCGAGCCCGAATCCACTGCCTGTTTCGACGGGCAGCTCGAGCATCTGCGGGAACGTCACGTTCGAAGCGAACAGGGCGAACCCCATGCCGATAGCCGCGACGTTCGTGAAGAGCACGGCGGGGCGGGCGGCGACGCGCAGATCGAGCAGCGGGTCGGACGTGCGCAGCTGATACCAGCCCCACGCGAGCAGCACGGCGACACCGCCGATGATGCACGTGAGGGTCAGCGGGGCGGTCCAGCCCCATTCTGCTCCGCGCGACACGAACAGCAGGATGCCGGTGAGACCGATCGCGAGCCCGATCGCGCCGGGGATGTCGAGACGCCCCGGCGAGCGCAGCACGTCCTCCGGAACGAACAGGAGTACCAGGACGAGACCGATGACGCCCAGGGCGGCGGCCAGCCAGAAGAGCGTGTGCCAGTCGGCGTGCACGGCGAGCAGCGCCGCTACCGGCATCCCGACCGCTCCGCCGACGCCCATGGTCGCGCTCATCAGTGCCACGGCCGTGCCCAGCCGCTGCGGGGGCAGGATGTCGCGCATGATCGCGATGCCGAGCGGGATCACGCCGGTGACGCCGCCCTGCAGGCCGCGCCCGATGATCACGCCGATGATCGAGCCGGACAGCGCGGCGATCAGCGAGCCGACGATCAGCAGTGCCAGGAGCACGACGACGACGCGGCGTTTGCCGTACATGTCGCCCAGTCGTCCGGAGATCGGCGTCGCGACGGCGGCGACGAGCAGTGTGATCGTCACCACCCAGGTGGTGTCCTCACGGGAGGAGTTCAGCAGGGCGGGCAGCTCGGCCTGAAGCGGCACGACGAGCGTGAACATGAACGATGAGCAGAGGCCGGCGAACGCCAGCACCGCGACCGTCGCCCACCGGGGAGGGGTCCGGGAGAGTCGCCGTCGTGCCCGCTCGTCATCCGTACCCACTCTGCAAGGCTATCGGCGCTCGCAGCGGTCGGCTCCGTGGTCGCATTCTTACGGGGATCGTGGCACGGGTGCCGGGGTGTCCTCTCACCGCACCCCTTCATGAGCGCGAGTGTGGTCGCGCATTCTGCATCGCGGGAACCGCCGGTAGGATTGGGATGCCCGTGATCACGGGTTCTTCCCGCAGCATGCGACCATTGGAGCCACCGTGGCCGAACAGTCCCGTCTTGACAAGGTCATCGCCCTCGCCCGCCACCGCGGGTTCGTGTTCCAAGCGGGTGAGATCTACGGCGGTTCCCGTTCGGCATGGGACTACGGCCCCCTCGGCACCGAGCTCAAGGAGAACATCCGCCGGCAGTGGTGGCAGACGTTCGTCCGCGGTCGTGGCGACATGGTGGGCCTGGACTCCTCGATCATCCTGCCCAAGCGCGTGTGGGAGGCATCCGGGCACGTCGCGACCTTCACCGACCCGCTCGTGGAGTGCCTGCAGTGCCACAAGCGCTTCCGCGCCGACAACCTCATCGAGGACTTCGAGGCGCGCAAGGGCCGCAAGGCCGAGAACGGTCTCGCCGACATCCCGTGCCCGAACTGCGGTACGAAGGGCCAGTACACCGAGCCCAAGGCGTTCTCGGGCCTCATCAAGACCTACCTCGGCGTCGTGGACGACGAGTCCGGCCTGTACTTCCTGCGCCCCGAGACCGCGCAGGGCATCTTCGTGAACTTCACGAACGTGCTCACGGCCAGCCGCAAGAAGCCGCCGTTCGGCATCGGCCAGGTCGGCAAGGCGTTCCGCAACGAGATCACGCCGGGTAACTTCATCTTCCGCACGCGCGAGTTCGAGCAGATGGAGATCGAGTTCTTCACGCCGCCCGCCGAGGCGCAGCAGTGGTTCGAGCACTGGGTCGACGCGTGCTGGAACTGGTTCATCGATCTCGGCATCGACCCCGAGAACATCCGCCAGTTCGACGTGCCCGAAGACGACCGTGCACACTACTCAGCCGGCACGATCGACGTCGAGTACCGCTTCGGCTTCGCGGGCAAGGAGTGGGGCGAGCTCATGGGCGTCGCCAACCGCACGGACTACGACCTGTCCAGCCACACCGAGGCATCCGGCCAGAGCCTGACGTACTTCGACCAGGCATCCGGTGAGCGGTACACCCCCTACGTGATCGAGCCGTCGTTCGGACTCACGCGCGCCATGATGGCATTCCTCGTCGATGCCTACGTCGAGGAAGAGGTGCCGAACGCGAAGGGCGGCGCCGATGTCCGCACGGTGCTCAAGCTCGACCCGCGCCTCGCGCCGGTCAAGGTGGCCGTGCTGCCGCTGTCGCGCAACGAGAAGCTCTCGCCGCTCGCACGCGAGGTCGCCGACGGCCTCCGCGGTCGCTGGGCGATCGACTTCGACGACGCCGGAGCGATCGGTCGCCGCTACCGCCGCCAGGACGAGATCGGAACCCCGTTCTGCGTCACGGTCGACTTCGATTCGCTCGACGACAACGCCGTGACCGTCCGAGACCGCGACTCGATGGCGCAGGAGCGCGTCGCGATCGAGAACCTGCACGAGTACCTCGCGGAGCGTCTCAAGGGCGCCTGATCCTGACGCTGCCGACGGCGCCGTGCTGACCGCGGCGCTGTCGTCCTGCTCGCCGTGCCATCCGTTCCGGAGGAGAACGCCCGAACGGGAGGAGCCGTATCGCGATTCAGGCCCTCCGTATCGTGCGTTCTCCTCCCGTTCGGATGCCGTGAAACGATGGGCAGGTGGAGACCACGACCTTCGCCGCGACCGACGGCTTCCCGCACACCGCTCTCGTCGGTGTCACAGACCCGGATGAGACGCTCGCCGTGCAGGGCGACCTTCGGGCGGTGCTGCCCCTGGCATCCGTGACCAAACCGCTCACCGCATGGGGCGTGTTCGTCGCGATCGAACGCGGGCTCGTGGACCTCGACGAACCCGCCGGTCCGGCCGGGGCGACGGTGCTCGACCTGCTCGATCACACCAGTGGGTTGCCCATGGAGGGCGATGGGCCGCTGAGGCCCGTCGGCGAGCGACGGATCTACTCGAACGCCGGATTCGACGTCCTGGCCGCGCACGTCGCCGATGCGGTCGGCCTGGAGTTCGCGGACTGGATGCTGCGCGAGGTCACGCTTCCGCTCGGCATGACCGACACGGACGTGACCGGTCGCCCGTCGGCCGGAGCGCGCGCATCGATCCACGACCTCCTGATCTTCGGTCGTGAGGTGCTGCGGCCGACCCTGATCCCGGCCGCGCTGCGCGATCTCGCACTGACGGTGTCCCACCCGGGTCTTCGTGGCATCGTGCCCGGCTACGGATCGTTCGCGGACAACCAATGGGGACTCGGGTTCGAGCTCAAGGGCGCGAAGAGCCCGCACTGGCTGAGCGACTCGTTCCCCCCGGAGACCGCGGGGCATTTCGGCGCGCAGGGCAGCTTCCTCTTCATCGACAGATCGAGAGACGTCGCCGCAGCCTTCCTCTCCGGCGTCCCCTTCGGCGACGACCACAAGCGGATCTGGCCGGCGCTCACCGACGAGATCGTCGCACGATACGGCCGGCGCTGAGACCATGAACGACAGGGATGCCGGAAAGTAGCGCCGCCGCACCTGGGTGCTCGGCGGCATCCTGCTGGTGCTGTTCTCCGTCGCCCCGCTCGGAAGCCCGATCGCATCGGCAGGCGCCTGGGGCGGTCTGGTGTCGGGGGCGGCGGGCACGGCATTCCTCGGGATGCTCGCTATCGTGCTCGGCGTGCGCGCTACCCGGGTCGGGGTCACCCCGTGACGGTCAACTGCACTTGATCCGTGCCGCCCGCCTCGACCCAGGCCTGCGAGCGCTCCAGGATGCCGCGGAGCACGTCGAGATCCACCTGCTCGAGATCCTTGACATACAGGCATCCCTTGCCGACCGTGTGGTCGCCGAGCCGGGCGAGCGCCTCGGCGTGCGGCTCGACACCATCGAAGAGGTAGATCGTGGAGGCTGCCTTACGAGGCGCGAATCCGAGCACCCCGGAGTCGCCCTCTGTCCCGGTGGGGTAGCGGTAGTGGCACGAGCCGAATCCGATGATCGTGCCCCACAGCACAGGTTCCCGACCGGAGACCTCCTGCATGAGAGCTGTCAGCGTCTCGGCATCCCTTCGCCGGCGCTCGGGCGTGACGGCGGCGATGAACGCGCCGACGCTGCCGCCTGTCGGCTTCACTTCGCGGCCTTCGCGGCCGCCTTCATCGCCTTCTTGTGCTCGCGGACCTTGGTCAGCGACTCCGGGGAGACGATGTCGGCGACACTGCGATACGAGCCGTTCTCGCCGTACGGGGCGGATGCCTCGCGCCACCCGTCACCCGTGAAGCCGTACTGCTTGCCGAGCAGGGCGAGGAAGATCTTCGCCTTCTGCTCGCCGAATCCTGGGAGTGCCTTCAGACGCTTGAGGACCTCCGCACCGGACGGGTCGCCTTCCGTCCACAGAGCGGACGCCTCGCCGCCCCAGTCGTTCACGAGCGTCTCGCACAGCGTCTGCACTCTGGCGGCCATCGAGCCGGGGAAGCGGTGCACGCTCGGCGTCTGCTTGAACGCTTCGAGGAAGGCATCCGGATCCAGGTGCGCGATGGCTGCGGCATCCACGGCTCCCGTGCGCTGCTGGATCTTCAGCGGACCGGCGAAGGCGGTCTCCATGGGAACCTGCTGGTCCAGCAGCATCCCCACCAGCAGCGCGAGCGGGTTGGTGGTCAGCAGGTCGTCTGCGGCGGTGTCTCCGGTGATGTGAAGGGCCATGCGTCCAGTGTCCCACCGGGTCGGCTGTCGCACGCGTGAAAGTCTGGCGGCGGGTGAGTCCGACGCGCTCTGCCCACTCTTTCCGAGGATCCGTCCACGCGATATCATCATGATATGGGTGACACGTTGCGCGAGTTCCGCGAGCGAGCCGGCCTCAGCCAGGGACAGCTCGCCGTGCGCAGCGGCGTCGCGCAGCCGAACATCGCCGCCTATGAAGCCGGGCGCCGGAATCCGTCGGCGGCAATGGTCGACAGACTGCGGTCGGCGATGCGCCCCTTGCCTCATGAAGCGCTCGAACAGCATCGCGACGCACTCAAGGAGCTCGCCGCGGAATACGGCCTCAGCAACGTGCGCGTGTTCGGCTCGGCGGGGCAGAACGCGGACACTGCGCAGAGCGACCTCGATCTCCTTGTCACCCGCTCGCCGGACGTCGGCCTGCTGACGATCGCCGAGTTCGCCTTCGCCGCCGAACAATTGCTCGGCGTCCCGGTCGACGTGGTCACAGACGGAGGCCTCCCCGCTGATCATCCGATCCTCCGGTCGGCGGTGGCCGCGTGAGCGATAGGGACGAACGGTCGTTGCGCGAGATCGTGCGGTTGTGCGACAACGGCACGCGACTCGCTGCCCGCGGACACGAGTGGTACGTCTCTGACGACCTCAATACGCCTGGGCTTGCGGCCGAGTCGATCATCATCAAGATCGGTGAGAATGTCGCGCGGTTGAGCGATGAAGTGATGCTCTCGAACCCGCAGGTGCCCTGGTCGAGCATCAAGCGCATGCGCGATCGGCTCGCGCATCACTACGAGGCGACCGACTACGACGCGGTGTGGGCCACCCTCAACGTCGATCTTCCCGTTGTGCGTGCAGCGATCGCATCGCTCGTCGCCGACTGACCGCCGGCTGGCCGCAGATCGGTGCGTCGACGGAACCGGTCAGGCCGTGCAGTGCCGCCTCAGGCGCTCGCGGCCTCTTCGGATGCCGGGGCGACCGGCGCGATGCCGTACAGCGTGCCCAGGGCGGCGATGAAGTCGTCCGCGCGTCCCTCGGCCGCCAGTTCGTGCGCCCGTACCGTCGGGGTGTGCAGCAGGACGCCGGCGAGATGACGCAGCGACTGCTCGACACGGCCGTCCTCATCGCCACGGGCCCTGGCTCGGTCGATCTCGGCTTCCAGCAGCGCGAAGATGTGCGACCGCATGGCGACGACAGCCGGGGTCACGCTCTGCTGACGGCCGACGACGTGGAAGGTGTCAGCGGCCTCTCGGACGACGCTGCGCGCGGCATCCGTCGCCTGCAGCTCCTCCAGCGGCGCGTGCAGCCGGATGGTCTCCAGATCCAGCAGCGCGACGCCCTCGAGCTCGGCGATCGCGGGGTCGACGTTGCGCGGCATCCCGAGGTCGATCACGAGCTGGGAATGGGGGCCTACGGGGCATCCGACGGCAACGGGTCCGGTCGGCGCCTGCAGCTGGTCCGGCCCGAGGACCGGTTCAGTTGCGGTCGTGCAGGTGATCAGCAGGGACGAGCGCGACGCGACCCGTGCGTAGTCCGCGTCGGAGACCGGTGTGATGTCGTGCTTGGTCGCGAACAGCTCAGCGCGGCCGGACGGCGAGTACACCGAGATGTTCTGCGCACCCCGTTCGCGCAGGGTCGCCAGCGTGACGGCCGCGTACGCGCCGGTGCCGACCAGCAGAACGCGCTCAGCGGACCAGTCCGCGATGCGGCTGTCCGCCAGTTCCAGCGAGAGCCGCACGAGCGAGCGGCCGGCGCGGCCGAGCGCGGTGACGTTCTTGACCTTGCGCTGGGCCTGGCTGGCGCGCTGGAACAGGCGCTCGAGCTCGGGGGAGGTCGTGCCCTCCTTGCGTGCGGAGGTCAGCGCGCGGCGCACCTGTCCGGCGATCTCGCCCTCGCCGGGGACGACCGATTCGAGTCCGGATGCCACGGCGAACAGGTGCTCGGCCACGCGACGGCCGGAGTGCACGGCGTACGATCCGTCCAGATCGGATGCCGGGATGCCGGAGGACTGCTCGATCGCTTCGAGCACCGCCTCGACGCCGACGGCGCCGGCGGCTGTGACCGGTTCGTCGATCTCGACGTACGCCTCGAAGCGGTTGCACGTCGAAAGGACCACGGCCCCCTGAACGCACGGCGCGATCGCCAGAAGATGCGGCGCGACGTCGTCAGGGGTGCGGCTCAATCGTTCGAGCATGTCGAAGGAGGCGGTCTTGTGACTCGCCGTTACACACAGCAGCACAGAGAGATTCTACGCCGTGTCGAAAGCGCGGCGCTCTCAGGCGGACACAAAGCTCGTCGATGGGAGGATGGAGGCATGCCTGCACCCACTGCCCCGCTGTTGCGCGCGCTTGGCGGAGACCGACCGGCGACCGCCCCGGTCTGGTTCATGCGCCAAGCCGGCCGCTCGCTTCCCGAGTACCGCGAGCTTCGGGTCGGAACCCGGATGCTGGATGCCTGCCTCACCCCGGACCTGGCCGCCGAGATCACACTGCAGCCGGTGCGCCGTCATGGGGTCGACGCCGCGGTGTTCTTCAGCGACATCGTCATCCCGCTGCGCCTCGCCGGTGTCGATGTCGTGATCGAACCCGGTCGTGGACCGGTGTTCGCCGATCCGGTGCGCACGGTCGCCGATGTCGACCGCATCACGGCGATCGATCCGCAGGATCTCGACACCACGGCGATCGCCGAGGCAGTGCGGATCACGACGGCCGAGCTCGGCGACACCCCGCTGATCGGCTTCGCCGGCGCGCCGTTCACGGTCGCCGCGTACCTCGTCGAGGGCGGCCCCTCCAAAGAGCACCTGCGCGCCCGCGCCATGATGCACACCGACCCCGACTCGTGGCACCGCCTGGCGGGCTGGCTGTCGCGGATCTCGCGCCGCTTCCTCGAGGCGCAGCGCGATGCCGGTGCCGCCACGGTGCAGCTGTTCGACTCCTGGGCCGGTTCGCTCAGCCCTGCCGACTACCGGACGTTCGTGGCTCCGCACTCGCGTGCCGCCGTCGACGGACTCGGCGTCCCGGTCATCCACTTCGGTGTCGGCACCGGTCCCTTCCTCGCCGACATGCGACTGGATGGCGTGGCGGACGCCGTCGGCGTCGACTGGCGCCAGCCCCTGGACGAGGCCGCCGGCATCCTCGGCGCCGACGTCACCGTGCAGGGCAACATCGACCCTGCACTGCTGTCCGCCCCATGGCCGGTGCTGGAGGCGCACGTGCGCGATGTCCTCGAGCGCGGCCGCGCCGCCCGCGCGCACATCCTCAATCTCGGACACGGCGTCCCGCCCGAGACCGACCCCGACCAGCTGACCCGGATCGTCGAGCTGGTCCACAGCTCATGACCGCGCACCCCGAACCCGAGCTCGCCGGACGCGCCGCCGAACGGCACGTCGTCGTCGTCGGCGGCGGGGTCGCCGGGCTCGTCGCCGCGCGCGAGTGCGTGAAGCTCGGTATGCGGGTCACGCTCCTGGAGGCCGCAGACGAGCTCGGCGGCGCCGTCCGTCGCGCCGATATCGACGGCGTGCGGCTGGATGCCGGGGCCGAGAGCTACGCGACCCGTGGGGGTCACGTGCGGAAGCTCGTCGGCGAACTCGGACTGGCGGACCGCGTGCAGACGCCCGCCGCCGGCGGCGCGTGGCTCGCCGGCGTCCCCGGCCAGGAGCCGTCGCCGCTGCCCAAGGGCGGCATCCTCGGCATCCCGGCCAATCCGTTCGTCGATGATGTGCGGCAGATCATCGGATGGCGCGGCGCCTGGCGTGCGTACGTCGATCGCCTGCGTCCACCGCTGACGATCGGGCACGAGCGGAGCCTCGGCCGGCTGGTCCGCTCGCGCATGGGAGCGCGCGTGCTGGAGCGCCTGGTCGCGCCGGTCGTCTCGGGCGTGTACTCGGCGCACCCGGACGACGTCGACGTCGACGTCGCAGCCCCCGGACTCAACGCCGCGCTCACCCGCGTCGGCTCGCTCAGCGGCGCGGTCGATGCGCTCACGGGGCAGCAGCAGGCGGCCCGCAAGGACAAGGCGCCCGGATCCGCCGTCGAGGGCCTGGTCGGCGGGATGAGCACGCTCGTGGACGCGCTGCACGCCGACATCGAGAAGCTCGGCGGTCTCGCGCGCACTGGCGCTGCGGTCGAATCGCTGACGCGGGACGGAGTCGGCTGGATGGTCGTCTTCACAGCGGACGCGGATGCCGAAGAGCCGGATGCCGCGGCATCCGATTCCGAGCCGGAGCAGGAGAGCCTGTCGGCGGACGCCGTGATCATCGCTACGGCCGAGGGAGCCGCTCGAGCGCTGCTCGACGGACACGTCTCGGGTCTCGGCGATGCCGGAGCATCCCCGGAGATCGAGATCGTCACGCTGCTGCTGGACGCTCCTGCCCTGGATGCGGCTCCGCGCGGAACGGGCGTGCTGACGGTGCCCGGGAGCTTCATGGCGAAGGCGCTCACCCACGCGACGGCCAAGTGGGCGTGGTTGCGCGAAGCCGCAGGGGCCCGTCACGTGGTCCGGGTCTCGTTCGGGTCGCAGGGGGAGCCGGCGGCGACCGCCGCCCTGGACGACGACGCAGCGGCGCGTCTCGCCCTCGACCAGGCTTCCGCAATGCTCGGCGTCGAACTGTCGGACGCGCAGCTGGTCGGTGCCCACCGCGCACGCTTCACTCAGTCGCAGCCCGCGTCGCTGATCGGCGCCGCCGAGCGACGAGCGGCGACGCGCATGGCGGTGCAGGCCGTACCAGGGCTCGCGGTCGTCGGCGCCTGGCTGGCCGGGACGGGTCTCGCTCAGGTGGTGCCCGATGCCACGGCAGAGGCCGATCGGGTTCGCCGGCACCTGCTCTGGGACTGATTCCGAAGCCGATCGGACGCCCCGTGTCAACCCCTCCGACAAGTAGATGCCGAAAACGGCATATGGGGTTACGCTGGAACTCCTGGCCCGCGGATCGAACGCGTGCGGCCCGACCGGAACAACGTGAGGAGACCCCATGAAGGGGAAGATCGGACTCGTCGTCGGACTCGGCGTCGGATACGTTCTCGGCACACGCGCCGGGCGCGAGCGCTATGAGCAGATCAAGACGCAGTGGCTGAAGGTCTGGAACCTCGATCCCGTCCAGGATCAGGTCACCAAGGTCAAGGGCTTCGTCGGCGAGAAGACCGCTGCGATCCCCGGCGCCGTCTGGAACGGAGTCGTCAGACTCACGAAGACCGCGACCGGCCCCGGCACGCCGGGCGAGAAGCTCGACGCGACGATCGCGACCGGCAAGGACGTCGTGGAACAGGTCTCCGACGCGGCCGAGGACGCCGTGGACGAGGCGAAGGAGAAGGCGACCGAGAAGAAGCCGGCCGCCAAGGCCCGGACCGCGAAGCCCTCCGCCACGAAGTCCCAGAACGGCAAGTGACATGGTGCGCGGATACCGCGACCGCGCGGACGACAGCCTGCTGACGCTGCTCGGCGACCTGCCCGACCTCGTCAGCAACCTCGTCAAGGCCGAGATCGACGCCGCCAAGGTGTGGATCTCGCGCACCGCGAAGGATGCCGGAATCGGCAGCGTCTGGTTCCTCGTCGCCCTGTTCTTCCTGTTCTGGCTGGTCCCCATGATCCTGGTGTTCGCGGTGGCCGGCCTGTCGTCGTGGTGGCCCGTTTGGCTGTCCGCGCTGGCGGTCATCGGCATCCTGATCCTCGCCGTGCTCGTGTTCGCGCTGCTCGGCATCCTGAAGTTCCGCAAGGTCATGGCCAGGGAGAACCCCGGCCAGGCCGTCGCGAAGGACATCCGACTCGTGAAGGACGCCGGTGATGACGAATTCTGAGCAGTTGACCAACTCCGCGCAGCCGCTTCCCCGTACGGCGGTTCCCGTCGGCCTCGCCGATCCGGTGCAGTCCGCGCGTGCCGAGCTGAAGGCCGCCCTGGCGGCCATCGAGGTCAAGGGCAATGTGCCGCGCCGCGTCGAGAAGGCGTCGAAGGAGGCGGCCGTCAAGGCGCGCGCTTTCGCCGACCGGAACCCGGTCGGCGCGATCGCCGCAGCCGTCGGGCTCGCCGCGGTGGCCGGTTCTCTCGTCTGGGTCGTCGCCAGGGCCCTCTCGCGGTGACGACGGCGTCGGTCACGCATTAGCGATGCCCCCGGGAAAGGGGCAGACTGGAAGCATGTCCGAGCTGAGCGAAGAATCCCCATCCGGCTTCACCCTCTGGGCGGTGTGGCGGCGCAACCCGAACGCTCCGGTCCTCGAGACCGATGCGACCGAGCTCGAGACCATCGCCGAGCACATCGAGGACTCCGGCGTCACGATCCGCGGCTTCTACGACGTCTCCGGTCTCAAGGCCGACGCCGACCTGATGATCTGGCTCCACGGACCCACGGCCGAGGAGCTGCAGAAGGCGCTCCGGCGCCTGCGCCGCACCGAGCTGCTGCGCACGCTGATCCCGGTCTGGAACGTGATGGGCGTCCACCGCGACGCCGAGTTCAACCGTGCGCACGTCCCCGGGTTCCTCCGCGGTGTCGAGCCCAAGGACTGGCTGTGCCTGTACCCGTTCGTCCGCACGCCGGAGTGGTATCTCGCCCCCGAAGAGGAGCGTCGGAAGATGCTCGCCGACCACGGTCGCAAGGGTGCGGCGTTCACGGGCGTCATCGCCAACACGGTCGCCGCCTTCGCGCTCGGCGACTACGAGTGGATCCTGCCGCTCGAAGCCGACGACGTGACCGAACTCGTCGACCTCATGCGCGATCTGCGCTACACGGACGCCCGCCGGTACGTGAAGGAGGAGGTCCCGTTCTACACGGGGCGGCGATTGCGCTTCGACGAGATCGCGGACGTGCTGCAGTAGGTCTGCGATGACGAACCCGATCCGTCTCGGCACCCGTCGAAGCGCCCTTGCGAGGGCGCAATCCGGCCATGTCGCCGCAGCACTCGAGAAGATCTCCGGCCGTCCGGTCGAGCTCGTTCCGATCGTGTCCGAAGGCGACACGAACCGCGCCTCGCTGTCCGAGATCGGCGGCATGGGCATCTTCGCCACGCGGTTGCGCGAGGCGCTGCTCGCGGGAGAGTGCGACTTCCTCGTGCACTCGTTGAAGGACCTGCCCACCGCCATTCCGGACGGTCTCGTGATCGCCGCGACCCCGCCGCGCGAGGACGCCCGCGATGTCGCGATCACCCGCGGCGCCACGCCGCTGCAGGACCTGCGGCCAGGGGCGACGATCGGCACCGGGTCGCCGCGGCGCATCGCGCAGGTGCGCCGCCGCGCGCCGCGCGCCGAGGTCGTCGACATCCGCGGCAACGTCGACTCCCGGCTGGCCAGGGTCGAATCGGGTGAACTGGATGCCGTGATCCTCGCCGCCGCCGGACTGTCGCGCCTCGGCAGCGAGACGCGTCTGCACCGGGAGGAACTCGGGCTGGCCGAGTGGCCGACCGCTCCGGGGCAGGGTGCACTGGCCGTGGAGACCAGAGCGGATGCCCCGGCCGACCTGCTCTCGGCCCTCGCCGAGTTGGACGATCGTGACACCCATCTGGCGGTCGCGGTGGAGCGCGGCATCCTGGAGGGTCTGGATGCCGGATGCCAGGCGCCGATGGCCGCGCACGCCCTGGTGGACGGCGGTTCCGTGCGGATCCGCACGGTCGTGTACGCGGTCGACGGCAGCAGGCGGATCGGGCTCGACGTCACCGAGCCGCTGAACCAGGGGTATATTCGTCTGAACGGCAGTGGCAATGGTGCGGATGCTGCCGATGGTGCGGACCCGATGCACACAGCACGTGAGATCGGGCTGTCTGTCGCCCGTCGGCTGCTCGAACAAGGGGCGGCCGACCTCGTTCCCCGAGAGCAATCCTGATGACCGAACCCGAATCGAAGCATGACAAGCCGTTGGCCGGCTGGCGCGTCCTCGTCCCGCGAGGAGGCCCGTGGGGCGACGGCGTCGCCGCCAGTCTCCGCTCGCAGGGCGCCGTGCCCGTCGTCGCGCCGCTGATCAACTTCGGCCCGACCAACGACCAGGCCGCGCTCGACGAGGCACTCGAGCAGCTCGCCGCCGGCGAGTTCGACTGGCTCACCATCACGAGCGCCACGACGGTTGACGTCCTGTTCGCGCACCGCGCGGTCATTCCGAAGAAGACCAAGATCGCCGCGGTCGGCGAGACGACGGCGGCGGCTCTGCAGGCGGCCGGCTACGAAGTGACGCTCGTCCCCGAGCAGGACAACTCCGCCGAAGGCATGGCCGCGCAGCTCATCGCGCTCGAGCCGACGCCGCGGCGCATCCTGACGCTGCGCAGCGAGATCGCCAAGCCCGTGCTGTCGAAGTCGCTCGTCAAGGCGGGTCACCACGTCTCGAGCGTCGTCGCCTACCGGACCGTCGGCGTCCCGGTGACGGATCGCATCCGTCGGGATGTCGACAGCGGGCGCATCAACGCGATCCTCATCACGAGCGGCTCGGTGGCGCAGCAGGTCCGTGAGCAGTTCCCCGAGATCCCGGAGGAGACGCTCCTCGCCGCGATCGGTCCGCGGACCGCCAAGGACGCCCGCAAGGCAGGGCTCTCGATCCAGGTGGTCGCTGACAAGCAGACCGTGGATGCCCTCATCGAGGCCGTCTCGCACTTCACCCTCCCGCATGCGGCTGACGAGTTCGCACCGTGAGCTTTCCCGACATCCGCCCGCGTCGGCTGCGGCAGTCGACGGCCGTCCGAGGCCTCGCCCGCGAGACCGATGTCCTGCCCAGGCAGCTCGTGCTGCCGATGTTCGTCCGTGAGGGCGTGAACGAGGCCGTTCCGATCGGGTCGATGCCCGGGGTCGTGCAGCATTCGCTGGATTCCCTGCGGCGCGCGGCCGTCGATGCCGCCGAGGCCGGTGTCGGGGGCGTGATGCTGTTCGGCGTGCCGGCGGTGCGCGATGCGATCGGCTCGGGCGCGGACGATCCGGACGGCATCCTGAACGTCGCCACCGCAGCTCTCGTCGCCGAGGTGGGCGATGCGCTCGTGGTGCAGACCGACCTGTGCCTCGACGAATTCACGGACCACGGGCACTGCGGTGTGCTGGATGCGTCCGGCGCCGTCGACAACGACGCGACCCTCGAGCGGTACGCCGCGATGGCGCTCGCGCAGGCGCGAGCCGGCTCGCAGCTGCTGGGGCTCAGCGGCATGATGGACGGCCAGGTCCGCGCGATCCGTCACGCGCTGGATGCCGAAGGCTTCACCGACACCCTTCTCCTCGGTTACGCGGCGAAGTACGCCAGCGCGTTCTACGGTCCGTTCCGCGAGGCGGTCGACTCGCAGCTGACGGGGGATCGCCGCACCTATCAGCTCGATCCCGCGAACCGTCGCGAAGGCATCCGCGAGGCGCTGATCGACGAGGCCGAGGGTGCCGACATCGTCATGGTGAAGCCGGCGATGTCGTTCCTCGATGTGCTGCGCGAGGTGCGCGACAGCGTGCATATTCCTGTCTGGGCATATCAGATCTCCGGCGAGTACGCGATGATCGAGGCCGCGTCGGCGAACGGCTGGATCGACCGCAGGGCGGCCATCCTCGAGTCGCTGCTGTCGATCCGCCGCGCTGGCGCCGATGCGGTGCTCACGTACTGGGCGACCGAGGCCGCCGGCTGGCTCTCGAGTCGCGGGCGCTGAACAGACCTGAAGGATTCACGCATGACAGACCGCAATGACGACCTGTTCGACGCCGCCCGCGCGGTGACGCCTGGCGGGGTGAACTCCCCGGTACGCGCGTACGGCTCCGTCGGCGGGACACCGCGCTTCCTCGCGTCCGCGCAGGGCGCGACGGTGACGGATGCCGCGGGCGACACGTACATCGACCTCGTGGCGTCGTGGGGTCCGGCGCTGCTCGGCCACGCGCATCCCGAGGTCGTGGCAGCGGTGCAGGATGCCGCCACCCGCGGCCTCTCGTTCGGTGCGCCGACCGAGGGCGAGGTCGAACTCGCTCGCCTGATCGTCGACCGCATTCGCGTCGGCGAGCACGCTCCCATCGAGCGCGTCCGGCTGGTCTCCACCGGGACCGAGGCGACGATGACGGCGATCCGTCTCGCCCGCGGCGCCACCGGCCGCGACCTGCTCGTGAAGTTCGCCGGCCATTACCACGGGCACTCGGACGGCCTGCTGGCCGCCGCCGGCTCCGGTGTCGCGACCCTCGCTCTGCCCGGGTCGGCCGGTGTCCCCGCTCCGATCGCCGCGCAGACCCTCGTGGTGCCGTACAACGACCGTGCGGCGATCGAGCAGGTCTTCGCCGAGCACGGCGACCGCATCGCGGCGATCATCGTGGAAGCGGCCGCGGCGAACATGGGCGTGGTGGCGCCAGAGCCTGGCTTCAACGCGTTCCTCGCCGACACCGCGCACGCGCACGGCGCCCTGCTGATCCTCGATGAGGTGCTCACCGGGTTCCGCGTGCACCCGGCCGGATTCTGGGGGCTGCAGGCTGCGGCCGGAGACCTCTACCTGCCCGACATCATCACTTTCGGCAAAGTCGTCGGCGGAGGGATGCCGCTGGCAGCGCTCGGGGGCCGCGCCGAGATCATGGATCTGCTCGCGCCGCTCGGCCCGGTCTATCAGGCGGGCACGCTGTCCGGGAATCCGCTGTCCGTAGCCGCCGGGCTCGCGACGCTGCGGCTCGCGACACCGGAGGTCTACGCACGGGTGGATGCCGCGGCATCCCGCCTGGCCGATGCCCTCGATGCCGCACTCACCGCTGCCGGCGTCGTGCACGCCGTGCCCCGAGCGGGGAACCTGTTCGGCGTCGCCTTCGCCGCGCACGCCCCGCGCGACTACGCCGAGGCGCAGGCGCAGGAGGCCTTCCGCTACGCGCCGTTCTTCCACAGCATGCGCGAGCAGGGCGTCGCCCTGCCCCCGAGCGTGTTCGAGGCATGGTTCCTCACCGCCGCGCACGACGACGCCGCACTGGCACACATCGAAGCGGCGCTGCCGGCGGCCGCATCCGCTGCCGCGCGGGCCTGAGTGCAGCGTCCGCAACAGGATCGTTGCCGTCCTGTGAGCAAGTCGCAGACATCTCGCAGGAGGACGCTGGCAGACTGAGTGGCATGGTGACGTTGCTGCTGGATCAGACGCAGCTCGAGGTCGTGCTCTCGCCCGTCGAGCGTGCCGCGTCGTTCCACCGTGAGAACATCCGGGTCGCCCGCGACACGATCACCAAGGTGCAGCTGACGGAGGACGCCTGGACCTGGCTGCGCGGCGTTCCCAGCCCGGGGAGTCACATCCCCGGCATCCTCGCTGCCGGCACCTGGAAAGGCGCGGGAACGACCGACTTCGTGCTCATCCGTCGTCGGCGACCCAGCGTCGTCATCGATCTCGAGGGCGACGAGCTGTACCAGCGGCTGATCTTCACGACGCGCCACGGACTGGCGCTGACCCAGGCCCTCCGGCTGGATGCGACCGAGGAGCTCGCCGACGTCGTCGAGATCGTCGCGACCGCGCCGATCCCCGTCGTCAAGGGCAAGAGCCGCCCGGTGATCCGGCCGCGTCCGGTCTGACGCTCAATACCGCGGGTGCTCCTGGTGCTCGCCCTCGGATTCCGGCGCGCTCTCGCCCTCCGGTACGGAGGAGATGACGTCGGATGCCTCGTCATCCGACTCCTCGGATGACGGTGCGTCTTCGGGGATGTGCTCGGCGTGCTCCGACTCGTCGGCCGGGGATTCCTCCGCGAGTGCGTCTTCGGCCGGCGAATCCTCGGCCGACGCGTCGTCGGCCGGCTCCTGGCCCGCGGCGGGCGCGTCGTTCGAAGCCTCGTCGGCGTGCTCGTCGGTCGGCGTCTCATCGGCGGGCTCACCATCGGCGACGGACGCGTGAGCGGGGGAGTCTCCGCTGACGTGCTCGTCGCTCGGAGTGTGCTCGGCCACTGTCACGTCGGCGGAGGATCCGTCGGCGGGCGTCTCATCGGCCGACGCCTCCGCCGGGGTGTCGGATTCCGGCTGCGCGTCGTCGGCGGACCCGTCCAGCGGTCGTCTGGCGATGATCGAAGCCCAGACGCTCGAGATCGCGGGGCTCGGAGTCGTGTCGCCCGTCTGCGAGAGCCCGGCCGCGGCTGCCGCGAGCCCGGAGGTGCCGGGAAGAGGGCGGTCCTCGCCGGCGGAGACCGGAACGAACGAGGGGATCTCGTCGGCCGTGATGTCGTCCTCGTCGCCGTCGGCGGTCGAATCGTGAGCCGTGATGATCGGGATGGCGACGGTCGTCTCGGTCGCGGACATCGGCGCCGCATCGATCGAGGCGGACGTCATCGGTGCTTCGGATCCGGCAGCGGAGTCCTCATCGGTGTCGGTGTCGGTGTCAACGTCGGCCCCGGTCGCGATAGCGGCTGCATCACCGTCGATCGCTTCGTCGCCCTCCGCGACCGTTTCGGGCTCCACGGCTGCTCCGGCGTCAGCGGTCGCTTCGATGTCCGGGGTCGCTGCGTTCTCCGCATCGGCTTCGTTCTCCGCGACGGCCTCGGACGCAACGACCTCTTCGGTACCGGCGTCGACGGCATCATCCGTCACGTCTCCGGCGTCGGTCTCCGCGGCATCCGCAACCGGCGCCTCGTCCGCGGCATCCGCACCAGCGGGCACGGCTGCCAGCGCAGCCGGAGCCTCCGGCTGACGCAGCTGGACGGGCCGATCGTTGACGAGATCGAGGAAGACGTCCTCCAGGGTCGGGCCGCGCTGCTGCAGAGTGCTGAGGGCGACGCCCGCTTCAGCGGCCACGGCTCCGATGGTCCTCGCATCGCTGCCGCGCACGGTGAGGCCGGAGCGCAGCACCTCGAACTCGAAACCGGCGGCGGTCAATGCGGCCGTGAGGCCGGCACGATCCGCGGCATCCACCACGACCGGACCCGAAGTCGGATCGGCCAACGACGCGAGAGAGCCGGCGAACTTGCGCTGTCCATGCGCGATCACCAGGATCTCGTCCGCGACCTGCTCGACCTCGCTCAGCACGTGCGAGGAGACCAGGACGGTGCGCCCCTCGTCGGCGAGTCCGCGGATGAGCATGCGCATCCAGCGGATCCCCTCGGGATCCAGGCCGTTGGCCGGCTCGTCCAGCACGAGCGCGCCCGGATCGCCGAGCAGCGCCGTCGCGGCGCTCAGGCGCTGACGCATGCCGAGCGACAGTGCACCGATGCGCGTGCCCGCCTCGCCGTCGAGTCCGACGAACGAGATCACCTCGGCGACGCGCGATGCGGCGATGCCGTTCGCCTTCGCCGCCAGGACGAGGTGGCGCTCGACCGAGCGACGGGGACGGAATCCGGGGTCCTCGTGCATCGCGCCGATGACACGCGCCGGGTGCTTCAGATCCGCGTACTGCGCGCCGCCGATGGTCGCGGTGCCGGAGGACGGACGGATCTGGCCGAGCAGCATCCGCAGCGTCGTCGTCTTGCCTGCGCCGTTCGGGCCGAGGAAGCCGGTGACGACGCCAGGCTCGACGCGTCCCGAGAAGTCGGAAACGGCGGTCACGTCGCTGAAGCGCTTCGTGACCCGGTCGAACTCGAGCACCTGTCCGTCGGGCATCGGGACCTCTCTTTGTAGGGCAGTCCCCTCTATCTTGTCGGAAATCGCGGAAAATCGTGCATTATCTGGGCGGAATGCACCAGCGGGTAACGTGGCACTCGTGACCGATCAGCCCGCAGCATCCCGTGTCCTCGTCTGCACCGAGGGCGCGCTCGGACGCATCACGCTCAACCGACCGGAGGCCATCAACGCCCTCGACCTCGGGATGATCCAGGACATCACTCGAGCCCTCGAGGCGTGGAAGACCGACACCGACGTGCAGATCGTCCTGCTCGACGGCGAGGGCCGCGGGCTCTGCGCAGGCGGCGACGTGCGCGCGCTGTACGACCAGATCCGAGCCGGTGAGCCGGAGCGGACCGCTGAGTTCTTCCGCGCCGAGTATGCGATGAATGCGCTGATCGCGGAGTACCCGAAACCCCTGGTCGCGTTCGCCGACGGCATCACGATGGGCGGCGGCATCGGTCTGGCCGGCCACGCGGCCATCCGGATCGTGACGGAGCGCTCGAAGCTCGCGATGCCCGAGACGCGCATCGGCTTCACCCCCGACGTCGGCGGCACCTACCTGCTGGGTCGCGCGCCCGGTCGCCTGGGCGAATACCTCGCACTCACCGGGCGCACGCTCAACGGATCGGATGCCGTGTACACCGGCCTCGCGGATCACTACGTGCCGTCCGAGAACCTGGACGCGCTGCGCGAGGCGCTCGCCTACCGGGCCGACCCGACGGGCCCGGCCGAACTCGTGCTGCTGTTCGACGAGACCCCTGAGCCGTCCTCGCTGCGTGCGGAGCGGGTCTGGATCGACGAGGTGTTCTCGGCGGGTTCGATCGGCGAGATCGTGCATCGGCTGGCCGAGAGAGCGGAGCCCGCGGCATCCGAGACCGCGGCCGTGCTCGCCGAGCTCGCACCGACGGGACTCGCCGTGACGCTGGATGCCGTGCGGGAGGCGCGCACCGGCGATCTGCGGGACGCGCTGACCGGTGAGTACCGCCGCGTGCTGTGGTTCGTGAACCATCACCCGGATCTCGTCGAAGGCATCCGCGCGCAATTGGTCGACAAGGACCGCGCCCCGCATTGGCAGCCGGCGACGATCGCGGAGCTGGATCCGGATGCCGGCGCCGAGGCCAGGGCGTACGTTCCCGCTGCGCCGTTGTTCGGCTGACCTGGACGGGATGCAGATATCCCGTCCGACCGGCGAAATCGTTCGCCCTGAGCGGATTACGCGTCCCGGCGCTGTGCAATGTCCGTGGGGCGTGGCACGCTAACTGATGGCCCACTCGGGTCCGCTGCTCAGAAGGAATCTCCATGCTCGGAAAACTCCTGTTCCGCTATCTCTCCAAATACTGGCCATTACTCGTCGGCGTTCTGGCGTTCCAGTTCGCCAGTGCATTGGCGACGCTGTACCTGCCGCGGCTGAACGCCGACATCATCGACAAGGGTGTCGCGCAGGCCGACACCGGCTACATCTGGAGCACCGGAGCGTTCATGCTCATGGTCTCGCTCGGTCAGATCACCGCGTCGATCATCGCCACCTATTTCGCGGCCCGCGCGGCCATGAGCCTCGGCCGCGACATCCGCGCCGACGTGTTCTCGCGCGTGAGCGGCTTCTCCGAGCGCGAGGTGTCGCAGTTCGGCGCCGGCTCCCTCATCACCCGCAACACCAACGACGTGCAGCAGGTCCAGATGCTGGCCATGATGGGCGCCACCATGTTCGTCATGGCGCCCATGCTCGCGATCGGCGGCATCATCATGGCCGTCCAGCAGGACGTCGGCCTGAGCTGGCTGATCGCCGTCTCCGTGCCGGTGCTGCTCATCCTCGCGGGGCTCATCATCGGCCGCATGGTGCCGCTGTTCCGGCGCAACCAGCGCAAGCTCGACAACGTCAACCGCATCATGCGCGAGCAGCTCACCGGCGTCCGCGTCGTACGCGCGTTCGTCCGTGAGGACATCGAGGAGGAGCGGTTCCGCGGCGCGAACACCGACATCATGATCCTCGGCCGCAAGATCGGTTCGCTGTTCGTGCTGCTCTTCCCGCTGTTCATGCTCATCCTGAACGTCACGGTCGTCGCCGTGATCTGGTTCGGAGGCATCGAGATCAACGAGGGCAACGTCGAGGTCGGCACGCTGTTCGCGTTCATGCAGTACATCGGTCAGATCATGGGCGGCGTCATCATGGCCAGCTTCATGGCGATCATGATCCCGCGCGCTGCGGTCTCGGCCGAGCGCGTCGGCGAAGTGCTGGATGTCCCCTCGACCCTGGAGCGCCCCGAGAACGGCGTGACGGAGTTCCCCGAGCCCGGCGCGGTGTCGTTCGAGAAGGCCGAGTTCACCTATCCCGGCGCCGAGTCTCCCGTGCTCAGCGGCATCGACTTCCGTGCGGAGCCGGGCGAGACCGTCGCCATCGTCGGATCGACCGGTGCGGGCAAGACGACCCTCATCTCGCTGATCCCGCGGCTGTTCGACGTCACCGGCGGCGCCGTGCGCGTCGGCGGCACCGATGTCCGCGAAGCGGACGTCGAGGAACTGTGGGACAGCATCGGGCTCGTCCCGCAGCGTCCCTTCCTGTTCACCGGCACCGTCGCATCCAACCTGCGCTACGGGCGCGAGGAGGCCACGGACGACGAGCTCTGGAAGGCGCTCGAGATCGCCCAGGGCCGCGATTTCGTCGAGGAGATGCCCGACGGGCTGAACTCGCGGATCGCCCAGGGCGGCACGAACGTCTCCGGCGGTCAGCGCCAGCGCCTCGCGATCGCGCGTGCGATCGTGCACCAGCCGAAGATCCTCGTGTTCGACGACTCGTTCTCGGCACTGGACCTCACGACCGATGCGCGCCTCAGACAAGCGCTGTGGCGAGAGCTGCCGGAGGTGACGAAGATCGTTGTCGCTCAGCGTGTCTCGACCATCACCGATGCGGACCGCATCGTCGTCCTCGACGGGGGCACGATGGTCGGCGTCGGGACGCATCAGGAGCTCCTGGCGTCGAACGACACCTACCGTGAGATCGTCGAGTCGCAGCTGGGGGTGGACGCATGAGCACTCCGGAACAGCTGACAGCCGACGAGCAGTACGAGGCCGAACTCGCGGAGCAGGCGCGCCAGAACTCGGGCGACTGGGATGCCGTCGCACCGGGCAAGGCCGACAACTTCGGCAAGAGCTTCGGTCGCATGATCGGACTGCTCAAGCCGTCCGCCCTGTGGTTCGTCTTCGTCTCGATCCTCGGCGCGATCGGTGTGGTCCTCACCGTCGCAGCACCCAAGGTGCTCGGCGAGGCGACCAACATCATCTACGAGGGCTTCATCTCGAAGAGCCTCGGAGACTCGGGCGTGCCGGCGGGAACCTCGCAGGAGCAGATCGTCGAGATGCTCCGCGCCCAGGGCCAGGACGACTTCGCGAACATGGTCGCGGCGTTCAGCGACTTCCAGGTCGGTGTCGGCATCGACTTCGACCGCCTGCGCTGGATCATCACCGCGGTGCTGGCGATCTACGTCGGCGCGGCGCTGCTCACCTGGATCCAGGGCTACGTGATCAACGTCATCATGGTGCGCACGATGTGGCGCCTGCGCGAGGACGTCGAGGCGAAGATCAACCGCCTGCCGCTGTCGTACTTCGACAAGGTGCAGCGCGGTGAGCTGATCTCCCGCGTCACGAACGACATCGACAACATCACCCAGACCATGCAGCAGTCGCTCTCGGGTGCGCTGACCTCGATCCTCACCGTGATCGGCGTGCTCTGGATGATGTTCACGATCTCGTGGCAGCTCGCGCTCGTCGCCCTCGTCGCCCTGCCGCTGATGGGAGTCATCTTCGGCGTCATCGGCCCGCACTCGCAGAAGGCGTTCGGTACGCAGTGGCGCAAGGTCGGTCGACTGAACGCACGCGTCGAGGAGGCCTTCTCCGGCCACGCGCTGGTCAAGGTCTTCGGCCGCGAGCAGGATGCTCTGGACAAGTTCCAGGTCGAGAACGAGGAGCTGTATCAGGCGAGCTTCAAGGCGCAGTTCCTGTCGGGCATCATCATGCCGGCCATGACCTTCGTCGGAAGCCTCACCTACGTGGGCATCGCAGTGCTCGGCGGCCTGATGGTCGCCAGCGGCCAGCTCCGTCTCGGTGACGTCCAGGCGTTCATCCAGTACTCGCAGCAGTTCACGCAGCCGCTGAGCGAGCTGGGCGGCATGGCTGCGGTCGTGCAGTCCGGCACAGCCTCCGCCGAGCGGGTGTTCGACTTCCTGGATGCCGACGAGCAGGAGGCTGACGCCGAGAACGCGCCCGAGCTCAAGGACGGCAAGGGCGTCATCGAGTTCGAGAACGTGTCGTTCTCGTACACGCCGGAGCGTCCGCTGATCAAGGATCTGTCGTTCCGGGTGGAGCCGGGGCAGACCGTCGCGATCGTCGGCCCGACCGGCGCCGGTAAGACGACGCTGGTCAACCTGATCATGCGCTTCTACGAGCTCAGCGGCGGACGCATCCTGCTCGACGGTCAGGACATCGCCGACCTCACCCGTTCGGACCTCCGCTCGCGGACCGGAATGGTGCTGCAGGACCCGTGGCTCTTCGCCGGTTCGATCCTGGAGAACATCCGGTACGGTCGTGCGACGGCGTCGGACGACGAGGTGCTCGCAGCGGCCAAGGCGACGTATGTCGACCGGTTCGTGCACGCGCTGCCGGACGGCTACGAGACGGTCCTCGACGAGGACGCGTCGAATGTGTCGGCGGGTGAGCGACAGCTCATCACGATCGCACGCGCGTTCGTCGCGCAGCCCTCGATCCTCATCCTCGATGAGGCCACGAGCGCGGTCGACACCCGCACCGAGCTGCTGCTGCAGCACGCCATGGCGGCGCTGCGACAGGGGCGGACGTCATTCGTGATCGCGCACCGTCTCTCGACGATCCGCGACGCCGACCTCATCCTCGTGATGGAGCACGGCGACATCGTCGAGAAGGGCACGCACGACGAGCTCATCGCCGCACAGGGCGCCTACTGGCGTCTGTACCAGTCCCAGTTCGAGCAGGCGGCGACCGACATCGACGCCGAAGAGGCGCTCACCTCATCGACCCCCGTGGTCGTCACGGGCGACGCCGATGAGGCCGAAGCCGCCGCTGAGACGGTAGCCGAGTCCGAGTCCGAACAGGCCTGACCCGGTTCACGGAGGACCGTCACCGACAGGTGGCGGTCCTTCGTCGTTCCCGGCAGCGCCGGCGACCCGGTGACGCCGGCGGCCCGCCGGCACTGGCGGCCCGGGAGGGGCCGCACATGGTCGCGTCCCGCGCGTCGAGCGCGTCCCGCGCGTCGAGCCGGCGATCTGCGACCTCTGGCGTGCGCGGTGGGGTGCGCTGCGGTCCGGGAGGGGGCGCGTGTGGTCGCCTGCCTCGTGCGGAGGCGGCGATGTGCGACCTTTCGCGGAGACGCCGGCCGCTCGTCAGGCGGTGATGCCGAGCAGTTCGAGGGGATGCGTGAGGCGCCACCACGGGCTCGGACCCTCGAGGTCCTCGGCGAGGACTACCGGAACCTCCACGGTGTTCACCGGGCCCGCGACCGTCATCGTCCCGACGGCGGCATCGGCATCCCTGGTCTCGCCGAGATCGAACGCGACCTCGGCCGTCGGGGCTGCCGAGTTCCAGAGCACGACGGACGCGTCGGCATCCGTCACGATGTCGGCGGAGGCGCCCCACGGCGTGCTGACCCGACCGACGACCGTGTCTGCGGTCACGGCCGGACCCTGTGCCTGCAGCTGCGCTTCGACCTGCGCATACAGGTCGCGGCTCGCCTGAAGGCGTGACTCATCGTTCTCCTGGCCGAGAACAGCGGCATAGATGCGCACCGTCGCGTCACCGACAGGGACGTCCTTGCCGCTGAGCAGGTTGTAGTCGCCGTCGAGGGACCCGGTCTTCACGCCCACGAACCCCGGTTCGGGGAGGAGGCCGTTCGAATTCGTGACGAGACCCGCTCCCGGCAGGTCGACGGACGGCGTGCCGACGATCTCGGCGAACACGGGGTTCGCCATCGCGATCGACGCCAGGGCCGTGAGGGAGGCGGGGGAAGCGACGTTGTTCTCGTTGCGTCCGGAGGGGGTGACGATCGTGATGTCGTTCAGGCCGCGCGCGGACAGCCACGCGTCGGCCGCTGCGGCGAACTCTCGGTCCGATCCCCAGATCTCCTCGGCGAGCCGGTCGATGTAGTTGTTCGCCGATCCGAGCAGGATGCCCTGGAGCATCTGGTACTCGGTCAGCACTCCGCCGACGGGCACGTCCAGGGCTGACTGGTCGTCGCGCAGGTACGTCCAGAACTCGCTCGAGTCTCCGTTGTCGAAGGCGTACTCCGGTCCCTGCTCGCCGGGCTGCAGCGGAAGGGCCTCGAGCACCATCAGAGACGAGACGACCTTGGTCACACTGGCGATGGGGGCGGACTCGGTCGTCGACGACGCCGTGCTCACACCCTCGACGCTGACGCCGGCGCTGCCGACGGCCGGCCACGTGATGGCGGCCGCCTCGGCGCCGACGGGGGCGACGGTGCTCGCCTCGATCATCGGCGGAAGCTCGTGGAGCGGCCACAGCAGGGTGGTGCCGACATACGCGACTCCGAGCGCGACCAGGGTCCCCAGCGGCACGAGGATGCCGGGCTGCAGGAATCCGCGCTGCGGGGCGCCGACCAGCAGGTCGGGGCCGTCATCTCCGTCGGATGCCGTGTCGAGCAGCGCCGCCTGAGTGGCGGCCTCGACGGCGATCGGATCCACCCAGGTCAGGGCCGTCGCGGGTGAGTTCTGATCGGCCCACGCGGCCGCCGGCTGCGGTGGCTCGTCCTGGGCGGCGAGCAGCGTGGCGAGCTCGGCATCCGGATCGGCTGCGACGGGGGCACCGGGCGCACCGGCCGCCACGGGCGGATCCGCCTCGGCATCCGGATCGACTGCGACGGGCCCCACGGTGTCGACCGGCCGGGTCGCGTCATCATCGACCGGGGCAGTTTCCTCGACCGGCGCAGGTTCCGCGGGGGCGTCGGCTGCGGATGCGGAGCGGGTCACCCGTTCCGCCTCGGCGACGACGTCGGCATCCGTCGTGACGGGAATGGCCCCGGTGCGTCGACGGTGCTCGCGGCGTGTGAGGGCAGCGCCGCCGTCGGTCTGATCATCGAGGGTCACTCGAATACGGTACCGAATCCGCATGTGACAATGCCGTATTCGCCGAGGAGTAAGATCGAGCGCACAACCCACGGGAGTCCGGCGAGCCGGGCTGAGAGGAAGCGATCCGCGCTTCGACCGTCGAACCTGATCCGGATCATGCCGGCGCAGGGAGGAGATCTGATGAGCACGTCCACGTCCGCATCCGCTTCCGAAGAGGCGAGCACCACCGCATCCGCACACCCGCTGCGGTGGCGCGTCGTCGACATCGTCGTCGCCGCCGTCCTCGGCGTCGCGATCGGTCTGCTGTTCTGGGGCTGGAACATCGTCGGGGGCGCCTGGTTCGGCGCAGCCGACGCCCTGACCCCAGGGCTGGGCGGCATCGCCGTCGGGATCTGGTTGATCGGCGGCGTGATCGGCGGTCTCGTGATCCGCAAACCCGGAGCGGCCTTCGTCGTCGAGGTCGTCGCCGCGATCGTCTCGATGCTGATCGGCAACGTCTGGGGCGTCGGCACCGTGGTGTCGGGCGTGGCACAGGGACTGGGCGCCGAGCTCGTCTTCGCGCTGTTCTTCTACCGTCGCTTCGGCATCGCGGTCGCAATGCTGGCGGGCATCGGCGCTGCGATCGGCGCGTGGGTGTGGGAGTTGTTCGGAGGGAGCTCGCCGAACATCCTCAAGTCGGTCGAGTTCAACGCGATCTACCTGACGACTCTCGTGATCTCGGGAGCCCTCCTGGCCGGTGTCGTCGGGTGGCTGCTCGTGCGGGCACTGGCCGTCACGGGCGCGCTGAATCGCTTCGCGGCGGGGCGAGAACTCGTCCGAGAGGTCTGAGTGGTCATGAACGCCCCGGTGCGCGTTCAGGCCACGGGCTGGGGATGGCGCTACGCGGGCCGGAAGCTGCCGGCCGTCAGCGACGTGTCGTTCACGATCGAGCCGGGCGAACGGGTCCTGCTGCTCGGGGCCTCAGGGGCCGGGAAGTCCACGCTCCTCGCCGGCCTCGCCGGGGTCCTCGGCGACGCCGATGAGGGCGTGCGCACCGGCTCGCTGCTGGTCGACGGAGCCGCCCCGGAGTCCGCGCGCGGACGGACAGGTCTGGTCCTGCAGGATCCGGATGCCGGCATCGTGCTGTCCAAGGTCGGCGACGACATCGCGTTCGGATGCGAGAACCTCGGCGTTCCGGCATCCGAGATCCCCGGTCGAGTCGCCGAAGCGCTCGAGGCGACCGGGCTCGATGTGCCGCTGAAGCGACCGACCAAGGCGCTGTCCGGCGGGCAGAAGCAGCGGCTCGTGCTCGCCGGCGCGCTCGCGATGCGGCCGGGTCTGCTGCTGCTGGACGAGCCGACAGCGAACCTCGACCCTGCGGGGGTGCGGGAGGTGCGGGCGAGCGTCGAGCGCGCGGTCGAAGCGACCGGTGCGACGCTCGTCGTGGTCGAGCACCGCACGCCGGTGTGGGCCGACCTCATGACCCGCGTCATCGTGCTCGCAGCCGACGGCGGGCTGCTGGCCGACGGGGCGCCGGCTCGGGTGTTCGCCGAGCACGGCGCAGCGCTCGCCGAGGCCGGAGTGTGGGTCCCGGATTCATCGATCACGCTGCCGGAACTCGACCCGGCCACGGGCCCGGCCATCCTCTCGGCGTCTGGCCTCGCGATCGCACGCGAGCCGCGCACGATCGTCCAGGCCGGGCTCGACGTCGTCGTTCCCCGCGGCACTGCGACGGTCATCTCGGGGCCCAACGGCGTCGGGAAGTCCACACTCGCGCTCACCCTCGCGGGGCTTCTGCCCGAGCGCTCCGGCGAAGTGGCCGCCGCGCAGGATCTGGCCGGTCGCTCCGGCCGCCGCCCGTTCCGGTGGTCGTCGCGCGAACTGCTGACCCGCATCGGGACGGTGTTCCAGGAACCGGAGCATCAGTTCCTCACCCAGACGCTGCGCGACGAGCTGGCTGTCGGTCCGAAGGCGCTCGGCTGGGATCGGGCGCGGACGGATGCCGTGGTCGACGGACTCCTGGAGCGACTGGGGCTCGCCCCGCTCGCACTCGCCAACCCGTTCACACTGTCGGGCGGGCAGAAGCGCCGACTGTCGGTGGCGACGGTGCTGGCGGCATCCCCCGAGGTGATCGTGCTCGACGAACCGACCTTCGGGCAGGACCGTCGCGGCTGGATCTCGCTCGTCGCACTGCTTCAGGAGGAGATCGCCCGCGGGCGGTCGATCGTCGCCGTCACCCACGACGAGGGCGTGATCCGTCATCTCGGCGGGCACCGCATCGCACTGGAGAGCCGGGTGCGCGCATGACCGCCCCGGAGAACGCGCCGGTACGGCGCGAAGGCACGGGTTCTGGCACGGAAACCGGTCGTTCGCGCCATGGAGACGGGCTCGACGCGGACGAACGGGCGGCGTGGCTCGACGGGGTCAATCCCGTGACGAAGCTGGTGCTCGCCCTCGCGCTGTCCGTGCCGCTGTTCGCGTCGATCGACGTGACGAGCGCCCTCGTGGCGATCGCACTGCAGCTGCTGTGCCTGCCGCTCACCGGGTTGACGCTCGGCACCGTGGTCAGGCGCCTGCTGCCGATCGTGATCTTCGCTCCGATCGCCGGGATCAGCATGCTGCTCTATGCCGAGCCGGCGGGCCAGATCTACTGGAGCTTCGGATTCGTCACGATCAGCGACGACTCGATCGAGCTCGCGATCGCCGTCAGCCTGCGCGTGGTGGCGCTGGGCCTGCCGACGATCCTGCTGTTCGGCCGAACCGACCCGACCGAGCTCGCCGACGCCCTCGCGCAGGTCGCCCGGCTGCCGAGCCGGTTCGTGCTCGGCATCCTGGCCGGTGCGCGGATGCTCGGCCTGTTCATCGACGACTGGCGCACGATGGGGCTCGCTCGTCGAGCGCGCGGGGTCGGCGACACGGGAGCCATCCGGAGGTTCTTCTCGATGGCCTTCGTGCTCCTGGTGTTCGCCGTGCGCCGCGGTACCAAGCTCGCGATGGCGATGGAGGCCCGTGGCTTCGGCTCCGGCATCGAGCGGACCTGGGCGCGCCCGTCTCGTCTGCACAGCAGGGATGCCGTGGCACTCGCCGGGGGACTCGCGATCATGGCGGTGTCGATCGCCGCCGCGGTGGCCGTCGGGACCTTCCGGTTCGTAGGGGCCTGAATCAGCCCGCGTTCCACAGGTCGCGGTAGTAGACCAGGCGTTCGTGGTCGGGTTCGACGCCGTACGCCTCGATGAGCAGGTCGTCGAAGCCGGGGCCGACGTTCCACTCGGTGCTCATCGACGCGACGGCGATGTCCGCCCACCGGTCTCCGGTGCCGAGCGCGGCCAGATCGACATGGGCGATCGGGTGACCGGCTTCGTCGAGCAGGGTGTTGGGCATGCAGGCATCGCCATGACACACCACGAGACGGTCGATCCCCGGCGCCTCGCGCAGGACATCGGGAAGCCGGATGCCGCGGCGCTCGGCGTTCGCGAAGCGGCTGGCAACGCTCCACTCCCACGGGCACTCCTCCACGGGAAGCGCGTCGTGCAGCATCCGAAGTCCTTCGCCGACCGCGCGCACGGCGGCGGCCGGCTCCGCGATCCAGCGCGGGTCGACGGCGCTGCGACCAGGGATCGCCGAAGTGACGAGCCACTCGTGCGCGGCATCCTGCCCCTGCTCGAGAACCTCCGGCACCGCCGCCCACTGTCGCGCCCACCGCATCCGCTCGGCCTCGTCGCGCATGTTGGCCTCGAGATCGTGCGGGCCCCATTTGATGTACCGGGCATCGTCGGTGCGGAACGTCAGGCCGCCGAGGCCGTTCTCCCATACCGGCGTGAGGGAGGCGCCGCGGGCGAGCACCCGCACGCGCTCCGGGACCGCTGTCGACGCGGACGGGATGCTCACAGCAGCTCCCGCAGCGCGTCTTCCAGGACGACCGCATGATTGTGCACCGGATCGTGCGCGGCGTAGACGAGGGTGACGACCTGGCGGGTCCGCAGCTCATCGGCGAGCGCGGCCAGGGCCGGCGCGGTCTCGTGCGCGAGTTCGGCGCGGTACCGGTCGGCGTACGCGTCCCATTCGGCGTCGGACGCGGCGTGCCATGCCTTGCGCAGATCCGGGCTCGGTGCGGTGTCCTTGGCCCAGAGATCGATCGCGGCGCGCTCCTTGGACAGACCTCGTGGCCAGAGTCGGTCGACGAGAACTCTCCACCCGTCCGAGGTTTCGGCGGTGTCGTAGGCTCGCTTGCGACGCAGGTCCATGATCCCAGCCAACACCGCACGTCGCCCAGACGCCAAGTGTGGGACTCGGAACCGCGTAAGCTGGAACTGAGTTGCACGATCGTTCGAAGGAGAACAGCATGCAGATCCAGGGATCGGGCGCCCTCATCACGGGCGGCGCTTCGGGACTCGGCCTCGCCACCGCGCGCGCCCTCGCCGCGGCCGGCGCTCATGTCACGCTGCTCGACCTGCCCGGCTCCGCCGGTGCCGCGCTCGCCGCCGAACTCGGCGGCGCGTTCGCTCCCGGAGATGTGACCAGCCCGGCGGATGCCGCGGCCGCCGTCGCCGTGGCGAACACCGAGGCGCCGCTGCGCATCGTCGTGAACTGCGCCGGCATCGCCCCGCCCGCGAAGGTGCTCGACCGCGAGGGCGACCCTGGGTCCCTGGAGGACTTCGAGCGGATCGTCCGCATCAACCTGGTCGGCACGTACAACGTGCTGTCCCAGGCATCCGCGATCATCGCGAAGACCGAACCGACTGCGACCGGCGACCGCGGCGTCATCGTCAACACCGCGAGCGTCGCCGCATTCGACGGGCAGATCGGGCAGCCCGCCTATTCAGCGTCCAAGGGCGGCGTGCATGCGATGACGCTGCCGGTGGCGCGCGAGCTCGCCCGCTACGGCATCAGGGTCTGCACCATCGCCCCGGGGATCATGGAGACCCCCATGCTGGCCGGGCTCCCGGAGGCGGCGCAGGCGTCGCTCGGCGAGCAGGTTCCGTACCCCGCACGCCTGGGCAGGCCGGACGAGTACGCCGCTCTCGTGCGGCACATCGTCGAGAACGGGTACCTGAACGGCGAGACGATCCGCCTCGACGGCGCCATCCGCATGGCCCCGAAGTAGCAACCATTCCGGTTCGAGTAACTGTGTTTGCTCGAAATGGTCCGGATTCGAGCAAACACAGCGATTCGAACGGAAGACACGGGAGTTCCCATGACCCTGGCAGGAAAGACCATCCTGATGTCGGGCGGCAGCCGCGGCATCGGCCTCGCGATCGCGCTGCGGGCCGCGCGAGACGGCGCGAACATCGCGATGCTCGCGAAGACCGACACCCCGCACCCCAAGCTCGAGGGCACGATCCACACTGCCGCCGAGCAGATCCGTGCGGCCGGCGGCAACGCGCTGCCGATCGTGGGCGATGTGCGCGAGGACGACGACATCACCGAGGCCGTGCTGAAGACGGTCGGCGAGTTCGGGGGCATCGACATCGTCCTCAACAACGCCAGCGTGATCGACCTCTCGCGTTCGCTCGATCTCGGCGCCAAGAAGTACGACCTGATGCAGGACGTCAACGTGCGCGGCACGTTCCTGCTGTCGCGCGCGGCCGTTCCGATCCTGAAGGATGCCGAGAACCCGCACATCCTCTCGCTGTCGCCGCCGCTGAACCCGACCCCGAAGTGGCTCGGGGCGCACACCGGCTACTCTCTGGCGAAGTTCGGGATGACGATGGTGACGCTCGGCCTCGCTGCCGAGTTCGCCCGCGACGGGATCGCCGCGAACACGCTCTGGCCGCGGACGACGATCGCGACGGCCGCAGTGCAGAACCTTCTCGGCGGCGACAAGGTCATGGCGGCCAGCCGGACGCCTGCGATCTACGCGGATGCCGCGTACGCGGTGCTGACCAAGCCGGCACGCGAGTACACGGGCCAGAGTCTGATCGTCGAGGACGTGCTCGAGGCGGATGGCGTGACTGACTTCTCCGGCTACGCCGCCATCCCCGGCACCCCGGACAGCGCGCTGTTCCCGGACATCTTCCTCGACTGACGGCTCCAGGGCAGCCGTCGTTCCTTCGGGTGGGAGGGTGGATGCCGTGACGCGCGGGGCTCAGACCAGCAGGTACGCGGCGCCGACGATCGTCAGGATGATGACGAGACGATCGAACAGCTGCTGCGGCATCCGCTTCGCGAGCTTCAAGCCGACGAGCGCGCCGACGACGACCAACGGCGTGAGCAGCAGGTCCATCAACAGGACCTCGGGGGTGAACAGCCCGATGCCCGCGAGGAAGGGCACCTTCACGAGGTTCACGATCGCGAAGAACCAGGCAGACGTGCCGAGGAACACCTGCACGGGCGTGCGGGTTGCGAGGAAGTACATCGACATCACCGGGCCGCCGGCGTTGGCGACCATCGTGGTGAAACCGGCCAGCGTGCCGTAGGTCATGCCGAGCAGGGGGCCGCCCACGGCCTTCGCGGCCCGACGACGGCGCCACAGCGTCACCGCGATCATCAGCAGCAGGATGACCCCGATCGCACGACGCACGATGCCGTCGTCGCCGTACGCGAGGAACAGGAATCCCAGGACCAGTCCGGCGACGACCGCCGGCGCGAGCCGCACCAGCGTCGGCCAGTGCGCGTGCCGGCGGTAGGCGATGAGCGCGAACACATCGCCCACGATGAACAGCAGGAGCATCGCGGCGGTCGAGGTGCGTGCGGGGAGCACCGCGGCGAACAGCACCACGGACACGGTCGCGCTTCCGGGGATCGCCGTCTTGCCGAGGCCGGCGACCAGTGCAGCGAGGCCGAGCAGAGACCAGGCGAGGGGAGTGAGCTCGATCATGCGTTGCGGCCTCGCGCCGCGGCATCCTCAGCCGACTCCGCGACGAGCGACTCGACCAGCGAGCGCACCGTGCGCAGCACGAATGCTCGGCGCGCGGCGATCCGCTCCGGCAGGTGGGTTCGGCCGCCGCTGTACAGCTGATCGATGGACCGGAACACCTGCCAGCCGTCGGACAGGGTCACGATCGTCAGCAGGAGCTCGGCGGCGGTCGCCTCGTCGAGCCCCGGCAGGACGACGCGCATCTGGGCGATCTTGCGGGAGTGCGCGAGAGAGCGCGCATCGAAGGCGACCGGCGTGGTGCGTTCCAGCCCCTCCCAGGCGAGCAGGCGTGGGAGCTCTGGATGGGCGAGTTGGTAGTCGAACACCGAGGCGGCGTAGTCGAGCACGGCGTCCACGCCCTCGCCGGCGATCGGAACCGCATGGATCACGGCGAGCAGGGTCGACTCGAGCGCGGCGCCGAACAGCCCCTCCTTGTCGCCGAAGTACGCGTAGATCCGCTCCTTGTTGGCGTCGGCCGCCTGGGCGATCCGATCCACGCGCGCTCCGGCAAGGCCGTTGGCGCTGAACTCGTCCACGGCGGCGGCCAGCAGTCGCCGCTTCGTCTCCTCCGGCGTATAGGGCACGGATCGATCCTATTCCAACTGTTCAGTTGCTATGAAGGATCGACTGTGGTTCACTGTAGCCAACCAGTCAGTTGGAAAGAGGGCTTCTCATGTCGGCACCCACCGCCCCCGTCTCGGTCCACGTTCGTGCCCTGATCACCTGGATCGCGATCTTCCCGCTCGTCACGATCGGCCTCTACGCGCTCGCGCCGCTCACCGAGGGTTGGCCCGTCGCGCTGCGAGCGCTCGTTCTCACGCTCGTCGTGGTGCCGCTGTCGGTGTACGTCGTCGTCCCGCAGCTGCTGCGGGCCTGGATCGCCGTGTCGGTGAAGGCTACGGCGGCGAGGGCTACGGCGGAGAGGGCTACGGCGGCGTCGGAGTAGGAGTCGGAGTCGGAGGCGGAGGCGGAGGCCGCGGACGCGAAGGCCGCAGCGGCGCAGTAGGGCTGGAGGCGGCCAGGACCCTCGCCGCAGCGTCGGCGCGGTGGTCATCTCACCGGTGGAGACGGCGTGGCGGCCTCGTCACCGTCAGCGACGGCGCGGCGGTCCCGTCACCATCGGCGCTGTCGTGGCCCTCGCGCTGTCGCGCCCGGCCGACGGCGTCCTGCTTCCGCGGATCAGCGGGATGCGGCGCCCCAGGCATCGATGCGATCCTTGGACTCCTTCAGCCCCCAGCCGGTGTGCGCGCGCAGCACCTTGATCGCCTCGATCTTGCGATCGGCGGCGACGAGCGCGTCGATCTCGGCGATCGCATCGGCGGGCAGAGTCGACGCCGCAACAGGGGTCGCGCTCGTGGCCGGAGCATGAGGCGACCAGGCGTCGATCCGGTTCTTCGCCTCCCGGAGACCGAGCCCCGGCGTGCTGTCGCGCAGCAGCTTGATGGCCTGGATCTTGTTCCCCTCAGCGACGAGGCGGTCGATCTCGGACGTGACCGCAGGGTCGGACGCGATCACGGTCGCGCCCGCCGTCGGTGTCGGCGGAACGGTCGGTCGCATCGACTTGCCGACAACCGAGAACAGGACGATGGCGCCCACGACGCCGAGTGCGATCCACAGCCATTCCACGCCGCCAGTCTACGGATGCCGCGGATCCCGCGGTCTCCCAGCCGTGACGCCGTACCCTGGAAGGTATGACCGAGACCTCCCGTGCGCCGCGCAAGACCGGCGCTGTGCGTCCCACGACGGCGCGCGCGGCATCCGGCACGCCGCAGGTGCGGCCCACGACCGAAGGCTGGACTCAGAAGAAGGATGCCGAGGGCAGGCCGCTTCTGCAGTTCGCCAGCCCGAAGCGCGGCAAGCCGCCGGTGCACCTGGCCGACCTCACCCCGGCCGAGCGTGTGGAGAAGGTGAAGGAGCTCGGCCTTCCCGGTTTCCGCGCCAAGCAGCTCTCGACCCATTACTTCAAGCACTACACCTCGGACCCTGCCGAGATGACGGACCTGCCCGCCGGCATCCGCGACGAACTCGTCACGGGTCTCCTGCCTCCGCTGATGACCGAGGTGCGCCGCCTCGAGACCGATAAGGGCGACACGATCAAGTTCCTGTGGCGTCTGCACGACGGAGCGCTCGTCGAGTCCGTCCTCATGCGCTACCCGGGCCGGATCACGCTGTGCGTGTCGAGCCAGGCCGGCTGCGGCATGAACTGCCCGTTCTGCGCCACCGGTCAGGCTGGGCTCACCCGCAACATGTCGGCCGCCGAGATCATCGAGCAGGTCGTCCGCGCCAACCGTGCGATCGCGAACGGCGAGCTGGGCGGCAAGAAGCGCGACGACCACTCGATGGAGCGCGTCAGCAACATCGTCTTCATGGGCATGGGCGAGCCCATGGCCAACTACAACCGGGTCATGCACGCGGTGCGCACCATGGTCGGTGCCCAGCCCGACGGCCTCGGCATGAGCGCGCGAGGCATCACGGTGTCAACCGTCGGCCTGGTGCCGGCGATCCGCAAGCTCGCCGCCGAGGACATCCCGGTGACCTTCGCCCTCTCGCTGCATGCGCCGGACGACGAGCTGCGCGACGAGCTCATCCCGGTGAACTCGCGCTGGAAGGTCGACGAGGCTCTGGATGCCGCACGAGAGTACTTCGACAAGACCGGCCGCCGGGTGTCGATCGAGTACGCGCTCATCAAGGACATGAACGACCACGCCTGGCGCGCCGATCTCCTCGCGGACAAGCTCAACGCCCGCGGCCGCGGCTGGGTGCACGTGAACCCGATTCCGTTGAACCCGACGCCCGGATCGATCTGGACGTCGTCGGACGTATCGGTGCAGAACGAGTTCGTGCGCCGGCTCAACGACGCCGGCATCCCGACGACTCTCCGCGACACCCGAGGCAAGGAGATCGACGGAGCCTGCGGTCAGCTCGTCGCGACCACCGAGGACGAGGCGGCGGCCGCAGCCGTCTGATCCCCGACTTCCGGCGGTCGAGTCGCCAGCCGGTCGACCGTCGTCCGGTCGCTCAGGTCGCAGAATCTGTCGTTCTGCGCGCACGCGCGCGGTTCAGGTCGCGAGTTCTGTCGCTAAGCCCGCGTCAGAACGGCAGATTCTGCGACCCGAACGGGAGCGCTGACGCGTGAATCGCGTGCACCGAGACGCTCGGCGCGGTCGAGCCAGGTCGAGATCCGCTCCGGCCCGGCATCCTTCACGCCCAGCATCCGGTGCGTGCGCACGGAACGGATGCCGCAGAGGCGGAGGGTGTTGCGGGCGACCTGCGTCTGCGCGGGCAGCCCCGTGAAGGGCGCCGCGTACCAGGGGGTGTCGGCGAGCAGCATGAGCCGGCCGCGGCGCGCATCGAGCAGGCCCTCGGGGAGGCCGAGCTTCGTGTAGCGGTACTCCTGCTGCGGGAGCAGTGCGCGGTCGAAGAACCCTTTGAGCACCGCCGGAACCGACCCCCACCAGAGCGGCGTCGCGACGACGACGGTTTCCGCTTGGTGCAGGGCGCTCTTCGCCTCGGCGAGGTCGGATTCGAGCGGCATCCGCTCCCGGTAGCCGAAGCGCAGGTGCGGATCGAAGTCCAGGTCGCGCAGAGCCAGCACCCGTGCGTCGCCATGTCCTGCGGCGTAGCGACGGGCGAGTTCGGCGGTGAGCGAGCGGGCGTCCGGGTGGCCGTCGATGATCAGCGCGGTGGTCATGAGATCTCCTATGTTGACAGTGTCCATTTGCTTGACAGTGTCAACATAAGAGACAATGTTGCTCGTGTCAACTTCTCGAACGGCCTATCATCACGGCGATCTCGCGCACGCGCTGGAAGCGGCGGCGATGAGGCTGCTCGAGGAGAAGCCCGCGCAGGAGATCAGCCTGCGCGAGGTCGCACGCTCGGCCAATGTCAGTCACAACGCGCCCTACCACCACTTCGCAGATCGGCAGGGGCTGCTCAAGGTGCTCGCCGAGCGCAGCATGGCCGACCTCGTCGCCGCTGTCCGCACGGCGATCGCCGACGCGGACTCTCCGGTGCCCGCGTTGATCGCCGGTGGTGGTGCGTACATCCGGTACGCGGTGCAGAACCCGAACGGGTTCGATGTCATCTACGACCCGACGGTGTGCGTGCCCGGCCATCCGAGCGCGACGATGGCGCCGCTGATCACCGAGCTCGAGGACGCACTGGGGGCGGCCGCCGTCGCCGCCGGACTCGAGAACGAGACGGATGCGGTGGCGCTGTGGGGCCTGATCCACGGTCTCGGCACGCTGTGCGCGGCCGGCCACTTCGCTCTCGACTCGGCGCTCGCGGCGGGGGAGTCGGCCATCAGGCGGATGCTTTCGGTGTGATCCGGCCGCGGTCATCCGCTCGGGGTGCTCGGCCGTGCGGATCGTAGCGCGCGTGCTCGCGCCGATCCCGATCGCAGCTTGCTACCCGCGCGCCCGCGCACCCCCGCGCCCGCGCCCCCGCGCCCCTGCGCCCGCGCACCCCCCGCGCCCGCGCGCCCATTCAGGTCGCGAATTCTGCCGCTAAGACCGCGTCGGAACGGCAGATTCTGCGACCCGAGTACGCTCGCGCAGCACCTCGGACACGGTCCGGGCCCGCAGCGCCGGATGCCGCGACACATGCAGTGCGATCGATCGCACCAGGCTGATGACCGCGGGCTCACGCGTCAACCGGGCACCGGAGAGCGATGCGTCCAGGTCGAGCGTCCACCGGGAGCCGGTCAGCGACTCCTCGATGGCACGCAGCGGTGCGCGCACGGTGGAGTCGCTCAGGCGAGTGTCATCGGCGGCGAACCATTCCAGGAGCGCCTCGATGGTCCAATCGCTCGCAATTGGCTCTTTGAATGGCGAATCGGTCGGCATCGGGTGGATCATTGGACCAGAATTCATGAATATGAGTCGTGATGACAGTGCCAATCAGCGCCTGGTGGACCACCGGACGGCCATCGTCGATTCGACAGCCCTCGCCGCCCGTCTCGGACGATGGGCGCAAGGCGACGGCACGCTGTCGGGCAGATTGGCGCACGGCATCCGGGCCTTGGTCGAAACGGGGGAGCTGCGCCCCGGCGACCGGCTCCCGGCGGAACGCACCCTGGCGGCCGCGATCGCGGTGTCGCGAGGCACCGTCGTCGCCGCCTACGCCGATCTGACCGAGCGCGGCGCGGTCGAGCGGCGCCAGGGCAGCGGAACCCGCATCGCCGGATCACCGGTCTCCCAACCCGGGAGAGCCGGTCGGGGAGAGGCGCTGTTCTCGTCCCTGCCGAACGCGATCGACCTGCTGCGGTCGGTGCCGCTGATTCCGCCGACGGCGGTCGAGCTCATCCGCAATCACAAGCCGCGACTCGATCTCGCGCTGCTTCCGGAGACGGATCCGGCGGGTCTGCCGATGCTTCGCGAGCAGATCGCCGGGATGCTCGTCGCCGGCGGCACCCCGACCACTCCGGAGCAGATCCTCGTCACGCATGGCGCGCAGCAGGCGATCAGTCTCGTCGTCAACGCGCTGGTCGGCCCCGGCGATGTCGTGCTGGCCGAGGAGGTGACCTGGCCCGGTGTGACCGACTCGGTCACGCTGCGCGGTGGCAGTGTCCAGGGCATCCCGATGGGTCCGGACGGTCTCGACCCCGCCGCTCTCGAGGTCGCGATGGCGCGTCTGCGCCCAGCCCTGGTGGCACTGAACCCGCACCATCACAACCCCACCGGCACGCGCCTGCCCGCACAGGCCCGTCGGCGCGTCGCAGACCTCGCAGCGCAGTACGGCGTGCCGATCGTCGAGGACCGGGTGCTCGCCGATGTCTCGTTCGACGGCGTCGTTCCGCCGACGCTCGCGGCGGAGCGGCCGGACGCACCGGTGATCGTGGTCGAATCGGTGTCGAAGTGGGCGTGGGCAGGGCTGCGGATCGGGTGGCTGCGCGCGGACCCTGTGCTCGTGCGTCGGCTGCGCGGAGCGCGACAGCTCGCCGACCAGTCGTCGAGTGTTCCGGCTCAGCTGCTCGCGAGCGACCTGCTGGCACATGCAGCCGAACTGAAGCGCGAGGTCTCCCACGCCCACGGGGATCGCCTCGATCTCCTGCTGCGGCTGTTGGCCGAGCACCTGCCCGAGTGGACGTTCCAGACGCCGCGCGGAGGGCTGTCGCTGTGGGCGCAGATCCCGGCGGGGTCTGCGGATGCGTTCGCTCGGGTCGCCGCCGTCCACGGCGTCTCGGTCGCGGGCAGCGCCGAGTTCGCGGCATCCACATCTCCGGACGACCACATCCGGATCCCCTTCACCGCACCCGACGACGTCCTGACCGAGGGCGTGCGCCGTCTCGGCGAAGCCTGGCGGGAGTACCGCGCCGGGCTCTGACGGCGGTAGGGCAGTCGGTCCGGGACGCGATGCTGTCGAGAACGGGATGCTCGCGGGCGGAGAGGATTCCCGGTGCAACATGTCCCGGAGCGGCCCGCGTCCGGCACACGATGCCAGGATGATCTCATGCCCCGTCTCCAGCACACCGTCACGTTCCGCCTGAACCACCCGACGGGTTCCGCCGCCGAGACGGCCTTCCTCCGCGATGCGCACACCGCTCTGACATCCATCCCGGGCGTCGAGGACTTCCGCATCCACGCGCAGGTCGGCTCGAAGAGCGACCTGACATTCCAGTTCTCGATGTTCTTCGCCGATGAGGGCGCGTACACGGCGTACGACACCCATCCGACGCATGTGGCGTTCGTCGCCGAGCGATGGGTGCCGGAGGTCGCGGAGTTCCAGGAGTTCGATTACGTCGCGATGGTCGACATGACGAATCTGCCCGAATCGAATCCGCAGGGCGCTGGCCGCCGCTAGCGTTGACGCATGGTCAAATATCGTTTTCTGGGCAACAGCGGTCTGAAGGTCTCCGAGATCACCTACGGCAACTGGGTGACGCACGCATCGCAGGTCGGCGACGACGCTGCGGTCAAGACGGTGCACGCCGCTCTGGATGCCGGAATCACCACGTTCGACACGGCCGACACGTACGCCAACACGGCCGCCGAGGTCGTGCTCGGAAAGGCGCTTCAGGGGCAGCGTCGCGCGAGCCTCGAGATCTTCACCAAGGTCTACTTCCCGACCGGCCCCAAGGGGCCGAACGACACCGGTCTGAGCCGCAAGCACATCTTCGAGTCGATCAACGGCTCGCTCGAGCGCCTCGGCACCGACTACGTCGACCTCTACCAGGCCCACCGCTACGACTACGAGACGCCGCTGGAGGAGACGTTCCAGGCGTTCGCCGACGTCGTGCGGCAGGGCAAGGCGCTGTACATCGGCGTCTCGGAGTGGACGGCTGAGCAGCTGCGCGACGGGCACGCACTCGCCAAGCAGCTCGGCATCCAGCTCATCTCGAACCAGCCGCAGTACTCGATGCTGCACCGTGTGATCGAGGGGAAGGTCGTCCCGGCATCCGAAGAGCTGGGCATCTCGCAGATCGTCTGGTCGCCGATGGCGCAGGGTGTGCTCAGCGGCAAGTACCTGCCGGGGCAGCCGGTGCCGGAGGGCTCCCGCGCGACGGATGAGAAGAGCGGCGCCGGATTCATCAAGCGATTCATGAACGACGACACGCTGTCGGCGGTCCAGCGCCTCAAGCCGATCGCGGAGCAGGCCGGGCTCACCATGCCGCAGCTCGCGATCGCCTGGGTGCTGCAGAACAAGAACGTCGCAGCGGCGCTGGTCGGGGCATCCCGCCCGGAGCAGCTGGCCGACACCGTCAAGGCCTCCGGCGTGACGCTGGATGCCGACACGCTCGCCGCGATCGACACCGCGCTGGGCGACGTCGTCTTCTCGGATGCCGAGGACACCTACGGCGTCTCGCCGAAGGCCCGCCTGGTCTGACGCTCGCGCAGGTCGCGCATTCCTCGCGTTCGCGAGACCTCTCGGCAATGGCGAAGCCCCGTCGTGAATACGACGGGGCTTCGCCATCAGGGAGAGGTCTGGGCGGGCGGTGTTCGGCGGTCGGCAGGATGCCGGACCCGGGCGGCTACGTCAGAGTGATGTCGACCTGGAGCTCGGTCGTCAGACGCTCGAGGTCCGCGCGCAGTGCGTCCAGATCCACCGACTCCGGCACTTCGGCGACGACGGATGCCTCGAACAGGCGCCCTCCGGCCATGGCGGCATCCCGGGTCTCGGTCGTCATCGTGTCGATGCTGAGTTCGTGCGTCCGCAGCACGGCCGAGACCTCCCGGACGATCCCCGGACGATCGTTGCCGAGGATCTGAAGGGTGATCGGCCGAGCGGGCGCGTCGCCCGCGGCATCCGAACCGGCGTGCACCGTGACCGTCAGCAGGCCGTCCAGCTCGCGCAGCGCGGCCGTCAGATCTGCACGGCTGCCATCGGGCACGGATACCTGGATCACGCCCGCGAACGCGCCTGCCAGTTCGGCGAGCTGGCTGTTCTCCCAGTTGCCGCCGTGCTCGTCGACGATATCGGCGACGGCCGCGACGAGCCCAGGACGATCCGAACCGACGACGGTGAGGATGAGCGTTGTCATGGCAGAAGCGTAGCCCTCACGCGTCCCAGACGCCGGTCGAGAGGAACCGATCCATCTGCGCGCGGTGCGGTGCGAGATCCCAGCCCTGGGCTGCGACCCAGTCGTCCGAATAGTACGTGCCGGCGTAGCGGGCGCCGCCGTCGCAGATCAGGGTGACGACGCTGCCGGTCTCGCCTGCCGCGCGCATGCGCGCGATCAGTCGGAAGGCGCCGACGAGGTTGGTGCCTGTCGAGCCGCCCGCCCAGTGCATCGTCCGCTCCTGCAGCAGCCGGATCGCCGCGATGGAGGCGGCATCCGGAATCTGCAGCATCTCGTCGATCACGCCGGGGACGAACGACGGCTCGACACGTGGGCGCCCGATGCCCTCGATGCGACTCGGCCGCCCGGTCGTGTGGTCGGACGCGCCGGTGCTCCAGCCGCCGTAGAAGGCGGAGCCCTCCGGGTCGACGACGGCGACCTTCGTGTCGTGCCGCCGATAGCGGACGTACCGGCCGAAGGTCGCGCTGGTGCCGCCGGTGCCGGCGCCCACGACGATCCAGGACGGGATCGGATGCCGCTCGCGCTCCATCTGGCTGAACACGCTCTCGGCGATGTTGTTGTTCCCGCGCCAGTCCGTCGCCCGCTCGGCATAGCTGAACTGGTCGAGGTAGTGCCCGCCGCATTCGGCGGCGAGGCGCTCGGCCTCGGGGTACATGTCGGGGGCTCGGTCGACGTAGTGGCAGCGCCCGCCGTAGAACTCGATGAGCTCGATCTTCTCCGGACTCGTCGAGCGGGGGACCACCGTGACGAAGTCGAGCCCCAGCATCCGGGCGAAGTACGCCTCGGAGACGGCCGTCGATCCACTGGATGCCTCGACCAGCGTCGTTCCCTCATGGATGCGGCCGTTGACGAGCCCGTAGAGGATCAGCGAGCGCGCGAGGCGGTGCTTGAGCGAACCGGTCGGGTGCACCGATTCGTCCTTGAGGTAGAGGTCGATGCCCCACTCGACGGGCAGCGGGAACACATGCAGGTGCGTGTCGGCGCTGCGGTTCGCATCGGCATCCAGCAGGGTGATCGCTGTGCTGGTCCAGGAGGTCATGGGATCGAGCGTAACCGGGTCAGCCCACGCGCGAGGCGAGCAGGGCATCGACCTCGGCGCGGTGCGGGATGCTCTGCGACGCGCCCTGCCGGGTGACGGTGAGGGCGCCGGCCACCGCGGCCAGACGCACCGCTTCCGCAAGGGTGGCACCGTTCGCGAGCGCGGCGCCGAGATATCCGGCGTAGGCGTCGCCGGCCGCCGTCGTGTCGACGGCCTCGACCGGCAGCGCAGGGCCGAAGAACGCCCCGTTGGAGGTGACGACGACGGATCCCTGCCCGGCGAGCGTGATGACCGCAGCGCCGACCCCGTGTGCGAGGAACCATCGACCGGCGCGTTCGGCGGAGGCGGCATCCGTGACCTCGATGCCGGTGATCAGCGATGCCTCGGTCTCGTTCGGCGTGACGATGTCGACGTTCTGCCACACGGCCGCGGGGAGGTCGGCGGCCGGAGCCGGATCGAGGATCACGATGTAGCCGAGCTCGTGCCCTCGCGCGGCGATGTGCGCGGTGAGCGCGATCGGTGTCTCCAGCTGCGTCAGGAGCACGGATGCCGTCGATGCGAGGTCCTCGAGGGCGGCGTCGATCTGCTCCGCGCTCAGCTGAGCGTTCGCGAGCGGCACCACCACGATGTCGTTCTGCGCCGAGGCGTCGACGCGGATGTGCGCGACACCGGTGGGGCCGTCGACGGTGCGCAGGTGCGTCAGGTCGACGCCGGCGTCGCTGAGGCCGTCGACGACGAGATCGTGGAAGAGGTCGTCGCCGACGCATCCGACGAAGTTCGTCGTGGTGCCGGCGCGGCCTGCGGCCACCGCCTGGTTGGCGCCCTTGCCGCCGAGGAGGAGCGTGAACTCCTCACCGAGAACGGTCTCGCCTCTGGCCGGCAGGCGCGGTGAGAACGTGGTCACATCCGCCGACACGCTGCCGATGACGACGACGCCGGAACGCGCGGCGGGGGATGCGGGGGTCATGATGCTCCTGTGATGGCCTGGCGCAGCCACTGCTCGATGCCGGCGATGTGCGCGGTGGCGAGCGACGTCGCGAGATTCGGATCGTGCCGGGCGATGGCGTCGGCGATCGCCCGGTGCTCGGAGAGCGTGCGCTCGACGGCGCCCTGCTCGGTGAGACCGCGCCACACCCGCGCCCGCACGGTCTGACTGCTGAGGTGCTCGATGAGGCTGGCGAGATACGCGTTGCCGGCCATCCGCACGATGTCCCGATGGAACCGCATGTCGTGCGCGACGAGATCGTCGATCGAGACATCCGCATCGACGCTGTCGAGTTCGTCGTGCAGGGCGCGCACGTGCTCGTCGTCGCCGAGGGTCGCGGCGAGCCCGGTCGCCTGGGACTCCAGCATCCGTCTGACCGCGAAGATCTGCAGCATGGAGTCGTCGTCGTGCATGTCGACGACGAACGAGATGGCTTCGAGCAGCAGATCGGGCTCGAGGCTCGTCACGTACGTGCCGTCGCCGCGGCGCACGTCGAGCACGCGGATGACCTCGAGAGCCTTGACGGCCTCGCGCATCGAGTTGCGCGACAGGCCGAGGCGCTCGGCGAGCTCCTTCTCGGGGGGAAGGCGGTCTCCGGGGCCGAGTTCGCCGGAGACGATCATCGCCTTGATCTTCTCGATCGCCTCGTCCGTGACTGCCATGGGGTCATCCTCGCACATTGGTCGGATGTCTGCGGCAGGATGGATGCATGCGCGTCCTCGACTCCCACCTGCACCTGTGGGACCCGTCCCAACTCGACTATCCGTGGCTCGAGGGTCCCCTGCTCGCGGGGTTCGGTCCGGAGGAACTGCTCGCCGCTCGAGGAGAGGATGCCGTCGAACACGCCGCCGTGTTCGTCCAGGCCGCTTGCATCGACGAGCAGTTCCTGGACGAGGTCGCGTGGGTCGCATCGATTGCCGATCGCGTCGGCGTGCGCGGCATCGTCGCCGGCGCGCGCCTGGACCGGGGTGAGCAGACCCGGCGATACCTCGGCGGACTGGCCGGTCGTCCTCTCGTGGTCGGAGTGCGCCACCTGCTGCAGGGCGAACCCGTCGGCTTCGCGCGAACAGAGGCTTTCCGGGCCGGGGCGCGTGAGCTGGTCAGGCACGGGCTCACCTTCGACGCCTGCGTGCGCGGGGCGGCGCAGCTGCAGGACGTCGTCGCCCTGGCGGATGCCGAGCCCGAACTGCGCATCGTGCTCGACCACCTCGGCAAGCCGGACATCGGCACGACATCCGCGCCCGTCGCTCCGGAGGGCGACTGGATCGACGCGATCTCCGAGCTGGCGACCCATCCGCAGGTGGCGTGCAAGCTCTCCGGACTGCCGGCGGAAGCCGGCGGGTCGTGGAGTGCCGTGCAGGTCGAACCGTTCCTGGACGTCGTCGCGACCGCGTTCGGCCCGGACCGGATCATGATCGGCAGCGACTGGCCAGTCTCCGCTGTCACGCCCGAAGGGTGGTCAGGCGGCGAAGGGCCCGCGGTGGATGCCGCAGCGATCCCGACCTGGACGAGCACGGTCGCCCGATGGGCGGACGCGCGCGGGTTCGACGTCGATGCAGTGCTCTGGCGCAACGCCGCGCGCTTCTACGGTCTGGGCTGATCCTGCGCCGCTCGGCGACAGAGAGGTCGCGCGTGGTCGCCTCGACCGGCGAGGCGCGACGATTCGCGACCCCTCGCGCGCCTACTCCGCGCGCAGGCGCAGCTGCGCCATGCCGCCGTCGACCTCGATGAACGTGCCGGTGGTCGACCCGGCATCCGGTCCGACGAGATAGGCGACCGCGGCAGCGACCTCCTGCGGGGACACGAGCCTGCCATGCGGCTGTCGAGCCTCCAGCGCGGCGCGCTCCGCGGCCGGATCGTCAGCCTGGTCCAGCAGACGTCCCACCCACGGGGTGTCGGCGGTTCCCGGATTGACCGCGTTGACGCGGATGCCCTCGCGCAGGTGGTCGGCTGCCATCGCTCGGGTCAGAGCCGATACGGCGCCCTTGGACGCCGTGTACAGCGCACGCTGGGGCAGACCGGTCGTCGAGGCGATGGATGCCGTGTTGCACACCGCAGCCGCCGGTGAACGCCGCAACCAGGGCAGTGCCGCCGAGGTCACGCGCGCGATGCCTGTGACGTTGATCGAGAGCACGCGCGCCCATTCGTCGTCGTCGTTCGCGGCGATGTCGCCGACCGCGCCGATGCCGGCGTTGTTCACGACGATGTCGATGCGCCCGAAGCGTTCGGCGACGGCGGCGACGGCGGCATCCACCGAGGCGCGATCCGAGACGTCGGCGGTGAACGCCGGGAACGCCGTCCCCGACGGATCGCGATCGAGCACGGCGATCTCGGCGCCGTCGGCGTGCAGCCGCTCGGCGATGGCAGCGCCGATGCCGGAGGCCCCGCCGGTGATGATCGCGACGAGGCCGTGCAGCCGGCCGGCTCCGCGCGCTTCGACCGGCTCAGCGAGCTCGGTGCCGGTCATTCCGCCGCCTCCCATGCCACGAACTCCTGGCGTTGATGCCCGAGTCCCTCGATCTCGATCTCGACCACGTCGCCCGCCTTCAGATACGGGAACTTCCCGCCGAAGGCGACGCCCTGCGGTGTCCCCGTGAGGATGAGATCCCCCGGTTCGAGGGTCACGTACTGGGACAGGTGGTGCACGATCGTCCGCACGTCGAAGATCATGTCGTTCGTGTTCGAGTCCTGCCGCGGCTCGCCGTTCACCCAGCTGCGCAGGCGCAGGTCGTCGACGTCGACCTCTTCCGGGGTGACCAGCCAGGGGCCGGTGGGGTTGAACCCGAACGCGATCTTGCCCTTCGACCACTGCCCGCCGGAGACCTCCATCTGGAACGCCCGCTCCGACACGTCGTTCGCGACGACGTAGCCGGCGATGTGCGCAGCCGCCTGATCCGGAGAATCGAGGTACGCGGCGCGCTCGCCGATGACGATGCCGAGTTCGACCTCCCAGTCCGTCTTCTCGCTGCCGCGCGGGATCGTCACGGCGTCGTTCGGGCCGACCACTGTGTTGGGGGTCTTCAGGAACATGATCGGGATCGTGGGCGGCTCCGCCCCGGACTCGCGGGCGTGTGCGGCGTAGTTCTGCCCGATGCAGATCACCGCGCTCGGTCGTGCGATGGGGGCTCCGATGCGCAGGTCGGCTGCTCCGGCGAGATCGGTCAGTTCGCCGGCATCCAGAGCCGAAGCGACCCTGGCGCGGAAGTCGCCGGCCAGGAAGTCGCCGTTCACATCGGATGTCACGGGTCGCAGGTCGAGGTGGCGATCACCGTGCACGAGGACGGGAATCTCGGATCCAGGGGCGCCAAGCCGCGCGAACTTCATGATTCTCCTGCTTCGTCGGGGAGGTGGCCAGTGGCGGCCGCTGTCATTGACAGTATAGACATCGGATGTTTACACTCCAAGAGATCTGAAGGAGAATCGTGAGCCGCATCGTCGCACTCGAGACCACCGACGTCCGCTTCCCGACGTCGCTGAGCCTGGACGGCTCGGACGCCATGAACCCCGACCCCGACTATTCCGCGGCATACGTCGTCATCCGCACGGATGCCGCGGATGCCGGTCATGCCTTCGTCTTCACGATCGGCCGGGGCAACGACGTGCAGGTGGCCGCGATCGACGCGCTCGCCGGCCACCTCGTCGGCCGCGAGCTCGAGCCTCTGCTCGACGACATGGGCGGCACGTTCCGGGAGATCATCGGCGACTCGCAGCTGCGCTGGCTCGGCCCGGAGAAGGGCGTCATGCACATGGCGATCGGGGCCGTGATCAATGCGCTGTGGGACATCAAGGCCAAGCGCGCCGGACTCCCGCTTTGGCAGCTGCTGGCCCGGATGACCCCTGAGGAGATCGTCGATCTGGTCGACTTCCGCTACCTCACGAACGCCCTCACGCGTGAGGACGCGCTCGAGATCCTGCGAGCGGCGGTGCCCGGGCGCGCGGAGCGCGAACAGGAGCTCCTCGCCAGCGGTTACCCCGGGTACACCACCAGCCCCGGCTGGCTCGGATACTCGGACGAGAAGCTCGAGCGCCTCGCCCGTGAGGCGCTCGGCGACGGGTTCACGCAGATCAAGCTGAAGGTCGGTGCCGACCTCGAGGACGACATCCGTCGATTCCGCAAGGCGCGCGAGGTCGTCGGACCGGACTTCCCGATCGCGATCGACGCCAATCAGCGGTGGGAGGTGTCGGAGGCGATCGCCTGGGTGAACGCGCTCGCAGAGTTCCGCCCGGCCTGGGTCGAGGAGCCCACGAGCCCCGATGACGTGCTCGGCCACGCAGAGATCGCGAGAGGCATCGCCCCGATCAGGGTCGCCACCGGCGAGCACGCGCAGAACCGGGTGATCTTCAAGCAGCTTCTGCAGGCGGACGCGATCGGCGTCATGCAGATCGACGCGGTGCGCGTCGCCGGCGTCAACGAGAACATCGCCAACCTGCTGCTGGCCGCGAAGTTCGGCATCCCGGTCTGCCCGCACGCCGGAGGAGTCGGCCTGTGCGAAGCCGTGCAGCACCTGTCGATGTTCGACTTCGTGGCGGTGACCGGCACGCGCGAGGGGCGCCTGATCGAGTTCGTCGATCATCTGCACGAGCACTTCGTCGTGCCGACCGACATCCGGGGCGGCTCGTACATGGCGCCGACGGCGCCCGGAGCCGGCATGGAGATGAAGGCGGAGAGCATCGCGACCTACACCTGGACCGGTGCGCATGTCGTCGCGTGAGCTTCCGGCACTCGGATACGGCGCCGCGAACGTCGGCAATCTCTTCCGCGCGCTCACGGATGACGAGGCCTGGGCGATCCTCGATGCGGCGTGGGAGAGCGGCATCCGCTACTACGACACCGCTCCGCACTACGGACTCGGGCTGTCGGAGCGGCGGCTCGGGGCCTTCCTGCAGACGAAGCCGCGTGACGAATTCGTGCTGTCCACCAAGGTCGGCAGGCTGCTGCGCCCCAACCCCGACCGCACCGGCGGGCTCGATACGGCGAACGACTTCCATGTGCCCGACGATCTGACGAGGGCGTGGGACTTCTCGGATGCCGGGATCCGCGCGAGCCTGGACGAATCACGCCGGCGTCTGGGGATCGATCGCATCGACATCCTGTATCTGCACGACCCGGAGCGGCATGACCTCGACCTCGCGATCGACAGCGCGCTCCCCGCGCTCGAACGTCTGCGCGCCGACCACAAGGTCGACCAGATCGGCGTCGGTTCGATGGTCTCGGAGGCGCTCGCGCGCGCTGTGCGCGAAGCCGATCTCGACACGGTCATGGTCGCCGGCCGCTACACGCTGCTCGAGCAGCCGGCCGCCGCCGATGTGCTTCCCGCCTGCGACGAGACCGGGACGGGGATCGTCGCGGCATCCGTGTTCAATTCCGGCCTGCTCGCTCAGGGCGAGCCGCGTCGCGACGGACGCTACGAGTACGGCGCGCTGCCGGACGAGCTGTGGGACCGCCTCGTGCGGATCGCCGGTATCTGCCGCGCGCACGACGTTCCCCTGCCCGCGGCGGCGATCCAGTTCCCGTTGCAGGCATCGGCCGTGCGCTCGGTCGTCGTCGGCGGCAGCCGACCGGCCCAGTTGCGCCAGAATGCCGAATACGCCGCCCTCGGCATACCGGCCGACCTCTGGGCGGAGCTCGCCGACGAAGGACTCATCCCCGGGGGTCGGGATGCTTGAAGGAATCCATCCGCTCCTCACCGGGGAGCTGCTGCTGCACCTGGACCGGATGGGGCACTCCGATTCGGTCGTGGTCGCCGATGCTCATTTCCCGGCGTGGGCGCTCGGCGCACGCGTGGTCGACCTCCCGGGCACCACGACCCCCGAAGTCGTCTCGGCGATCCGCACGGTGCTGCCTCTGGATGATGCGCCGGGGCTCGACCTCATGGAGTCGGCGGATGCCGTGGTGCTCGACGTCCAGCGCGAACTGATGGCCGCCGCGGGTACGGTCGAGGCGACGACGCGCTTCGTCGAGCGGTTCGCCTACTACGACGTCGCGAAGGACGCGTTCCTCCTGGTCCGCACGGGTGAGATGCGCAAGTACGGCAATGCGCTGCTGCGCAAGGGCGTCGTCGGCCATGCCTCGGACTGAGGGAGGCTATCGAGCAGCGATGATCTGACCGGCGACCTGCTCCGCGGAGCATCCGTCGGTGTCGATGACGACGCTGCCGGCTGGTCGGAAGCCTGGGTCGGCGGCCTCCCGCACGGATTCTGCGATGGATGCCGCGAGCTCGGCTCCGCTCAGCCCGAGTCGACGGTCCCCCGCGAGTGGTGGGCCGCCGCCTGCGGCGCGAGCGCGGATCCGTGCCGCGATGGCGTCGGGCGACGCGTGCAACCACATCGTGCGTGCCCCCGGAAGTGCTCGTGCGAGCCCGTGCGCCGTGGTGGCGTCGCCGGAGACGATGACCTGCGCGATCCCCCGGTCCGCCATGACCCGGACGAGCGCCGCCGTGTTCTCAGCACGCAGCGCCACTGCGGTCGCGGCATGAGGGTCGTCGCCGAAGAAGCCGAGCTGGTGGCTGTCGATGTAGCCTGCGCTCTCGCCGGCCCACGCGCTCTTGAGGAACGCGAGGAAGCCGGTCGTCGAGGCGCCGACCCCGCCGGCGCCGCTCACCAGGGTGACGGTCGCCGCGGCATCCGATTCGGGTACGAGCGGGCGCTGCGCGCCGGGGGAATCGATCAGGTCCTCGGCGAGCCCGACGAGCGCATCGGCGATCCGATGGGCAGGCAGCCGTGTCGTGTCGAGCGAGAGATCGACCCAGCTCGTGTCGAACCCGTGAGCGTAGGCGACCGACTCCGGGGCGAGTTCGACGTTCCATCGCCGCTTCTCGATCCGCTCGATGAGTGTGTCGTCGGCCGCGCCGAGATGGACCACGCGCACGTGCCCGCGAGTGGCACCGGGCAGCAGCCGCGCGAAATGGGCCTCGTCATCCATGATCCCGGCGACGATCAGCAGCCGGGCGCCCGCGGCGCGGAAGCGAGGTTCGAGCGCGAGCAGCCCGTCGGCGATGAAGTCGTCCTCGCCGGCCTCGACTCCGGCGGCGTTGCGGAGCTGATCGGCATCGATGAATGCTGCGGGAGTGCCCGACCGGGTGAGTCGCTGCTGCAGCGTCCAGCCGACGGTGGACTTGCCGACGCCGGAGGGGCCGGTCAGCCAGAGGAGAGGGAGCATCGGTTCAGGGTAGCGACATTCTCCAATCGATACTTGCCAGTCGATTATCGATTACGCTAGCGTGAAGCGCGTCCACCCTGCCGCGCACCGTTGCGCGGCGCCCTTGAGTCTGGAGACCGCGATGAAGCGAGCTGCGACGACATTGATCCTGACCGCCCTGGTGGCGACGGCCCTGCCGACGCTCCACCCCGAACCCGCATCCGCCGTCGATGAGCCGCCGGGGGACGCCATCTACATCGCCACGGACGGCGACGACGAGGCGGGCGGCTCCGTCGATGCGCCGCTGGCCACACTCGAGGCAGCCCGCGACCTCATCCGCGAGCGCAAGCAGGCCGGCACTCTCTCGGCGGACGGCGCCACCGTCTACCTGCGCGAAGGGAGTTACCAGCGCTCCGCCTCCTTCGCGCTCGGCGCCGAGGACTCGGGTACGGCGGACGCCCCCATCGTCTACCGGTCGTACCCCGGCGAGGTCGCGACCCTGACCGGCGGCCAGACGCTCGCGTACGAGGACTTCCGCCTGACCGAGGACCAGACGGTCCTGGACCGTGTGATCGAGGAGTCCGCCAGGGACGACATCCGGGAGATCGATCTGGCTGCGCTCGGCATCGACGACTACGGCCAGCTCAGCCGCCATGGCTACTGGATGGCGAACGACGTCAGCAGCACCCCGCCGATGGAGCTCTACATCGATGGGCAGGGCATGACGCTCGCCCGCTGGCCCAACGCGGGTGCGGCCAAGGAGACGGTGCAGATGGGCGACATCATCGATCCTGGCCCCACGCGCGCGGATGCCGACCTTCAGGAACGCGGCGGCACCTTCGCCTACACGTATGACCGCCCGCAGCACTGGACGCAGGCCGAGGACGTCTGGCTGGACGGCATCTTCGGCTACAGCTGGGAGTGGTCGTACAACAAGATCGAGGCCATCGACACCGAGGCCAAGACCATCACCCTGCGCTATGGCGAGATGTCCGGGATCATGAAGAGCTGGTTCCCCGACTTCCACTTCGCGCAGAACCTTCTCGAAGAGCTCGACGCTCCGGGGGAGTACTACATCGACCGGACCGCGGGGAAGCTGTACCTCGTGCCCAACGCGGCGTTCCTCGCCGGGCGAGGGGCGCCGGTGGTGACGACGCTCGACGAGCCGATGATCCGCGCCGACGGCGCCTCGCACATCACCTTCGACGATCTCGTGCTCGAGTACGGGCGCGCCACGGCCGCCGTCATCCTCGGCGGCTCGAACGTGACGATCCAGCACAGCGACATCCGCAATTTCACCGATGGCGGTGTGCTCATCAACTCGCCGGGGCGGTACACCTACGACGGCATCCCCGTGAACCGCGGCGGCAAGGACCATGCCGTGCTCGCGAGCGAGCTCAGCCACATCGGCGGGGTCGGTGTCGTGCTGCAGGGCGGCGACAAGACGACGCTGACGCCGGGGAACAACAGCGTGCAGAACTCCGAGATCCACGACTTCGCGTACTACCACAAGGCCTACAACCCGGGTGTGATGTTCGACGGGGTCGGCAATGTGGCCCGCGGCAACGAGATCCACGACGCCCCGCACCCCGGCATCATCGTGCACGGCAATGACCATCTGTTCGAGCAGAACGAGGTCTACGACGTCTGCAAGACGTTCCACGATCTCGGGGCGATCTACATGAACTCCGGGATGACGCCCCAGCAGCGCGGGCACGTGTTCCGGCAGAACTACTTCCATGACATCGGAGCAGGGATGGCCGGGGTCGAGGGGATCTACGCCGACAACTTCACATGGGATCTCAGGATCGAGAAGAACATCTTCGTGAACATGGGCAACAGCGCGATCAAGAGCGGTTCGGCCGACTACATCGAGGCGACGAACAACATCTTCGTCGACGCGAACGTGCCGTACGACAACTACGAGCTGTGGATGGGCGATCAGGAGGGCAACGTCGTCGATCGCTCCTACATGCCGGAATGGGAGAAGGTGTTCGCCGATAACAATGATTTCGTCGGCACGCCGTATCTCGAGAAGTACCCCGAGCTGGGCCACTTCTTCGAAGACGACCACTACTTCCCCGACCACAGCACGTTCGCCAGGAACGTCGTGTGGAACCCGACCGTGCCTCGCCAGGCGCAGGTCAACGCACAGGGCGCGAGAGACGTCAAGGAGCTGCTGAACTACGACAGCAACTGGGTGAGCGACGCCGACCCCGGATTCGTCGATGCCGCGAACGGCGACTACCGTCTGGCCGAGGACGCCGCCGTGTTCGCGCAGATCCCCGGATTCGAGGACATCGGCTTCGACGAGATCGGCACCCAGGGGCACATCGGCCAGACGCAGTCGCCCGAGTCGGTGCCGCTTGAGGCGGTCGCGTTCGACGCGGATGCGGTCGCACTCGACGTCGGCAAGGAACTGCTCGTGCGAGCGAAGCCTCTGCCGTGGAACGCGGATGACGCCGGCCTCGTCTACGCATCGGCCGATGAGGCCATCGTGACCGTCGAGGACGGCAAGCTGACCGGCATGGCGCCCGGTTCGACGACCGTGACGGTGAGCGCGACATCCGATGCGGGGATCACGGACACCCTTGAGGTGACCGTCGGCGAGGGTGACGGAGTGCTGCACTTCACGGACTTCGAGGACGGCTCGAACGGCTGGCCGACGGACCCGAATCGCAGCATCGTCACCGCAGACGACGGCGATCACGTCTACCGGATCGTGAACGGCGCGAACTCGCAGCTGCCGCGGGACTTCACGAACTTCGTGCTCGACTTCGACGTCACGACGCCCGAGACGATTCCCGCGAACGCCGTCATGATCGTCTACAACCGCAACAGCGCCGGTGGCGGCTACATCCGGTATCGCAACGCGACGGCCGGTCCGACGTGGACGATCTTCGACAACGCGTGGCAGACGGTCGGCGAGGTCGTCCTCGACCCGGCGAAGGCACTGCCGGCCGCGGCGACCAGCCATGTCCGCATCGCCGTGCAGGACGGTGCGATCCGCATCGTGGTGAACGGGGAGGTCGTGCTCGAGGGTGCGGATCCGGCACCCGGTGCCGCCGGGAAGGTGGGGTTCTACACCGAGGGCTTCTCGCACCTGGACTTCGACGACATCGGCTTCTCGATCTCGGCGGTCCCGGTCGACGGCATCGCGCTCGACGCGGCGGAGCTCGCCCTGCAGACCGGCGAACGCCGACCGGTGATCGCGACGGTGTCGCCGCAGGACGCCAGCGACGTTCGCGTCACATGGTCCAGCAGCGATCCGGCCGTGGCATCGGTCGCGGACGGCACGGTCTCCGCGCTCGCCGCCGGTGAGGCGACGATCACGGCCACGTCGGTCGCCGACCCGTCGATCTCGGCGACGACGGTGGTGACGGTCGCTGATGCCGAGCACCCGACCGTCGCGCTCGGCGATCAGCTCGCCGATGCGGCGAACTGGACCCAGTCGGACAAGCTCGACTTCGATCAGGGGACGATCCGTGTAGGCGCGGAGGGCGTGCACGGCTACGAGGCCGAACGTTTCGGAGACGGACTGCTGGAGTTCGACGCGACCTTCGGCGCATTCGACGGCGGCTGGTACGGCTTCCAGGTCCGGTCCGATCAGACCGGCATCCCCGCCTGGCAGAACTCCAACACCGGGTACCTCGCGGTGATCAAGGAGGACACGATCGAGTTCCAGAGCTGGAGTCCGGGGCAGACGATGCTCGACATCATCCCGAACACGGCGATCGAGCCGGGAAGCACGCATCGCATCGCGTTCGGTGCTGTCGCCGAGGGGACCGGAACCCGCATCGTCCTCCAGGTGGACGGGAAGACCGTGTGGAATCGCCTGGATGCCAGAGAGAACCTGCGCATCGGCGCCGACGGGTTCTTCAACGTCTATCACTACGCCAAGCAGAACAGCCTCACGCTGACGAGGGTCGCGCCGCCGGCAACCGTGACGGGGGTCGCGTGGGCTGCGGATGCCGCTCCGAAGGTGAAGTACCTCATCGGCGATGAGCTGGACGTGACCGGGATGGTCCTGGACGTGGCCTGGAGCGATGGCACGACGACCAGGGTCGACGTGACCCCGGAGATGGTGTCCGGTTTCGACAGCGCGCGGGTGCGCCCGCACCAGAAGCTGACCGTGGAGTACCAGGACGGCACGGTGGAGCTGACGGTGTCCGTCAAGAAGAAGCAGAAGTGAGCCGGTGGCGCGGTCCGCGGGCCCTCCCGGGCCTGCGGACCGCGCCATTAGCGATAGTCGATAATGAACGTAAGATGGTGGGCATGGCAGAAGCACTGGCTCCGCAGGGACTGCAGCGAGGGCTGCTCTCCGACCAGATCTACCTGATGATCAAGGCGATGATCAAGGACTCCAGCCTCGCACCGGGCGAGCAGCTGGTGGAGTCGCAGCTCGCCCGTCAGCTCGAGGTCAGCCAGGCACCCGTGCGCGACGCATTGAAGCGGCTGGCGCACGAAGGGCTCGTGTCGCACATCCGCCACCAGGGCAATTTCGTCGCGACCTACACCGACGACGAGGCCGCTCAGGCCAAGATCGCGCGTGTCGAGCTCGAGGGCCTCGCCGGACGGCTGGCCAGCGGCAATCTGGATGCTGATCGTCGCACCGAGCTGACCACGCTCATCGAGCAGATGCACGCGGCGGCCGATGAATCCGACCTTCCGGCATTCCGAGAACTCGACTTCGTGTTCCACCGCGCCGTGATCGAAGCGAGCGGCAACGTGTACCTCCCCAAGATGTGGGACCTGCTCGAACCCAGCCTGCGCGTCATGCACGTGCTCGGCGACCCGACCTTCACGGGGGACTGGCACGAGGTCGCGGACTGGCACCGTGGGCTGCTGGACGTCCTCGACGCCGGCGATCCGGAAGCGGCTTCCGTCCTGTTCCGCCGTCACGCGGCCGGGACGCTCCTCGAGGATCAGGACGAACCGAGCGCGTAGACCCGATCGGCGGTGCCGTGCCAGACGGCGGCGGCATCATCCGGCCCCAGCCCGGACAGCATCCGCGCGGTCGCGGCGACCGCCTCGGCGTGCGAGAGGTGCCGAGCGGACATCGGCCAGTCGCTGCCGAACATCAGCCGTTCCGGGCCGAAGGCCTCGAGCGCGGCATCCGCGATCACCCGTCGTTCACGATCGGTCCGAGTGCCGACGACGCCGGAGATCTTGGCGTGCACGTTGCCCCGCTGTGCGAGCTCGAGGAGATCGGAGCGCCAGGGGGCGGTCGGGGCGCTGTTGCCGAGTCCTAGATGGCACAGCACGATGCGCAGCTCGGGATGCCGGTCTGCGAACACCGCGACACCGGCGAGCTGCTCCGGGCGGATGAGGAACTCGAGGATGCGGTCGGTGCGGGTGAGGCCGTCGGCCAGGGCGTCCAGCCCTGCGACGTCGGACAGATCGGCGGCGCACTGCGGGATCGCCGCTCGAAGCCCGGCGACCGACGGGCCCAGCGCCGGAGCCGATGCTCCGGCCCACACGCCCTGTGCCGCCGAGTACTGCAGCACGATGCGCGACAGCATCCGACTCCGTGCGGCCTGCGCGGCGAGCCAGGCGGCTTCGTCGAGAGTGTCGGCGGCCTGCACGGCGATCGCGGCATCCACGGCCGCCTCCGCCTCGAAGTCGGCCGCCGTCACCCGCGGCGCGAGCCCCATGTCGTCACGGAACCAGGTCAGCGGATGCCGTGTGCGATCCCAGAGGTGGATGTGGGCGTCGACGATGCGCATGTCAGCCGGCTGCGATCCGGTCGAGTTCGGACCAGAGCGCGTCCGGGATCCGGGCGCTCGCACTCGCGGCGAACGCCTCCACCTCGGACGGAGTCCTGGCGCCGACGATCACCCCCTCGACATCGTGCCGGAAGGGGTACTGGACGGCGGCGTCGGCCAGGCTCGCGCCCGCGCGGAGGCAGGCCTCTTCGAGCCGCAGTGCCGTCGTGACCGTCGCGGGCGGTGCCGGGTGGTAATCGAAATACGCGACGCCGCGCGGGTCGGCGAGGACGCCCGAGTTGTACACGCCCGCGGCGAGGATGCCGACGCCGTGCGCGGCGGCCGCAGGTAGCAGCTCGTCGAGGGCGGTCCTGTCCAGCAGGGTCAGCCGACCGGCTTCCATGATGACGTCGACCGGCGCCTCCGCAGCGAACCGGGTGAGCGGCGCCGTCCGCACCATCCCGACGCCGAGCGCACGGACGACTCCCTGGTCCCGAAGCTCGATCATCGCGCGCATCGCACCGGACAGTGCGGCATCCACGTCCTCGGGGTCGTGCAGGTGCAGCAGGTCGATGCGATCCGTGCGGAGGCGCTTCAGGCTGCCCTCGATGCTGCGCCACACGGCGTCGTAGCCGACGTCGCTGATCAGCCCGGCACCGCTCGCGCCGACGGGCATCTCGGTGCCGTCGGCATCCACGATCATGCGACCGACCTTCGTCGCGAGCGTCACGGTGTCGCGGTCGATGCCCGCGAGCGCCGCGCCGAGCCGGCGCTCGCTCTCCCCCGCCCCGTAGTTGGGGGCGGTGTCGAAGAAGCGGATGCCGTGGTCGAGCGCCGCCTGGATCGTGGCGACGGCGTCACCGTCGCCGACCGCGGTGTAGAGGTTGCCGATCGGCGCGCAGCCCAGCCCGAGATCGTCGCGGAAGTGGTCGGTCTCCGTCAGCGGACGGAGCTCTGCGCGGAACGCCATGCCTCGTACTCCTCGCGGCTGTCCGGGGTCAGGGGGTAGTAGTCGCTCAGGCGCGCGCCCTCATCCAGGCGCTGACGGCTGAAGCCCTCCCATTCCTCATGGTCGCGAGCCGAATCGACCACGCTCGCTGCCATGGCCCGAGGAACGATGACCGGTCCGTCGTCGTCCGCGACCACAAGGTCGCCCGGCATGCACAGCGAGCCGCCGACGGCCACCGGCACGTCGTACCCCCAGGGGGTGAGTTCCGATTGCGAGGCGTAGTGCGGAGTCGTCCCGGTGGACCAGACGGGGATGCCGAGCTCGCGGATCTTGCCCGAATCGCGGATCCGGCCGTCGACGACGATTCCCGCGCCGCCCTTGCGGGCGAAGTAGCGGGCGAGGATGTCGCCGATGCAGCCTGAGAACCTGCTTCCGTACGCCTGGATGACGAGCACGTCTCCCGGCTGCACCGCCTCCAGAACGTGCCACAGCGCGGTGTGCCGTTCGGCGTACTCCTGACCGTGTCCTGAGGCGAGATCCTCGCGCTGCGGCATGAACTGCAGCGTCAGCGCCGAGCCGACGACCCTCTGGCCGGGGGACAGCGGGACGGGGCCGTCCACGTAGCTGTGCCGGATGCCGAGGCCGTGGAGCTTTGCGCACGCGGTGGCGGAGGAGACCTGATCGAACGAGGACATCAGCTCGGCGGACGGCCGCTCGTAGCTCGGCCCGCGGACGGGCAGCGTGAAGTCGGGGCGGATCAGGGGGGTGTCGCTCATGATGTTCCTTCGGTGCGATGGTGCGGTGCGGATGAAGTCCGCGTGAGGGTCAGGGTCAGTTCGGCGGCATGGGCCGGTGCCAGTTCCACGGTCAGCGTGCCGTCCGGGCAGTCGATGGTCCGTGTCGACGGTGTCAGGCGGATGCCGGCATAGGCGCCGCTCGGGCCCGGGTACCCGTCGTCGCCCTCGGCCGTGACCGCAGCGCTCGCGATGCGGGTGCGCGAGAAGCGTCCGGCGAGGATGCGCACCCGGCGGGCGCGGGTCGTCGACGTGTTCACCAGGCGGATGCCGATGGTGTCGGATTCCAGGCGGTCGACGAGCGCGGCGACGTCCTCCGGCAGCCCGGGGCGATCGAGGTCGGCATCGGCGTAGTCGATCGCCGAGAACGGCAGCCCGCCGTTGTAGAGCACCTGCGGGGTGCCGGTGACGAGCTGGGACAGCACCTCGGTGACCACGGGGTTGACCCGCTGCCAGAAATGCAGGTGAGCCCCGTCCGGGTCGTCGCCGTCGGTGCGCATGAGAGCGACTCGACGCGCCACTTGTCCGAGCGCCATGGCGAGCGCTCGCTCCGGATACTCCGGCAGGTCCCCGCTGAGGAACCGGATCCAGCCGGCCTCGTGGCCGGCCTCCTCCTTGTCCCGGAACTCGCCGACGAGGTCGACGGCCTCGGGCATACCGTCGATCGCGCGGTCCAGGCGTGCGCGATCGGCATCCGAACGCGTCCACCACCACAACCAGGTCGGAAGGTCCAGTTGGAGCGGACCGAAGTCGAACCAGCCGTCGACGCCGTGGCGATACGGCACGAGGAGACCTTCGTCCGCGGATGCGTCGCCGAACCGGAACTTCCACTCGCCGCGCAGGCTGTAGTCCGACGCATCCACTCTGCCGCGGACGCCGTGATCGAGGACCGTGTCGAGCATGGTCCGCACCATGTCGAGCGGGCGATCGTCATCGGCGATGAGTGCGGCGTTGAGCCCGCCGATCAGGGCGCTCATGGCGACGGAGTGGAGCCCGTGCGGCCACGCCCATCCGTAATGGCCGCCCCACCAGCGGCCGTCCTGAAGCCCGCCGACCGTTCCATCGGGGGCGACGTTGTCCGGCAGCAGTCCGTCGTTCGCCGCGGCCCGCGCCATCCACCCGTCGACGTAGCGCGTCACCCAGGCCGCCGAGTGCGCATCCCCGTCGTACAGCCAGGCGTTGGCGACGAGCGACGTGGCGGCGAGGTTCACCGCGACATCTCCCGCGGCCCTGCGCTGCATCTCGTCCGCCATGCGGCGCGCGTTCTCCGGATCGGCGAGATCCTCCCACTTCGCGATCCCATCGATGCCCTGCACGGGCAGTCCGTACGGGCGCATCTCAGTCAGCGCGGCGGAGTACGGCCGCGGGGCGCCGTCCTCGAGGCCGCGCCGAGCACCGAGCGCGCCGTTGTGCGGGGCGCGGATGATGTCGTGCTCGGCGTCGAAGTTCCCGTTCCGGGGGTCGGTGTACAGCGCCGCGAACCGACGTGCCCGCTCGGCGAAGCGCTCATCGCCAGGATCGGCGGCGCAGATGCCGAGGAAGAGCAGCGCCGACTCGCCCTGATGGAACCAGTCGTACCCGTTCTCGTACTCGTCGGTCAGCATGCCGGCGGTCGAGAGCTGGGCGGTGACGCCCTCCCAGTGCCGCTTGGCGTCGGCCAGCGCGGCATCCGGCCCGCCCAGCAGATAGAACGCGGGCCAGTTGAAGAACGGTTCGTACAGGTCGTCGACGCCGTCCCGATCGGGGAACGCGGCGATTCCGCGCAGACTCCCGTCCGGGTTCGTGTACCGCTCGACGAAGAGACATCTGGCGTCCTCGATCTCGTCGAACAGTCGGCGCTGCAGGATCGCCCATGCGGGCAGCGATCGCAACGGAGTCGTATGAGAGGTCGTCGACATCGTCAGCCCTTCGTCGCGCCGGTGACGAGGCCGCCGATGATGTGCCGCTGCATGATGATGAAGAACACCATGGCCGGCAGGACGGCCAGCAGCAGCGTCGGGAAGACGACCGTGTAGTCGGTGGCGAACTGCCCGACAGCCGCATAGACGCCCGTGGTGACGGTGTAGATGCCCGAGCTCGGGCCGAGGATGATCTGGGGGCTGACGAAGTCGTTCCACACGCCGATCGAGTTCAGTACGACGACGGTGGCGACGATCGGCCGCATGACGGGGAAGATGCAGGACCAGAAGGCCCGGATGCGTCCTGCTCCGTCGAGGGCAGCCGCCTCATCGATGTCCCGTGGAACGGTGCGCAGGTAGGCCGCGAACAGGAAGATCGTCACGGGCAGGGTCGCGGCGGTCTCGAAGAGGATGAAGCCCGGGATCGTGTTGATGAGTCCGAGCAGACGCAGCACGAAGACGACGGGGATCAGTGTCACCTGCCCCGGGATGAACAGGCCGGAGACGAACAGGAGCAGCAGTCCCATGTGCCACTTCGAGCGGCCGCGGGCGATGACGAACGCCACTGGGGCCGCGAGTGCGATGCAGCAGACGTTGACGAGAGCGACGAACAGGAGCGTCACGCCGTATGCGGCGATGACGTTGAACTTCGAGCTCGTGATCGCAGCCCAGAGATAGTCGAAGGTGAAGGTCGCCGGGTCGAGGCCGAGCGGGTTGGCGATGATCTCCGCCTGCGGCTTGAAGGCGTTGACGACCATCGTGTACAGGGGCACGAGCATGAGCAGCGCGACGACGCCGAGGATGATCCAGCGGATCACGCGGGCGGGGACGGGAGCGGAAGTGCGTGCGCTCATCAGTCGGTGACCTTTCGCTCTGCGCGGCGGCGGATGAGGGTGACGCTCAGCCCCAGCACGGCGGTGACGATGAGCAGAATGACGGACTGCGCAGCGCCGAAGCCGAGGTTCGAGTTCGCGAAGCTGTCCTTGAGGATCTGGTAGACGATGGTCTGCGTCGAGCCGGCCGGTCCACCGTCCGTGAGGGAGAGCACGATGTCGTAGGCCTTGAGGAGCCCGACCAGGGTGAGGACGATGTTGACGGTGAAGACGGGGGCGATGAGCGGCAGCGTGATGTTGCGGAACTGCTGCCAGCGGGTCGCGCCGTCGACCGTCGCCGCCTCGTAGTACTCGATCGGGACGGACTTGATGCCGGCCAGGAACAGGATCATGTTGAACCCGAAGTGCGACCAGACGATGGTGAAGATGACGCAGGCCCTGGCGAAGTCGGGCTCGACGAGGAACGGCATCGCGGGAAGACCGAGCGTCGTCAGCATCCCGTTGACGGCGCCCTCGGGGGCGAGCATGGCCGACCACAGGAAGCCGATGATCAGGGCGCTGATGACGTACGGGTAGAAGAAGATGGTGCGCAGCAGGGTGTTCGAGCGACCGGGTCCCGAGATGAGGGCCGCGATGGCGAGACCCACCACGTTGCACACGACCGTGCCGACGACCGCGATGATCGCGGTGAAGATGGCGGCGTCGACCGAGCGGGGGTTGCGGAACGCCTTCAGGTAGTTGTCCCACTCGACGAACGTGAAGTTCAGGCTGTACCCGTTCCAGTTCGTGAAGCTGAGCACGAACGCGAGGATCATCGGGATCACGAACATGAGCAGGAAGACGACGACAGCGGGCGCCGCCATCAGGAACCCGGGGAAGGCATTCCGGACGCGCGTGGCCGTCGACTTCCCGCGCCGAGGGGGCGGCGGTGCGACAGCGCTGGGCGGCTCGGCGGTGGCCGGTGGGGCGATCATGGTCTGGCTCATCTTCGAGATCCTCTGTCGTGCGGGCTCCGGGTGCGGCGCGAGCCGCACCCGGAGCAGGGCATCAGTTCGCGTTCGCGAGGAACCACGCGTCCATCGCGTCGAGCATCTCCTGCGCGGAGGTGCCGCCGATCAGGGCCTGCGTCTGCGTGTTGAGTTCGTTGGAGTACTCCGACGGCAGCGTGCGCTCGCCGTAGCCGTTGCCGGTCGGCGTGTACGCATCGGCCGGGGTATCGGCGACGATCGCGAGCAGCTCCTCGCCGAGCGGGGTCATCTCGTACTCGTATCCGTCGCGGAAGTTGCCGTCGACGGCGAGCTGGCTGCTGACCGCGTCCTGATCGGTGACGAGGAACTCGATCAGCTCGGCCGCGGCGTCCTGGTGCTCGCTGGACTTCATGATCGAGTACGGGCTGGCGATGTTGGCGCCCATCGACGGCTGCGTGTCGGCGTCGAACGCGGGGGCGCGGAACACGCCGATGTCGGCGGACTCCGCGGCGTTCGCCTGCGTGCCGGCGAACCAGCTGCCCATCGAGTACACGGCGGTCTTGCCGGAGAGGAACGCCTGTTCGGCATCCGGATACTTGATGCCGAGGGCCTCCTTGGGGATGTAGCCCTCGGCCACCCACTCCGCGTAGGTGTCGACCGCCTGCTTGTACGTGTCGCCGAACGTCAGCTCGCCCGCGCTCATCTCCTGGAACCAGTCGGGGTGCTCCGCGATGATCGACGGCAGGCCGAGCGCCTGCAGCGTGTGGCTGGTCATCCAGTCGCCGCCGGTCTGCACGGGCGTCCAGCCGGCCGCCTTCAGCTTGCCGAGCGCCTCGGTGAGCTCGTCCACCGTGGAGGGAGTCTCGGTGATGCCCGCCTCGGTGAAGGCGGTCTTGTTGTAGAAGAACAGGCTCTGCAGTTGCACCCCGATGCCGGCCATGTAGTACTTGCCATCGATCGTGTACTGCTCGGCGAGCGGGCCGGAGGTCGCCCAGTCGTACTCGGACAGGTCCACCAGCTCGGGCGCGATCTCGGTGGTGGGCGCCATGGACTGGACGATGTCCGGAGCGTCGCCCGCTGCGAGCAGCCGGGGGACGGCCGCGTGCACGCCCTCGGCGCCGGGGTTCTGAATGACGACGTCGATGTTGTCGTGCTCCTTCTCGAAGGGAGCGACGAGATCGTTCCAGTACTCTTCGGTGAGGTTCGGTGTGACGTTGACGAGCATGCTGAGTTCGATCTTCTCGTCGCTGTCCGCCGGTGCGGACGTGGCGCAGCCGGCCAGCGCGAGAGAGGCGACCGAGGCGATGCCCAGCGCGGTGAGGTGACGGCCCTTGATCATCGTTGATCCTTTCGTGGTGCACGGGAGGGATGTCCCGAACATACACTAATCGATAATCGTTTGTGAAGTATCGGACGTCTCTTCCGCACGATCACATGATGACAGCGGAAGGCGAGCGGACACCCCTTGTCGATGCCCGAAGGCCGGAGCAGACTGTCCGCGACGGCTCGGCAGGCGGGCCGCGCAGGTCTGACGAGAGGTGGCGGCAATGGCGCACGGAGACATCACCCACATCGACATCCCGGTCGATGACATGGCGAGGGCGACGACGTTCTATTCGGCTCTGTTCGGCTGGCAGATCGCGGAGCTGCCCGGGTTCGAGGGATACCCGATGTGGCAGGCGCCGAACGGGATCTCGGGCGGTGGACTCGCTCCGCGTGACCAAGGCTTCACGCAACCTCGGTCGTACGTCGAGGTCGACTCCATCGATGAGACGATCGCGGCGGCGGTGGCAGCGGGCGGCAGCGTCGCCGCCGAGCGCCAGCCGATCACCGAGACGAGCGCGTGGGCGGTCATCGTGGACCCGGACGGGAACCACATCGGTCTTCGAGGGCGTCCTCGGGGGCTGAGCCGAAGGGAGGCGCATGACCGTCGCGAGGGGCCGATCGCCACGCGCGATCGGCCCCTGAGTCGTTTCCCGGCCGCCGCACGTGGTCGCTGATCGCGCACGGGCAGCGGTAACACGCGGTCACGCGATGACACGTGTGACGCATTGCTGGACGCTCGGAGTGCGCGCGCTGGAGGATTCCTGTCACCGGACTCCAGCGAAAGGATCACACCATGGCCTCCTCCCCCCGAAACCGACGACGATCGATGAGGCGACTGCCCGCGGTCGCCGGCGCGGTCGCCGCCCTGGTGCTGCTGGCCGGTTGCGCGAGTGCCGGTTCTGCCGCGGTCGACCAGTCCTCGGCATCCGAACCCCTGCCGACCGGCGCACCGGACGGCGAGACCGAACTGCGCGTCGCAGGTCGGACGACCCAGTTGCAGCTCGAACTCGCCGGAGATGAGCTGAAGGGTCCGGAGTTCGCCGTCAAGGAATGGGTGAATGCCGCCGCCGGACCGGATGTCATCCAGGCCTTCCGCGCCGGTGCGCTCGACATCGCGAGCAACGCGATCATCCCGCCCATCCAGGCGCACGACATCGGATTCGACGCGACGATCGTGAGCGTGCTCGAGCGTCCGCTGCCGGGCTACGTGTTCGCGAGTGCTCCGGGTGTCGATCTGAGCGACTGGCAGGACCTGCGCGGCAAGAGGATCGCCTTCTCGCAGGGGCAGTCGCAGGGCGACACGGTTCTGCGGACACTGCAGGAGGCCGGCATCGACTACGACGAGGTCGAGTTCGTCGAGCTGCCGAGCACGCAGTTCCTCACGGCGCTGCAGGGCGGCCAGGTCGACATCGCTCCGCTGTCTGAGCCGGCGGTGACGAAGTACATCGACCAGTTCGGAAAGGATGGCGCCGACGCGCTGCTCGCCGAGGTCCCTGACCTGCTGACGATCCTCTGGGTGCCGACGACCGTGCTCGAGGACGAGGAGAACGTGCGCGCGGTGCGCGACTACATCCGGGTGTGGGCGCAGTCCCAGGTCTGGGCGTGGGAGCACCCGGACGAGTGGAAGCAGTTCTACTTCGTCGACACGGAGGGCGTGACGGCCGAGGACGCCGACCGCATCTGGCAGCTGGCCAGCAAGCCCTCCTTCCCGACGGACTGGGACACCGCCGTCGAGTGGGCGCAGTCCTCGGCCGACCTGCTCGCCGACGGCGGGTTCATCGAGGAACTGGATGCCGAGGTGCTGTTCGACCGCCGGTTCGAAGGCGATGCCGCAGCCGCGGTGTCCGACGAGTACGTGACGGAGGAGTGAGATGTCCCTGACCAAGCTGACGACCAGGCCCACGGCCGTGATCCCGGATCCGGAGACGCCGGTCGCGGAGGCTCCGGTCGGGCCGGCCCCGGCATCCGACCTCGTCCTGCAATCGCGACGGCACCGCCTCGGGCGGGGCCGGTCGCTGCCGGGGGCCCGCCTGCTCGGGCCCTTCATAATTGTGGTCCTCTGGTTCGCGGCATCCTCCTTGGGGCTGCTCGACCCGCGCCTGCTCAGCGGGCCAGGCACGGTCGCGGCGACCGCGTGGCGGCTCATCACCGACGGCACGCTCGCCGAGCACGTCGGAGCCTCGCTGTCGCGGGCGCTGCTGGGCCTCGTGATCGGCACCGTGACTGGTGTGGTGCTCGCCGTCATCGCCGGACTCAGCCGGCTCGGCGAAGCGGTTGTCGACGGCACGGTGCAGGTCAAGCGGGCGATCCCGGTGCTCGCCCTGATCCCGCTGCTGATTCTGTGGCTGGGCATCGGCGAGGAGTTCAAGGTGACGATCGTCGCCCTCGGCGTCCTCGTACCGATCTACATCAACACCTACAGCGCGCTGACCGGCATTGACACCAAGCAGATCGAACTCGCCGAATCGCTCGGGCTGACCCGGTGGCAGTACATCCGCTTCGTGCTCGTGCCCGGCTCGCTGCCCGGATTCTTCGTCGGCTTCCGCCTCGCCGTGGTCGGATCCTGGATGGCGCTGATCGTGGTCGAGACCATCAACGCCACCTCCGGGGTCGGCTACATGATGGCCCAGGCCCAGTTGTACGCCCAGTCGGACATTATCCTGGTCGGTCTCGTCGTCTACGGCGTCTTCGGCTTCGTCTCGGACGCGCTCGTCCGACTTCTGGAGAGGCGGGTGCTGTCATGGCGACGCACGCTCGCGAGCTGACCCCCACCGTCGGCACGGCCGTCCGCACCGTCGGGCTGCGCCGATCCTTCGGTGACAGGGACGTCCTGGACGGCATCGACCTGGAGATCGAGCGCGGCGAGTTCGTCGCCCTGATCGGACGCAGCGGATCGGGCAAGAGCACGCTCCTGCGCGCCGTCGCCGGTCTCGACGATTCGGTCTCGGGGGCTGGAGAGGTCTATGTCCCTCGTCGCGTCTCGATGGTCTTCCAGGACTCGCGGCTGCTGCCGTGGCTGCGCGTGCTCGACAACGTCGTGCTCGGACAGTCCGGCTCCATCGCGCGGGGGCGGGGCCGCGAGGTGCTCGCCGAGGTCGGTCTCGCCGGCCGCGAGCGCGCCTGGCCGCACGAGCTGTCCGGCGGTGAGCAGCAGCGCGCGGCGCTGGCGCGATCGCTCGTGAGCGAACCGCAGCTCCTGCTCGCCGACGAGCCGTTCGGTGCCCTCGACGCGCTCACCCGCATCCGGATGCACGGTCTGCTGCGGACGCTGCTGCGCGTGCATCGACCCGCCGTGCTGCTCGTCACGCACGACGTGGACGAGGCGCTGCTGCTCGCCGACCGCGTGCTCGTGATCGACGGCGGGCGGTTCTCGCTCGACCTGCGCATCGAGCTGCCGGAGCAGCGCACACCGGCCGACCCCGACTTCGCCCGCCTGCGCGAACTGCTGCTGGCCTCGCTCGGAGTGCAGAGCGACGCCGCACCCGTCACCACCACGATCACCGAGGAGTCCCGATGACCAGACAGCTGCACTTCAATCTCTTCCTGCACGACACCGGGCATCACGAGGCATCCTGGCGTCTGCCGGAGTCCGACCCGCACGCGCTGCTGGATCTCGCGTATCACCAGCGGCTCGCGAAGATCGCCGAGGATGCGAAGTTCGACTCGTTGTTCCTCGCCGACTCGCCTGCGCTGTTCGGCGAGGTGGGGCGGCGGCCCGTCGGCGGGTTCGAGCCGACGGTCCTGTTGACGGCGCTCGCCGTCACCACCTCGCGGATCGGCCTGATCGCCACGGCCTCCACGTCGTACAACGAGCCGTTCAACCTCGCCAGGCGCCTGTCCTCGGTGGACTGGATCTCGAACGGACGAGCCGGCTGGAACATCGTCACGACGGCGGGGGAGGCCGCGGCCCGCAACTTCGGGCTCGAGGATCAGCCGCTGCATCGTGACCGGTACGCGCGGGCATCCGAGTTCCTCGAGGTCGCGACCAAACTCTGGGATTCCTGGGACGACGACGCGATCATCGCGGACAAGGATGCCGGGGTGCACGCGCGTGCCGACCGGGTGCACGCGATCGGTCATCGCGGCGAGCACTTCCGCGTCGAAGGTCCGCTGAACTCGCCGCGCAGCCCGCAGGGGCATCCGCTGCTCGTGCAGGCGGGGTCGAGCGAGAGCGGCAAAGAGTTCGCCGCACGCTGGGCCGAGGCGATCTTCACCGCGACACCGACCATCGAGGAGGCGCAGGAGTTCTACGCCGACATCAAGCGGCGCGCGGAAGCGAACGGTCGCGACCCGGAGCAGGTCAAGGTGCTCCCGGGGCTCGTGCCGATCATCGCCGACACCGAGTCCGAGGCGCGTGAGCTCGAAGCCGAACTCGACCGGCTCATCGCGCCGGAGTTCGCCAGAGACCAGCTCGAGAAGGTGCTGAAGCTGGCGCCGGGGACGCTCCGGCTCGACGCGCCGCTGCCGGAGGACCTGCCGAGCGAAGACGAGATCGAAGGCGCCAAGAGCCGCTACACGCTGATCGTCGCCCTCGCCCGGCGCGAGAACCTCACCGTCCGCGAACTGATCGGCCGCCTCGGCGGAGGCCGCGGACACCGCACGTTCACGGGAACGCCGGTGCAGGTCGCCGACACGATCCAGCACTGGTTCGAGCACGGCGCGGCGGACGGCTTCAACATCATGCCGGCCGTGCTGCCCTCGGGGCTCGAGGTGTTCGTCGAGCGCGTGGTGCCGATCCTTCAGGAGCGCGGATTGTTCCGCACCGAGTACACCGGGCGGACGCTGCGTGAGCACTACGGACTGCCGCGCCCGGTTGGTCGCCGCGAGCTGGCAGCCGTCGGCTGACGCCCGATGCGGCACCCCGTCGCGGGGTGCCGCACGCGTCAGCGCGCCGCGCGTCGTGACCGGTAGGCGGCCACGGCATTGCGGTTCGCGCAGGTCGTGGAGCAGTAGCGCTTGGAGCGGTTGCGCGACAGGTCGAGGGCGATCGCCTCACAGTCGGCATCCGCGCACACGCTCATCCGCCCGCCCTCGTCCGCGCGGATGACGTCGATCAGGGCCATGGCGGTCTCGACGAGGATGCGCTCCGGGAGCGGGTGGTCGTCTGCGACCGCGTGCAGGTGCCAATCGGCCTCGTCGTGCCTGACCAGGCGAGGACTCAGCGAGACCTCCGCGAGCACGTCGTTGACCTGCTCGACCATCTCGTCGCGGGGCGCGAGCAGCATGGTCCTCAGCCGGGGGCGCAGTGCGCGCAGCCCGCTGAGCTCACGGTCGTCGCGATCGAGTCGTCCCGTGTACGGATGCTGCACGAGAAACGCGTAGACGTCGTCCTGCGTCGTCAGGGTGTCCGGCTCCTCGGCCGTGTTCGCGAGGAGCACGGCCGCGCGCAGCGCTTCCCCGGTGTCATCGGTGAAGAACATGTTGACATCTTACATCCGCAGTGGCTAGCGTCATTTCTCATGAGCACTGTGACCCATGACGTGGCGCGGCAGCCCCGAGTCGGCATCGGCGTCGCGATCGCGATCGGCGCGGCCTTCTCGTTCGGGATGTCGGGGGCATGGGCGCGCGGGCTCATCGATGCGGGATGGACGCCCGGCGCCGCCGTGACGGCACGGCTCTGGGTGGGCGCCATCATCCTGCTCGTCCCGACGCTCATCGTCCTGCGCGGGCGCTGGGCAGCCGTCCGGCGGAACATCGGGATGGTCGTGGCGTACGGGCTGGTCTCGGTCACCGCCGCCCAGCTCTGCTACTTCCAGGCGGTCGCGCGGATGGATGTCGGGATCGCGCTGCTGATCGAGTACACGGCTCCGATCGCGGTGGTGATCTGGCTGTGGCTGCGCCGCGGCGAACGCCCGACGCGGCGCAGTGCGGTCGGCGCGGTGATCGCCTTTGCGGGGCTCGTCCTGATGCTCGACATCGTCACCGGTGCCGACGCCGACGTGGTCGGAATCCTCTGGGCTCTCGGTGCGATGGTCGGCGCCGCGAGCTACTTCCTCCTCTCGGCACGCGGCGACACCGGCATCCCGCCGATCGCCCTCGCCGGGCTCGGTCTGCTGCTCGGCGCGGTCGGACTCACATTGGCCGGTATCGTCGGCGTGCTCCCGATGGCCTGGACGACGACCGACATCGCCTACCGGTTCGGCAGAGTGCCGTGGTTCCTGCCGGTGATCGCCATCGGGCTCGGCGCGACAGCGCTCGCGTATGTGCTCGGGATCGTCTCGACCCGGATGCTGGGGTCGCGGTTGGCGTCGTTCATCGCGCTCGCCGAGGTCGTCGCGGCGATGCTCTTCGGGTGGCTGCTGCTCGGCCAGCTGCCGGATCTGCTGCAGGGCGTCGGCGCTCTGCTGGTCCTCGGGGGCGTCGTGCTGGTGAAGCTCGGCGAACCGGCGGCATCCGCGTTCGTGGAGCCGGTGCCCGCCGCATCCTCTGATCGGTCTCTGTATACGATCTGACGGATCCGGCCCCAATCGGTGCGGGAAGGCGCGATTTGTGTATACAATGACGGCATGCGAGCAAGTGATCGGGCGTACGCCGCGCTCCTGGACGAGATCCAGTCCGGAGCGCTGGCGCCCGGCACTGTGCTGGCCGAGGTCGACCAGGCCGCGCGACTCGGTGTGAGCCGCACACCGCTGCGCGAGGCGCTGCAGCAGCTGGCACTCGACGGACTCGTCGTCCAGCAGTCGCCGCGGGTCACGGTCGTCTCCGCGGTCGAGGCCGACGACATCCGGTCCTTGTTCGAGACCCGTCGCGCACTCGAGGAGGCGGCTGCCCGGCTCGCGGCGCAGCGCGGTGACGCGCAGGCGTTCGCCGAACTCGCCGGCGCCTTCTCTGCCGTCGAGCTCCCCGCCGACACCGACGCCTACTACGCCCTCATCGAACGCCTCGACCGTGCGATCGACGAAGCGGTCGCCAACGGCTACATGGCGGCAGCGCTCCGCACCGTCCGCACCCACCTCGTGCGCGTGCGCCGCATGGCACGCGACAAGCCGGAGCGGCTCGATGCGTCCGTGGGGGAGCACCGCCTCATCGCCGAGGCGCTCGCCGCCCGCGATGGCGAGCTCGCCGCGCACGCGACCCACGTGCATCTGCACAACGCTCTCACCAGCATCCTGGAATCCCTGAACGAAGGACAGCCATGACCGTCACCCACCACGTCCGCGTCCACCGCTCCGACGAGGACCTGCCCCGCGAGGAGCAGCTCGCCTGGCGGATCGCCGAAGTCGCCGCCGACCCGGTGGCCGTCGAGTCCGAGGTCGTCGACATGATCATCAACCGGATCATCGACAACGCGTCGGTGGCCGCGGCATCCCTCACGCGCGCGCCGATCGTCGCCGCACGCGACCAGGCCTTCAGCCACCCGGTCTCGACGGGCGGTGCGGGCGCGACCGTGTTCGGCGCCGCTCTCGAGAAGCGCACCAGCCCGGAGTGGGCGGCGTGGGTGAACGGCGTGGCCGTGCGCGAACTCGACTACCACGACACGTTCCTCGCTGCGGAGTACTCCCACCCCGGCGACAACATCCCGCCGATCCTCGCCGTCGCCCAGCACCTCGGCTGCGACGGCCGCTCGCTCGTCCGCGGCATCGCGACCGGCTACGAGGTCCAGGTGGACCTCGTCAAGGCGATCTCGCTGCACAAGCACAAGATCGACCACGTCGCGCACCTCGGGCCGTCAGCGGCGGCCGGTATCGGCACACTGCTCGGCCTTCCGGTCGAGACGATCTATCAGGCGATCGGTCAGGCGCTGCACACGACGACGGCCACGCGGCAGAGCCGCAAGGGCGAGATCTCCACGTGGAAGGCGCACGCTCCGGCGTTCGCCGGGAAGATGGCCGTCGAGGCTGTCGACCGGGCGATGCGCGGGCAGACGAGCCCGTCGCCGATCTATGAAGGCGAGGACGGCGTCATCGCGTGGATGCTGGACGGCAAGGACGCCTCCTACGACGTGCCGCTGCCCGCGGTCGGCGAGGCCAAGCGCGCCATCCTCGACACGTACACCAAGGAGCACTCCGCGGAGTATCAGGCACAGGCGTGGATCGACCTGGCGCGCAAGCTGCACGGTCAGGGGATCGACGTGGCGGCGATCGAATCCGTGGTGCTGCACACGAGCCACCACACCCACTACGTGATCGGCTCCGGGGCGAACGACCCGCAGAAGTACGACCCGGCAGCGTCGCGCGAGACGCTGGACCACTCGATCCCGTACATCTTCGCCGTCGCCCTGCAGGACGGCGCCTGGCATCACGTCGACTCGTACCTGCCCGCGCGCGCGGCGCGTGCGGACACGGTCGAGCTCTGGCAGAAGATCATCACGGCGGAGGATGCCGAGTGGACCCGCCGCTATCACTCGATCGACCCCGCGGAGAAGGCCTTCGGCGGACGCGTCGAGATCGCCTTCGCGGACGGCTCGACTCTGGTCGACGAGATCGCCGTCGCCGACGCGCATCCGCTCGGCGCGCGCCCGTTCGCGCGAGCGGACTACATCGCGAAGTTCCGCCTGCTCGCTTCTCCGGTCCTGGAGGATGCCGAGATCGAGCGCTTCCTCGCGCTCGTGCAGCGCCTCCCCGAGCTCACAGCCGCCGAGGTGCAGGAGCTGTCGATCATCGCGCGCCCCGGCATCCTCTCCGCCGAGCCGACGACCAAGGGCCTGTTCTGATGCTGTATTCCACCACGACCCCGGCCGAGAAGCGGCGGCTGTTCCGCGAGCGCCTTGCCAGCGGCGAGCTGCTGCGCTTCCCCGGCGCGTTCAATCCGCTCAGCGCCCGCTTGATCGAGCAGAAGGGGTTCGACGGCGTCTACATCTCGGGCGCCGTGCTGTCGGCCGACCTCGGCCTCCCTGATATCGGGTTGACGACGCTCACCGAGATCTCCGGCCGTGCGCAGCAGATCGCGCGGATGACGGAGCTCCCGGCGATCGTCGACGCCGACACCGGTTTCGGCGAGCCCATGAACGTCGCCCGCACGATCCAGACGCTCGAGGACGCCGGACTCGCCGGCATGCACATCGAGGATCAGGTGAACCCCAAGCGCTGCGGTCACCTCGACGGCAAGGCCGTCGTCGACGAGGGCACCGCGATCAAGCGCATCCGGGCCGCCGCAGATGCCCGGCGCGATCCGAACTTCCTCCTCATGGCGCGCACCGACATCCGCGCCGTCGAGGGCCTGGATGCGGCGATCGATCGTGCGAAGGCGCTGGTGGATGCCGGGGCCGACGCGATCTTCCCCGAGGCCATGCGCGACCTCGACGAGTTCGAGGCGATGGCCGAGGCGCTGGACGTGCCGATCCTCGCCAACATGACCGAGTTCGGCAAGTCGGAGCTGTTCTCGACGGATCAGCTGCGGGATGCCGGAGTGAACATCGTGATCTGGCCGGTGTCGCTGCTGCGCATCGCGATGGGCGCGGCGGGCCGTGCACTCGATACGCTGAACGAACACGGGCACCTCACCTCGAAGCTGGGGGAGATGCAGCACCGCGCCGACCTCTACGAGCTGATCGACTACGAGTCGTACAACCACTTCGACTCCGGAGTCTTCAACTTCACCATCGACCACCCGTGACCGTGCGAAGGAGCAGGAAATGACAGACCCCGAGATCCGCAAGGGACTGGCCGGCGTCGTCGTCGACACGACGGCGATCAGCAAGGTCAACCCCGAGACGAACAGCCTGCTCTACCGCGGGTACCCCGTGCAGGAGCTGGCGGCGACCCAGCCGTTCGAGGCCGTCGCCTACCTCCTCTGGAACGGTGAGCTCCCGGATGCCGAGCAGCTCGCCGCCTTCCGTGCGACCGAGCGCGCGCACCGCGCGCTGACCCCGCAGGTGAAGGCGACGATCGACCTGGTGCCCGTCGAGGCGCATCCGATGGATGAGGTCCGCACGGCCGTCAGCGTCATCGGAGCGACGGATGCCGCGGGCTCCGCGCTGGATGCGCAGGCCAGTCCTGAGGAGAACCTGGCGCGCAGCATCCGCCTGTTCGCCGCTCTGCCCGCGATCGTCGCCTATGGGCAGCGCCGCCGCAGGGGGCAGGAGCCGATCGCGCCGCGCGACGACCTCGACTACTCCGCGAACTTCCTCTGGATGACCTTCGGCGAGCTGCCCGATCCAGTCGTCGTCGACGCGTTCAACCGGTCGATGATCCTCTATGCGGAGCATTCGTTCAATGCGTCGACGTTCACCGCTCGTGTCATCACCTCGACGTTGAGCGACCTGTACTCCGCCGTCGTCGGGGCGATCGGGGCGCTCAAGGGTCCGCTGCACGGCGGTGCCAACGAAGCCGTGCTGCACATCTTCGACGAGATCGGCGATGCCGCGAACGTGAAGCCGTGGCTGGACAAGGCCCTCGCCGAGAAGCGCAAGATCATGGGCTTCGGCCACCGCGTCTACAAGAACGGCGACTCGCGCGTGCCGACCATGAAGTCGGCGCTCGACACGCTCGTCGAGCACTACGGCCGTGACGACGTGGCCGAGCTCTACGACGCGCTGGAGCAGGAGTTCGTCGCGCGCAAGGGCATCTACCCGAACCTCGACTATCCCTCCGGCCCCGCCTACAACCTCATCGGATTCGACACGCTGACCTTCACGCCGCTCTTCGTCGCCGCCCGCGTCACGGGGTGGACCGCGCATGTCATCGAACAGGCCGCTGCCAACGCGCTGATCCGCCCGCTGTCGCTCTACGATGGGCCCGATGAGCGCCACGTCCGGCTCTGACGCACCAGGGAATCTCTACAACGTTGTAGACTGACGCTGGAGAGGGGTGGGATCATGGCCGCGACACTGCACGATGTCGCGAGGCTCGCAGGAGTCTCGATCAAGACCGTGTCGAATGTCATCAACGACTATCCGCACATCCGTCCGACGACCAGGGAGAAGGTCGAGCTGGCGATCGCCGAGCTCGGCTACACCCCGAACCTGACGGCCCGCAATCTCCGCTCGGGGCGCACCGGCGCGATCGCGCTCGCGCTGCCCGACCTGAGCCTGGCGTACTTCGCCGAACTCGCAGCCCAGGTCATCCACGAGGCGGAGGCTGCAGGTGTCGTCGTGCTCGTGGAGCAGACCGGCGCCGACCGCGACCGGGAGCTCGATCTGCTGCGCAGTCCGCGGCTCAAGCTCACCGACGGTCTGATCTTCAGCCCGCTCGGCATGGGCCAGGAGGATGCCGCGGCTCTGAACGTGTCCTATCCGCTGGTCCTGCTCGGCGAGCGCATCTTCGACGGTCCGACCGATCACATCACGATGCGCAACGTCGAGGCGGCGAAAGCGGCGACCGAGTACCTCCTGAAGTCCGGACGCCGGCGCATCGCGGTCGTCGGCGCGCACGAGGGCGAGATCGTCGGCTCGGCAGCGCTGCGTCTGCAGGGATACCGGGAAGCGCTGGCGGATGCCGGCATCCCGTACGACGACTCGATGGTCGGCTACACGACCCTCTGGCATCGGGCGAACGGTGCCGACTCGATGCGCGAACTCCTGGCCGGAGGCGCGGAGTTCGACGCGGTGTTCGGCCTCAACGACACCCTCGCGCTCGGTGCGATGCGCGTCCTGCAGGAGTCGGGCCGCCGGGTCCCCGAGGATGTCGCCGTGGTCGGCTTCGACGGGCTGGACGAGGCCGAGTACTCGATTCCGAGCCTGACCACCGTCGATCCGGGGCGCGAGTGGATCGCACGGACCGCCGTGACGACCCTGCTCGAGCGCATCGGGGCCGGCGACGAGAAGCCGGCGCCGCGGACGCGTCTCGCCGACTACCGCATCCTCGAGCGCGAATCCGCGCCCGCCGGCCGCTGATCCTGGCGCTTTCGCCGGGCCGCCGATAACGATTCGGCCGTGCAATTGACAATCGTCCGACGCGGGTTCACAATAACTTCTACAACGTTTACTACAACGTTGTAGATCGATTGGGAATCGCACCGCGCTCACCAGGCGGGAGCGCGCGAGGCGACATCGAAGTCAGCCCCGAGAGGACACAGCACAATGAAGTCACGAATTCTGGCCGGAGTCGGCATCGCCGCCCTCGCGGCTGCCGCACTGACCGGCTGCGCCGGCGGAAGCGGCGAGAGCGCCAGCAACGAGATCACCTTCATGTTCCGCGGCAACGACGCGGAGAAGGAGGCCTACACGGCCGCCATCAAGCAGTTCGAGAAGGACCACGACGCCAAGGTCAAGATCATCATGACCACGGCTGACGACTACTCCACCAAGCTGAAGGCCGCGATCACCGGCAAGCAGATCCCCGACGTCTTCTACGTCGACCCGGGCAGCGTCCAGGCCTACGTCAAGTCCGGCATCATCAAGGACATCACCGAGAAGGTCGAAGCAGACGTCGACCTCGACAACATCTGGCAGTACGGCGTCGACAGCTACCGCTTCGACGGCCAGCTGATGGGCCAGGGCGCGATCTACGCGATGCCCAAGGACATCGGGCCGTTCTCGTTCGGCTACAACAAGACCATGTTCGAGGCGGCCGGCATCCCGCTGCCCGACAAGGACAAGCCCTACACGCTGGACGAGTTCGTCGACGTCGCCAAGAAGCTGACGCTCGACACCAACGGCGACGGCACGCTCGACCAGTGGGGCACCGGCCTCAACGTCCAGTGGAACCTGCAGCCGTTCGTGTGGTCGAACGGCGGCGACTGGCTGAACGAGGACCGCACGAAGGTCACGGTCGACGAGCCCGAGTTCGTCGAGGCGCTGCAGTGGTTCGCCGACCTGTCGCTGGTCGACGGCGTCACCCCCTCGACCTCCGACGCGCAGACGCTGGACACCTACCAGCGCTGGATGCAGGGACAGATCGGGTTCTTCCCGGTCGGCCCGTGGGATGTGCCCACCTACCAGTCGCTCGACTTCGAGTGGGACCTGATCCCCTACCCGGTCGGTTCGACCGGTGAACCCGCCAGCTGGATCGGCACGCTCGGTATCGCCGTCGCAGAGACGTCGAAGAACACCGACCTCGCCACCGAGCTCGCGATCTACCTCTCCACCGACGTCACCGCGCAGCAGTCGCTGGTCGACGCGGGTGTGCAGATCCCGAACCTCATCGACATGGCCGACGAGTGGGTCGCCTCCAGCACGCTGCCGCCGGCGAACAAGCAGGAGTTCCTGGACGTCGCTCAGGACTACGGTCGCGCGCTGCCCACGAGCACGACGTACAGCGCCGAGTGGTACGACGAGCTGTTCAAGAACATCCAGCCCGTCCTCGACGGCAGCCAGACGGCCGAGGAGTACCTCACCGAGGTGCAGCCGCGCATGCAGGAGCTGCTGGACAAGGCGAACGCGGACGCCGGTATCGGCTGAACGCCGACCGACCTCTGACCACCCCGGGGCGGGCGATGCCTGCCCCGGGGCCCATCCGCCCGTCCTTGACCCATCGAGGTGACCATGTCCACGACGACCTATCGTCGCTCCCGGCTGCATCGCCGTGAGCACCTGGCCAGCGCCGCGTTCGTCGCGATTCCGGTGCTCGGCTTCCTGATCTTCATCGCGTACCCCCTGTGCTACGCGGTCTACGCCTCGTTCACGAAGTGGAACGGCCTGAGCGACCCGGTCTTCAACGGTCTCGACAACTACGTCGAGATGCTGAACGACCGGTATTTCTGGCAGGCGATGGGCAACACCGTCTTCATGATGATCGGCATCCCGATCGGCCTGATCATCTCGCTGCTGCTCGCCCTTGCGCTGAACCGCAAGATGCGCGGCACCACCTTCTTCCGCACGGTCTACTACGTGCCGGTCATCTCCTCGCTCGCCGCCGTCGCCATCCTCTGGCAGTGGGCCTACAACGGCGACTTCGGTCTGATCAACCAGGTCCTCGCGATCTTCGGCATCGAGGGCCCGAACTGGCTCCAGGATGCCGCATGGGCCAAGCCCGCCATCATCATCATGTCCGTGTGGAAGGGCCTCGGCTACTCGATGCTCCTCTATCTCGCGGCTCTGCAGTCGGTTCCGCGGCACCTCTACGAGGCAGCGGCCATCGACGGCGCCGGCGCGTTCAAGCAGTTCCGGCACATCACGATCCCGATGCTGAAGCCGGTGACCTTCTTCCTCGTCGTCACGAGCATCATCGGCGGCGCGCAGATCTTCATCGAGATCAACATCATGACACCCACCGGCGGACCCGAGTTCTCCACGGCATCCATCGTCTGGTACATCTGGCAGAAGGCGTTCAACTACCTCCAGATGGGCTACGCGACCTCCGTGTCCGTCGTGCTCGGCATCCTGGTCTTCATCGTCACGGCGATCCAATTCCAGATGAACCGTCGCTCCCAGTTCTCGATCGAGTGAGGCAGCCATGACTCAGACAGCTCCAGCTCCTGGAACCATGACCACCGTCCTGCCGGAGGCCGCTCGCCGCAGGCGTCTGCCCCGCAACCCGATCGGCAGCGGCAAGGGCAACTCCGCCGCCGCGGTCGGCATGCGGTCCCGCTCGTACCGCACGATGAACATCATCGTGACGGTCATCCTGTCCCTCGGCGGCATCCTGATGGTCGCGCCGCTGGTGTGGACCTTCAGCACTTCGCTCAAGACCCGCGAGGCCGTGTTCGCGCTGCCGCCGCAGTGGATCCCGGATCCGGTGCAGTGGGAGAACTACGTCCGCGTCTGGACGGCGGGTCCCCTTGCCAGCGGTATCGTCAACAGCGCCATCGTGTCGATCAGCGTCACCGTGGTCGGCACCGTGACCTCGTCGCTCGCGGCGTTCGCGTTCGCGAAGATGCGTATGCCCTTCAAGAACCTCGTGTTCCTCGCGATGCTGTCGGCGATCATGATCCCGTTCCCGACGATCATGATCCCGCAGTTCAAGATGTTCGGCGACGCCGGCCTGGTGGACACCCTGTGGCCCCTGATCCTGCCCGGGATCTTCGGCAACATCGTGATGATCTTCTTCCTGCGCCAGTACCTCGACTCGATCCCCGACTCGATCATCGAGGCGGCCAAGCTGGACGGCGCCGGATACCTGCGGATCTTCTTCAAGCTGATCTTCCCGGTGATCCGCCCGGCCATCGCCGCACAGTTCATCCTGTGGTTCATGGCGGTCTGGAACGACTACCTCGCCCCGATCATCTACCTGAACTCGCCCGAGAAGCAGACCCTGCAGCTCGTGATCGCGAGCTTCAACGCCCAGTACGCGAGCCAGACCGACTACCCGCTGATCATGGCGGCGTCGTTCATCGCGCTGATCCCCGTGCTCGTGGTGTTCCTCATCTTCCAGCGTCAGATCATCGAGTCGGTCGCGCTGAGCGGATCGAAGGCCTGACATGAGCACCGCCACCAGCGACCCGACCACGTGGGGCGCGCGCAACGCGCACGACCCCACGGTGGTCCGCGGCGACGACGGCCTCTGGTACATGTTCTCCACGGATGCCGGGGGCGACGCCCCCGGCATCCCGGTGGGTGCGCATGTGCGCACCTCCTCCGACCTGGTCACGTGGTCCTTCCACGGAACAGCGCTCGGCGAGGTGCCGGCCCCGGCACGCGAGTGGTCCGGAGCCGAGGGACTCTGGGCTCCGGAGGTCGTCCGCTGGCCGTCGGTGGACGGCGGGGCGAGGTGGCACATGTACTACTCGGCGTCGACGTTCGGCTCGCGCACCTCGGCGATCGGCCTGGCGACGGCGGAGTCGCTCGCGGGGCCCTGGACCGACCAGGGCATCGTCGTGGCCACCCAGCACGACCGCGACGGGCACAACGCGATCGACGCGGCTGTGACGTTCGACCGCGAAGGCCGGGCGTGGATGCTCTACGGATCGTTCTTCGGCGGCATCCACATCGTCGAGCTGTCGCTCGAGACCGGCATGCGCGTGCGCGAGGAGAAGGGTGCGCTCATCGCGCGCCGGCCGCAGAACGTCGACGGCGCGATCGAGGGGGCGTACGTCGTGCACCGCCCCGAAGAGGATCGCTTCGTCCTGTTCGTCTCGTACGACTCGCTCGTGAACACCTACAGCGTCCGCGTCGGCGTGGCGGACGAGATCACCGGCCCCTACCGGGATGCCACGGGCAACGACCTCACCGACCCGACCGCCGAGCAGGCGACCGCGGTCGGCACGAAGGTACTCGGCGGCCACCGGTTCCCCGGCGGCACCGGCTTCATCGCCCCCGGCCACAACTCGATCTTCCACGACGGCGACGCGACCTACATGGTGCACCACGTGCGTCTCGCGGACGCTCCGGCGCAGCACGAGGCGCAGATCCGGCGCGTGCACTGGACTCGCAGCGGCTGGCCGCTCGTCTCGCCGTTCCCCTACGCGGGTGCGGATGCCGAGACGCTGGATGCCGCGGCATCCGTGTCCGGATCCTGGAGCGCCGTGCGCTTCGCCCCGGAAGAGGCGGGGCTGATCGAGGCCGAGACCGTGCAGCTCTCCGCTCCCCTCACGAGCGCGGGCGAGGCGGTCGCCGGCGAACTCGCGCTGACCTCGGCATCCGGAACCGCGACGCTGGACGGCGTCGTGTTCGGGGCGTGGGATCCGGTGGCCGAGCGTCCGGTGCTGGCCTTCGCCGGCATCGATGAATCCGGCGTCGTCTGGACCGGATCGCAGCAGGTGACGCCATGACCGCGCTCGTCCGTTCGTCTCGCTCGGCTCGCTCGGCTCGCTCGACGAGCGAGTCGGCCGGAGCGGACGACGCAGCCCTCGGCTGGACCGGCCGGGTCATGCAGTGGCTGCGGGTCGTCACGTCCGTGGTCCTCGTGAACGTGCTGTTCCTGCTCGGCACGCTCGCCGGTCTCGTCCTGCTCGGCCTCATGCCGGCATCCGTCGCGGCCGCCGGCGTCCTGCGGCGCAACGACCTCCTCCTCGGTACCGCAGAGGACGGGCTCTTCCGCACGTTCTGGGCGACCTACCGCACCGAGTTCTGGCGTGCGAACCGCGCCGGCGTCCCGTTCTGGATCGTCGGCACCCTGCTCGCCGCCGACCTCGCCGTGCTGCCACAGCTCACCGGCCCCGTCTCGGCGGTCCTGCTCGTCTTCACCGGCGCCCTGGTGCTCGCCGCGGTCGTGACGTTCGCCGCCGCCATCGCCCTGCTGGCACGCTACGACGACAGCGTCGCCGCCGTCCTGCGTTACGCGCTGGTGCTGCCGCCGACGTCGCTCGGCATGAGTGCCGGGGTGCTCGTGGCCACTGCCGCCTGGGCGCTCATCGTCTCGATCGTGCCCGTCCTGCTGCCCCTCATCGGAGCAGCCATCCCGCTCGCGATCGCCGTGCGTCTGATCGACGCGCGACTGGATCGCATCGAGGATGCCGGCTGAGCCCGGCATCCTCCCGAAAGCCCACTACCCGCACGCCGTGCTGCCTTCAGCCCGGCCTGTCCCAGAGAAGGAAACACCGTGACTCAGGCACGCATCTCCGTCGACCGCGAAGCGGTCGTCGCACCGCTCGACCGGCGGATCTTCGGCTCGTTCGTCGAGCACCTCGGCCGCTGCGTCTACGACGGCATCTACGAGCCCGGCCACCCGACGGCGAACGAGGACGGCTTCCGCCTCGACGTCGTCGACCTCGTCAAGGAACTCGGCTCGACGACCATCCGCTACCCCGGCGGCAACTTCGTCTCCGGCTTCCGCTGGGAGGACTCCGTCGGGCCGCGCGACCAGCGCCCGGTGCGCCGCGACCTCGCGTGGCACTCGATCGAGACCAACCAGGTCGGCGTCGACGAGTTCTCTCGCTGGCTGAAGCTCACGGGGTCCGAGCTGATGATGGCCGTCAACCTCGGCACCCGCGGCATCGAGGCGGCTCTCGACCTGCTCGAGTACTGCAACCACCCGTCCGGCACGGCGCTCAGCGACCAGCGCATCGCCAACGGCACCGTCGAGCCGCACGACATCAAGATGTGGTGCCTCGGCAACGAGATGGACGGCCCGTGGCAGACCGGCTACATGACCGCCGAGGACTACGGCAAGATCGCGGCCCGCACCGCGCAGGCGATGAAGACCGCCGACCGCTCGCTCGAGCTCGTCGTCTGCGGTTCCTCGAGCTCGTCCATGCCGACGTTCGGCGACTGGGAGCGCACCGTCCTCGAGCACGCGTACGAGCACGTCGACTACATCTCCTGCCACGCCTACTACCAGGAGCGCGGCGGCGACCTCGGGTCGTACCTCGCGTCCTCGTTGGACATGCAGTACTTCATCGAGACCGTCGTCTCGACGGCCGACCACGTCGGCAACAAGCTCAAGTCGAAGAAGAAGATCAAGCTCTCCTTCGACGAGTGGAACATCTGGTACCTCGACGAGCACCAGGCATCCGACGAGGTCAACGACGAGTGGCGCGTCGCCCCGCGTCAGCTCGAGGACGTCTACTCCGTGGCGGATGCCGTGGTCCTCGGAAACCTGATGATCACGCTGCTGAAGAACCACGACCGGGTCGCCTCGGCATCCCTCGCCCAGCTCGTCAACGTGATCGCTCCGATCATGACCGAGCCGGGCGGCGACGCCTGGCGACAGACGACGTTCTTCCCGTTCTCGGTGACGTCGCGCCTGGCGAAGGGCGAGATCCTCAAGCCGCGCATCGACGCCGGAACGTACGAGACCAAGGTGTACGGCACGGCCCCGCTGGTCGACTCGGTCGTCACGACCGACGGCACCGACTCCGCTGTCTTCCTCGTGAACCGCAGCCAGACCGAGGCGATCACCATCGCCGTCGACGTCGCCGAACTCGGCGCCTCGACCATCGCCGAGGCCGTCACCCTGTGGGACGACGACGTGTACGCGAAGAACACGCTCGCCGACCAGAACCGCGTCGGGCTCAAGCAGCTCGAAGGCGCGGTTCTCGCGGAAGGCGTGCTGACCGTCACGCTGCCTCCCGTGTCGTGGTCGGCGATCGCCCTCGCATGACCTCGTTCGAATCGCGCGAATCGCCCTTCCCGGCCCGCCGGAGGGGTCGTTCGCGCGATTCGAACGCACGGCGTCCGACCGGCGCCGCGGCCGTGGTCCTCGCCGCGGTCGCAGCGCTGGTCGGGTGCGCTCCCGCCGCGGCGGTCGCCCCCGAGCTGTCCGGCGACGTGTTCGTCCACGATCCGGCGTATGTCGCGACGGACGACGGGGCGTTCGTGTACTCGACCGGCAACGGTCAGATCGCGGACGGGAACATCCAGGTCCGCACCTCCGTCGACGGTGCGGAGTGGGAGTACGCCGGCGAGGTCTGGGAGACCAAACCGGCCTGGCTGAGCGAGGCCGTGCCCGGCGTCGACAACCTCTGGGCGCCCGAGCTCTATGAGCACGACGGCACCTGGTACCTGTACTACTCGGCCTCCACGTTCGGCAGCAACGCGTCCGTGATCGCTCTCGCTACGAACACCACGCTCGACCCGTCGGATGCCGCCTACGAATGGGTGGACCAGGGCGAGGTCATCTCGTCCGCCGGCACCGACTACAACGCGATCGACCCCGGCATCGTCGAGGACGAGGGCGGCAACCCGTGGATGGCGTTCGGATCGTTCTCCTCCGGGCTCGAGATCGTCCCGCTGGAGTGGCCGAGCGGTCTGCGCGCGGATGACTCGGAGCCCGTGACCATCGCGGATCGAGGGCTCGCCGAGAACGCGATCGAGGCGCCGTACATCGTGCCGCATGACGGCGATTTCTACTTGTTCGCCTCCCGCGGCTTCTGCTGCCGAGGCGTCGACAGCACGTACGAGATCATCGTCGGCCGCTCCGACTCCGTGACCGGCCCGTATCTGGATGCCGACGGGGGAGAGCTCCTCGATGACGGCGGCACGGTGCTGCTGACGAGCGAGGACGACCGCGTCGGACCGGGTGGACAGTCGGTCTGGGAAGACACGCTCGCGTTCCACTTCTATGACGGCGCTGCCGATGGCATCCCGACGCTCGGACTGCTGCCGATCACATGGCGCGACGGCTGGCCCGAGGTCGCGTCCGAGAAATAGTGCTTGGCCGGGAGCGAGCTGTCTGCTAGCTTTGCCGGTAGTTAAATCAGGGGTTATGTTTATCCCTGTTCATCCGTGGCGTCAGTGCTGACGCCACGACCGCAGAGAGGCGGAGGATGGCTCTGACCCAGGTACCACGACGGCGCAGATCCGTGTGGGCGCAGCTCAAGACCAGCAGGATGCTGATCTTCATGTGCGTCCCGGCGATCGCGTTCTTCCTGGTCTTCAACTACGCGCCGCTGCCCGGCATCTGGATCGCGTTCACCGACTTCAATTACCGCGACGGCATCTTCGGCAGCCCGTTCGTCGGTTTCAAGAACTTCGAGTTCCTCATCAAGTCCGGGATGCTGTGGGACCTCACCCGCAACACGATCCTGTACAACGTCGCCTTCATCGTGTTCGGGAACATCCTGCAGATCGCGATCGCGATCATGTTCAACGAGGTGCGGCTGAAGTTCTTCAAGAAGGTCACGCAGGGCATCATGTTCCTGCCGTACTTCATCTCGGTCGTGCTGATCGGTGTGATCGCGTTCAACATCCTGAACTACGACACCGGCGCGCTGAACACGCTGATCGAGCAGACCGGCGGCGACCCGATCAAGATCTACAGCATGGCCGGCATCTGGCCGCTCATCATCATCATCGTCCACCTGTGGCAGAGCACCGGCTACGGATCGATCGTGTACTTCGCGGCGATCATGGGCATCGACAAGGGCCTGTTCGAGGCGGCCGAGATCGACGGGGCTTCGGCGTGGCAGCGCATCCGCTACGTGATCCTGCCGAGCCTCAAGCCCACGTTCATCATCCTGTTCCTGTTCTCGCTCGGCGGCATCATGAGCGGCAACTTCGGACTGTTCTGGAACCTCGTCGGCAACAACGCGGCGCTCTTCTCGACGACCGACATCATCGAGACCTCGGTCTACCGGATGGTCATGTCGCAGAACAACTTCACCACCTCCACGGCTGTGGGGCTGTATCAATCCCTCTTCGGTTTCGCCATCGTCATGACGGCGAACTGGATCGTGCGAAGGATGAACAAGGACTATGCCCTCTTCTGATGTCACCCTGACGGCGCCGGCCGCCGATTTCGCCGACACCGGAGCGACGCGCACGCTGCTGCTGCCCAAGAAGGGCAAGGGCCTGTTCGACCGCTCGCCCAAGCCGCGGGCGATCAAGCTGTCCGCGAGCGATCGCTGGCTGCGCGGGATCTCCTACGTGTGGATCAGCCTGTTCGCGCTGTTCTGCCTGCTGCCGTTCGTGCTCATCGTGTCCGCCTCGTTCTCGAGTGAGTCCGCGATCCGCACCGACGGATTCGGGCTCTGGCCGAAGGACTTCACGTTCGCGGCCTACGAACTGATCTTCCAGTCCCCGCGGCAGATCCTCGGCGCCTACGCGGTCACCGTGACGATGACGGTGCTCGGAACCGCGATCGGCCTGTTCGTCATCGCGATGACGGGGTACGCGCTGTACCGGCAGGACTTCGCGTTCCGGAACCAGATCTCGTTCTTCATCTACTTCACGACACTGTTCTCCGCGGGGCTCGCGCCGACCTTCCTCTGGGTGGGACGCGACCTCGGACTCCGCGGCACGTACCTCGCGGTGTTCCTGCAGCTGCTCATGACCCCGTGGCTCATCATCCTCATGAAGAACTTCATGAAGACCGTGCCGTACGAGATCGTCGAGTCGGGGAAGATCGACGGGGCGGGCGACTTCCGGATCTTCGCGAAGCTGACGCTGCCGATGATGAAGCCGGCGCTCGCGACGATCGGGCTGTTCCTCGCTCTCGCGTACTGGAACGAGTGGTATCTGTCCTCGCTGTACCTGGGCAGCACCGTCGAGTTCAAGCCTCTGCAGTACTACCTGTACAACGTCATCAACACCGCGAGCGCGCTGCGCAACTCGGTCGCCGGGGCGAACGTCAGCATCGCGGATCTGCCCAGCAACACCCTGAAGATGGCGAGCGCGGTCGTGGCGACGGGCCCGATCCTGCTGTTCTACCCGTTCGTCCAGAAGTACTTCGTCAGCGGCATCACCGTCGGTGCGGTCAAGGGCTGACCCGCCGAAGCTGACGTCCCCCTGGCCCGCCCCGGGCCGTCCCTGCAATCACAGAGCCGAAGGAGTCTCACATGAAGAAAAGGATCCTCACGTCCGCGGCGGCACTCGCCGTCGTCGGGCTGAGCGTCGGCGCCCTGGCGGGCTGCTCGCCCGCCGGCGGTGAAGAAGGCGGCGACGCCACCAAGATCACCATGCTCGTCCTGGGCAACAAGCCCACCAACGGCCGCCTCGAGGCGATGCTCGAGGAGCTCAACCCGAAGCTCAAGGAGAAGGTGAACGCGACCCTCGACTTCTTCTACGTCGAGTGGGCGGACTGGCAGACGCAGTACAACGTGCAGCTGCTGTCGGGCGATGACAACATCGACCTGATCACCACGGCCACCGACTGGCTCTACGCGTGGGAGAACGCCGACAAGGGCGCCTTCCTGCCGCTCACCGAGGACATGCTCAAGGAGAACGCCCCGAAGACCTGGGAGCAGGTGGATGCCGAGGGCCACTGGGATCTCACCAAGCTGAACGACGAGATCATGTTCATCCCGGAGGACAACTACACCCAGTACACCAACCACGGGTTCTTCTACCGCGGCGACTGGGCGACCGCCGCCGGGTTCGAGAACGGCGAGATCACGAAGTTCGAGGACTTCACCACGTACTTCCAGTGGGTCAAGGACAACCAGCCGGAGGCGTACCCGTGGGATGTCGTCGGCACGAACGAGGCGGCGCTGACCGGATACTGGCAGGGCCACACGGACCTCGTCACGCTGCAGGGCGTGAGTGCGGGCATCTTCATGCCGTTCCAGCTCTCGGCATCCGACCCGACGACCGTCACGTCGGTCTACATGGAGGGCGACGAGCTGCTGGAAGCGGCAGAGCTGGCACGCGAGTGGAACGAGATCGGCGTCTGGCGCGAGGACGCGCTGAATTACGACGGCGACACCCGTGAGGAGTTCTACGCGGGCCTGAGCGGTGTGGACCAGCACCACACGCAGACCTACATCGGCGCGATCGTCGACAACATGACGAAGAAGCAGCCGGGCTCCGACCCGAAGATGTTCTACTGGGGCCAGGAGAACGGCAACGTCTACAAGGACATCCTCACGCACGGTGCGATGGCCGTCAGCGCGAACTCCAGCAACCCCGAGAAGGCGCTGCAGGTGTACGACGCGCTGCGCAACGACGAAGAGCTCTACGACCTGCTCAACTTCGGCATCGAGGGCACCGACTACGTCATGACCGATGACGGCATGCTCGGCTTCCCCGAGGGCTACGACCCGTCGACCGACTCGCTCGGATCGAACTTCTGGGGCGGACGCATGGACGAGTACGAGCCGCAGCGGGTCAACGAGGCACCCAACAAGGACGAGATCTACGCGTCCCTCGACGAGGTCGCCAAGGAGTACCCGTACTCGACCCTGATCGTGGACAAGAGCATGATCGACCCGACGCTCGCCGCCATGGGCGCCGTCCTCTCGGAGTACATCCCGCAGCTGCAGTACGGCAAGTTCGAGGACCCGGCCGCCGCGATCGACGAGATGCGGCAGAAGCTGACGGACGCCGGCTACGAGGACGCCCGTGACTCGCTCCAGGCGGACATCGACGCCTGGGCGGAGGACCAGGACCTCGAGTAGACCCGCACCGCCGGGTGGGCCGCACGGCCCACCCGGCACCGCCTCCTTCTTCGACCGAGGGGATCGATCAATGCCAGGCATCTTCGCCGCCGACTCCGCGCTCATGCGCACGCTCACGCGCATCGCGGACGTCATGATTCTCAACATCCTGTTCATCGCGACGTCGCTGCCGATCGTGACGATCGGCGCGTCGCTCACCGCGCTGAACGCCACCGCCATGCGCATCGTCGCGGGCGACGACCACTCGATCACGCGCGACTACTTCACGGCCTTCCGCCGCGACTTCCGACAGTCGACCGTCATCGCACTGCTGCTCGCGGCGATCGGCGGGGCTTTCGCCGCCTGGTACTTCGTCGTCACGCAGCAGGTGGCCGACGCCGTGCTGCAGTTCGTGCTGCTCGCGATCTGGTTCGTGCTCCTCTTCATCGCCGTGACGTCGGTCCTGTTCGTCTTCCCTTATCTCGCGCGGTTCGAGGATTCGACGCGGAACGTGCTGCGCAATGCCCGTCTGATCGGTCTGCGCCACCCGCTCGCCGCGGTCGCGATCCTCGCGGTCACGGTTCTGGCCGTCGTGGTCAGCATCTTCTTTCCGCAGGCCACCGGCTACGGCCTGCTCTGGCTGCTCATCGGCTTCGGCGGGCTCGCCGTGGTCCACGCCGTCGTCTTCACGCGGGTGTTCGCCCGCTACGCCTCGGCGGATGTCGCATGACCGGCGTGCAGACGCATCGCGTCGCCGAGTGGCGGTTCGCGCTCGAGGATCATCGCGGCGCGTGGGCCAAGAGCTTCGACGATTCCGGCTGGCGTGCGGTGACCGTACCGCACGACTGGAGCGTCGAGCAGGATTTCGCCCCGGATCATGCCAGCGGCACCGGCTATCTGCCCGGGGGCGTCGGCTGGTACCGCGCCCACGTGCCGCTGGACGCGCTCGAGCGTGCTGATGACGCGCACATCACCCTGTCCTTCGGCGGCGTCTACAAGAATGCGGAGGTCTGGGTCAACGGCTACCATCTCGGCGGACGCCCGAACGGACACGTGCCCTTCTCCTTCGACCTCACCGAGATCGTCGCCTACGCGCCCGATGGCGACCTCGTGATCAGCGTGCGCGTCGATCGCACCGAGATCGCGGACTCCCGCTGGTACAACGGCTCAGGCATCACCCGTGCCGTCGTGCTCGACGTGCACGGGCCGGTCAGGGTCGCGGCGCAGAGCACGGCCTTCACCTCCTCGGGCGTCACCGCGGAGTCCGCGGTCATCCGCATCGCCCAGACCCTCGTGAACGACCTCTCCCAGGATGCCGAGGTGCGCGTGCGGCACGAGCTGCGCTCTCTCGCCTCCGGCGCAGAGCACGCCTTCGAGCGGGAGATGCGGGTGCCGGCCGGCGCGAGCGTCGAGCTCGTCGTGGACGGACGGATCCCGCACCCCGAACTCTGGTCGGATGCCGATCCGGCGCTGCACCGCCTCTCGACGCAGTTGACCTGGCGTACCGCTGACGCGCGCGGGCGGAGCGAGAGCGCCGAGATCGTCGGCATCCGCTCCATCGTGTTCGACGCGGATCGCGGACTGCTCGTGAACGGCGAATCCCGCACGCTCAGGGGGGTGTGCCTGCACGAGGACGCCGGAGTCCTCGGTGTCGCGGTGCCCGCCCAGGTCTGGCTGCGTCGGCTGCTCGCGCTCAGGGACATGGGGTGCAACGCGATCCGGATGGCGCACAACCCGCACGACGCGGTGCTCTACGCGCTGTGCGACGCGCTCGGCTTCTACGTCATCGACGAGGCGTTCGACGAATGGGAGAACCCCAAGAACAAGTGGTGGCAGGGCCACAACGTGTACCCGCCGAAGCACGAGGGATACGCGACGCACTTCCCGCAGTGGCACGAACAGGATCTGCGGGACATGATCGCGGCGCACCGCAACCATCCGTCGATCATCGCGTGGAGCATCGGCAACGAGGTCGACTACCCGAACGACCCGTACGTGAGCGAACTGTTCCACGAGATGACCGGCAACAACGATGCCGACAAGCCGGCGCAGGAGCGCGTCTACGATCCGAGCCGCCCGGACATCCGACGACTCACGACGATCGCGCGCCGGCTGGGCAGGATCGTGCGGGAGGCGGATCCGAGCCGCCCGGTGACGCTCGCGGCCGCCTTCCCCGAGCTCTCCAGCCGGACGGGACTGCTCGACGACCTCGACGTCGTCGGATACAACTACAAGGAGCAGCTCTACGCCCAGGACCATGAGCGCTTCCCGGACAAGCCGTTCCTCGGCAGCGAGAACGGTCACGGCTATGCCGAATGGCGCGCCGTCGTGGACAACGAGTACGTCTCGGGTCAGTTCCTCTGGACCGGGATCGACTATCTCGGGGAGGCGCACGGCTGGCCGATCCACGGATCCGGCGCAGGTCTGCTGACGCTCGCCGGCTTCCCGAAGCACGAGTGGCATCTCCGCCGCAGCTGGTGGTCGGAGGAGCCGACCGCTCACCTCGTCGTCCGCGCGCACGAGGCGGTCGCCGATCGGAAGGCGTTCTGGACGCATCCCGTCTCGCGTCATTGGGAGACGGAGGACGGCGCGATCGAGGTCATCGCCTTCGCCGGCGGCGGAGAACCGCGATTCACCGTCGACGGCCTGGATGTGCCGCTGGAGTTCGATCAGGACGGCGGGTATCTGCGCGCGGTGGCCCCGGCATCCGCTGCGGTGCTGACACTGGAGGTCTCCGCCGGCGGACATGTGGTGGCGCGGGACGAACTGCGCCCCGCCGGAGTACCGACGCGACTGGATGCCGAAGTCTGGCGTGTTCCGGATGAGGCGGCGCGGCGGTGCGCCGCCGCCCGCATCGACGTCGACGACGTCGTTCAGATCGAGTGCGCGCTGCGCGACGACAGCGGTGCGCTCGCCTCATCGGACGCGACGGTCGCGGCCGATGCGCGGGGTGGCGATCTGCTCGGCCTGGAGAACGGCGACCTCGCAGATGTCACGGCGTATCGGAGCACCGGACGCCGCACGTACCGGGGGCGGCTCATCGCCTACGTGCGCCCTGGCACGGCCGAGGTACGGCTCAGCACGCCGGGTATCGAGACTGTTACGGTTCAGCTATGAGGGGTGCGCTGCCGAGGCGGACGTCGCGAGACATCCGCAGCGATTCGATGGTCGATGTGCTGCACGCGGTGCTGTCGGCCGGCGAGACCACCCGCAACGAGATCGCCCAGAGGACCGGCCTGAGCCCGGCGACAGTGGTCACGATCGCCGGCGCTCTCATCGAACGCGGCATCATCGTCGAGACGAAGACATCGGCCGGCCAGGTGGGCAGGCCGACAGCCGTGCTCGCGATCGACGCCGACCGCGGCCGCGTCATCGGCCTCGACGTCGCCGAGACCTACGTACGCGGCGTGATGTTCGATGCGACCCTGAATCCGCTCGCGCAGATCGAACGCGCGCACGACGAGCACCTGCTCGATCCGGATTCGATCGTCGAGGCGATCGGACTGGTCCTGGACGATCTGCTCGCGCAGGAGGGCGTGTCGCGGGACGGCATTCTCGGCGTCGGGATATCGCTCCCCGGGCTCATCCAGGAGCCGGCGGGCGTCGCGGTCGTCGTTCCGAACTGGGAGTGGCGCAGCGTCGAGCTCGACCACCTGCGCGAACGCGTCGGCCTCCCGCTGGTCATCGATAACCCGCTGAAGGCGATGGTCGCTGCCGAGCTGTGGCTCGGACGGGGGCGGTTCGCCTCGAGCATGACCACCGTCAACCTCGGCACCGGCGTCGGCGCGGGGATCGTCCTCGAGGGGCGCGTCCTGCGCGGCTCGACGAACTCGGCGGGGGAGTGGGGGCACTCGCTGCTGCAGCTGGACGGACGCCTGTGCCGCTGCGGTCGCCGCGGCTGCGTCGAGGCGTACATCGGCGCGCCCGGCATCCAGCAGACGCTGCGCGAACTCGATCCGGAGCATCCCCTCGCGGATGTCGAGATGCAGCGGGACTTCATCATGGCGCTGGCCACCGCAGCGGCGGATCCGGAACAGGATGCCGCGGTGCGCGAGACCGTGGCGCGCACCGCCTACTACCTCGGCTCGGCGCTGGCGGACCTGGTCGCGATCGTGAATCCGGAGATCATCACGCTGACCGGATGGACCACGTGGGCGCTCGGCGACCTGCTGCTCCCACCGGCCGCCGAGCGCATGCGCGAGCAGTCGCCGGGGCGTGCGGGAACCGCGTTGGAGCTCGAGGTGTCGACCGTGCGCGGGAATCCGGTCGCCTCCGGCATCGCGATGATCGCGTTGGAGCGCTCGCTGGTGGATGCCGGGCTGCTCACGTCGCGCATCCCTGTGGCCCTCTGACGAGACGAGAAACCACATCCGCCACGAGAAACCACTCCCTGCGTGATTTCTCGCGGCGGATGTGATTTCTCGTCGAAGCCCGGGGCTACGCCAGCTCGATCAGCGACCAGGACACCGGCGGCAGCGTCGCGCGGACCGCGCCGTCGATGACCTCGACTCCGGCGAGCGGCGCCATGCTGACACGGTCGGGCGGGCACGGCAAACGTCGATCATGTCGATTCTGGCCGATATCCAATCGTGATGCAACTAGTTTCACTTTTTGCTTGGAAAGCGTTCGCCATCTGGGTTACAGTCCCTTGACGGAGCCGCTTCGGCCCATGATCAAGGGAGATGCAATGACACACGCAATGATGCGTCCGATGACTCGGCGGATCGCGCTGGTCGGTGTCGCGGCAGCCGTATCGGCGGTCGCGCTCGCCGGCTGCTCGAGTGCTGGCGATGCGGGAGCCGCCGGCGACAAGACCACGATCCGATTCCTCTACGCCACCGGCGACGACACGTGGAACAACACGGTCGACGCCCTCGTCGCCGATTTCAACGAGCAGAGCGATTCGACGGTCGTCGAGCTCGACCCGCTTCCGGCGGGAAGCGACTACGCGACCGCGCTCAAGACCGTCGACGCCACCGGCAAGTGGCCGGCCATCGTCGACATGCGCGACACGCTGACGTACGTGAACGCAGGCAAGCTCGCGCCGATCCCGACTGAGGTCACCGATCTGCTGCAGCCGGAGGCGTTCGCCGCTGCTGCCGATGGAAACGTCTACACGCTGCCGTACAGCGCCCTCAACGGCGAGATCGGCATCAACATCGTCTACAACAAGGACTACTTCGAGGAGCACGACCTCGAGGTCCCCGCCACCTACGACGAATTCATCTCGCTCATGGAGGACATCAAGGCGAACGGCGACGTGCCGCTCGCGACCGCTGCCGCCGAGGTGTGGCCAGCAGACCAGCTCTGGAAGCCGCTCGCCGCACCGACCTTCGCCGAGTACGGCGACCAGGGCGGATTCTGGAACGTCGCCGCTGAGGGCGGCGCCGGCATCGAGGACTTGCGTGCGCCCCTCGAGCAGCTCGAGTACATCACCGACAACTTCCTGCTGCAGGGATGGCAGTCCACAGCGGATGCCCAGACCACGACCCTGCTCGTCAACGACCAGGCGGTGATGGCGACATCGTCGGCGGGCCTGGGTCGGCTCATGGACATCAGCAAGGTCGACCCCGACTTCAACGCCGGCATGTTCATCATCCCGGCGCAGGACGGCAAGATCTACGTCCTCAAGAACAGCCCCATCGGCGACACCGCCGGCGGACTCGCGATCTCCTCGCAAGCGGCGGAGGACGAGGACGTGATGGCGTCTTCGGTGGAGTTCCTGACCTATTTCTACTCAGTGGATGCCGCGAACCTCATGCAGGAGAACGGCTGGCTGTCACCGAACATCGCCAAATCGGATGAGGTCACGCAGAACGACACGATTCCTGGCGCCGCCGACTACTTCGCGCTGCTGGAGAACCCGAACCTCGTCTGGTACGAGAACGAGCCCGAGCTGAGCACCATGAGTGCCTTCAACACGTTCTTCCGGCAGACGCGCATCGAGATGCAGGACAAGCAGACGACGATCGATCAGATGATCGAGAAGTCCCAGGCCGAGCTCGACAAGCAGGTCGCAGCCGCCGGCTGACCTGCCTCGGGGTCCGAGCGACGTCGTCGCCGCTCGGACCCCCGACATCCGTCCACGTCCCGTGCCCGTAGGAGGACACATGAGCGATCAGAGCTCGATGGAGGGTGGTGCCGGCGTCGTCAGCGCCACAGCACTGCTCACCGGCGAACAGCCCCTCAAAGGGGCGCCCGATGCACCGCCGCCACCGGCATCGCGACGACGCGGTCTGCGCGTCGCGACGCGGGGGCGACTCGTGCTCCTCGGTTTCGTCGCGCCCGCGCTCATCATCTACCTGCTGATGGTCATCGTCCCGTCGTTGCAGTCCGTGCAGCTGAGCTTCACGAACTGGGACGGCATCAGCGACTCGTACGACTACGTCGGCACAGCCAACTACGAGGACATCCTGTCCAGCGACCGCTTCTGGAACGCGGTGAAGAACACCCTCATCCTGGGGCTCGGCTCAGCACTCGTCATCAACCTGATCGCGCTGGTCGTCGCCCTCATGCTCGACAAGCTCAATCACGCCCAGGGGCTGTTCCGCACCGCCGTGTATCTGCCGGCCCTGGTCAGCGCCTTCATCATGGCGACGATCTGGAAGTACCTGCTCAACTACAACTTCGGCATCGTCAACACGATGCTGCGAGACCTCGGGCTGCCCGATTGGGCGCGCGATTGGCTGGGTGACAGCAGCATCGTCGTCTGGGTGATCCTCTTCATCACCTGCTTCACTCTCGGCGGCAACACCACACTGATCTATCTCGCGAACCTGCAGTCGGTGCCGCAGGAGCTCCTGGAAGCAGCGCGCATCGATGGGGCCGGCAGCTGGAAGGTGTTCTGGAACGTCACGTGGCCGATGATCGCCGGCGCCGTCACGGTCAACATGACGCTGGCGATGATCGCCGGGTGGGTGATCTTCGATCAGGTCATGGTGCTGACCTCGGGCGGTCCTGGCTTCGTGAGCGAGACCATGGCGTTCTTCATCTACAAGGTCGGCTTCGGCGAGTACCGGGCCGGATTCGGTTCGGCTGCTGCGGTCGTCCTGTTCCTCGTCGTGATCATCAGCACGGTCGGTGCGAACGCCTACATGCGCAAGAGGGAGATCCAAGCATGAGTGCTGCAGACGCCACGCGCGCGCAGGTGCTGCCGAAGAAGACGCGGACGCCGCGCGAGAAGAAGAGATGGACGATCGGCGAGATCGTCGTGATGATCGTCCTGTCGGTTCTCGTGATCGCCGTGGCGTCCCCCGTCATCTACGCGCTGCTGCAGTCGTTCCGGTCGTACTCGGAGATCACGATCGACCCGATGGGCCTGCCGACGCAGTTCACCTTCGACAACTACATCGCGCTGTTCCAGCAGACCGACTACGCCGAGGCGCTGCTGAACACCTTGATCATCACCGTCGGCACGGTAGTGCTGCTGGTTGCGATCGTACCGATGGCCGCATACGGCATCGAGCGCGTCGGCGGATGGACCGGACGCTTCCTGTACGTCCTGTTCATCGCCGGACTCATGATCCCGTTCCAGGTCCGAATGATCCCGCTCGTCAAGGGCTTCAACGACGTGGGCCTGTACAGCACCCTGACCGCGGTCATCCTCGTGCACCTCGGCGGCGCCGCGAGCTTCGGCATCCTGTTGTACTGCAGCTTCATCAAGGGCATCCCGGTCGAGGTCGAAGAAGCGGCGCACGTCGACGGCGCCGGTCGTCTGCGCACGTTCTGGCTCATCGTCTTCCCCATGCTGATGCCGGTGACGAGCGCCTTCGTGATCATCCAGGCGCTGGGGCTGTGGAACGACTTCTTCATCCCGCTGGTGTTCCTCGACTCGTCGTCGGCCGGAACGATCAACGTGGCGATCAACCGCATGGTGGGGCTGCTCACCTCGCAGTGGCAGCTCATCTACACCGGTGCGATCCTGGCGATCATCCCGTCGATCGCGATCTTCGCCGGCTTCCAGCGCTACTTCATCAAGGGCATGTCGGTCGGGGCGGTGAAGGGATGAGCGCCGTGACGACCTCGAAGATCGGCCGTGTGCTCGGCTATGACGGCGCCATCGCCACGCTGTTGCTGACGGTGTTCCAGTACTTCCTCGCTTCTGCCTCCTTCGTCGCGTGCCTGATGCCGGCGCTGGTGTTCCAGGCGCTGGTGGGGTGGCAGCTGACCCACCTCGCGCTGTGGCTGGGGGCAGTGTCGCTGCTCCCGCTCGCGCCGGCGCTCCAGGCGCTGGTCATCGCCGCCGATCGGCTGCTGACGCAGGGCGCGACCGCCCATGCCGGGCGGGTCTTCTGGCGGGCGTTCGCGGATGCCGTGCGCGCCCGCCGGGCGGCGGCACTCGCCGTCGGCGCCGGTGTCCTCGTGCTCGGCTACGACGTCGCGCTTCTCGGTGCGGACGCCGAAGTGCTCCTGGGTGGTGCCGCCCTGGCCGCCGTCGCCGTGGTCGTGCTGCTCTCCTCGATCTTCGTGGTCGCCGCAGGGTCCGAGCTGCGCGGCGTCGCGCTCGCCGTCGCCGCGGGGCGGATCGCACTGCTGCGCCCGCATCTCGCGCTGGTCTGGCTGCTGATCGCCGGCATCGCGGTTTTCGCGACCACGCTGCCCGTCGTGGGTGCGGTCGCATGGTTCTCCGCACCGGCGCTCGCCGCTGTGGGCGCCGTCATCTGCAACCGCACGCTGGGGTTCGCGAGTGCGCACGAGCGGGTGGGCGCATGACGGCCCGGCTCGGGGACGTCGTCGTCGGGTGGAACGGCGACGGGCCGGCGACGGTCTCTGTGCACGGCAGTCGTCCGGTGCCCTTCATCGAGATCTTCACCGCAGCCGAGCAACGCGCTCGGACGAGCCAGGCGTACGTCCGCTCGGCCGTCGGATCGCGGCTGCGGCCCATCGACACCGAGGTCGGTCCCGATGCCGTGACGATCGTGCAGCGCGACGAGCGCACCGGGCTCGAGGTGACGAGCTCGCTCACACTCTCGGGAGCGGCGCTGCGCGTGCAGCACGCCGTCCGAGCGTCGACCGAGCCGGTCGTCGTCACCGCCGTCAGCTCGCTCACCTTCGGCCTTGGCGAGAGCGCCGACGCGGGCTCGGCCTACGACTTGCTGACCGCGCGCAGCGAATGGCTGGCCGAGAACCGCTGGCACCGGCGCCCGCTCACGGACGAGCTTCCTCCGCTCTCGCTGTCGATCCACGGGCAGGACGGGCGAGGGCACGCTTCCCTCACCAGCCACGGCGCGTGGCCGACGGGAGAGCATCTGCCCGTCGGCGCGCTCGTCGATGGTTCCGGCGACACCATCGCCTGGCAGATCGAGAGCGGCGCCGGCTGGCACGTCGACATCAGCCAGGGCCTCGACGGCCTCACGGTCTCGCTCCTCGGTCCGACGGATCTCGAGCACCAGTTCGCCTACACGCTGTCCGGTGATGACATCTTCGTCACTGCTCCGGTCGCGCTCGCCGTCGGTGCGGGCATCGAGACAGCGTTCGCCGGTCTCACGACCCATCGGCGGGCGATCCGTCGGCCGGACGGATCGGCACTCCCTATCGTCTACAACGACTTCATGAACACGCTGATGGGGCAGCCGAGCTCTACGGCGCTGCGCCCCCTGATCTCGGCGGCGGCGGATGCCGGGGCCGAGGTGTTCTGCATCGATGCCGGATGGTTCGCGGACCCGGAGATCGGCGACTGGTGGGACACCGTCGGGGAATGGCGGGAGGCGACGAGCCGCTTCGACGATCGCGGTCTTCGCGGGATCATCGACGACATCCACCTGGCGGGCATGCGATCAGGGCTCTGGCTCGAGCCCGAGGTCGTCGGGGTTCGAAGCGCCGCCGCCTCGACGCTCCCGGAGGACGCGTTCTTCCGTCGCTTCGGCGCCCGGGTGCGCGAGCACGACCGATACCACCTCGACTTCCGTCACCCGGCGGCGCGCGCCCATCTCGACGAGACCGTCGACCGTCTCGTGAGCGACTACGGAGTCAGCTTCCTGAAGCTGGACTACAACATCAACCCCGGCGCAGGTACCGAGTGGCTCGCGACAGCAGCCGGCGACGGCTTGCTCGGACACGTCCGAGCCTTCGGTGAATGGCTGGACGACGTGCAGGCGCGGCATCCCGGTCTCTTGATCGAGAACTGCGCCTCGGGCGCGATGCGTGCGGACTACGCGTTCCTGTCGCGGACGCACGTGCAGTCCACCAGCGATCAGCAGGACTTCCGCTTCTATCCGCCGATCGCGGCATCCGCGCCCGCATCGATCCTGCCCGAGCAGTGCGGAAACTGGGCATACCCGGCTGTCGGGATGACGGATGCCGAGACGGCGTTCACGCTCGTGACCGGACTCAGCGGTCGGCTGTATCTCTCCGGATTCCTCGGCGAGCTGCGCGACGCACAGCGGGAACTCGTCTCCGAGGCCGTCGCGCTGCACAAGCAGCTGCGTGCCAGCCTTGCGGATTCGCAGCCGTTCTGGCCGCTCGGTCTCCCGAGCTGGGAGGACGATGCCGTGTGCCTCGGACTGCGCAGCGGGGCGGAAGCGCTGCTGTTCGTCTGGGACCGTGCGGGCTACGTCCGCTCCATCGAGTTGCCGGGGATCTTCGGCGACGTCGTGCAGCTCTTTCCCGAGGGCGACACCTCGTGGACCCTCGATCACGCGAGCGATGGCATCCGCATGGACACCAGCGCGGGGGTCGGGGCTCGTGTGTTCCGTGTCCGGGAGGAACTGGCATGAGCGCCGGCATCCGGACGGGCGAGCTCTTCATCGACGACCGAGGGCGGGTCGCCCAGCTCCACGGCATCGGCATCCAGCGCGTCGGCGAGCACTGGTACGTCTGGGGCGAGGACAAGACCGCCGGCGATCGGTTCACCGCGGTCGCGTGCTATCGCTCGGACGACCTCGCGACCTGGGAGTTCGTCGGCGACGCGCTGCGCGCCGGCGACGGCGACCTCGCACCGGACCGCATCATCGAGCGTCCGAAGGCCCTGCAACGGCCGGACGGACGATGGGTGCTGATCCTGCACGTCGAGAGTGCCGACTACGCGGACGCGAAGGTCGGATACGCCGTCGCCGACCGGCCCGAGGGGCCGTACGAGTACCTCGGAAGCGAGCGTCCGCTCGGCAATATCAGCCGCGACATCGGCGTCTACCAGGAGGACGGCGTCGGCTATCTCCTGTCCGAAGACCGTGAGAACGGTCTGCACATCTATCGCCTGCGGACCGACTACTGCGGCGTGGACACCATCGTGGCGACGCTGCGTCAGCAGGACCGACCCGAGATCGGGTACGAGTCGCCTTCCCTCGTCAAGCACGGCGGCGTCTACTACCTCTTCGGATCGGATCTGACCGGGTGGGATCTCAACGACAACAAGTACGCCACGGCGACGGCGCTCGAAGGGCCCTGGTCGACGTGGCAGGACTTCGCACCGGCCGGCAGCCGCACCTTCGACTCGCAGGTCAGCGTCGTGCTGCCGGTGGATGGTGGGCACGTCTACTTCGGCGACCGGTGGGATCGCGACGACCTCGCATCCTCGGCGCCCGTGTGGCTGCCGCTGCGAATCGAAGACGGTCGCGCCGAGCTGGTCTGGCGCGATGAATGGAACCTCGAGGAGATGACGACGTGACGGCTCGCCCGCGCGCAGAGGCAGCGATGAACCCGCCCGCGCTGATGGACAACCTGTTCGGCCCGCATCGGTCGCGATTGGAGGACCTGGTCGACCTGTCCGGCGATGTGCTCACCGACTTCACCAGCGCAGACGCGCTGGTGCGGCTCGCCGATGCCGAGATCCTTCTCGCAGGGTGGGGCTGTCCGCGCATCGATGCCGACCTGATGGACCGGATGCCGCGGCTCGGGGCCGTGGTCTTCGCCGGTGGATCGGCCGCTGCTGTTCTCGACACGGCGGAAGCGTCCCGGCGCGGCATCGGCTTCACGAACGCCGGCGAGGGCAACGCGCAGGCCGTCGCCGAGTACACGGTGGCCACGATCGTGCTCGCGGGTAAGCGGGCGCGCTATGCCGAGCAGCTCTACCGGGATGGGCGCGTCTTCATCGACCGCGAGCGCGAACTCGCCGACACGGGAAACTTCGGCCGTACCGTCGGCCTCATCGGAGCCTCACGGATCGGTCGGCGAACCGCGCAGCTGCTGATGCCCACCGACGTCCGCGTGCTCGTCTACGACCCGTATGCGTCCGAGACCGAAGTGGCGACGCTCGGTGCGCAGAAGGTCGGGCTCGACGAGCTTCTGAAGGCATCCGACATCGTGTCGCTGCATGCGCCGGCATCCGCGGAGACCGACCGAATGATCGGTTCCCCCGAACTGGCGCTGCTCCGAGACGGAGCCGTCCTGATCAACACGGCCCGGGGGTCGCTCATCGACCATGCGGCGCTGCGCGTCCACGTGCGCACCGGCCGGATCGACGCCATCCTCGATGTGACGGATCCGGAGCCGCTGCCTGCCGACGACGAGCTGTGGAGCCTGCCGAACGTGATCCTCACACCGCACATCGCGGGTGCCACCGGCAACGAACTGCATCGCCTCGGTCGCGACGTCGTCGACGAAGTCGCCCGCTACGTCGCGGGCGAGCCGTTCCACGCCTTCGAGCAGGTGCCGGGGTTCGCGAGCGCGCGATGACAGCGTCCGTGCCGAACCCGATCCTGCGGGGCTTCAACCCCGACCCGTCGATCCTGCGCGTCGGGGACGACTACTACATCGCCACGAGCACGTTCGAATACCACCCGGCCGTTCGATTGCATCACTCGAAGGACCTGCAGACCTGGACGGTCATCGGGCATGCGCTGGATCTCGATCTGCGCGGCATCCCTGATTCGGGAGGCGTGTGGGCCCCGAGCCTCACGCACGCGGACGGGAAGTTCTGGCTCGCATATTCGATCGTCCGCACGATGGACGGCGACGACAAGGACATCGACAACTATCTCGTGACCGCCGAGAGCATCGACGGCCCCTGGAGCGAGCCGGTGCACCTGGGCTCCCGCGGGTTCGACTTCTCGTTCTTCCACGACGCGGACGGCACGCACTGGATCACCGGCGTGCAGTGGGACCAGCGGCCGGAGCACCCATCGTTCGGGGGGATCGTGCTCGAGGAGTACTTGCCGGACGAGAGGCGGACATCGGGAAACGCTGCGCTGCTCTATCAGGAACCCACGCTGGTCGAGGGGCCGAACCTCTACCGCATCGGCGACTGGTACTACCTGCTGCTCGCCGCTGGCGGCACCGGGTGGAACCACGCGATCACGATCGCGCGCTCGCAGGAACGCACCGGTCCCTACGTACGCGACCCCGAGCCGTTCGTGCTGACGAGCCGCGACGCCCCCGGCATCCCGCTGCAGAAGGCCGGCCACGGTGAACTGATCCAGACCCCGGACGGCAAGTGGATGCTCGTGCATCTGGCCAGTCGGCCGACGCTGCATCTCGGCGAGCGGTACAGCACTCTCGGCCGGGAGACCTGCCTTCAGCACGTCGTGTTCGACGACGACGGCTGGCTGCGGCTGGCCGACGGCGGCCATCACGGCTTCGTCGCTCCCGGAGCGCCGCGGGAGTCCTCCTGGGTCGAACGGTTCGGCGGCTCGGTGCTCGACGGGCGCCGGTGGTCGACGTTGCGTGCGCCGCTCGCGTCCGGATCGCTCACCGAACGGCCGGGGTGGCTCCGGCTGCGCGGCGGACACTCCACGGCATCCGTGTTCGATCAGTCGATGATCCTCACGCGCGCGGAGGAGCACGAGATCGACTTCTCGGCGGTGGTGGATGCCGAGCCGCGCTCGACCAGGGAAAGCGCAGGGATCATCGCTTGGTACGACCGGGCCGGATGGATCCAGGTGCAGCTCACCTGGGACGCCGAGAACGGGCGGCATCTTCGGGTTGTATGCCGTGACGGTTCGCGCACCACTCGGTCGGGGGCCGTGCCGCTCGCCGACGGCCCCGTGCGCCTGGTCGCGCGCCTGCGGGGGCCGGATCTGACGTTCGCCTGGACCGATGCCGGTGGCGAGGAGCATCCGATCCCCGGCGTCTTCCCGGCGTGGACGCTGTCCGACGACCACGGCGAAAAGCTGCGGTTCACCGGCCTGTTCCTCGGCGTCCGCGCCGAGGACCTCGACTCGCGCGGCTGGAGCGCCGACTTCGGCGACCTCACACTGATGCAGCGCGAGGTCTGAACCACCCATTCGAGATGTGCTTCTCGTCGAGCTGTCGACGGGGAGTCCGGAGCAGGAGCCAGATGATGCGATCGACCTTGGACCCCCGTAACCACGGCGCGGTGGGCGACGGCACGACGAAGGACACCGCAGCGCTGCAGGCGGCGCTGGACGCCTGCGCGGACGCCGGTGGCGGGCGAGTGGTGGTCGAACACGGCACCTACCTCACGGGGACGCTGTTCCTCCGCTCGAGAGTCGAACTGCACATCGCTGCATCGGCGCGGCTGCTCGCCAGCGCCGACATCGAGGACTATCCCGAGAACGTCCACCACAACCGCTACCGGAACGAGCCGGACCTCGACCGCTGTCTGCTGTTCGCGGAGGACGTCGAACACGTCACGCTGAGCGGGCCGGGCGAGATCAACGGCAACGGTCCCGCGTTCCCGCGGGTCGGACCGCCTCCGCGAGCCATGATGCTGCGCACGCTCCGGGCGAGTCACGTGCGGGTGCGCGACCTCCAGCTTCTCGACGCTCCGGGCTGGACGACGGCGTTCCTGGACTCGCGCTGGATCTGGGTCGAGAACGTGCGGATCCACAACGATTCGAATCTCAACGGCGACGGGCTGAACTTCGACGGGTGTGAGCACGTCTACGTGCGCGGATGCCACATCACCGGCACGGATGACAACATCTGCCTGCAGTCGTCGAGCCGCGAGTACCCCACGCGCGACATCCACATCAGCGACTGCGAGCTGAGTTCGGTCTGCGCCGGCATCCGCATCGGTCTGAAGTCCATCGGCACGATCAGCGATGTCACGATCCAGGGCATCACGATGACGGGCGTGCTGCGCGAAGGCGTGAAGATCGAGTGCACCGAGGGCGGAGTCATCACCCGCATCGCGATCAGCGACCTGATCATGCATGACGTCCGCCGCCCGCTCTGGTTCCTCTTGAACAATCGTTTCGAGCCCGACGACCTCGGCTCCTCCAAGGAGCTGGAGAGCATGCCGGAGATCGGGGAGCTCTCCCACATCCGGGTGTCGGGTCTGACCGCGGTCGACTCCGAGGAGATGGCCCACGAGCAGTGGCGATTCGATCATGACATCCAGGGAACGGCCGAGTTCGCGGGGATCCGAGTGGACGCGGCGCCGACCGCGCCGATCCGGTTCCTCACGCTGCGCGACATCACCTACGTCCCGTGGGGCGGGGTGCAAGTGCCGTCGCATCCGCTGGAGGAGTATCCGGAAGTGGTCGACGCTCTGCGGGAGAGTGCCGACGGCTCATCATCCAACTACTTCCCGACCTGGAGTCGGACGACGTTCGTCGACGTGCGCAACGTCGAGGCGCTCCGGCTCGAGGCGGTGCTCCTGCAGGCTCGGCAGCCCGATGCGCGACCCCCGTACCTCATCGAGGACTGCACCGTGCTCGCAGAAGACGTCACCGTGCTCGATGCGACTGAATCGCGGACATCGGTGCTCTGAACGAGCACGAACTCGCAAAGAAAAGGGAGAGAGATCGATGAAGATCCACGAACGACCTGCGATACGTCGGGTGATCGGCGCCGTCACTGCGGGGCTGATCGTCCTCGGCGGAGCTGCGGTGGCGACGCAGCCCGCGACGGCGGCCGAGGCGCCGCCGGAGATCGTCACGACCGTCAGCGACGCGGGGTTCACACACCCGGGCATCGGCTTCACCGCCGATCAGCTCGGGAACATGCGCACGCAGGTGCTCGCCGGTGTCGAGCCATGGTCGAGCTATCACGAGGCGATGACGCAGACGCGCTACGCGGCCGTGGATTTCCGGGCCGAGAACGCTCAGCCGGGCACCGATCTGCCGAAGAACGACGCCTACGCCAGTGCCGGCATGCGGTCCAGCGCCCTGAGGGACAGCCTCGGCGCGATGGCGCAGGCGCTGGAGTACGTCGTCACCGGTGATGAGCGATACCGTGCGAACGCGCTCCACGTCCTGCGGACCTGGAGCAGCCTGGACCCGGAGAAGTACGAGTACTTCGGCGACGCGCACATCCACACGGGTGTCCCGCTGTACTACATGCTGATCGCCGCCGAGGTGATCCGGGGCACCGAGCCGGTCAACACCGAACTCGACGGATACGACCTGCGGTGGACGGCCGAGGATCAGCAGCGGATCGAGGACAATCTCGTCCGCCCCGTGATGGACACCTTCCTGTACTCGCAGAACAGGTTGTGGAACCAGCATCTCTACGGGGTCATCGGGATGGTCGCGGCCGCGATCTTCCTCGATGATGCCGACCTCTATGCCGAGCGCGTCGAATGGTTCACCGTCAACGCCGGGTATGAGAGCGAGCACGACCTGTACGGCGGGAACGTGAACGGCTCCCTCGCCGAGCTCTTCCGCGAGATCCCGGCCGATGATCCGGCGAATCCCACCGGAGAGAGCTTCATCCAGCACATGGAGATGCTGCGCGACCAGGCGCACGGTCAGGGAGACGTCGACATCCTGGTCGCGCTCGCCCGTATCGTCGAGACGCAGGGCACGAAGCTCGATCCCGTGCACGGCACGGTGTCGGATGCCGCAGACGCCGTCTCCGCCTACGACTTCCTCGATCACCGCATCCTGGATGGCGCTGACACCTTCTATGCCTTCATGACGGGTGAGGAGGTGCCGTACGTCCCGGCGACGGAGGGCGGCGCCATCTCCCAGGCCTACCGTGGACGGCTGCAGGACCCGCTCAGCGAGACGTACCTGCAGTATCGCTATGTCGCGGATGTCGATGTCGAAAACGAAGCCCCCCACGTCGCCGAGCTGTACGAGCAGCGTGATGGCCCGCTGTATCACTACGGGACCGGCATCCAGAACTTCTGGAACGACCGAGGGTCGGACTACACCGGAGCCGAGTACTGGGTCGCCTTCCCCGAGGAACTCGCGGACGCGGAGGACACCGTCTCGCCGGTCGCCGACAGCGCTGAGCTGTCGGTCGAGCAGTTCGGCATCCCGTTGGGAGGAGGAGCGCAACGCGCGGAGGATGCCGACGGGGCGGCGTACATCCGCCTGGACGCCGGCGCGGATGACGCGCAACTCGCGGTGCGCCGTGCCGTCTGGGGCGATCGGAGCACGCGGTCTCTGGTCGGCGTGCGGGTCCGCAGCGACAGCGTCGCCCGGTTGGAGGCTTCGCGGACGTCGACGGATGAGCCGTTCGCCGAGGTGGTCGTCCCGGACACCGATGGCGCCTGGCGATACGTCTGGATCGATCTCGACCAGGCGAAGACGCCTGGTGCTGTGGGCGACAACATCGTGTTCCTCAGAGCGCACGGCTCGGATGCGCGCGTCGACGTCGCGGGCGTGCTCGCCCAGGCCAACGGCACGCTGACCCCGCCGGAGTTCGCGGACGCGCCCGCCCTCGACATCGTCGCGGTGGCAGGCGAGACGCTCATGCGGGGGCTCGAGACGACGGATGCCGGCGGCGAGACGGTCTCGCTCGCGCTGCAGGACGCACCGGTGGGCGCTGAACTCGTCGGAGCGGAGATCTCGTGGACGCCGGAGCGGACCGGCACAGTGAACATGGTCGCGGCAGCGTCGGATGGGACGACCATCACCGCCCTGCCGATCGCGATCTCTGTCGTCGAAACCAGGGCGGCGGCGATCGAGGCGTGGAATGCGCAGGTCGGCGACCAGGCGGAGTACACGGCGGCGAGCTGGGCGTCGTTGAGCGCCGCACGCGACCAGGCCATCGAGGAGGCGGCCACCGCGGATGCCCCGCAGTTCGCCGCGCTCCTGGACCGGCTCGGCGATGCCGTGGCGGGGCTGGTGCCGCTGAGTCCAGAACTGTCGGACGGATCGCTCGACTATCGGACGCTGGTCACAGCACCACCGCTGACGACCGCGCAGCTGATCGCGCTGACGGACGGGGACAACCAGACCCATTGGGGTGATCAGCGCGTCGTGAGCATCGCGTTCGACTTCGGACCCGGGTTCCGCGTCAGCGCGGACCGGTTCGGGTTCCAGGCCAGGGACACTTTCGCGAATCGTTCGGAGGGGACGAACGTCTACGGTTCCGACGACGGGACGAGCTGGACGCTGCTGACCGAGCATCCGAACGCAGGACAGGATGCCGAGATGGAATGGGTCGACGTGCGCACCGAGGTGCGCGACGAGCGCTACCGCTTCCTGAAGTTCCAGGTCGATGAGCCCGGGGTGCCGTCGGACCCGAGCTATCCCGGCCTGTGGAGCATCGCGGACATCCGTATCGACGGTGTACGCAGCGAGGCCGCTGGTTCGATGGACACCGTCAGCATCTCGTCACCGGATGCCGTCGCCGGGCGCGTCGTCGCGGACGATCAGGTGGAGCTGCACCTGGCTGGCCCCGCCGAGAACTCCGATGTCGCGGTGACGGTGCTCGGAGTTCCGGCGGAGGTGACCTCGCCTGCCGCCGGTGAATGGCTGGCGACGGCCACGATCCCCGCAGATGCCGAGACCGGCGGCGCGGTCTCGTTCGCTGTGCACTTCCGGACCTCTGATGGCGGGCCGGCGGACGGAATCTTCGCGACCACCGACGGATCCGAGCTGTACCTGTCGAGCGACATAGGTCAGGTCGACGATGCGTTCCGTGCGGCCGCGTCGCTGCGGCCGGATGGGCAGGCCGACCCGGCATGGAGTCAGTACGCCGCGCGGATGCTGGACGGCGATCCTGCGACCCATTCGGATACCCGACTGAACGCGGGAATCTATGGGAACGTGTGGGACTTCGGTGCGGCTCAGGTCGTTTCGCTGACGGGCGCCGAACTGCTGGTGCGGCAGGACGGCTACGGCACATCGCGGATCGCCGACATGCGGCTGGAGGGGTCGAACGACCTGCAGACGTGGACGCGCCTGACGCCTCGTGCTCCCGCAAAGACGCTCGACTGGCAGCAATGGCAGGTCGATGCGGATGCTCCGTTCCGCTACGTCCGCATCGCGAACGGCCAGATCCTCGGCGTCGCGGAGCTGCACCTCTTCGGTGACGTCGTGCCGGTCGACCCGCCGGTGCCGGCCTGGGACGCGGAGTCGACGTACGGCGCCGGCGATCAGGTGTCGCATGACGGGAAGACCTACGTCGCGCAATGGTGGTCGAGGAGCGAGGTGCCGGGAAGTACAGCCACCGGATCGTGGATGGAGCAGGGAACGCTCGTCGTCGACGCCGGCGAGGAGGTGCGCGCCTGGACCGCATCCTGGGTCTACACCGGCGGCGAGATCGTGGCGCACGACGGACACGCCTTCCGAGCCGAGTGGTGGACCCGCAACCAGAAACCGGGAGATCCATCCGGTCCCTGGGTGGATCTGGGAGCGTACTGACGGTGAAGGGCCGGCCGAGCATGGTCGGCCCTTCGCATCATCGTCTCCGGTCTACCCGCGTGCGCGCCCGGAAGACCCGCGCACGATCAGTTCGCTCGGCAGCACGATCGGTCCGTCGTACGGCATCCCGACCGCGATGCGTCCGGCGAGCTCGCCGACCTCGTGGAACGGTGCCCGCACCGTCGTGAGCGACGGAGTGAGGTCGGCGACGAGCTGCATGTCGTCGAAGCCGACGACCGACACCTGCTGCGGGATGGGGATGCCGGCCTCGTGCAGCGCACGACACACGCCGACGGCCATGATGTCGGTCTGGCAGACGATCGCCGTGACGTCCGGATGGGTCGCGACGAAGTCGCGGGTGGCGCTCGCGGCCTCGTCGGACGTGTTGCCGCTCGGGATGCTGAGCGCCTCGTCGAAGGGGATCCCCGCTTCGGCCAGTCCGTCCTGGTATCCCAGGAAGCGCTGATGGGACGTCGTCGTCTCGTCCAGGGAACCCACGAACGCGATGCGTCGGTGTCCGAGGCCGACGAGGTGCGCGACTCCGCTGTGCACGCCGCCGCGGTGGTCGTAGTCGATGGACGCGATGTGCGGAAGATGGGGCAGCGCTGCACGGCCGCAGAGGATGAGCTGAGCGCCCACGCGGCTGAGAGCGTCAGCGTAGCGTTGGGCGCGTTGCTCGAACTTCTCGGTGGCCGGTGTCGCTCCGACGAGGAGAACCGCGGCTACGCGCTGTTCGGTCAGCGTGTCGATCAGGGCCGCTTCTCGCTCGACGTCGCCGCCGGTGGTGCACATCGTGAACAGATGTCCGTTGGCGGTCGCGACATCCTCCGCGCCGGCGGCCATCGAGGCGAACGTCGGGCCGACCATCATGCTGGACACGAAGGCGATGCTGCGCATCCCGACACCCATCATCGACCGGGCGAGGCCGTTGACGACGTACCCGAGCTCCTCGGCCGCTGCCAGCACTCGCGCATGGCTGGCCGCCTTGCCGGCGGCGCGGCCCGCCAGCACCCGGGATGCCGTGGCGCGCGAGACGCCGGCCAGGCGCGCGACGTCGGCGAGGTTGGCTCCGCCGGCCCTCTCCGGCCCAGGCGACGCGTTGCGCCGTGCGGGGGTCTCATCGCCCGTGGTGATGCTCACAAGGGAAATCTACGCGATGGATGGCGCGTTTCCGCCGTTGGCGGCAACTAGTTACAGGTCTGTCGTCCACGACTTCGTCTCGAGAGCGAACCGCGCGGGGTCCTCGAGATGGAGGAAGTGCCCGTGTCCATCCCACCGTCGGACGACCGATCCGGTGGGCGGCAGCAGAGCGCGTTCGATACCGGCTCCGCGTTCTGAGGAGTGGAATGCCAACAGGGGGCGCACGCGGCGTCGCGCGACCGCTGTCGTCGCCTCGAGGAAACCGATCGCGTCGGCGGCGAGGTACTCGGATTCCAGATACGACGCGAGCACGTCGGCGTGCGTGGCCTGCAGATCGGCGAGGATGTCCTCTCGTTCCTGACTGCCGAGCACTCCGAAGCCGGACTCGAAGAAGTCGACGAGCGCACGCGGACCGGCAGAGCGGATGGCGGCCGCCAGCGTCCGCATGCTCGCGGCCTCGCTCTCGTCCGCGCCGTACGCCGGATCGACGACGACCTCAGCGGCGACGAGATCCGGGCGCCTGGCGTGGACCAGAAGGCTGACCTGACCACCGAGGGAATGACCGACGACGACGGCCGGGGTGCCGGTCTGTTCGGCGACCGCGATGACGTGATCGGCCGCACTCGCGATCGTCGCGTCATCGGAGACCATGCCGATCGGCGAGCCGGGAAGGTCGACCGCGCTGATCGGAGTGCTGAAACCCGCCGTCAGCAGTTCCGGCAGCACGCGCTCCCATGCGTGCGAGCTGCCGCCCCAGCCGTGGATGAGGATGAGCGGCGTGTGAGCGGAGACGGTCGGATGGGTCACTCGACAATGATGCCGCGCCGTCGGCGAGAAACCACTTTCACGACGAGAAACCACCTCCCACGTGGTTCCTCGCGCGGGAAGTGGTTTCTCGTGGGCGTGAAGTGCGGACGCGCCGCGCCGCCGGGGCTACGACAGCTCGATCACCGACCAGGACACCGGCGGCAGCGTCGCGCGGACCGCGCCGTCGACGACCTCGACTCCGGCGAGCGGCACCATGCCGACACGGTCGGGCGCGGTCTCGAGGTTCGCCGTCAGGCGGTCGCCGCCCTCGGGGATCGTGAGGACCTCGGCGCTCGCGACCCGCAGCGCGCCGAAGCCGCGCAGGTCGAGAGTGAGGTCGCTGGACGCCTCCAGCGAGCGGTTCGCGACGAACACCACGACGCGGCCGGTCTCCTCGTCCCAGGTCGCGGCCGCATCCACGGCATCCACGTCGCCGTAGCGCTTGGTGCTGATCTGCGTCGCGTTGACGGCGAGACGCAGGATCCGCCCCTTCGCCAACCTGGCCACGCGCTCGAACGGCCAGAAGCTGGTCTGCCGCCACGCGGGTCCGCCCTCCTCGGAGCGGATCGGCGCGATCACGTTGACCAGCTGCGCCTGGTTGGCGATCTGCACGCGGTCGCCGTGCCGGAGCAGACTGTTCAGCAGGGTGCCGACGACGACGGCATCCGTCACGGAGTAGGTGTCCTCGATCAGGCGGGGGTGCTGCTTCCAGCCGGCCGCCTCGATCTCGTCCGCCTCCACGCTGTTGTACTTGTGCTGGTCCCACACGTTCCACTCGTCGAACGAGATGTTCACCTGCTTGGTGTGCTTGCCCGCTGCCTTGACCGCGTCGACCGTGGCGATGACGCCCTCGATGAAGGCGTCCATGTCGACGGCATCCGCCAGGAACGACTCCGTGTCGCCGTCGTGCTCCTGGTAGTAGGCGTGCATCGAGATGTAGTCGACCTCGTCGTACGCGTGCGTGAGCACGGTGTGCTCCCACGTGCCGAACGTCGGCATCCCGCGGTTCGACGATCCCACCGCGACCAGTTCGATCGACGGGTCGACGAGCTTCATCGCCTTGGCCGTCTCCTGGGCGAGCCGGCCGTACTCGGCCGGGGTCTTGCCGCCGATCTGCCACGGACCGTCCAGCTCGTTGCCGAGGCACCAGAGCTTGATGTCGAAGGGATCGGCCGCGCCGTTGCGGCGGCGCAGATCCGACCAGTACGTGCCGCCCGGGTGGTTGGCGTACTCGACCAGCGCGCGCGCCTCGTCCATGCCGCGGGTGCCGAGGTTGATGGCCTCCATCACCTCGACCTCGGCCTCCCGCGCCCAGTCCACGAACTCGTGCAGGCCGAACGCGTTGGTCTCGATCGTGTGCCACGCGCCGTCCATCCGCACCGGGCGATCGGCGACGGGACCGACGCCGTCCTCCCAGTTGTACCCGGAGACGAAGTTGCCGCCCGGATACCGGATCACGGTCGGTCCCATCTCCCGCACGAGGGCGAGGACGTCGCGGCGGAACCCGCGTTCGTCCGCCTGCGGATGCCCCGGCTCGTAGATGCCGGTGTACACGCAGCGCCCCATGTGCTCGACGAACGATCCGAAGAGCCTCCGGGGCACGTCGGCGATCGTGAAGTCGCGGTCGATGGTGATGCGGGCCTGAGACATTGCTCTCCTTGGTCGATGGGTCTCGTGGGGGCTACTGACCGCCGAAGCCGCTGGTCGCGACGCCCTTGACGATCTGCTTCTGGAAGATGATGAACACGATGATCAGAGGCAGGGCTGCGAGCACGGCCTGCGCCATGACCTGCGCGTACTGCACGCCGTATGCGCTGATGACCGTCTGAAGCCCGACCGGCAGCGTCATGAGCGTGGTGTCGTTGATGACGAGGAACGGCCACAGGAAGTTGTTCCACGCGCCGATGAACACGAAGATCGCGACCGAGGCCAGGATCGGCCGGGACAGCGGCAGCACGATCGACCAGAAGATCCGGAACCGGCTCGCACCGTCCACCCTGGCCGCGTCCTCGAGTTCGATCGGGATGGCGTCGAAGAATCGCTTCAGGATGAACACCATCGCCGGCGCCACGACCTGCGGCAGGATCAGACCCCAGTAGGTGTCGATCATGTTGAACGTGAGCATCTGGTAGAACAGCGGGATGATCAGCACCTGAGGCGGCACGACGATCGACGCGATGATCACGGCGAAAAGCCACTTGCGTCCGGTGAAGTCCAGTCGTGAGAACGCGTACGCGGCCAGGGCGGAGATCGCGAGGGTGATCACGGTGACGGCCACCGACGTCCAGAGGCTGTTGAACGCCCAGATGTAGACGTTGCCCTGCGACAGGATCGCGACGAAGGCTTCGACCGTCGGCCCCGAGGCGCCGATCCAGGACGGGTCGCCGGATGCGGCATCCGTCTCGGTCTTGAAAGCCGTGGCGACGGCCCACAGGAACGGCAGCAGCCAGCCGATCGCCATGAGCAGCAGCACGATGAACGCCGTGACGCGCAGCGGGCCGAAAGGCTTCTGACCAGGTGCGTGCGAGTGGCGGGCGCGGCGGGGCTTCGCGACCGTGATCGCCTCGGTCGGAGAGAGAGTTGCGGTGGACATCACTGCTCCTTCCGGCGGCGCGTGACCAGAGCCTGGGCGACGCCGATGATGACGATGATTGCGAAGAACACGTAGGAGATGGCGGCCGAGTATCCGAATCGGTAGCTGACGAATCCGGCCTCGTAGATGTACTGGACGATCGACCGCGTGGTGTCGCTCGCGACGCCGCCGAGCATCTGATACGCCTGGTCGAACAGCTTCAGGGATGCCAGGATCTGCAGGATGAGGATCAGCACGGTGGCCGGCCCCAGCTGCGGAAGCGTGATCGACCAGAACTGGCGCCACGCTCCTGCGCCGTCGAGAGATGCCGCTTCGTACTGCTGCGGCGGGATGTTCTGCATCGCCGCGAGGTAGAGGAGGAAGTTGAACCCGACCGTCCACCACACCGTCGCGATGACGATCGACAGCATGTTCGTATCCGGGTTCTGCAGCCAGGCGATCGGCTCCAGGCCCAGGGAGGTGAGGATGTTGTTGGCCGCACCGATCTGCGGATTGAAGATCCACACCCAGATCTGCGAGATGACGGTCGACGCCAGCAGGTACGGCATGAAGAACGACAGCCGCCACAGCCATTGCCCTGGGATGCCGCGGTCGACCAGCGCCGCCATGAGCAGTGCGATCACGACGAGGGGGACAGTGGACAGCAGCGTGAACCACACCGTGTTCCACAGCGACTGCCACATGACCGGGTCGGTGAGGGCTTCGGCGTAGTTCGCGAAGCCGACCAGTGAGCCGCCGGCACCCGTGAGCGACTGGTCGGTGAAGCTCAGATAGATGCCGTGCACGATCGGCCAGACCAGGAACAGCAGGAACGCGATGACGAACGGCGCGAGGAACGCCCAGCTGATCAGCTGCTCGCGCTTGACCGGTCCGGACTGGCGGCCGCGGTGGTCGGTGGCCTTGCCGGTCACGATGACGCGTGTGGACGAGGAGGCGGTGGTGGTCATGACTTCCACGTCCCTTCCGGATCGGCCGGGTTCGGCTGGGCGAGCATGGTGTTCACCCGCGACTCGAAGCGGTCGATGGCCGCAGCGGGGTCGTCTCCGGACAACAGGACGCCCTGCACTGCGGCACCGAACTCGCCCTGGAAGTTCGACCCGGATCCGGTGAACCAGGCCACCGGGTCGTACACGACGTGCTGCGCCGCCTCGGCATAGTGCGCCTGCGGGATGAGGTCGGCGTACTCCGGCGATTCGGTGACCGGCAGGAACGCCGGGATGTGCCCGGCCTCGGCCCACCCGAACGAGCCCTTGAGCATGTCGGCGACGAACTGATACGTCAGGTCGCGCTTGACCGGGTCCGCGCTGGTCTGATGCGGCAGCACGAACGAGTGCGAGTCGGCGTACACCGCCTGTTGTCCGTACAGTGCCGGGATCATGGTCGCGTCGAAGGGGATGCCGGCGTTCTGCATGGTGCGCAGCTCCCAGACGCCGGTCATGAACATGCCGCTCTTGCCGGATGAGAACTCGGCGACGGCGGTGCCGTAGTCGGCTTGCGTGTTCGCGATCTCCCCGTCGAGCATCGTCTGCATGAAGGTGAGGACCTCCACCGCGGCATCCTTGTCGATCACGGCCTTGCCACCCACCGGGAGTTCGATCTCGAGACCGTGCTGTGCATACAGGCCGTAGAAGAGCCGCCACATCTGAGCGCCGTCGCCGAGGTAGCCGTACGACAGGGCGTGCTCGCCGGACGACCCGGCGATCTCGCGGAGCTGATCGAGGTACTCTTCCGGCGAGCTGGTCTCGGTGAGCGAGCCGTCCGATTCGAGCACCCCGGCCGCGTCGCAGATGTCGGTGTTGAACATCAGGACGAACGGATGCGCGTCGAGCGCGATGCTGTACATGCCCTCGCCCACGAAGCCCTTCTCCCAGATCGGCTTCGGGAACGTGGAGCTGTCGACGCCGAGCTCGGCCAGCTTGTCGAGATCCCAGGTGTCGAGAAGGCCACCGGGGGCCCAGCCCACGGTGCGGGTGGCGTGCATGATCGCGACATCCGGTGCGCGTCCGCCGGCGCCGGCCATGGCGAGCTTGGTGTAGTACGGCGTCCCCCACGCGAGAACGGTGGGGCGGATGTAATACGCGTCCTGAGCCTTGTTCACGCCGTCGAGCAACGACGTCATCGTGACGCCGTCACCGCCGGAGAGCAGATGCCAGAACTGGAGGGTCCGGGTGTTCGAGCCGGTGGCGGCACCAGGGGCGCAGCCCGCGAGCAGCATGCTGCCGGCGGCCACCGATGCGGCAGCGAGGAACTGCCTTCGGGACAGATCGAGCGGGGGCGTCATCGTCACTCCTTCGTGACAGTGGTCGTTGCTTCGGTTGGGTCGAGCGGTCTCATCATTACATCGTGGTAATCCGGTGCGCAAGCGTTCGGTGGAACTGGCCGCGGATGCCGCGGCGCATGTGCCGCCGAATCCGTGATGGGCGCAGTCAGCGAGGGTGGCCGGACGGCCCGTGCGCAGTGCTGGCGCGTTCGAGCAGCTGATGCGAGAGCGTGAGCGAACGCGGCGGCGTCGACGGGTCATCGATCCGGGAGAGCAGCAGGCTGAGCGCGGCCTCGGCGAACGCCCGCCGATCGAACGCGATCGTCGTCAGCGAGGGAGAGGTGAACTGCGAGAACTCGACGTCATCGAACCCCGTGACGATGACCTCGCCCGGGACGTCGATGCCGTGACCGTGCAAGGTGTGCAGGGCACCGGCGGCCATCGAATCCGTGAAGGCGATCACGGCATCGAAGGCGATTCCGCGAGCGAGCAGCTCCTTCATGCCCTCGGCGCCGGCGGCCATCGACCATGGCAGTCGGTTCACTTCGCGGGCGCGATCGATCGGCAATCCCGCCTCGCGCAGCGCGTCATGCACGCCCTCGAGGCGGAGCCTGCTCGTCGCTGTGGCGACCTCGCCGCGCTCGTCGGCACCGATGACCGTGATCCGACGCGCACCGCGTGCGATCACGTGCCGTGTGACGTCGGCGGCGGCCAGGCGGCTGTCGATGAGCACCTGGTCCGTGCGGTGCTGCTCGACCTCGCCGATCACGACGATCGGGGGCAGCCGGTCGGCATAGCGGATGACGCTGTCCTCCAGACGGATCGGATTCAGGATCAGACCGTCGACGAGGTGGGCGCGTGCGCGCGAGAGCAGTTCCTTCTCGCGGTCGGGCTCGAGCGCGGTCTCCTCGATCTGCACGGCGAGCCCGCGCTCGTGGGCGGCCTCGACGATCCGGTGCACGAGCTCGGCGGAGTAGGCCGTCGCGAGATCGGGGAGCGCGAGCGCGATGATGCCCGAGCGACCTTGACGCAGCCCGCGGGCGCTCAGGTTGGGGACGAAGTCGAGCTCGGCCATGGCCGCTTCGACGCGCGCCCTGGTCTCCTCGCGGACGACGATCGTGCCCGTGACGACGTTCGAAACGGTCTTGGGCGAGACGCCGGCAAGAGCGGCGACGTCCTTCATCGTCGCGCGCGTCGGCGTCGTCGCTGTCATGCGGGCCAGCCTAACGGTGGGCCGACCAGGCGCAAGTACAACGTTGTAGAGTTGACGGACTGCCGGGGTGCCGGCGCCGTTCCCGCAGCAGGAGGATTCCGCATGACCGTCAGCGCCGATCGTCTCGCCGAGCAGTTCGTGCTTCCGCCGGTCATCGCCTCCGGCTCCGCCCTGCCCGATGCGCCCGCCGGCGCTGCGGTCGCCGTCACCGCGGTCACCGGTGACGGTGTGAGCGTCGAGGACGGCATCATCCGCCTCGCCGGTCTCGCGGCCGTGACCGCGCAGATCGACGTCGCCGTCACCGAGGTCGTGTCCGGCGCGAACATCATGCGGCGCTTCGCCGTCACGGTGCTGCCTGCTGCGGCCTCCGTCGATCTGCTCGCCTACAGCAGGACGCCCACGAGCCAGACCGAGGCCAACAACGCCGATGTGGCGCTGAGCATGCATCTCGCGCTCGGGGGCGCCGACGGCTGGGCGCCGCTGAACGAGAACTACGGCATCTTCTTCCCGAAGACGTCGGAGCCGGTGCCGGCGAACGGCCCGGATGAGTCGCTGATCCGCAGCCTCCGCGACCCGCACCTGTTCGCGCTCGCCGACGGTGGTTACGGCATCGTCGCGACCCGGGTCGCCCGCGGCGGCGCATCCGACGGCACGCAGGCATCGTCGGTGCTGTTCGCTCGCACGGACGACCTGCTGTCGTACACCGAGGTCGGGATGCTGGATCTCGGCGTCGCGGATGGCGTGAACGACCCGGCATCCGTGTGGGATTCCGCAGCCCAGCGCTATGTCGTCAGCTGGACGAGCGACTCGGGCGTCACGAACTACACGACCTTCGCCGACCTGGCGGATGAGAGCACGCGAGGCGACGTGCGCCGCGGGACGATCGCGGCTGCGGCCGGCCCCTCGGCGGACGGCGTCGCCGACTACGCCACCGGAAACGCGCTGCCGATCCCGGCCGAGACGGCCGAGAAGCTGCAGGTGCGGTTCGGCCCGATCGTGAACACGAGCGCGAAGGTGCTCGACCGCGTGACCGTCGCGCAGGACGCTGCGATCTCGGCATCCGATCTGCCGGAGCGGGTCGAACTCGGCTACAGCGACGGCTCGGAGGCGACGCGTGCGATCGCCTGGAACGCGGAAGAGCTCGCGGCCGTCGACACCGCGGTGCCGGGCGAGTACACCGTCACCGGCACCGTCAAGCAGCCCGAGTACCCGACTCCGTTCGCGGACGAGCGCGCCGATCCCTCGGTGTTTCGCTACGAGGCGAACGGCCGAGTGCGGTTCCTCATGATCGCGACCGAGGACCTCAACCTCAATCCGGTCGACCCCGCCAATGGTCCGCACATGCCGATCCGCATCGCCGACACGATCGACGACCTGTCGGACGACGCGATCGCCGCGGGACGCAACGTCGAGATCGACCTGCTCAGGGCGGGCGACGAGGATGCGGCGGGCAACGTCATGACCGGATGCTTCTGGGCGCCCGAGTTCCACGTGATCGACGGGAAACTGTCGATCCTGTTCATGCCCTGCTACGACGGTGACAACGGTCGACCCGACATGTGGACCGGGCGTGCCAGCATCATCCAGCTGCTGCAGGATGCTGAGGGCAACGACCTGGACCCGGCTGTGCCGGCGAATTGGAGCAGGGCCGAGCCGGTGGTGCGCGCGGACGGCAGCATTCTGAACCCGGTGCAGCAGATCTCGTTGGACATGACGTTCTTCCAGGACTCCGGGACCTCGTACTACGCCTGGCAGATGCTCGGCGCGATCTATCTCGCCGAGGTGGATCCGGCGAACCCGACGCGTCTGGCCACCGAGCCGGTGCGGATCCTCGCGCCCGAGTACGCGTGGGATAACACGATCGCCGAGGGGCCGAACGTGCTCGAGCGCGACGGCACGCTCTACCTGCTGTACTCCGGGTCGACCGTCGGCGACACGTACACGACGGGGCTTGCGATGGCTGCGGCGGACGCGGGCGCGGACCTTGCCGACCCGGCATCCTGGACCAAGCTGAACCATCCGGTGCAGAAGTCCGGCATGTTCAACGGCGAATGGCAGCTGGGCACCGGCCACGGTATGTGGTCGTCCGATGAGGACGGCAACCTGCTGTACGTCTTCCACGCGCGCACCGACCACAACGGCCTGACCGGACGCGACATGTTCGTGCGCCGCGTGCATTTCTCGGCCGACGGGATGCCGGTGCTCGACCAGGAATCCGCCGAAGAGGTGGCGCCGGAGAACCGGGCGGTGACGGTGACGGTGACCGTCGCGCCGAAGCCGGCGTTCTCGTCGAGCTGACGAGCTTGCTGCGGCGGGCACGGTCACGAACCAGACGATACGACTGACGAACTCGTCGGCGACGGAAGCGTCGTTCGTGGACTCGTCTGCATACGGCGAGGCGTCGAGAACGTGCTTCGTCTGCGTTCCCTCCCGCTGCGTCCGCCGGCTCGGGTGCGGAGCACCGCACCCGGGCATCCAGCTCCGTTCTCAGCCGCCGACCCATTCCGGGAGGAGCGGTCGGGGAGTGCGCCATTTCTGTTCGGGGTCCCACCAGGCGGGTCCGCGGATTTGGGGTTTGCCGTCGACCATGCGGATCTGCCATCCCGAGATGTCGATGGTGCGGTGGTGCCAGTAGCACAGCGGTACCCCGTTGTCGGTGTGGGTGGGGCCGCCGCGGGAGTGTTCCTCGACGTGGTGGATCTCGCACCAAGATGCGGGGACGTGGCAGCCGGGGATGATGCATTCCTTGTCGCGCAGGGTGATCGCTCGCCGCTGGTAGGCGTTGAAGAGGCGGTCGGTGGTCGTGATCCCGACGATGCGGCCTTCGTCGAACAGGACGCGTTGGATCATCCCCTCGCAGACGGTGTGCGCGGCGACGGAGACGGGGACCGGGGCGTCGGCACCGGCGATGTGCGCCCAGCCGGTGCCGTGCGCGAAGTCGGATGCTTCGACTTGGACCACGAGCGTCGGGGCGGCGCCGCCGAGGCTGGGCATGTCGTCGTGGCGGGCGGCGATGGAGAGGGCTGTGGCGAGGGCGTCGTGCTGTTTCTGCGGCCTGGTGCGGGAGTCGATCACGGCACGGGGGTCGCTGTTGAACGGGTCCTCCGGCGACCCGCACCCACCGGGCAGCGCATCGCCCATGTCTGCGCCCACGCCCGCACTGCCGCTGCCGGCTAAGGTGCCGGCACTATCGATACTTCCGGCGCCGTCGGCGCTGGTGCGGCTGTCGCTGTCGGTGAACGCGACCCCCAGATCAGCGGGGCCGGTGGTTCTGGGGTTGGTCTGCGCGTCGATGATGAGTTTCAGTTGCGCGTATACCTCGGGCAGCAGGGCGCCTCGGATCGGGTAGACGCCGTCGCGGAGCCGCCCGAACGTGAGCGATCGGTTCACCGCGGCCTGCGCCTCGGACGGTGCAGACCCGTCCGGGTCGAGATAGGTGGCGATCAGTTGCGCGTACTGGCGCAGGTCATCCGGCGTCGCCGCCGGACCCGCCTCGGCCCGACGGGCCTCGGCCGCGTCGGTCTCGGCATCCGCGCCGCCCGGGTCTGCCACGGTGTCGTCGATGCCGCGGGCGCAGTCCGCCAGCGCGGCATCGGCCCGTAGTCGGTCCTGTCCGTCGATCCGGCCCCTCGTGCGGTCGATCGGATCGATCGCGGCCAACAGTCCCGCGATCCCGACCACCCCGTCCAGCAGCGCCTCCCGCAACCCGGGCCACCGGGCCGGCAGTCGGGCCCCGGTCGTGATCTCCGCATTCCGGTTCACCGCCTCTGCGGCCTTCCCCACCCGCGACGCCCCGGACGCGTCGACCCGCAGCACCCGCTGCAGCAACTCGTTCATGTTCCGGCATCCGAACACCGCCGGGAACGTCGGCACCCCCGACACCGTCGGACGCCCATCCACGCACGCGACCGTCTCGGTCACCAGCGCATCCAACCGGCGCTGGGCTTCACCCGCGAGCCGCAGAACCTCCAGCTTCTCCGCATCCGACATCCCGTCCAGACCGGACGAACGCACCGCGGACTCGATCGACCCATCCAGGTCGGAGACGACCCTTCCGAGAACTGCCGCGGTGCTGTTCATAACTACTATTCAACACCCGGCCACAGACATTCGGGTCTCGAATATTTCTTCTGTGGATAACTCGAAATCGATGGCTGAACGGAGCTCTGACGACGCCGAAGGTTCACTCGAGCGAAAACGCGAGATGTAGCCTCACCTGGTCGGCAACCACACCCGCATCGTCGACGGGCCGCGCTGCGCCCAGTCGTGGTACGCGACCAGCGGAGCATCCACGACGGAACCGGTCGCGCGGTCGCGCACCGGCACGATCACCCCGCCGTCCGTCTCGACGGGGTCACCGGCGATCACGGCATCCACGACGTCGGCACCGAAGTCGGTCGACTCCAGCGCGAGCACCTCGGGCCCTCGCTCGACGACGACGCAGCCGCGGACGGCATCCACTCGGGGGTCCGGTTCCGTCACGCGCGGCGCGACGGGCAGGTCCAACTCGACCAGATCTCCGCTGCGGAACGCGCGGCGCACCGTGACGGAACCAGGAGCGACGGTCGACTCCGCACCATTCACTCGCAGCGTCGCCCCGTCCGCCCATGCCGGCACCCGCAGAGTCAGCGTCCACTCGCCGTCCTCGACGATCGTGAGCCGCACGTGCCCGTCCGCCGGGTACGCCGTCGCGACGTCGAACGCGACGACACGTCCGTCGGGCAGCGCCGTGCGCACCCGCGCCGCAGCGTACTGGTGCAGTTGCACGCCGTCGTCATCCGCCGTCGCGACGTAGGCGTCCAGACTGGCGAAGGTGCGGGCGACGTTCGGCGGACAGCACGACACCTCGAACCACGGCGCGCGCAGCGACGACGACGCGCGTGACGACGTCGCCGAGGGGTCGGCCGGCACCCCCGGCACCCGCTGATGCAGCGTGTTCGCGTAGTAGAACGCTTTCCCGTCGGGTGCGGGTGACGTCGCCACGACGTTGAACAGCGTCCGCTCGATGAGATCGCCGTACGCAGCGTCTCCGGTCGCCAGCAGCAGCCGCCACGAGAACATCACCGAGCCGATGCCGGCGCATGTCTCCGAGTAGGCGCGGTCGGTGGGCAGCTCCCAGTCCTCGCCGAAAGCCTCGTCCTGGTGATGGGACCCCTGACCGCCGGTGATGTACGTCCGGCGCTCGAGCGTGCGATCCCACTGCGCACGCAATGCGTCGAGCAGGCCGCCATCTGAGCACTCGACCGCGACGTCCGTCGCCCCTGCCGACAGATAGTTCGCGCGTACGGCATGGCCCCGCAGCACGTCGGCATCGCGCACAGGCACATCGTCCTGGTAGTACTTCCGACCCCACTCGATGTCGCGAAGCGAGCCTCGTCCGTGCCGCTCGATGAACAGCGCGGCCTGATCGATGAAGCGCTGCTCGCGCAGGGCGCGGCCGAGTTCCGCGAGCCCGACCTCGACCTCGGCGTGCCCGCAGATCGCATCGCGTCCGTCCGGTCCGAACTCGCGGCACACGAGCTCCGCGGCACGCCGGGCGATCCCGATCAGGCCGTCGTCGGCATCCGGTCGGGTGCGCACCCGCGCGACCGCGGCCTGGAACAGGTGCCCGAGGCAGTACAGCTCGTGGCCCCACTCCAGATCCGACCAGCGCGCGCCCTGGCCGGGCAGCCCGAAGTTCGTGTTCAGGTAGCCGTCCGGTTCCTGCGCGGCGGCGACGCGGGCGCCGATCGCACGGAAGCGCGCTTCGAGCGGAGAGGATGCCGCGGCATCCGTGCGTCCGATCTCCCACGCGAGCGCCTCGAGGTACTTGTAGATCTCGGAGTCCGCGAACTCCCGGCCCCGGCGACCGGCGGGGAGGGCGCCGGATGCCGCGAGATCGAAGTTGCCCAGCCATCCCTCGGATTCCAGGCGGGACTCGATGTGCGATAGCGTCGCCGATCCGTTCACGCTCTGACGATCGGCCCAGAACCCGCCGGTGATCGAGACCTCGTCGAGGCCGAGGGGGCGCAGTCGACCGCGAGTGGGGACGACGGGGGCGGAGATGCGGGTCATGGTCATCCTAGAAGTGTCGGTCGGCAGCTCGGCGCCTCACACGTGGTCGCGCCAGGAGTGCTGCGGATCGAAGCCCAGCACTCGTCGCGCCTTGTCGATCGCGAGCAGCGTCTCGTGCTCCCCGACCTCCCGCGTCACTGGGACACCGGGGAAGACCTCGGCGATGAGTTCGGCGTTCGGGCGCGACATCACAGTGTCGGCCGCCGCGATGATGAAACGGTCGAACCCCGGCTCGGCGACTTCCAGTGCACGCTGCACGGCCTGCGCCCCGTCTCGGGCGTCGATGTAGCCCCAGAGGTTCCACTTGCGCAGCAGCGCATCCCTGTCGAACGCCGGGAAGTCCGCATAGTCCTCCGGATCCATCACGTTCGAGAAGCGCAGGGCGGTGATCGAGGCATCCGGATACCAGCGCACGAGCTCTGTCGCCAGCTGCTCCTCGAGCGTCTTCACGAGCGAGTACACCGATTCGGGACGCGCCGGATACTCCTCGTCGACGGGGATGTACGGCGGCGGCACGTCGAACGGCAGCCCCAGCACGGTCTCGCTGGACGCGTAGACGATGCGTCGGATGCCGAGCCGCATCGCCGCCCAGAACACGTTGAAGGTGGCCGGCATGTTGTTGTGGAACGTCGCGACATCGCTGCGGATGCCTGGCGCGGGGATCGCGCCGAGGTGCACGACCGCGTCGATCCCGTCGTGCCGGTCGCCGACCGCGGTGAAAGCGTCGACGACCTGGCCGTAGTCGGTGAGATCGACCTGGACGAAGTCGGGGCCGCGAACGCCAGCGACATCCATTCCGATGACGTCGTAGCCGCCTGCCCGCAGCTCGCGTGCGACGACGCGGCCGAGCTTGCCTGAGGACCCCGTGAGAGCGATGCGCATGTCACCAGACTGGCACGACGGCGGGCGGATGGCTCCGCTGGCCATACACTCGACGGCGTGAGCGAGTCGATCAGCACCCAGGGTCGCACGGTCGGCGTGCGCGAGGTCGCGGTGCTCGCCGGCGTCTCGCGGCAGACCGTCTCACGCGTGCTCAACGACCACCCCGAGGTCGCCGCCGGCACCCGTGAACGCGTGCTCGCCGCGATGGACGAGCTCGGCTATCGCATGAACAACGCCGCCCGCGCGCTCGGCACACGGCGCACGCGCACCCTCGGCATCCTCGCGTCCGATGCCCTGCAGTACGGGCCGTCGCGGAGCATCGCGGCCATCGAGTCCAGCGCCCGCGAAGCCGGGTACTGGGTGAGTGCGGCCTTCGCGGATGCCGCGGACGACGCGGCCGTCGCCTCCGCCGTCAACCACCTGATCGCGCAGGGTGTCGAGGGCATCGTCGTCGTCGCGCCGCATGCGCGGACGCTGCTCGCACTCGACGTCTCACGCATCGGCATCCCCGTCGTCACCCTGCACTCCGCCGGCCGCGGTGCCCGAGGCCTGTCGGTCGACCACGCCGCCGGCGCGCGGCTCGCCGTCGCTGCACTGGCGGAAGCCGGGCACACCCGCATCGCGCATCTGGCCGGTCCCGTCGACTGGCTCGAGGCCGAATCCCGCGTCGAGGGCTTCCAGGCCGAGCTGGCCGACCGCGGGCTGCCGGCCGGGCGCGTGCTCGTCGGTGACTGGACGGCACGGTCGGGCTACGACGCGGCCGGCGAGATCCGCGACTCCGGCGCGACGGCCGTCTTCGCCGCGAACGACCAGATGGCACTCGGCCTGCTGACCGGGCTGCGCGAGATGGGCCTGGATGTGCCGGGAGACATCAGCGTGGTCGGCTTCGACGACATCCCGGATTCGGCGTACTACTGGCCGCCGCTCACGACGGTAAGGCAGGACTTCGGCGAACTCGCCCGTCGCGCCGTGGCCTCGTTGATCTCGGGGGCCGATGCCGCGGCATCCGATCTCGCACCCGTCGCGCCGGTCCTCGTGCCGCGGGCCTCCGTCGCGCCCCCGCGGTGAGCACCGGCCCACCGCCTTGACGCCGCCAGCCCCGCATGTCACACTACTGTGACCGGTCACAGTGACCGGTGATTCCGCTGCATGATGAGGTATCCGTGAGCAACGAAGCCCCTGTCTTCGCCCCTGAGATCGAAGCCGCCATCCAGACCGTCCGCGAGGACGTCGCCCGACTGCATGGCGAACTGGTCCGCTACGAGCTGATCGTCTGGACGGGAGGCAACGTCTCCGGCCGCGTCCCCGGCGCCGACCTGTTCGTGATCAAGCCGTCCGGCGTGAGCTACGACGACCTGACGCCCGACAACATGATCCTGTGCGACCTGGACGGCAACGTCGTCCCCGGCACTGCCGGCAGCGACCGGAGCCCGTCCAGCGACACCGCGGCGCACGCGTACGTCTACCGCCACATGCCCGATGTCGGCGGCGTGGTCCACACGCACTCGACCTTCGCCGTCGCGTGGGCCGCTCGCGGCGAGGAGATCCCCTGCGTCATCACGGCGATGGCCGACGAGTTCGGCGGACCGATCCCGATCGGACCATTCGCGATCATCGGCGACGACTCGATCGGCCGCGGCATCGTGCAGACCCTCACCGGTCACCGCTCGCGCGCCGTCCTCATGCAGAATCACGGCCCGTTCACGATCGGCACCGACGCGAAGGATGCCGTCAAGGCCGCCGTCATGGTCGAAGACGTCGCCCGCACCGTGCACTACGCCCGCGAAGCCGGCCCGCTGATCCCGATCCCGCAGGAGGCCGTGGACAGCCTCTTCAACCGGTATCAGAACGTGTACGGCCAGAGCTCGGACGCCCGCCGATGACCGCTTCGGCGGGCTCAGCGCGCGACGACCTCCTCACCGGCCGCACGAGCCTCGGCATCGAGTTCGGCTCGACCCGCATCAAGGCGTGCCTGATCGGCTCCGACGCCACCGAGGTGCTCGCCACAGGGTCGTTCTCGTGGGAGAACCGCCTCGAGGGCGGCCTCTGGACCTACGCGATCGACGAGGTGTGGCAGGGCCTGCAGGCCGCGTTCGCCGACCTCGTCGCCGACGCGCACGACCGCTACGGCGTGAAGCCCGTGACGTTCGCCGCGATCGGCATATCGGCCATGATGCACGGCTACCTCGCGTTCGATGAGGCGGGCGAGCTGCTGGTCCCGTTCCGCACGTGGCGCAACACCAACACCGGCGTCGCGGCCGCCGAACTGACCGAGCTGCTGGGTGTTAACATCCCGTTGCGCTGGTCGATCGCACACCTGCACCAGGCCGTCGTGGATGCCGAGATGCACGTCCCGGAGCTCGACTTCGTCACGACCCTCGCCGGCTACGTGCACTGGAAGCTCACCGGTGAACGGGTCCTGGGGGTCGGCGACGCCTCAGGCATGTTCCCGATCGACTCGGCGACCTGCGACTACGACGCCCGCATGATCGCGGCGTACGACGAGCGCGCCGCCGACCGGCTTCCCGCCTCGGTCACCAAGCTGCTGCCGGCGGTCCTTCCCGCCGGTGCTGCGGCGGGCACGCTCACGGCCGAGGGCGCAGCCCTGCTCGATCCGACCGGAGCGCTGCAGCCCGGCATCCCGCTGTGCCCACCAGAGGGCGACGCCGGAACCGGCATGGTCGCGACCAACTCGGTCGCCCCGCGGACCGGCAACGTCTCGGCCGGAACCAGCATCTTCGCGATGGTCGTCCTCGAGCACCCGCTCGCAGGCGTCCACCACGAGCTGGACCTCGTCACGACCCCCGCAGGTGACGCCGTCGCCATGGTGCACTGCAACAACGGCGCCAGCGAGCTGGCCGCGTGGGCAGGGCTGTTCACCCGCTTCTCGGCGGCCGCCGGACAGCCGCTGTCCGACGACGTCGTCTTCGAAGCCCTCTTCCGGGAGGCGCTCGAGGGCGAAGCGGATGCCGGTGGCCTGATCGCGTACAACCACCTCGCGGGTGAGCCGATCGCGGGCCTGACCGAAGGGCGCCCGCTGTTCGTCCGCACGCCGGACAGCGCCTTCACACTGGCCAACTTCATGCGCGCGCAGCTGTACGGCGTGTTCGGCACGCTCGCGCTGGGCATGCAGGTGCTCGCCGCAGAGGGCGTGGGTCTGGACCGCATGTTCGCGCACGGGGGGATGTTCCGCACCGCCGGTGTCGCCCAGCGCTTCCTGGCCGGAGCGCTCGACGCGCCGGTCGCGGTCGGAGAGCTCGCCAGTGAGGGCGGGGCGTGGGGCATCGCGGTGCTCGCGTCGTACCTCGCTCACGCGCAGGACGCCGACCTCGGCACGTTCCTCGAAGAGAGCGTGTTCGCCTCGGCATCCCTCTCCACAACCGACCCCGACCCGGCGGACGTCGCCGGGTTCGCCACCTACCTCGACCGCTACCGTGCGGGTCTGGCCATCGAGGCCGCCGCCACCGAGAACCTCTGAAGGATCCTGAAATGCCCAAGCTCACCACCTCCCTCGACGGCTACGAGGTCTGGTTCCTCACCGGAAGCCAGCACCTGTACGGACCCGAGACGCTCGCGCAGGTCGCCGACCAGTCGCAGGAGATCGCCCGCGTTCTGGATGCCGCGGGCGACGTCCCCGTGAAGATCGTCTGGAAGCCGGTGCTGACCGACTCCGCCGCGATCAAGAAGGCCGCCCTCGAGGCCAACGCCGACGACAAGGTCATCGGCCTCGTCGCGTGGATGCACACGTTCAGCCCGGCGAAGATGTGGATCGCCGGTCTCGACGCGCTGCAGAAGCCGCTCGCGCACCTGCACACGCAGGCCAACGTCGAGCTCCCATGGGCCGATATCGACTTCGACTTCATGAACCTGAACCAGGCCGCGCACGGCGACCGCGAGTTCGGCTACATCCAGACTCGCCTTGGCGTCCCGCGCAAGACGATCGTCGGCCACGCATCCGACCCTCGGGTCCAGCAGGAGCTCGGCACCTGGCAGCGCGCCGCAGCCGGCCTCGCCGCCTCGCGTTCGCTCAAGCTCGCCCGCTTCGGCGACAACATGCGCTTCGTCGCGGTCACCGAGGGCGACAAGACCGAGGCCGAGCTGCGCTTCGGCGTCCAGGTCAACACCTGGGGCGTCAACGAGCTGGCCGAGGCCGTCGCCGCGGCATCCGAGTCCGACATCGACGCCCTGGTCGCCGAGTACGAAGAGCTCTACGAGGTCGTCGCCGAACTGCGCAAGGGCGGCGAACGCCACCAGTCGCTGCGCGACGGCGCCGCGATCGAGATCGGCCTTCGGTCGTTCCTGGAGGAGGGCGGCTTCGGCGCCTTCACCACGAGCTTCGAGGACCTCGGCGAGCTGAAGCAGCTGCCGGGCCTCGCGGTGCAGCGCCTCATGGCCGAGGGCTACGGCTTCGGCGCCGAGGGCGACTGGAAGACGGCCGTCCTGGTCCGCATCGCGAACGTGATGGGTGCCGGCCTCCCCGGTGGCGCGAGCCTCATGGAGGACTACACGTACGACATGACCCCGGGTGACGAGCTGATCCTGGGCGCGCACATGCTCGAGGTCTCGCCGTCGCTGACCACGGCCAAGCCGACGCTCGAGATCCACCCGCTGGGCATCGGCGGCAAGGACGACCCGGTCCGCCTGGTCTTCACTGCGGATGCCGGACCCGCCGTCGTCGTCGCCATGAGCGATATGCGCGACCGGTTCCGCCTCACCGCCAACGTGGTCGAGAACGTCGAGCCGCGGGCCTCGCTGCCCAAGCTCCCCGTCGGCCGCGCCGTCTGGAAGCCGGCTCCCGACTTCAACACGTCGGCCGCCGCCTGGCTGACCGCCGGTGCTGCGCACCACACCGTCATGTCGACCGCGGTGGGGCTCGAGGCGTTCCGCGACTTCGCCGAGATGGCCGAGGTCGAGCTGCTCGTCATCGACGAGGACACCACGCTGGTCGAGTTCCAGAAGCAGGTCCGCTGGAACCAGGCCTACTACCGTCTCGCGCAGGGACTGTGATGTCGGCGGCCACGGAGCCGGTCTCCGGCGCGCAGTACGAGATCGCCGCGCACGGCTACCGCGCGGTCGTCGCGTCGGTCGGCGCCTCGCTGCGCGTGCTCGAGTTCGAGGGGCGCGACCTCGTCGTGCCGTTCGATGCGGATGAGGTCCGCCCCGGGTACCGCGGGACGACGCTCGCTCCGTGGCCGAACCGCATCGTCGACGGCCGCTACGCGTTCGCCGGCGTCGAGCACCAGCTGCCGCTGACCGAGCCAGGTCGCGGCCAGGCGCTGCACGGACTGTTGTCGTGGGCTGACTTCCGCCCGCAGGTCGTGGAGGCCGACCGGGTCGTGCTCGTCGCGGTCATCCAGCCGCAGGACGGCTACCCGTTCCGCGTCGAGGTGTCCAGTGAATACGCGGTCGACGCCGACGGTCTGCAGCAGACGGTCACGGCCCGCAACCTCGGTGCGGATGCCGCGCCGTGGGGCACCGGACCGCACCCGTACCTCGTGGCCGGCGACGGACGCGTCGACGACTGGACGTTCGCGCTTCCGGCATCCGAGGTCCTGACGGTGACGCCCGACCGGCTCAGCCCGGGCGCGGTCGAGCCCGTGACCGATCACCCGGAGTGGGACTTCCGCGCGGCGCGCGAGATCGGCGAGGTGTTCATCGACCACGCGTTCACCTCGCTCGATCGCGCGGGCGGCATCACCGAGGTGCGACTGACCGCGGCCGACGGCACCGGCGTCGCGATGCGCTGGGACGAGGCCTGCCCGTGGGTGCAGGTGCACACCGCCGACACCGGAATCGACGCGACGCATCGCATCGGCCTGGCGGTCGAGCCGATGACCTGCCCGCCCGACGCGTTCAATTCCGGCGTCGACCTCATCGTGCTGGAGCCGGGTGCCTCGCACGCGGCATCCTGGCGGATCGCCGCGCTGTGACCGTGTCGCGACCGCCGATGGGGTGGAACAGCTGGGACTGCTACGGCACCACCGTCACCGAGGCCGAGGTCATCGCCAACGCCGAGTTCATGGCCGAGCATCTGCTGCGCTTCGGCTGGGACACGATCGTCGTCGACATCGACTGGGCCGATCCCACCGCGCGGTCGCACGGCTACAACGCCGATGCGCCGCTGCACCTCGACGCGCACGGCCGGCTGATCCCCGATCCGGATCGCTTCCCGAGCTCAGCCGGTGGGGCGGGCTTCGGCCCCCTCGCCGCACGCGTGCACGAGCTCGGCCTGCGCTTCGGCATCCACACCATGCGAGGCATCCCGAGGCGGGCGGTCGCGCAGGACCTGCCGATCCTCGGCACCGATGTGCGGGCATCCGCCGTCGCTGAGGAGACCAACGTATGCGAGTGGAACCCCGACATGCTCGGGCTCGACCACGCGAACCCGGCGGCGCAGGCGTACTACGACTCGACCCTCGCGCTCTACGCCGAGTGGGGTGTCGACTTCATCAAGGCCGACGACATGCTCTGGCCGTACCAGGCCGCCGACGTCTCGGCGTATGCGACCGCGATCGAGCGCTCCGGACGCGACATCGTCCTGAGTCTGTCGCCCGGGCGCGACCTGTCGCTCGAGCGGCTGGATCACCTCCGCGAGCACGCCGACATGTGGCGCATCTGCGACGACCTGTGGGACCAGTGGTCGGATGTCGAGGCGAACTTCGCCCGATTCGCGCGGTGGGCTCCGTTCGCGGGACCCGAAGGCTGGCCGGACGGCGACATGCTGCCGCTCGGGCGCATCGGCATCCGCGCCGAGCGCGGCGAGCCGCGCGACGACCGGCTCACCCCGGACGAGCGCGTCTCGCTGCTGACGCTGTGGATCATCGCCCGCTCGCCGCTCATGATCGGCGGCGATCTGCCCTCGTCCGATCCGGCGACGATCGCGCTGTTCCAGAACGCGGACGTGCTGTCCGTCCTGTCGCGCTCGACGCGCAACCGCGAGGTCTTCCGCGAGGGTGCGCTGGTGCTGTGGGCCGCGGATGGTGCGGACGGCGAGCGCTACGCCGCCGCCTTCAATCTCGGATCCGCCCCGATGGATGCCGTACTGGATGCCGGAAACATCGGCTTCCCGGCATCCGGTGTCGCGACCGAACTGTGGACAGCGCGCGCGGTGCCGCTCGAACCGGTGGCCGTGCAGAGCGATGCCGCACGCGGAGTGGCCCCGGGCAGCGCCGTCCTGCGCGTGGCTCTGCCGCCGCACGGCGCGGCGCTCCTGCGGATCTGACGGGGCGCGGCGACCCCCGAAGTTCCCGTCGCAGTTGGTGCTGTTTCGGTGATCGTCAGCGGTGCTCCCGTCGCAGTTGGTGTCGCTTGGCCTCGGTCAGAGCGGCACAGACTGCGACCGGAATCCCGCTCGTCGCCGTGGAAGCGGCACAGGCTGCGACCGGAACCGGCGACGACGGGGCACATTCGGCCCCGCGAGACGTGCGTAGCGGCGCGAGGCGCAGCCTCCCGGCCGAGCCTCATCGCGCAGAAGAAGTCTCGCGGGTTGGGCGTAGGGTTCAAGAGTGAGCAGGACCACCGGGCGCGTGACGATCGCGGACATCGCGGCTCGCGCCGGTGTTTCGATCGGCGCCGTCTCGTTCGCGCTCAACGGCCGCAAGGGCGTCTCGGCCGAGACCCGCACACGCATCCTCGCCGTCGCCGACGAGCTCGGCTGGGCGCCGGCGAGTGCGGCGCGTTCGCTCGCCGGGGCGAAGACCGCGACGTTCGGGCTCGTGCTCGCCCGCGACCCGCGCAATCTCGGCGTCGAGTCCTTCTACATGCAGTTCCTCGCCGGCATCGAGACCGAGCTGTCGCTGCGCAATCACGGCCTGCTGCTTCAGGTCGTCCCCGATCTCGAGAGCGAACTCGAGACTCTGCGCGGCTGGCACAAAGCCCGCCGTGTCGACGGCGTGATCGTCACGGACGTGCGAGTCGACGATCCCCGCATCGACTACCTCGCCAAGACCCCGGCCCTCCCCGCCGTCGTCGTCGGCGACCCGAGCGTCGCCGAGGGGCTGACGACGGTCGGCACCGACGACGCGACTGCCGCCCGTGCGGCGGTCCGACACCTCGTCGAGCTCGGCCACCGGCGCATCGCGCGCGTCGCCGGCATGGTCGAACTGGCGCACACCCGCATCCGGGACGATGCCTTCCTCGACGAGATGCGGATTCTGGATGCCGAGCCCATCGTGCTGCACACCGACTTCACCCCGGCCGAGGGCGTCGAGGCGACGCGGTCGGCGCTGACCGCTCCGGACGCCCCGACCGCGATCATCTACGACAACGACATCATGGCGGTGGCTGCACTCGGTGTCGCCGCACAGCTCGGCATCCGCGTCCCCGATGATCTCTCGATCATCGCCTGGGACGACTCGGTGCTGTGCCAGCACACGTACCCACGTCTCACATCGCTGAGCCATGACGTCGTGAACTTCGGCGCGCACGTGGCGCGGCGGCTTTTCGACGTCGTCGGGGGAGCGGCGCCCGAGGCCGATCTCGACTCGACACCGGTGCTGCGTCCGCGCGAATCCACCGGACCGGCGCGGCCGTAGCCGGTCAGTCCACCGCGGTCAGGTGCAGCAGCAGCGCCTGCGCCGGCCACAGGGTCGGCAGCTGCAGGCCGACCCTCTCCAGCACGGCACCGGGAAGGGTGATCTCGCCCGCGCGCACCCATGGCGGGACGACCCAGCCACCCTTGGTCTCGCCGATCTCGTCGCGAACGCGCACCCGGTAGCGCCGATCTGGGTCGAGCCCGGGGAAGAGCAGCCGTTCGGCGCGGGCATCCTCGACGCTCGCGACGGTCGCGACGACGAAGACGGCGGCCGCGGCATCCGGCGTCACGTGCCCCGTCACCCGCCAGGCGCCATCGCGCAGGTCCGGGTGCACCACGCGCCCGCCGTGCACGATCGGGCGGAGTTCCTTGTACAGGGCCGTGAAGCGTCCGAGCGCGGCGGTCTCCTCGGCGTCGCAGCCGAGGATGTCCCATTCGAGCCCGGCACAGCCGAGCAGGCTCGTCGCGATCCGGTACGACAGGTCGGTGACGCGGCCCGAGCTGTGCGACTCGGTCGGCCCGACGTGCGCCCCGACCAGCTCGGGCGGCAGCAGCAGCCCGGTCCAGCGCTGGATGTCCTGCCGCTCGATCGGGTCGTTCGAATCGCTCGCCCAGACCCGGTCGGTCACCTGCAGGATGCCGAGATCCGTCCGGGCTCCTCCGCTGGAGCAGGATTCGATCTCGAGACCCGGATGCCGGGACTTCAGCGCGGCGATCAGTTGCAGGACGGCCGCCGTCTGGGCGTGGGATCCGGGGATGCCGTCGTGCACGCTCTCGATCAGATCGCGGTTGTGATCCCACTTGATGTAGTCGATGCCGAGCTCGCCCACGAGGGCGCTCATCTGCTCAAGGATGTGCGCCGCGGCATCCGGGTTCGCGAGGTCGAGGACGTACTGCGTGCGCCAGCTCAGCGCGGGGTCGTGCGCGAGATGCCGCGGGTCGTGCAGCAGCCAGTCCGGATGCGCGCGGGCGAGATCGGAATCGAGGCTGATCATCTCGGGTTCGAACCACAGCCCGAACTGCATGCCGAGGGCGTGCACCCGGTCGGAGAGCACCCCGAGCCCGTCCGGCCATGCCACGGGGTCGACTATCCAGTCGCCCAGGCTGGTGGTGTCGTCGTCGCGGCCGACGAACCAGCCGTCGTCGAGCACGAAGCGCTCCACGCCCACTTCGGCGGCGCGCTCCGCGAGCGCGATGAGGCGGTCGGGTGACTGACGGAAGTAGACCGCCTCCCACGTGTTCAGCGTGAAGGGCCGGTCGGTACGCGGATGCTGCGGGCGCGACCGCAGCCAGTCGTGCACGCGCGCCGCCATGGCGTCGAGGCCGTCCGCGCCGTAGGAGAACACGACCGTCGGTGCGGCGTACGCGGAGCCCGGCTCCATCACGAGTTCGCCCGGACGGAACAGCTCGCCGCCGCCGATCAGCGTGACGCTGTCGGTCACGCGATCGGTGCGATAGGTCGTGTCGCCGGACCAGGCCACGTGCGACGCCCATACGCGTCCCGAGCGCCAGCGCGGTGCCGCCTCGGACGCGATGAGCAGGGTCGCGGCATCGTGCCCCGGGCGTCCTCGGCGGGATTGGCGGGCGAGCGACCCCACGGGGAACCCGGTGGTGACCGGGCGCTTCTCCCTGCTCCACCGGCCGTCGAACGTCGTCAGATGCGAGACGGTCGTCGGAACGGGGAGCGTCGGCTCGAGCCACTCGACCTCGACGGCCGAGGCGTCAGACGCGCCACGGTGCTCGAGGGATGCGTCGACGAGCACGAGCCCGCCCGGTGCGATGGCGATGCGCTGGGTCAGTACGAGGCCGCTGGAGGAGTCGTGGGCGCTCACGTCCGCCGTGTCGGCGGTCGCCGTTGCGCTCACGAGTGTCCACCGCGGATGGTGCAGACGGCCGTCGCGGCGCAATTGCACACCGGGGCGCCCGCTCCACCCGTCGGCCTCCGCGGGCAGGAGATTCAGCTGCACCGGGGCATCCAGCGTGCCCGGCGCGCTCTGGCGCCCCACGGCGTCGGCCGCGGCCTCGAGATCGGTCGTGCTCAACGGGCCGAGCGCATCTCCCCAGTGCAGGATGCGGGGCAGAGCAGTGCCACGGGCGTCGACGACGAGGCCGACACCATCGCGTTCCAGCGTGAACAGCGCGCTCATGCGGTGTTCCCTTCCTGCGGCGGACGCTCGCCGGTGCCGCGCTCGATGATCCATGTAGGGAGTTCGATGCGGCGAGGAGGCCCGGCGGGATCCTGCATCCGCTCCATCGCCAATCGTGCGGCCTGACGGCCCATCTCGACCGGGTCGTAGGTGATCACCGAGACGCCGATGACATCGGCGGTGTCGAAGTCGTCGAAGCCGATCAGAGCGGTGCGCGTGTCGCCCCGCTCGCGCATGGCGCGCAGCGCTCCGATCGTCATGCGGTTGTTGCCGGTGATGATCGCGGTCGGGGCGTCGTCCGAGTCGAGCAGATCTCCGACGGTGGTCTCAGCGCGTTCCGTGCGATCGTCGCTCAGGCGGCACCACGCGTCCGTGTCGGGGATTCCCGCCTCCGCCATCGCGGCGCGATACCCCGCCACGCGATCGACCTGGGTGGAGACGCTCGAGGGGTTGCAGACGTAGCCGATGCGGCGGTGCCCGAGCGCCAGCAGCCTCCGCGTCGCCTCGTGCAGGATCCGGCGGTTCTCGAGGACGATCGCATCGGCGAGGACGTTGGTGGCCGCGCGGTCGATCGAGATCACCGGAGTGCCGAGCTGGCGCTCGCCTTCGAGGTACGCCTGGTCGTCCGCGACGGGGATGATCAGCAGCGCGCCGACGCGCTGCCCGAGCAGGGCGTCGACCACCCGCGACTCCCCCTCCGCGGTGTCGTCGGTCGTCGCGAGCAGCAGATGGTGGCCGTGCGGGGCGATCTCCGCCTCGATGCCGGAGGCGACCTTGTAGTAGAACGGGTTGCCGAACTCGCCCATCACGAACCCGACGGTGTCCGTGCCGCCGCCGCGGCGCAGATGCTGGGCGAGCGTGTTCGGGCGGAAGCGCAGGCGCGTCGCCGCCGCCTGGACGCGATCGGCGGTCGCGGCGCCGACGAGCTCGGGCTGGTTGAACACCCGGGAGACCGTCTTCGCGCTGACTCCGGCCAGGCGCGCGACATCGTCCAGGGTGGCTCGCGGCTGCACAGTCGTCATCGGAAGGGCTCTCGTTCGGAGGCGTGAATGCGGTCCATCGTAGCCATGAATCGGGTGATGACAACGACGGACAGCTCGTCCCGTCGAGCGAGGGGATGGGAATGCCGACAGGAAAATAGCAGATCAAAAGCCGAATCGAGGGCCCAGTTCTCGACTATCGTACGACGGATATTGCACTAAAGCGCTTTACAACTCGCCGAGTCTGTCCTACGCTGACATCCACATCCGGCGATCAGGGTCCTCAGATCCGCTGGCCGGCTGCCACCACATCAAGGGAGATTCACATGGCATCACGCAAGGCAATGGCTGGCCTTGTCGTCGCAGCGACGACCACCGCGCTCCTGCTCACGTCGTGCTCGAGCGGCGGCGGGACCGGGACCGACGCGGGGAACACGATCGACGGCGAGGTCAAAGGCGACATCAAGGTCGTCACCTGGCGCACCGACCTCGTCGAGGACGGCACTCTCGAGGCGTACGCCGAGGAGTTCAACAAGGAGTACCCCGACGTGAAGGTCACGTTCGAGGGCATCACCGACTATGCGGGCGAGATGCTCACCCGCATGAGCACGAGCAACTACGGCGACGTCATCGGCATCCCCGCGATCCAGCCAGACCAGTACGAGCAGTTCCTCGAGCCGCTCGGCGACACGGCCGATTTCGAGGACACCTACCGGTTCCTTCCGGCGGCGAGCTACGAGGGCACCCAGTACGGCATCGCCTTCGGCGGCAACGCGAACGGCGTCGTCTACAACAAGAAGATCTTCGAAGCGGCCGGCGTCTCCGAGCTGCCGACCAGCGAAGACGAGTGGCTGGACGCACTGCAGAAGGTCAAGGACTCGACCGAGGCCGTTCCGATGTACACGAACTACAAGGACGGCTGGCCGCTGACTCAGAGCTTCGGCAACCTGGGCGGCATCACGAACGACCCGGATGCTCCGATCACCCTCGCAGAGGACCCGGCGCCGTGGACCGAGGGCACCGACATGTACGCGATCGACGGTCTGCTGTACGAGACGGTCGCCGCCGGTCTCACCGAGGCCGACCCGCTGACGACGAACTGGGAGCAGTCCAAGGTCGACCTCGGCACGGGCAAGATCGCCACGATGCCGCTCGGTTCCTGGGCCATCTCGCAGATCAAGCAGGCAGCCGAGGACAACGGGGCCTCCGCGGACGACATCGGCTTCATGGCCTTCCCCGCCAACGTCGATGGCACCCAACTGGCCGTCATCGGCGGCGATTACAACCTCGCCGTCAGCAAACACTCGAAGTCGAAGGCCGCCGCCTGGGCGTGGATCCAGTGGGTCGTGTCCGAGTCCGGCTACACCGAGACGCAGGGCATGGTCTCTCCGCTGAAGGATGCGCCTCTGCCCGATTCGCTCGCCGATTTCGAGGCGGCCGGCGTCGAGCTCATGGAGATCAACGCGGCACCCGCCGGCAAGGAGGGCCTGCTGAACGAGGTCTCCAGCGACTCCCAGATCGACCTGTACGGCCCGATCTACCGTCAGAAGCTCATCGACGTCGCACGCGGGGCAGCCGACGGCGACAAGGAGAGCTACTTCGCCGAGCTGAACGAGCGCTGGGGCGCTTCGGTCGAGAAGCTCGCGGGCTGAGATAGAGGGCGGCAGAGACATGGCCATCGCAACACCGGGCGCGGCACCCGCGGACAGCACTGCCGCCCTCACGACACCCGCACGGGCGGGTCGGTTCGGCGGCACGCGCCGTCGGACCGACCCGACCCGCAGCGGGGCGGCGGGCAAGAGCCCGCTCCAGAAGCTCACCCCCTGGTTCTTCCTCGCCGGGGCGGTCGGCCTCCTCCTGCTGTTCACCTACTGGCCGGCGCTGAACCTCTTCTACTTCAGCGTCACCGACTGGGACGGCATCGACCTCGAGAAGAACTTCATCGGGCTGGACAATTACATCGAGGTGTTCACGGATCCGCGCATCTTCTCGGTGTTCGGCGTCAGCCTCTACTACTTCGCGGCGTCGTTCGCGCAGATGGCGATCGCGCTGTACTTCGCCACGATTCTGAGCTTCTCGACCAGGTTCTCGAACCTCTTCCGCGGCATCCTGTTCTTCCCCTATCTGATCAACGGCGTCGCGATCGGGTTCGTCTTCCTCTACCTGTTCCAGCCCGGCGGCACGCTCGACACGGTGCTCGGCTGGTTCGGGATGGTCGATCCGCCGCAGTGGCTCGGTGACCCGGACATCGTCAACTGGTCGCTGTCGGCGACGTCGGTCTGGCGCTACACGGGCATGAACTTCGTGCTCTTCCTCGGCGCCATCCAGTCCATCCCGCACGAGCTCTACGAGGCGGCCGACCTGGACGGAGCGAGCCGGTGGCAGCAGTTCTGGGCCATCATCTTCCCCGGCATCCGACGCGTGATCGGACTGTCGTTCATCCTCGCGATCTCGGGCAGCCTGGCCGTCTTCGAGATCCCGTTCATCATGACCGGCGGGGCGAACGGCTCCGCCACCTTCGTGATCCAGACCCTGCAGACCGCCTTCACATTCCGCAACGTCGGACTCGCATCCGCCATGGCGGTGGTGCTGCTGGCGATCGTGCTGGTCGTCACGTGGGTCCAGCGCAAGGTGTTCCCCGACGAGAAGGTCGACCTGACATGACCACCACGACCGATCGCACCATGCCGGTGCGCACCACCCCGCCGCGGACGATCCGTGGACGCTCGTTCCTCGATCGCCTGAAGGGCGGCAGCGCCACCACGGCGAAGTACACGAGCCTCGTGATCGCGGCGATCGTCACGCTTCTGCCGCTCTCGGTGCTGCTGTTCGCGAGCATGAAGACCGCCCCCGAGTACGCGCAGACGGGCCCCTTCGACCCGCCGGCGAACTGGCTGAACTTCGAGAACTTCGTCACCGCGTTCACGAGCGGCAAGATGCTCGAGGGCTTCGTCAACACCACGATCGTGCTGGTGGTGTCGCTGGTCGGCACCATCCTGCTCGGCACCATGGCCGCGTATGCGCTGGATCGGTTCGAGTTCCGCGGCAAGAAGCTGGTGTTCGCCCTGTTCCTCGTGGCGACCCTCATCCCCAGCGTCACGAGTCAGGTCGCCACCTTCCAGCTCATCAACGGGCTCGGCCTGTACGACACGAAGGCCGCGCTGATCCTGCTGTTCATGGGCACTGACATCATCGCGATCTACCTGTTCATCCAGTTCATGCAGTCGATCCCCGTGTCGCTCGACGAGGCGGCCATGATCGACGGCGCCAACCGCTGGACGATCTACTGGCGGATCGTGCTGCCGCTGCTGAAGCCCGCGATCGCGACGGTCGTCATCATCAAAGGCATCGCGGTGTACAACGAGTTCTACACACCGTTCCTCTACCTCCCGTCCGAGGGCATGATCTCCACGTCGCTGTTCCGGTTCAAGGGGCCGTTCGGTGCGCAGTGGGAGGTCATCGCCGCTGGCACCGTGCTCGTCATCATCCCCACCCTCATCGCCTTCCTCCTGCTTCAGCGCTGGATCTACAAGGGCCTCACCTCAGGAGCCGTCAAGTGACACTCGTTCGCACCCCGCTGCATTCCGACTGGACCGTCCGCGCCTCGCACGGACCGGCGCCCGAGGCCATCGACGGGCGGATCATCCCCGCCGCGGTCCCCGGCGTCGTGCACATCGACCTGCTGGCTGCGGGGCTCATCCCGGATCCGTACCTCGACGACAACGAGTCGCTGCTCGCCTGGATCGGGCTGGTGGACTGGACGTACGAGACGACCTTCGAGTGGTCGCCGGACGAGCGCACGCGGCACGATCTCGTGTTCGACGGCCTCGACACGGTGGCTCGGGTGCGACTGAACGGTCATGTCGTGCTCGACGCGGCCAACCAGCACCGCACCTACCGCATCGACGTGCGCGAGGCGCTCGTGGCGGGCACCAATCGGCTCGAGGTCGCGTTCCGCTCGCCCGTGCGGCACGCGAACGCGGTGAGTCAGGAGCTCGCCCCCCGGCCGCGCGCGTACCCGACGCCGTTCGAGGCGATCCGCAAGTCGGCCTGCAGCTTCGGCTGGGACTGGGGCATCGCGACCGCGACGAGCGGGATCTGGCGTCCCGTGCGCCTCGAGTCGTGGTCCGTCGCCCGGATCGCCGAGGTGCGCGTCGCCGCCGACCGCGCCGAGCAGGGCGGGCGTCTCACCGCCCGTGTGCTGATCGAGCGAGCGGATGCCGCCGACACCGCACCCCTGACGCTCGGCGTCTCGGTCAACGGCCGTACGGAGTCGGTGGAGGTCGCGGGCGACAGCGCCGACGTCGCCCTCGACGCGCCGGATGCCGACCTGTGGTGGCCGATCGGCTACGGCGAGCAGACGCTGTACACGGCATCCTTCACCCTGTCGGATGCTGATGGCGCGCGCGACGAGACCGAGCGTCGGATCGGCTTCCGGTCCGTGCGCTGGAACACCGAGACGGATGCCGAGGGCACCCCGTTCACCCTGGTCGTGAACGACCAGGAGATCTACGTCAAGGGTGTCAACTGGATCCCCGACGACGCGTTGTTCCCGCGCGTCGACCGGGCGCGTTACGAGCGCCGCCTTCGCCAGGCCGCGGCCGCGAACCTGAACCTCGTTCGGGTCTGGGGCGGCGGGATGTACGAGTCCGAGGACTTCTACGAGCTGTGCGACGAGCTGGGTCTGCTGACCTGGCAGGACTTCCTTTTCGCCTGCGCGGCCTATCCCGAAGAGGAGCCGATCCGCAGCGAGGTCGAGGCCGAGGCGCGCGACCAGATCGTCCGGCTCTCGGCGCACCCCTCGCTCGTGCTGCTCACCGGCAACAACGAGAACATCTGGGGCTACGAGGACTGGGGCTGGAAGCAGGAACTCGACGGGAAGACGTGGGGCGCGTACTACTACTACGACCTGTTCCCGCAGCTCGTCGCCGAACTCGCCGCGCACGTGCCGTACAGTCCCGGCAGCCCGTTCAGTCCTGGCGGGCAGCATCCGAACGCCGAGCCGCACGGCACCATGCACCTGTGGGAGCAGTGGAACCGGCAGGACTACCTCACCTACCGCGACCACGAGCCGCGTTTCGTCGCGGAGTTCGGCTGGCAGGGACCACCGGCGTGGTCGACCATGACCCGTGCGATCTCGGATGAGCCGCTGACGCCAGAGTCGCCCGGCATGATCGTGCACCAGAAGGCGATGGAGGGCAACGTCAAGCTCACCCGCGGTCTGCTGCCGCACTTCCGCGTGCCGGCCGACACCGACACGTGGCACTGGGCGATGCAGCTGAACCAGGCGCACGCCGTGCGTTTCGCGCTCGAGCACTTCCGTTCGCTCGCGCCGCACAACTCGGGCGCCGTCGTGTGGCAGCTCAACGACTGCTGGCCGGTGACCTCGTGGGCCGCCGTCGACGGTGATGAGCGGCTGAAGCCGCTGTGGCACGCGCTGAAGAACGCGTTCGCGCCGCGGGTCGTGACGATCCAGCCGCGCCCTTCGACAAGCTCAGGGACGGAGGCGGACCTCGGCGTCGTGCTCGGGAACGACACCGCTGCGGACTGGAGCGGCGACCTCCTCGTGCGCCGCGTGCGGTTCGACGGCACGGTTCTCGCCGAGCAGACGGTGCCGGTCACGGCATCCGCTCGGGGGGCCGCGACCGTCACGATCGCTCCCGACGTGGCGACGGCTCAGGATGCCGCGGGCGAGCTGATCGTGGCGAGCATCGGCGGGGCCCGCGGGTTCTGGTACTTCACCGAGCCGCGGGATTCGCAGCTGCCGGCGGCCGACCTCTCGGTCGAGACGGTCGCGGTCGACGGCGGCACCGAAGTGCGGGTGACGGCGAACAGCCTCGTGCGCGACCTGGCGGTGCTGGCGGACAAGGCGCATCCGGAGGCGTTCACCGAGGATGGCCTCGTCACGCTGCTGCCGGGGGAGACCGCGACGCTGCTCGTCCGGCACGCGGTGCCGATCGATGCTGCGGCGCTCGGGTCGGCGCGCGTGCTGCGCACCGCGAACGAGCTGGTCACCCGATGACCGGCGGCGCTTCGACAGGCTCAGCGACCGAGCTCGTGAGCTCCCCCGAGGGCGCCCCGAGCATGTCGAAGGGGGCAGGCCCGCTCAAGGGATACGTGGCCGGCATGACGTGGGGCTGGACGGGCATTCGCGGTACCTGGGCGGCGGACGCGGCATCCGACTCCATGGCAGCGATGGTCGACCACGGCGTCAACTGGACCGCGCTCGCGTACGCGGTCGAGCAGGCCACCGCCCAGTCGACCGAGATGCCGTGGGATCAGGCGCCGACCGTCACCGAGGAGGAGATCGTCGGCGCGATCCGTCGGGCGAAGGCGCACGGGCTGCAGGTGTGCCTGAAGCCGGTCGTCAACGTGAGCGACGGCACGTGGCGCGCCTACATCGGGTTCTTCGACTGGGACGTCCCCGGTGAGCCGAGCTGGGGCGACTGGTTCACGTCGTACACCGCGTTCATCCTGCACGCGGCCCGCATCGCCGAGGCCGAAGGCTGCGAGATGCTCTGCATCGGCTGCGAAATGGTACGAGCGGATGCCCGCGAGACCGAGTGGCGCACGCTCATCGCGGCCGTCCGCGAGGTCTACAGCGGCATCGTCACCTACAACTGCGACAAGTACCAGGAGGATCACGTCGCCTGGTGGGATGCCGTCGACGTGATCACCTCCAGCGGCTATTACCCGATCGACCGGTGGGATGCCGAGCTCGACCGCATCGAGAAGGTCGTCGAAGCATCCGGCAAGCCGTTCTTCTTCATGGAGGCCGGCTGCCCCTCGCGCACGGGATCGCCGGACAAGCCCAACGACTGGAGCCTGCCTGGCGAGCCGTCGGGCGAAGAGCAGCTGCGCTACTACCGCGCCATGTTCGCGGCGTGCGACGCGCGGCCGTGGATGCGCGGCTTCATGCTGTGGGACTGGCCGCCCGCGCTGTACTCCGAGGCGGAAGCCGCGGCGAATGACGACTACTGCCCCTACGGCAAGCCGGCCGGGCAGTTCCTGCGGGAGACCTACACCGGCCGCTAGCCCCCCGTTCGAATCGCTCGAATGACCCTTCCCTGACCGGACAACGGGTCATTCGAGCGATTCGAAACCGAACAACAAGGAGATTCGACCGGCCCGCCGGCTGGGTGCAGGATCCGGGCACCGTCGCGATCGATCTCACCACCATGAGCGCCGAATGCCAGGCGCTGCTCGGCGACGTGCATGGCGTCGATGTGTTCGTCAACGAGGGGCACCACGAGCTGGAGGAGGTCAGCGCCCGCTGACTCGAGGCGCGGTTCAGGTCCGTCACGCTTCCGGTGCGACGGACCGGCAGATCTCGGGCCTCCGGTCGTGCGCAACGGCATCGCTGGTGACAGGGCGGGGATCGACGGATCCCGCGGGGGACTCGCGCTTGGTCCTACGATGAGTTCGTGAACGAGACGCCGGAGAACTCCCAGCCCACGCCGCCTTCCGCGCCGGATCAGCCGGGTGCAGGTGATCACGGGTTCGAGGCCGTCACATCCTCGGGTTCGGTCGAGCCGGTGGCGCCGGTCCGGCCGGTGGCGCCGGTCGGGTCGGATGCTCCGGTCCAGGAGCCGGATGCCGCCCCTGACGTGCCATCGCAGGATGCCGCCGCTGCGGCATCCGCGGCATCCGACGCACCCCAGCCCCACGCGGCCCAGCCGGGCGCGACGCCCCCCGAGTCGGTGGCGCCCGACGCCCCGTCGGAGCCGGTGCCGTCGGCCGAGGTTCCGGATCAGCCGTACCCAGCTCAGCCATACCCCGCGCAGCCGTACCCTGGTCAGCCGAATCCCGGCGACCCGTACGCCGCGGCCCCCGGAGCGGTGCCGGCGCAGCCGTATCCCGGTGCGCCCGCCCAGGCGTACGCCGCGGCCGCCTACCCGGCCCCCGGTTACGATCCGAATGCGCCCGCATACGATCCGAACGCACCCGGTTACGATCCGAACGCACCCGGCGGAGTCCCGCCCTACGGCGGTTACCCCGGCGCCGCTCCCGCGCCGCGCAAGCCGCTGTCCAAGGGCGCGCTCTTCGGCATCATCGGCGGCGCGGCGGCCGTCGTGCTCATCATCGCCGCGGCGATCATCGTCCCCGCGTTGCTGCGCGGCCCGGCGGTCACGGCATCCGACGTGGTGGAGAACTACCTGACCGCACTGTCCGAGGGAGACGCCGAGGCGGCGCTCGAGTACGTCGACACCTACGGCGATGACGCCCTTCTCACCGACGAGGTCCTCGCGGCGTCGCTCGAGCTCGGAGCGATCGACGACATCGAGGTCGAAGACGTGTCCGACAGCGACGAGTTCGAGACCAGCGTGCCCGTCACCTTCACGATCGGTGGCCAGGAGGTCTCTCGTGACTTCCTCGTCTACAACTACACCGGCGACGACGAGGAATGGCACATCGCCGATGCGCTGATCTCGGTCTCCGGCTTCTACGGCTTCGAGGGCCTCGGTCTCACGATCAACGGCGCCGAGGCGCCCGAGAACGCCGCCGTCTTCCCCGGCACGTACGAACTCGCGCTCGGCGTCGAGCAGTTCACGATCGAGGGTGACACCACGACCTTCGTGGTCGCCTCCGACGCGGATGCCGAGGCCCTGTGGGACCTGCGGCCCGCGATCACGGAGGAGGGCACCGCCCAGTTCCGGTCGCTGGTGCGCGCATCGGTCGAGGAGTGCGTCGCGATGAACACCCTCACCACGCCCTGCGGTCTGGACCTCACCGGCATCGACCTCGACGGCGCCACGCCGGTGGACGGCACGGTGACCCGGACCATCACCGCCGAGGGGCAGGCGACGCTCGACAGTCTGACGGCCGAGGTCTCCTCCGGAGCGATCGTCACGTCCTACGACTCGGTCGACGTCGAGATGACGCTCCAGGGAGACCAGGGCGGCTCGCGCATGGACTTCGAGGTCCTGTTCGGCGGGTACCTGAACTCGCCGACGGTCGACTTCGCCGCCGAGACGCCCGTGGTCACCTGGGAGTGAGACTCAGGCCAGCGCGTCCAGCAGAGCGCGGGCGGCTGAGGCGGACGACTGCGGGTTCTGCCCGGTGATGAGTCCGCCGTCGACGACGACGTGATCGCTCCACGGCTCGGCGGCGGACACGTCCGCGCCCTGGGCCCGCAACGCGGACTCCAGCAGGAATGGAGCGCGGTCGGCGAGACCGCCCAGTCGCTCCTCCTCGTCGGTGAAGGCGGTGAGGCTGCGACCCGCGACGAGCGGCGTCCCGTCGGCGGTGCGCGCAGGCAGCAGGGCGGCGAGACCGTGGCAGACCGCGACCAGCGGACGGCCCGCATCGACGGTGGCGGCGATCAGCGCACCGGACGCCGCATCGGTCGCGAGGTCCTGCATGGGGCCGTGTCCGCCGGGGTAGTACACCGCGTCATACTGCTCGGCGTCGACGTCGGCGAGCACGAGCGGGGTGTCGAGCCCGGTGAGCGCGGCGATGGCCCCGGCATCCCCGTCCTGCAGGCTGCCGGCGTCGACGGCGGGAGCGACACCGTCGGGCGTCGCGAACGCGACGTGATGACCGGCCTCGGTCAGCAGGCGGTACGGCGTGAGCAGCTCTTCTGCCCAGTAGCCGGTCGGGTGCTCGGTGCCGTCCGTGAGCGTCCAGGTGCGGGCGCCGGTGACGACGAAGAGGATGGTGGACATGTGTTCTCCTGGGATCGAGCGGCATTCGGGAGGGGATGCCGCGGGCTGGCGATACCCGGATCAACGAGTGCCACGCACGGCTGATTCCGATACATTCTCGATATGAGCGATCGGAATTCCGATGGACTGGGTGACCTGGTCCTGTGGCGCAGCTTCCTGGCCGTGCACCGTTCCGGTTCGGTGTCGGCGGCGGCGCGGACGCTCGGCGTCGCCCAATCGACGGTCACCGCGCATCTGCAGGCGCTCGAGCGCACGGCGGGTGGAGCCCTGTTCACGCGAACCGCACGGGGCATGCTGCCGACCGCCCGCGCCGACCAGCTGGCGGCGCGCCTGTCGGATCCTTTCGATCGTCTCGCCGACGCGCTGGGCGGTGCCGGGCACGGCGCGGTGGTGCACAGCATCCGGATCGGTGCGGCCGCCGAGTTCACCGCCTCGATCATGATGCCGGCGCTGGCGGCGGCGGTCGCTTCGGGCCTGCAGGTGCACGTCACCACGGGGCTCGCCGATGATCTGCTCGATGCTGCCCGCGCAGGACGGCTCGATCTCGTGGTCTCGTCCGTCCGGCCGCGCGGGCGCGCGTTGGCCGCTGCCGGGCTCGTCGACGAGGAGTTCGTCCTGGTGGCGTCCCCGCACCTGCAGATCGATCCGGCCGACGTGGCGGAGCAGGGGCCGGTCGCGCTGTCGCGTTCGCCGCTGCTCGCCTACGCGCAGGACGTGCCGATCCTGCGCCGCTACTGGCGTCACGTCTTCGGTGTGCGGCTGGAACGTGAGCCGTCGCTGGTGGTTCCGGATCTGCGTGCGCTGGCCGCAGCGGCCAGCGCCGGTGCCGGCATCACAGTGCTGCCGACGTATCTCATCCGCTCCGAGCTGGCCGACGGCAGGCTGCGGATGCTGGTGGAGACCGATGATCCGCCCATCAACACGCTGTTCCTCGTCCGGCGGCCCGGAGCACCGGCCGAGGCATCCCGGATCGTCGAGGATGCACTCCGGCGGGCCGTCGCCGGGCTATGACGGCTCAGCGCGCCAGCCAGCCCCGCAGCATCCGCGTCACCCAGGGGAGCACCCAGTACGTCATGACCGGGGTCAGGACGAGGGTGGTCACGAGCACGCGCAACCAGATCGGCAGGTCGCCGAAGCCGGGCACCGGCGTCATGAGGTAGGTGAAGAGCAGATTCACGGGGAAGAATCCGAGCCAGATCGTGACAGCCTGCTTCCAGCGCACGGGCGCCGGTGCGTCGGGCTGCGCGTCGGCGGGGAGCGGGACGGCTCCGGTGGCCGGTTCATCGAACCAGCCCTCGATGCCGGTGCGTCGTTTGGCGCGCTCGCTGAGGACGAGGTTCTGGCCGGTCGAGTGCCATTCGGCGCGCTCGGCGGAGCTCTCCCAGGCCTCCAGAGTCTCCGCGTTCGCGAAACGGTAGAGCATGTACCAGACGTGCGAACTCTCGCCGGCGCGGATCCAGCCGGATCCGAGGAAGCCGGGGTGCTTGTTCGCGAGGTTCACCCCGGTCTGCACCCAGGCGGTCGCCTCGGAGATGTGGGCCGGGTCGACTTCGCGGCGGATGGAGACGGTGATGGGTTCGCTGGACATGGGTGGGCCCTCGGGAGAATCGGATGCTTGTGGCGCATACGAGTGTAAGCCGAGGTTGTTTCCGCGACGTTGCCGGAGTCTCGCCGGATCAGCGCGGCACGACCAGGGGTGTGCCGGTGTGCGGGTCGGGGATCACCGAGCACGCCAAGCCGAAGACCTCCTCGACGCGCTCGGCCGTGACGACATCGGCGGGTGCTCCGTACGCGACGACCTGCCCGTCGCGCATCATGATGATGTGATCGGCGAAGCGCGCGGCCTGATTCAGATCGTGCAGCACCGCGACCACCGTGCGTCCTTCGGCATGCAGGCGGTGGAACAGCCGAAGCAGGTCGTACTGGTGCGCGATGTCGAGGAACGTGGTCGGCTCATCCAGCAGCATGGTCGGCGCATCCTGAGCGAGCAGCATCGCCACCCAGACGCGCTGGCGCTGCCCGCCGGACAGTTCGTCCACGAGCCGGCCCGCGAGCTCGGTCGTCCCGGTCGCGGCCAAGGCAGCCGCCACGGCGGACTGGTCCTCTCGCGACCACTGCCGCAGGATCGTCTGATGCGGGTGGCGTCCACGGGCGACCAGATCGGACACCCGGATGCCGTCGGGGGCGATGGAGGTCTGCGGCAGCATGCCGAGCGTGCGGGCGATCTGCTTGGTCGGCAGCTTCGCGATCGCGTCGCCGTCGAGCAGGACCTCGCCGGCGGTCGGCCGGATCAGGCGCGCCAGCGCGCGCAGCAGGGTGGATTTGCCGCACGCATTGGGACCGACGATCACGGTGAAGGAGCCCGTGGGGATCTCGACGTCGAGATGCTCGGAGACGACGCGGCCGTCGTAGCCGATCGTCGCATCGTGCGCGGACAGGCGCGCAGGGGTGGTCAGGGTGGTGGTCAACGTCTTCTCGCTTCGTGGATGAGGAGCCAGATCAGGTAGATACCGCCGAGGCAGACCGTGACGATGCCGACGGGGAGCTGCGTCGGTGCGAACAGCCGTTGGGCGAGCAGGTCGCTCGAGACGAGCAGCAGGGCACCGACCGCGGCCGATCCCGTCAGGGTCACGCTCGCCGATCCGGTGAGCCGGCGGGCGATCTGCGGCGCGGCCAGCGCGATGAACGCGATCGGTCCTGCCATCGCCGTGACGACGGCGGTCAGGCCGACCCCGACGACGATGAGGGTGATCCGCACGGGGCCGGTGCGGATGCCGAGTGCCGCCGAGGCGTCGTCGCCGAGCTCGAGCATGTGCATCCGGTCCGCGAGGGCTGCCGCCACCACCGCGAGCGGCACGATGAAGCAGGCGGCGATGCCGACCTGCTCTGCGGTGATGAGGTTGAGCGACCCCGCGCCCCATGCGCTCGCCAGCAGCGCGATGTTGAGATCCGCATTGAGGATGATCCACGAGTTCAGCGAACCCAGCATCGAGGCGATGCCGATGCCGACGATGATGAGGCGGAATCCGTGAAAGCCCCGCTGGAAGGCGAGCAGGTAGACGACGAGCGCGGTCGCCATGCCGCCGGCGATCGCGGCCAGGGCCGTGGTCGCCGTGCTGACTCCGATCGTGGTGATCACGAGCAGCGCACCGGTGTACGCGCCCGCGTCGAAGCCGATCACGTCCGGGCTGCCGAGAGGATTGCGGGTGAGCGATTGGAAGATCGCTCCGCCGATGCCGAGCGCGATGCCGAACAGGATCCCGGCGGCCACCCGCGGCATCCGCCAGTCGAGGATCACGAGCTCGGCTCGGGAGTCGCCGAAGCCGAGCAGAGTCGAGATCACTTCCGAGATCGAGAACGACGACTCGCCGACGCCGAGCGCGACGAGTCCGACGACGATGGCCGCCGCGAGGATGGCGATGGCGACCACCGATGCCCGCACGCCGATGCGACGCGAGACGCGGGTCGTCTGCAGCGTGACGACACGGCGGCCGGCCGCCACGGGCCGAAGGTCGGCATCGGTGCGTGCCGCGTCGTCCACCGGCGCCGTCACAGCCCGCTCGCCTTGCGTCGTCGGACGAGAGCGATCAGGACGGGCGCCCCGATCACGGCCGTCACGATCGAGACCGGCAGCTCACCGGTGGGCATCACCAGGCGGCCGACGACGTCCGCGGTGAGCAGCAGGAGAGGCGCGGCGAACAGGGTGCCCAGAAGGATCCATCCCTGATGGGGGCCGACGAACCATCGCACCGCGTGCGGCACCATGAGCCCGACGAACGCGATGGGCCCTGCGGCGGCGGTCGCCGCACCGCAGAGCAGGGTGACCGCCACGATCGACAGAACGCGTGTCAGGACGACGCGCGACCCGAGCGCCGTCGCCAGGTCGTCGCCGAGTGCGAGCGCGTTCAGCGCCGGAGCGAGGCAGAACGCCAGGACGATCCCGATGGCGAGAAACGGCAGCACCGTGTACACGTCGGAGGTCAGCGAGGTGAGCGAGCCCGCGTTCCACGTGCGCATCGAGTCGAACGCCTTCGGATCGAGCAGGCCGACCGCCGCGACGACACCGCCCATCACGGCGCCGAGGGCGACGCCGGACAGGGTCATCCGCATGGGATCCGGGGCGCTGCGTCCGGCGGTGCCGATGAGGTAGACGAGCACGGTCGCCAGGATCGCACCTGCGAACGAGAACCAGATGTATCCGCTCGCGGCCTGCAACCCGAAGAAGGCGACGCCCACGGCCACACCGAGGCTCGCCCCGGCGTTGACACCGAGGATGCCGGGGTCGGCCAGCGGATTGCGGGTGAACCCCTGGATGAGTGCGCCGGCGATGCCGAGGGCGGCGCCCACGGCGATGCCGATGATCGTGCGAGGGACCCGCATCCCGCGCACGATCGCACCGGGGTCGCCGGCGCCGGAGGCGAGGCCGGCCCACACCTCGGCCGCCGACAGCCGTTGCGAACCGAACGCGAGGCTGGCGACGCATACGAGGACGAGGGCTGCGGCCAGGACGACCACGACCAGGCCCCGGCGCGCGACCGAGACCCGGGGTATGGACTCCTCGACGAGGACGGCGGTCATGCGGCGACGATCACAGGCCGAGCTTCTCCAGCTCGGCTTCGTACTCGTCCTCGATCTCCTCCTCGGAGCGCGTCTGGTCATCCCACATCGCCGTCAGGCGACCGAGGGTGGTCTCGTCGAGGCTGTTGTACTTCTCGCGCCACTCCTCGGCGTTCGCGGTCCAGTAGCCGATCACCTTGTAGGCGGTCGAGGGGAGCTTCAGCTCGTGGCGCAGGTGCCTGCGCACGCCGCGGGTGGCCTTCGTCTCCCCGGCCACCCAGACGTACCCCGGCCCGTCCGGCAGATCGGATGCGCGCAAGATATCCTCGATGCGGGTCGGGCCGTGTCCATTTCCGCCGTGGACCCAGTGCAGCTCGACGCCGTCGGCGACCGTGATCTCCAGCTCGTCGTCGGCCGAAGCGACCTCCACGACGACACGGGTGCGGACGCCGGTCGGGGCCGTCTCGGCGAGCCGTGCCGCGGCCGGAAGACCGGTCGCATCCGCGATCAGCAGCTGCCATTCGATGCCGTCCTCGGGGGCGTACAGCCCCTTCGGGGTGTTCACGCCGACGACGTCCCCCGGCCGCGCACGAAGCGCCCACGCCGCGGCGACGCCTCCGTCGTGCACGACGAAGTCGATCGTGATCTCCTGCGCTGCGGCATCCCACGCGCGCACGGTGTACGTGCGCATCGGTGCCGGTTCGACGCCCTCGGGGAAGTCCCAATAGCCGTCCTCCGTGGGGAACGGGAGGTTCGGCTCGGCCTGGTCGTCCTTCGGGAAGAAGACCCGGAAGTACTCGTCGCCGACGCCTGTCGAGACGAAGCCGTCCAATCCCTCCCCACCGAAGACGATGCGGACCATGCCGGGGCTCAGGCGTTCGACGCGCTGGGCGACGATGCGGTGCACGAGATTGACGCTCATCCGAGCAGCGCCTTCTCGACGATGGTCAGGAACGCGTCCTGGCCGCTGGGCGATCCGTAGAGCATCTCGTAGTTGTACGGGTAGTACTCGCCGCTCTTCACGAAGGGCAGGTTCTGCCACAGCTCGTTCTGCGACAGAGCCTCGTCGTCCTCCACCCAGAGCGTGCCGTCCTCCTCGGCACCCGTGAAGACCACGTCGATCCCTTCGAGCTGTCCGACCTGTTCCGGACTGAGCTCGGCGTATTCGTCGCTGGCGGGCAGTCCCTCCTCGGTCGCGTTCATGAGCGGCGACATCTCCAGGCCGAGGTCGGCGAACACCAGGCACGGCACGCCGTAGCAGGACGTGGTCACCTGACCATTGAAGTAGCCGACGTCGGCGACGACGGGATGGATGTCCGCGGCATCCAGGCGCTCGCGGATGTCCGAGACGCGAGCCTCGTACTGGTCGAGCCAGGCCTGCCACTGGTCCTCGCGACCGAGGTCGGTCGCCATCTGCTCCGCGACATCGCGCCAGTCGCCGCCGTCGAAGGCGTTGTAGGTGTAGGTCGGGGCGATCTTCTGCAGCTGCGCGTCGAGGTCCTTCTCGTAGCCGAGGCCGTTGAGGATGAAGTCGGGCTCGGCTTCGAGGACGGCCTCGAGGTTGAACTCGGGGTAGTTGCCGAAGGTGTCCAGTCCCTCCAGCTCGTCCTGCGGGAAGAAGTCGGGGAACGCGGTGAAGTCGTCGCGGATCGGCTGAGAGCCGGCGAGCTCGTAGCCGAGAGTGATGAGCAGATCCACGTCCGTCGTGTAGAAGCCGAGGGCGGCCGTCGGCTCGGTGGGGATCTCGACATCGGATCCGGCCGGGGTCGTCAACTCGATCGTCTCGGATGCCGTGGAGGAGGCATCCGAGCTGGCGGAGGCGCAGGAGGTGAGGAGCAGGGCCGTCGCCGCAAGCGCGACGAAGGACAGGGGTGTGGAGCGCATGGATCGTCTTCCAGGAGGGATTCGGGAGTGCAGGCCCAGATAAGGCTTGGCTAACCTATTATGAATCCGTCGGGTGTCGCACAGCGGACAGACCGTGTCGTGCTCAGGCCGACTTCCGGCCGGAATCATGCCGCGCCGAGGCGAACTCCCCCGGTGTACGGCCGAGTTCGCGCCGGAACGCCTGTACGAACGCGCTGGGCGTCGCGTACCCGGATCGCCGGCTGACGCTGGCGACGGTGTGGTCGGCCGCGAGCCACTCGATGGCCTTGCGCATGCGTGCGCGAGTCCGCCAGGTCGAGAAACTCATCCCGGTCTCGATGACGAACAGTCTCGAGAGATTGCGCCCGCTGGCGCCGACGTGGCGACCCCAGTCCTCGATCGACCGGTCGTCCGCGGGGTCGGACAGCAGCCCCTCGGCCACCTGACGCGTGCGCGGATCGAGCGGCAGGGGAAGATCGACGGTGGCGGACTCGACTGGTTCCAGCAGATTCAGCGCGAGCTCCTCGGCGTGCAGCCGCGGCGTCCGGGCGAGGTAGGGGGCCGCCTCGAGCCGATCGAGCAGCACGCGGACCACTTCGGGCATGGCGACGGCCGTCGTCGTCGTGCCGACGGCGTCCACATCGCTGTCGACGTAGGTGCATCGGAACGTCGTCCCCGCCGCGGCGATCACGCGATGGGTGACCCCCGCCGGGATCCACAGTCCGAGCGTGCCGGGAATCGCGAAGTATCCGTGGTCGGTCTCGGCGGTGAGTGCGCCGCGGGTGCCCCAGAGCAGCTCGTGATGGTCCGTATGCGCGTGCGGTTCCCACTCCACGGTGTCCGCGAGAGCGAACGCGTTCGTGCCGATCCGCCAGCGGGGTTGCGCGTCGAGGTCTTGTCCGCTCTGCGACATAATCTGTCTGCCTATCGTCTTGCAGTCATGGTTAGGCGAACCTAAGCTATCACGACGTGCCCTCCTCCGTATCGCCCTGGATCCGCGGCCGTCGGGGTCTGCTGATCCGCGCATCCACAGGGTTCTCACTCCACCAGGCCTGCGAAGCGGCCGTGCCCATCACAGTCGGCGTCATCATCGACATCGCGATCGCCGGATCCGATCCGGTGGGACTCGCGATCGGCATCGGCATCCTGCTCGTGGTGTTCCTCGTACTGATGCTCGCCTGGCGCACCGGGGAGCTCGCCGCCGTCGCGCTGTACACCGAGATGGACTACACGACGCGTCGGGACCTGCTGGCCCGCGTGCTCGATCCGATCGGCCAGGCGCGGCGACGCGGGGGCGAAGTGCTCTCGACGCTGACCAGCGACGTCGGCGAGGCTTCGTCGGTTGCCTGGACCCTCGGTCGCGCGATCTCGTTCGCCGTCGCGATCGCGGTGGCGGCGACCGGGCTTCTGCTGGTGTCCGTGCCGCTGGGCGTCGCCGTGCTGATCGTCACGCCGGTGCTCGTCGTCGCCGTCCACTTCATCACCGGCCCGCTCGAGCGACGCACGGCGGCGGAGCAGGCGGCGCTCGCCGACTCCTCCGCCCTCGCCTCGGACCTGCTCTCGGGCCTGCGCACGGTCAAGGGGCTGAACGCGGAGGACGAGGCCAGGCGCCGCTTCCGCGCCGCGAACACGACGACTCTGTCGGCCGCCCTGCGCGCAGCCAGGGCCGAGGGGGTGTTCTCCGGCGTCACGACCTTGCTCTCCGGGCTCTTCCTCGTCGTCCTCGCGGGGATGTCCTCTCAGTTCGCGCTCGACGGTGCGATCACGGTCGGCCAGCTGGTGACGGTGGTCGGACTCGCGCAGTTCCTGCAATGGCCGGTCGCCTCGCTCGCCTTCGTGGGACCCGAACTCGCCAAGGCCCGCGCGTCACGGCGACGGATCGAGGAGCTGTCAGGAGGGGAGACGGATTCGCTCGGCGCTCCGGTGAAGGCGCCGCGCGGGGACGTGATGATCGACGGCGTCCGACTGCCCTCGGGTCGGGCGGTGACCGTGCTCATCGCCGCCGGAGAGCTGGTCGGCATCGAAGCGGAGGAGGCCGACGCGATCGCGCTGAGCGAGCTCTTCGCCGGAGCGGCACCCGCGCAGCAGGGGTCGATCCTGATCGATGGCGAACCGCTTGTGCGTCCTCCGCTGCCGGGGGACGCGCGCGTCGTCTCCGCACCGCACCAGGCCGTTCTGCTCACCGGAACAGTGGCCGAGAACGTCGGCGCATCCGATCGGGACGACCTCGTGGACGCCGCCGCGCTCGGCGATGTGCTCGCAGGGGAGGGGTGGGGCCGCCAGGTCGGCGAACGGGGCATGCTCCTCTCCGGCGGCCAGCGGCAGCGCGTCGCACTCGCGCGCGCACTCGCAGCGCAGCCGAGCGTGCTCGTGCTGCGCGATCCCACGACGGCGGTCGATGCCGTCACAGAGGCGACGGTCGCCGATGGCATCCGGCGTCACCGGCGCGGGCGGACGACGATCCTGCTCACGCACAGTCCGACCCTGCTGGCTGTGTGCGACCGCGTCGTGAGGATCGGTCGGACGCAGGAGGTGCGCGCATGACGATTCCTCTTCGCACCGCTGATCCTCGGCGCACACGCAGGGTCCTCGCTGGTCTGGTGCGCCAGCACGGGACGGGTCTCGCGGTCGCCGTGACGGTTCTCGCCCTCGCGGCAGCCGCCGGCATCGCGACCCCGTTGATTCTCGGCGGCGCGATCGATGCCGTCACCGATGGGGACGGCGCGCTGGTGCGACTGCTGCTGATCGTGCTGCTCGCGACCGTCGTCGTCCAGGCGGTGCTCGCGACCGGATCGTGGATCGCCGTCGCCGGCGTCGGCGAACGGATGCTGGCGAAGCTGAGAGACCGGCTGATGACCCACATCCTGCGGATGCCGGAGCGCCGCGTCGAGGCCGCTGGTCGGGGGGAGCTGGTCTCACGGGTCTCGGGGGATGTCGCCGTCGTCGGGGACACGGTCTCCTCGGTGGTCCCGACGGCCGCCGGGGCGGCGTTCTCGATCGCCGCCGCAGCGGTGGGACTGGCCGCGATCGATCCCCGGCTGACGCTGGCGGCGTGCCTCGCGGTTCCTGTCCAACTGGTCGCTCTGCGGCACCATCTGCGTCGCTCGATGCCGGTGTACCGTGCATCCAGGGAGGCCGCGGGCGAGCGATCGCAGCGGATGCTGGAGGGCATCGACGCGCACGCCACGCTGTTGGCCTTCGGCAGCACGGCCGGGGTCGAGGCGCGCGTCGACGAGTCCGCGCGTCGCGCCGCCGACCTCAGCATCCGCGCCGCTCGACTGGGAGTGCGCTTCTGGGGGCGGCTCAACATGGCGGAGTTCGTCGGTCTCGCCGCCGTGCTCGTCGCCGGTTTCCTCCTCGTGCAGTCCGGCGCGACGACGATCGGCGCGGCGACGGCGGCCGCACTGATGTTCTTGAACCTGTTCGGTCCGCTCGGCACGGTGCTCGCCGGATTCGACGATCTGCAGCGCGCCTCGGCGAGCCTGTCGCGACTGGTCGGCGTGCTGGACGAGCCCGTCGAGAGCGAGCGCGACGTGCCGGATGCGCGGGAGGATGCCGTGATCGGCGTCCGGATCGAGGGCGTCGGCTTCTCCTACGGCGACGCCGCGGTGCTCGCCGACATCCACCTGGACGTCGGGCCCGGCGAGCACGTCGCGATCGTCGGGGCGAGCGGGGCAGGGAAATCGACCCTGGCGGCGATCGTGAGCGGGCGGCTCGCCGCGGCATCCGGCCGTGTGCGCTTCGAGGGGGCGAACGAGCCGCGCGTCGTGCTGGTCGCGCAGGAGAGCCACGTCTTCTCGGGTCCCCTGGCGGATGATCTGCGTCTCGTTCGTCCGGATGCGACGGACGCCCAACTGACCGACGCCCTCGCCGACGCTGGGGCGGAACGGTGGGTGGCGAGGCTGGATGCCGGTGTCCAGACGGTCATCGGCGCCGGTGGCGTCGACCTGACCGATGTCCAGCGCCAGCAGCTCGCCCTCGCGCGGGTCCGGCTGCGCGATCCGCACGTGCTGGTCATGGACGAGGCGGCCTCGGAGGCGGGCAGCGCCGACGGCGACGTCCTCGATCGCGCGGCGTTGCGCCTCGCACGAGGGCGGACCACGATCACGATCGCGCACCGCCTCGAGCAGGCGAGCATGGCCGACCGGGTGGTTGTGATGGATGCCGGTCGCATCGTCGAGATGGGGTCGCACGACGAGTTGCTGAGCGCGGACGGCGGCTACGCCCGACTGTGGCGCGCGAGCGGACACGGAGAGGCACGTCAGGACGATTTCGCGCGGTGATCGCGCGGGGGTCTCGGGAAGGGAAGAGAAGAGACCCCCGCCGACCCGATTCGGCGGGGGTCTCATGCGGTTGGAAACCGCGAGCGGGAGCGATGCTCACCGCGGCGCGGAAAGTTCCTGACTACCCGTTCCGGTCTGATTCTTCCGCGCAAGAGCAGTTGTAATCGCCCGAAGTGTCCGGCGGGTGAACGCCGGTCGAACTTCGCACTATCGGACTGGAAGCGCTTGCGATATGGGCACCGCCACCCGTGGACGAGTCAACTCTAGTAAGAAATATCACCTGGAAGCGCTTGCAGGTTTCCGTGCGCAACTGCTAGCTTCGGGACCACAGCACCCGAGCACGTCGTCGTGCCCTCCGTCCCCTCAGGAGACTCCCGTGTCGAAGAAGACCGTTCACCGCCGCACCGCCCTGCTCGCCGCCGTGGCACTCGCCGCCTCCGGCATCGGCACGATCGGCGCCCCCGCAGCGGCATCCGCCGCCGACCGGACCGTCGCGCTGGTCGGCGACCTGCAGTCAGAACTCGGCTGCGCTGCCGACTGGGCACCCGACTGCGCCGAGACCGAGCTCCTCCCCACCGGTGCCGAGGGGATCTACAGCGCCGAGTTCGAGGTCCCAGCCGGGACTTACGAGTACAAGGTGGCTCTCGACGACACCTGGGATGAGGCGTACGGTCTCGACGGCGGCGGCGACAACATCCCGCTCACGATCGACGGCCCGTCGACGCTGCGCTTCACGTTCGATGACACTCTCAAGCGGGTCGGTCTCGAGGTGGTCGACCTCCGCGGCGGCTACGGCGACGACGACGCGGCACTCGTGAACGCCCCCGTCCGCCAGCCGGGCGACGGCGAGCAGTTCTACTTCGTGATGACCGACCGCTTCGCGAACGGCGACACGACGAACGACACCGGCGGTCTCACCGGCGACGCGCTCACCACCGGCTTCGACCCCACGAACAAGGGCTTCTACCAGGGCGGCGACATCGCGGGTCTGCACCAGAACCTCGACTACATCGATGGGCTCGGCACCACGGCGATCTGGCTCACCCCGAGCTTCGCGAACAAGCCCGTCCAGGGCGAAGGTGCGAATGCCAGCGCCGGCTACCACGGCTACTGGATCACGGACTTCACCCGCATCGACCCGCACCTGGGCACGAACGCCGAGCTCGAGGCGCTGATCGCGGACGCCCACGACCGCGGCATCAAGGTCTACTTCGACATCATCACCAATCACACGGCCGACGTCATCGACTACGCCGAGAAGACCTACGACTACGTCGACCAGGCGACGAGCCCCTACACGGATGCCGCGGGTACCGCCTTCGATCCCGCCGATGTCGCGGGATCGCCCGACTTCCCGGAACTCGACCCCGCCACGAGCTTCCCATATACGCCCGTGGTCACCGACGAGGACGCGAAGGTCCCGGCCTGGCTCAACGACCCCACGCTGTACCACAACCGCGGAAACTCGACCTGGTCGGGAGAGTCCGTCACGTACGGCGACTTCGACGGTCTGGACGACCTGATGACCGAGCATCCGACCGTCGTGAACGGCTTCGTCGAGGTGTACGAGGACTGGATCGACCTCGGCATCGACGGGTTCCGCATCGACACTGTCAAGCATGTGAACTTCGAGTTCTGGGAGCAGTGGTCCAAGGACGTCCTCGACTACGCGCACGCGCAGGGCGACGACGACTTCTTCATGTTCGGCGAGGTCTACGACGCCGACCCGGTGAAGCTGTCGCCGTATGTGCGGAATACCGACATGAACTCGGTCCTGGACTTCACGTTCCAGTCCTCGGCGGTGAGCTTCGCGGCGGGCAACTCGGCCAAGGGGCTGCAGTCGCTGTTCGCCGGCGACGACTACTACACGACCGCCGACACGTCCGCGACGGCGCTGCCGACCTTCCTCGGCAACCACGACATGGGTCGCGTCGGGTCGTTCCTCGACAACCTGGACGCGCCGCTCGAGCGCGACGAGCTCGCGCACGAGCTGATGTTCCTCACCCGCGGCCAGCCTGTCGTCTACTACGGCGACGAGCAGGGCTTCACCGGCCCCGGCGGCGACAAGGACGCCCGCCAGACGCTGTTCGCCACCCAGGTCGACGAGTACGCGGACCAGAACCTCATCACGGGCGAGCAGGCCGGATCCGTCGACCGCTACGCCACCGACGCTCCGCTCTACGCGCATATCGCCGAGATCTCGGCCCTGCGCGCCGCCCACCCCGCCCTGTCCAGCGGCGCGCAGATCGAGCGCTACGCGGCATCCGGCCCCGGCATCTATGCCTTCTCCCGGGTGGATGCCGACGAGAAGGTCGAGTACCTCGTCGCGGTCAACAACGCCACGACCGCGCAGACCGTCGACGTCACGACCCTCACGGCCGACGCCGGTTTCGCGCCGCTCTACGGCGACGCCGCAGCGTTGACCACGGACCAGAGCGCCGTCACGAGCATCACGGTTCCGGCCCTGTCGGCCGCCGTCTGGAAGGCGGATGCCGTGGTGACCGCTCCCGCCGAGGCGGCGCCGATCACCCTCACTGTTCCCGCACCGGGTGCAGGCGTCGAGGGTCAGGCCGTCGTCACGGCGGACATCGCCGACCAGTGGACGCAGACGAGCTTCTCCTGGCGCGTCGCCGGCTCGGACGAATGGCACCCGCTCGGCACCGCCGAGGACACCGATCCGCGGGTCTTCCACGACCTCGGGGGCCTGAAGAAGGGCACGCTGGTCGAGTACCGCGCCGTGACGACGGATGCTGCAGGGCACCATGCCGCGGCATCCACCTACGCGTCGGTCGGCAACGCCGTGACCCTCACCGAACAGGAGGAGCCGCAGCCGACGTTCGATTCGGTGACGATCGCCGGCAGCCTGAACTCCGAGATGGGCTGCGCCGCCGACTGGGAGCCCGGCTGCGAGAAGGCGAAGCTGACCCTGCGCGCCGACGGCGTCTGGGCCGGGACCTTCGACCTCCCCGCCGGCGATTACGAGTACAAGGCGGCGATCAACGGCAGCTGGACCGTCAACTACGGCCAGAACGGCGTCCCGGACGGCTCGAACATCGCGATCGCGCACGCCGGCGGACCGATCTCCTTCTACTTCGACCCCCGCACGAACATCGTGCAGTCCAGCGCCGAAGGACCCACCGTCACGCTCGCCGGATCCCTGCAGGACGAGCTCGGCTGCGCCGCCGATTGGGCGCCGGACTGCCTCGGTACGCTCATGGCCGATGGGGATCGCGATGGCGTGTACGAGTTCTCGACCTCGGCGCTTCCCACCGGGGCATACGAACTGAAGGTCGCGCACGGTCTGAGCTGGGCCGAGAACTACGGCGCCGACGGCGTCCGCGACGGGGCGAACATCTCGTTCAGCGCGACCGAGGGCAAGGTCACGACGTTCCGCTACACGCTCGAGACCCACGTGCTCGAGATCGTGAGCGACGACCCGCCGCTGCCGGGTGTCGGCGAACTGCGCGCGCACTGGATCGACGAGAGCACGATCGCGTGGCCCGCGGACCTCGGATCGACCGATGACGCCGCGTACGTGCTGCACTCGGCATCCGACGCCTCCCTCGCTCTGACGGACGGGCAGGTCACCGGCGACGATGCGATCGCACTGACCGTCGACGGTCCGCTGACCTCGGAGCAGACCGCGCGCTTCCCGGCCCTTGCCGGCGCCCTCGCGCTGAAGCTCCCCGACGCGGATGCCGCGGCCCTCGTCCGCACTCAGCTGGCCGTCTCGCAGGCGGGTGTCGACGGAGCACTCACCGCGTATACGGGGGTGCAGCTGCCCGGCGTGCTGGACGACCTGTTCGCACCGGAGCTCGACGACGTCGATCTCGGCGTGACCTTCCAGGGCAAGAAGCCGACGTTCCGGCTGTGGGCGCCGACCGCCCAGCAGGTGACCCTGCTGACCTGGGATGCGGGCGCTGACGGAGACCCCGTCCGCCACGAAGCGACGTGGAATGAGGCATCCGGCGTCTGGCAGGTGAAGGGCGACAAGAAGTTGAAGAACGACGAGTTCCTGTGGGAGGTCGTCGTCTACGCGCCCAGCACCGGGAAGATCGAGACCAACCTCGTCACCGACCCGTACTCCACGGCGCTGACACTGAACTCGGAGCGCTCCGTCGCCGTCGACCTCGACGACAAGGCGTGGGAGCCGAAGATCTGGAAGAAGGCCGAGGCGCCCGAGGTCGAGCGCGATGTGGATCGGGCCATCTACGAGCTGCACATCCGCGACTTCTCGATCGGCGACGAGTCGGTGCCGGAGGACAAGCGCGGCACCTACCTCGCCTTCGCCGAGGACAGCGCGGGCACGGATCAGCTCCGCGAGCTGGCGGATGCCGGCATCAACACGGTCCATCTGCTGCCGTCCTTCGACATCGCCACGATCGAGGAGGACCGCTCGGCACAGGCCGTGCCGGAGTGCGACCTCGCCTCATTCGGTCCCGACTCCGCGGAGCAGCAGGCCTGCGTCGGCGCTGTCGCCGGAGCCGACGGATTCAACTGGGGCTACGACCCGTTCCACTACTCGACGCCGGAGGGCTCGTACGCGGTCGACGCGGACGGCGGTGCCCGCGTGAGCGAGTTCCGCACCATGGTCGGATCGCTCCACGACATGGGGCTCCAGGTCGTGCTGGATGAGGTGTTCAACCACACCGCGGCATCCGGACAGGCGGACACATCGGTCCTCGATCAGGTCGTGCCCGGCTACTACCACCGCCTGAACGCCTCCGGTGCCGTCGAGACGAGCACCTGCTGTCAGAACGTCGCGACCGAGCATCTCGCCGCTCAGAAGCTCATGGTCGATTCGATCGTGACGTGGGCGAGGGAGTACCGCGTCGACGGCTTCCGCTTCGACCTGATGGGACACCACTCGAAGGCCAACATGCTCGCCGTGCGCGAGGCGCTGGATGACCTGACGGTCAAGAAGGACGGCATCGACGGGTCGTCGATCTACCTGTACGGCGAAGGCTGGAACTTCGGCGAGGTGGCGGACAACGCCCTGTTCGAGCAGGCGACGCAGGGCCAGCTGGGCGGGACCGGCATCGGCACGTTCAACGACCGGCTGCGGGATGCCGTGCACGGCGGCAGCCCCGTCGACGGCGCCTCCACGTTCCGCCAGGGCTTCGGGACCGGTCTCGGCACGGACCCGAACGGGGACCCGATCAACGGCACGCCCGAGCAGGCGATCGCGGACCTCGGCCACGAGACGGATCTCGTGAAACTGGGGCTGGCGGGCAACCTGCGCGACTATTCGTTCACGACCAGCGACGGCGTCGTGACCGCGGGATCCGGCATCGACTACCGCGGGGCGCCGGCCGGCTACGCCGACGAGCCGGGCGAGGTCATCAACTACGTCGACGCGCACGACAACGAGACGCTGTACGACCTGTCGGTGCTGAAACTGCCGACCGGCACCTCGATGGCGGACCGCGTCCGCATGAACACGCTGTCGCTGGCCACTGTGACGCTGTCGCAGTCGCCGTCGTTCTGGCACGCCGGCACCGAACTGCTGCGGTCGAAGTCGCTGGATCGCAACAGCTACGACTCCGGCGACTGGTTCAACCGGATCGACTGGACCGGCCAGGAATCGACGTTCGGCTCGGGCCTCCCGCCCGCGGCGGACAACCAGGACAAGTGGTCGATCATGGCACCGCTGCTGGCGGATCCTGCACTGAAGCCCGCGGCCGCCGACATCGCATCCGCCGAGGCGTCCGCGCTGGATCTGCTGCGCGTGCGCGAGGAGGTCGACCTGCTGCAGCTCGGATCGGCGGAACTGATCGGCGAGAAGGTGACGTTCCCGAACGGTGGGACGGATGCTGCGCCCGGCGTCATCGTGATGCTCATCGACGATCTGGTGGGCGACGACGTCGACCCGGCGCTGGATGGCGCCCTGGTCGTGTTCAACGCTTCGGCCGAGGCGGTGACGCAGACGGTGCCGTCTCTGTCCGGCCGCGGCTTCGCGCTGACGGATGCGCAGGCGAACGGCGCCGACGCCGTCGTGAAGACCACGACGTGGGATGCTGCGGCGGGAACGGTGACGGTACCCGCGCGCTCGGTGGCGGTCCTCGTGGACGAGCAGGCGGAGCCGGTGGACACGCGCATCCGACTGTCCTCGCCGAAGATCACGGCGAAGGCCGGATCGACGTACACGCTGAAGGCGACGGTGTCGGCTGACGACGGCAGTGCGCCGGTGGGCACGGTGACGGTGCTCGATCGCGGCTCCGTCGTCGCCACGATCGAGCTGACGACGGATGCCCGGGGCAAAGTCCAGGCGACCATCCCGAAGATCAGCCGCGGCCTGCATCTCCTCTCGGTGCGGTTCGAGGGGGCGGAGCCGTACGAGCCATCGCGCACGCTGCTGCCGCTGCCGGTGATCGTCCGCTGATCGCATCGAGCGGGTGGGCCGGGGTGCCCGGAACCACCCGCTCTGCACAGGGGACGAGTTGGCGGCGAGTTGTCCACAGGCCTCGGAATTCCGTGAGGTCATGCGCGAGGATCGCGCGATCATCGCCTCATGACAGATACGAGCACGACTCTCAAAGACCTGATCCTCGATCGCGACGACGACCTGCGCGACCTGCTGCACGTGCTGCTGCGGCGGGCGAATCTCCGCCAGATGTGGCTGCTGTTCATCGATGAGCACGGCCGCCTCGGTGACCCGCTCATGCCGATGGACGACTACCCGGAAGACCCGCATGAAGATGTCGAGGTCGACGACCTCGGGCGCGTCGACCAGGCGCACCTGCTCATGCATCGCAGCGGCATGCTCCTCGAAGCCACCGGTAACGCGAGCGTCGTGCTGGTGTGGGAGCGCGTCGGACCCAGCACGCTGGACGACGACGATCGTGCCTGGGCCGGCGCGATGGCTGATGCCGCTGTCTCGCTCGGCGTGCCCCTTCGTGCGCAGTTCCTGCTGCACAATCGCGGGATCCGCCAGCTCCACGCGGACGACTGGATCTAGATACTAGGACGCCCTAGTAAATCCGCGAGGGGCAAAGTAAACTTCCCTTGTGCCAATGACGGCATGAAGGGACTTTGCACAATGACTCGCACCATCCCCCACTTCGTAGGCGGATCGCTTCTGACTCCAGACTCCGGGCGCTTCGCGGACGTGTTCGACCCCAGCACGGGATCCGTTCAGGCTCGCGTCCCGCTCGCGAGTGCCGACGAGGTCCGTCGCGTCATCGCGGACGCCGAGGCCGCGCAGCCGGGGTGGGCCGCGACCAACCCGCAGAAGCGCGCCCGCGTACTGATGCGCTTCCTCGATCTCGTCCATCGCGACATGGACGACCTCGCGCGACTGCTCTCCAGCGAGCACGGCAAGACGTTCGAAGATGCGAAGGGCGACATCCAGCGCGGCCTCGACGTGATCGAGTTCGCCACCGGAGCGCCGCACCTGCTCAAGGGCGAGTACTCCACCGAGGCGGGTACGGGGATCGACGTGTACTCCCTGCGCCAGCCGCTCGGCGTCGTCGCCGGCATCACGCCGTTCAACTTCCCGGCGATGATCCCGTTGTGGAAGGCCGGACCCGCGATCGCCGCAGGGAACGCGTTCGTGCTCAAGCCCAGCGAGCGCGACCCGTCGGTGCCGGTCCGGCTCGCCGAACTGTTCCTCGAGGCCGGGCTGCCCGCAGGCATCCTCAACGTCGTGCATGGCGACAAGGAGGCCGTCGACGTGCTGCTCGAGGACGAGCGCGTCAAGGCGATCGGGTTCGTCGGATCCACGCCGATCGCCGAGTACATCTACGCCACCGCGGCTGCGCACGGCAAGCGCGCGCAGTGCTTCGGCGGAGCGAAGAACCACCTCGTCGTCATGCCGGATGCCGACCTCGGCCAGGTCGTCGATGCGCTGATCGGGTCCGGCTACGGTTCGGCGGGGGAACGCTGCATGGCGATCTCGGTCGCGGTGCCGGTCGGAGACGAGACGGCTGATGCCCTCGCGGCCAAGCTCACCGAGCGGGTCGCTCAGCTGCGGATCGGACCGTCGCTCGCGGACGGCATCGACTACGGCCCGCTCGTCACCCGCGCGGCCGTCGACCGCGTCACCGACTGCATCCAGCAGGGCGTGGATGCCGGGGCCACCCTCCTCGCCGACGGACGAGGTCTCGTCGTCGAGGGGTACGAGGAGGGTTTCTACCTTGGTCCGACCCTGTTCGATCACGTGACGACCGACATGTCGATCTACCGCGAGGAGATCTTCGGTCCTGTCCTCGTGATCGCCAGGGCGCGGGACTACGAGGAGGCGCTCGCGATAGCATCCGATCACGAGTACGGCAACGGCGTCGGCATCTTCACCCGCGACGGCGACGCCGCCCGCGACTTCGCCGCCCGTGTGAACGTCGGGATGGTCGGGGTGAACGTGCCGATCCCCGTGCCGCTGGGCTACTACACGTTCGGCGGCTGGAAGCGCAGCGGGTTCGGAGACCTGAATCAGCACGGTCCCGATTCCTTCCGGTTCTACACGAAGACCAAGACGGTGACGAGCCGGTGGCCGGCCAGCCCGCTGCGGTCAGTCGCCGAGCCCGTCGAAGCGGGAGCCAGTTTCGTCATGCCCACCACCCGGTGACGGGAATCGTTCGTTGAGCGAGCACCAGCGAGTAGAAACGCAGCAAGGAGCACCGATGACCCTCATCACCACCACCGCAGAGGAACGCCAGGCGATCCTGCAGGCGGTACGCGAGTTCGCCGAGACGGAGCTCGCCCCGTATGCACTGGAGCGCGACGAGCAGCACATCTTCCCGCGCGAGAGCCTCCAGCTCGCGGGCGAGCTGGGCCTGGGCGGCATCTACGCCGCCGAGGACTTCGGCGGCACCGGACTCTCTCGCGCCGACACCGTCGCCATCTTCGAGGAGCTGGCGAAGGGAGACCCAGCGGTGGCCGCCTACATCTCGATCCACAACATGGTGGTCGGGATGATCGATCGCTACGGCGATGAGTCGCAGCGGTCGCACTGGCTCCCGATCCTCACCGGCATGACCGGCTTCGGAGGCTACTGCCTGACCGAGCCGGGCGCGGGCTCCGACGCCGCGGCCATCGCCACGAGCGCGATCCGCGACGGAGACGAGTACGTGCTCACCGGGGTGAAGCAGTTCATCTCCGGTGCCGGCGAGGCGTCGGTCTACGTGGTGATGGCGCGCACCGCCGATTCGGGTGCGCGGGGCATCACCGCCTTCCTCGTCGCGGGAGACACCCCGGGGCTGAGCTTCGGGGCGCCGGAGAAGAAGATGGGCTGGCACGCCCAGCCGACCAGGCAGGTGATCCTGGACGAGCTGCGCGTCCCGGCATCCGCTCGACTCGGCGAGGAGGGCGGCGGGTTCAAGATCGCGATGTCCGCGCTCGACGGCGGGCGCCTCAACATCGCGGCCTGCTCGCTCGGCGGTGCGCAGTGGGCACTGGATCAGGCGATCCGGTACGTTCACGAGCGCTTCACGTTCGGTGAACCGCTCGCCGACAAGCAGAGCATCGTGTTCGCGATCGCGGACATGCGCGCACAGCTGCATGCGGCGCGGCTCATGGTGCAGGACGCGGCGACCGCGGTCGACGAGCACGACGACGACGCATCCGTGCGGTGCGCCATGGCCAAGCGCTTCGCGACGGACGCCGGCTTCGACGTCGCCAACCGCGCACTCCAACTGCACGGGGGCTACGGCTACCTGCAGGACTACGGCATCGAGAAGGTGGTGCGCGACCTCCGCGTGCACCAGATCCTGGAAGGGACCAACGAGATCATGCAGCTCATCGTCGGACGCGAGACCCTCAAGGTCGCGTCATGAGAATCGCATTCCTCGGCCTCGGCCACATGGGCCTGCCGATGGCCCGCAACCTCATCGCCGCCGGGCACGAGGTGTCCGGCTACGACGTGGTGCCGCAGGCGCGGGATGCCGCAGCATCCTCCGGAATTCCCATCGCCGACGCTGGAGCGGATGCCGCGGCATCCGCCGAGGTCGTCATCACGATGTTCCCGGCCGGCGCCCATGTGCTGTCGGCCTATCGGGAGGGCCTGCTCGAGGCGGCGTCGCCGGGAACACTGTTCATCGAGTCCTCCACGATCGCCGTCGCCGACGCACAGGAGGCGCACGCGCTCGCCGTCGCCGCCGGCCACCGACAGGTGGACGCGCCCGTCTCCGGCGGCGTCGTCGGCGCCGAGAACGCGACGCTGGCGTTCATGGTCGGTGGTGTGGACGAGGACTTCGACGCCGCGCAGCCGATCCTCGAGACCATGGGCAGACGCATCGTGCACTGCGGTGGTCCGGGGCTCGGTCAGGCGGCGAAGGTGTGCAACAACATGATCCTCGGGGTCTCGCAGATCGTGGTCGGTGAGGCGTTCGTCCTCGCCGAGCGCCTCGGTCTCAGCCACGAGGCGCTGTACGAGGTCGCATCGAACGCATCCGGGCAGTGCTGGGCGCTGTCGACGAACTGCCCCGTCCCCGGACCTGTGCCGACCAGCCCGGCCAATCGCGACTATCAGCCCGGCTTCGCCGGTGCCCTGATGGCGAAGGACCTGGGGCTCGCGCTCGAGGCGATCGAGCAGACCGGCACGGACGCGCGCCTCGGACGGCTGGCGCAGGAGATCTACGCCGTCTATGCCGCGGGCGCCGGGGGCGGCCGTGACTTCTCCGGCATCATCGCCGACATCCGCGACGGCTCCGTGTGACGCGTCCGACGTGTCGTCCGGTCAGAGCTTGCTGAGCGTGGCCCGGCTGCCACGGCGGCCCAGGGGGCGGACCAGATAGTGCCCCAGGATGGAGCCGGCGGCGATCGACGCGGCGATGGCCGCGGCCAGGAAGACGTCGAACAGGCCGCGCACATCGGAGGCGGCGATCAGCATCAGCCCGTCGAACAGCATGAGACCGGGCAGCATCGGCACCAGGGGCGCCACGATCATCGGCAATGCGGGGGTGCGCGCAGTCCGTGTGAGCAGCGACGCCGTGAAACCCACGGCCACCGAGGCGGCCGCGACCGACCAGATCGGTCCGAGCCCGGCATCCGTGCCGAGGAGGGTGATCGTCTCGGCGAGAGCGGCGAGCACCGCCACGACTCCCAGCGCACGCCACGGCACCTGGGTGGCGATCGAGAAGCCCAGTGCCATCACGACGGCAGCGGCGACGGCGACGGCGGGCAACTGATCGGGGCGCGCTTCGGTCACGGAGATCTCGACCGGCGCACCCAGGCGGTCCAGCAGCAGCGAAGTCGCGATCACGCCGGCGGCGATGCCGACGGTCGCCACGATGGCCTCGGTCAATCGTGCCAGGCCCGTGACGTAGAAGGCGGTCAGGATGTCCTGCACGCCACCGAACACGGTGACCCCGGCCAGCAGCACGATCACGGTGGCGACGACGACCAGCGTCGGGGAGGCGTCGGGCTGGATGATCTGGGCGATCAGCGCGGCGACGGGGCCGATGGCGCCGCCCAGGAACGTGCGGAAGAGCAGCGGGACACCGCCGCGCTGCAGCGCGGCCATGATCGCGTTCAGCGTCACGGCCGCGACGAACGCGACGGCGGCGGCGACGATGCCGCCGCCGAGCAGCACCGTCGCGCCGGCGCCGACCAGGCCCCAGCCGATCTCCTGGACCCAGCGGGGACTGAGCGGACGAGACGCACGGATCCGGGACAGCCGCCGCGCTGCGTCGGCCAGGCCGATCCGCTTCTCGACGATCTGGCGGTACAGGGCGGCAGCGGCCGACAGTCGGGAGTAGTCCAGCTGCCGGGCGCGCAGATTGTGGCTGCGGGTGTAGGACTCGTCCGTGCTCGGGTTGGTCCATGTCAGCGACAGCACGGTGTGGGTCACATCGGCATCCGTGTTGCGCAGCCCGTAGGTGCGGGAGACCGCTGTCATCGCTTCGGTGGTCTCCTGCGCTCCCGCGCCGGATCCCCACAGCGCCATCGCGAGGCGGATCGCGAGGTCGAGGATGGCCCGCGTCCGCGCGCGGGCATCCGGGGCGTATCGCGGCTGGTCGCTCATCGGCCCCATTATGCGCCGCTTCGCGCCGAGGCATACTGAGACCACCCCGAGGGAGAGGACATGCATGACCGAGTACGAGACGATCCTGGTCGAACAGCGCGGCCGCGTCGGATGGATCACCCTGAACCGGCCGCAGGCGCTGAACGCCCTCAACGCGCTGGTGGCGGATGAGGTCACCGCCGCCGCCGTCGCCTTCGACGCGGACGACGGCGTCGGCGCGATCGTCGTCACGGGCAGCGAGAAGGCGTTCGCCGCCGGTGCAGACATCAAGGAGATGGAATCGATGACGGCATCCGAGATGCTCGCCACCGATCACTTCGGCGCCTGGAACGACTTCGCCGCGGTCCGCACGCCGGTCATCGCCGCGGTCAGCGGCTTCGCGCTTGGCGGCGGGTGCGAGCTCGCGATGATGTGCGACATCATCCTCGCCGCCGACACCGCGAGGTTCGGACAGCCGGAGATCAATCTCGGCGTCATCCCCGGGATGGGCGGCACGCAGCGTCTCATCCGCGCCGTCGGATACTACAAGGCGGCAGAGCTCGTGCTCTCCGGACGTCTGATCGGCGCGGAGGAGGCGGAGCGCGCCGGGCTCGTGTCGCGGGTGGTCCCGGCATCCGATCTGCTCGTCGAGGCGTCGACGCTGGCCAAGACGATCGCGTCCAAGTCCCTGCCGAGCATCTATGCGGCCAAGGCCGCGCTGGATGCCGCGATGGAGACGACCCTCGCCGACGGCCTCGCCCATGAGAAGCAGTCCTTCGCGGCGCTGTTCGACACCGCGGACCAGAAGGAGGGGATGGCCGCGTTCCGCGAGAAGCGGGCACCGCGGTTCACGAACAGCTGATGGCGCGTCGAGAAACCACTGCGCGCGCGAGAAACACCTTCGCGCATGGTTTCTCGCGACGAGAGCGGTTTCTCGCCGCGGGCATGGATGCGGACCAGGACTGCGCCGCGTCAGGCGCGCAGCGCGGCGAGCACCTTTTCCACGCGACGGATGCGGGTCTCGTCGGTCTTCGCCTCGGCGACCTGGCGGGCGTGCTCCTTGCGCTTCGAGTACGAGAGTGCGTCGAAGGCGGCGCGCAGCGCGGCGTCCGCATCGAGCGCCTCGGCGAGGGCCGGCGGGATCTCGATCTCGCGCTCGGCGGTGTCGACAGTGATCGTCACGTCGATCTCCTGCCCCATCTCCAGGCCCATCTCGGTGCGGGCGGCCTTGCTGAATCCGATCATGTTCAGCCCACCCATCCGGGCGAGGCGCAGACGGATGCGGCGATCGTCGAAACCGACGACGACGGGGAAGACCTTGCCGGCGCCGAGGGCGGCGACCTGTTCGTCGGTGAGCACGATCGCGGCCGCGGGACCGTGCGGTTCGAGGATGGTGTGCAGGCGCAGTTCGGTCATGCCGGACAGGTTACGCGCGCTCGACCTCAGCGGCCAGGATGGCGCCGCGTTCGTCGATCAACCGCCGCATGTACGCGCGCATGAACAGCCGGTCGACGAGCGAGCCGATCGGGCCGAAGGGGGCGCGCAGCGTCACGGTGTCGCGCATCAGCGTGCCGTCCGGATGCTCGTCGAACTCGTGTTCGTGGTGAAACTGCGCGAACGGACCCGCGACCTGTCGATCGCAGAAACGGCGCGGCGGATCGAGATCGAACACGACGGACGTCAGGTGGAACGGGAGGCCGAAGTGCCGGGCGCGCCAGGTCACTGTCGACCCCTCTGCGAAGATTCCGCCGTCGGGTCCGGCGACCATGGTCTCGCCGTACCTGGCCATGGTCCGCACGTGCAGCTGCGGGTCGAGGGATGCCGCGTACACCCGATCGGGCGCCGCGCGGATCACGCGCTCGATGACGAAGGAAGCCGTCACAGCGGATCGGGCTGCGGACGCGGATCCGTGAAGTCGCCGGCATTCTTGCGCAGGCGCGCCACGATGCCGACGAGATCGGCGGCGTCCTCGGCGCTGATGCCCGGGGCGGTGAAGACCTCGGTGTTCAGGGCCGCCGTCGCGCGCTCGACGAGGTCGCGGCCGGCGTCCGTGAGCGCCAGCATCGCCGCCCGTCCGTCGTGCGGGTGCGGTTCGCGGACGATCAGTCCGTCGCGGACGAGCCGATCGGATGTGCTCGTGACCGTCGTGGCGTGCACCTGCAGACGCGACACCACGCTCGACAGCGGCAGACGCTCCCGGCGGCTGAAGGCGAGCAGACGCAGCACTTCGTAGCGGGCGAACGACAGCTCGAAGGGCTTGAGCGCCGCGTCGACCCTCGCCAGGAGCAGCTGCTGCGCGCGCATCACCGAGATGACGACGGTCATGCCCTCTGCGGCATCCGTCCATCCGTGCGCGAGCCATTGCCGCTTCGCCTCGGCGAGCGGATCGATCGGCAGGGGTCGGTGCTGGGCCACGTTTCCACGGTACTCGGCCCTGCCGCGGAGTCGGTGCGGCGCGCTACGCTCGGAGGCGGAGACCACTGGTCGGCATCCGTGGGACTGAGTTTCACCGGACTAGACTCGGAGTGTCGTGAGGAGCAATCGATGAAGATCTTCGTCCTGGTCAAAGAGGTGCCGGACACCTACGGTGATCGCAAGCTGAATCTGGAGACCGGCCTCGCCGATCGCGCGGCCGGCGATGTCGTGCTGGACGAGATCACCGAGCGTGCGCTCGAGGTCGCACTGACCTACGCCGACAAGAACGAGGGCACCGAGGTGGTCGCGCTGTCGATGGCGCCCGAGTCGTCCACGGCATCCGTGCGCCGCGCGCTCGCGATCGGAGCCGGCTCCGCCGTGCACATCGCGGACGAGCAGCTCGTCGGCGCCGACCTCGGGCTGACCGCAGAGGTGCTCGCCGCCGCGATCCGCCGTGGCGGGGCTGACCTCGTCATCACCGGCAACCTTTCGACCGATGGATCGGCCGGCCTCGTCCCGGCCATGCTCGCCGAGCATCTCGGCTTCGCCCAGGCGACCGCGCTGAGCGCGGTCGAGATCACGGCAGACGGCATCTCCGGCACCAGAGCAGCGGATGCCGGGGCGCAGCCGGTCTCGGCATCCCTCCCGGCCGTCATCTCGATCACCGAGGCGCTGCCGGATGCCCGGTTCCCGAACTTCAAGGGCATCATGGCGGCCAAGAAGAAGCCGCTCGAGGTGCTCTCGCTCTCCGACCTCGGTGTCTCCGCCGATCCGGGGGCGGCGCCGCGGACGATCATGACCTCCGTCGCCGAGAAGCCGCCGCGGGCGGCCGGCGTCAAGATCACCGATGAGGGGGATGCCGCGCAGCAGCTGGTGGACTTCCTCGTGCAGAACAGGCTGGTGTGACCATGGGCTACCCCGAGAACTCGATCCTCGTCCTCGTCGACGTGACGCCGTCCGGCGAAGCCGCGGCCAGCACGGCGGCGCTGATCGGCGCGGCGTCGTCCGTCGGCAGTCCGGTCGCGCTCGTCCCCGGCGGCTCGCAGAGCGCTGTGGATGCCGCGGCGGCTGCCGGAGCATCTGTGGTGCTCACCGCCGCGATCGACGACACCGTTCTGGTCGTGCCGCTCGTCGACGCACTGCAGGCCGCATACGAGCAGGTGTCGCCTGATGCCGTGCTCGTGTCGAACTCGATCACCGGACGCGACGTCGCCGGCCGGCTCGCGGTGCGCACGCGCAACGCCGTGTCCGTCGATGCGATCGGCGTCTCCCGCGATGACCAGGGCATCGTGGCGCATCACTCCGTGTACGGAGGCGCCTATCTCGTGGACTCGGCGCCGACCTACGGGGCACCGATCATCACCGTGCGCCAGGGGGCCGTCGACACCAGGGCCGAGGCCGTGGCGTCGCCGACCGTCGAGGAGCTCGCCGTGACGGCATCCGGTGCGCCTGCGGCCACGGCCGGCGCGATCGAAGCGGTCGAGCAGGCATCCTCCCGCCCGGATCTGCGGGGCGCGGCCCGCGTCGTCTCGGGCGGCCGAGGCCTGGGTTCGAAGGAGAAGTTCGTCCTCGTGGAGCAACTGGCCGACGCGCTCGGCGCGGCCGTTGGCGCGTCTCGTGCCGCGGTGGATGCCGGATACATCCCGTATGCGCATCAGGTCGGACAGACCGGTGTCTCGGTGTCGCCGCAGTTGTACATCGCGCTCGGGATCTCCGGTGCGATCCAGCACAGGGCCGGTATGCAGACCGCCAAGACGATCGTCGCGATCAACAAGGACGGCGAGGCGCCGATCTTCGACGTCGCCGACTTCGGCATCGTCGGAGACGTGTTCGCCGTCGTGCCGCAGGTGATCGAGGCCCTCGAAGCACGGGGGAAGTAGTGCTGCGTCGCGGACTGCCTCGCCTGCCGGGCGGAGAGCCGTGGCCTCCGGCCGACGTGTCGTCCGACGAGCCGGCGTCCGCGGTGGTCACGACGGTCGTCGGAGCAACCGGCGCCGCCGCAGCAACCGGAGCCGGGACCGCCGGAGTCGGGACCGCCGGCGCCGGCGGCGCCAAACCCGGGGCCGACACGCCAGATGTCGGACCGTCCGGCGAAGAACGTCCGACATCTGGCGTGTCGGCCCCCCGGACCGATGCCGGCGATGCCACGACGGCGTCGCACACCGCCTCCCGCGCGCTGCGTCGCGGACTGCCGCGCACGCCCGGCGGCGAGTCCTGGCCCCCCGCCGATTCGGCGCCGACGGGCGCAGGTGCCGTGGCGGCGTCCCATGCCGTCGTCGCGGCCGTGCCTGCGGACGCGTCCGACGCGAGCGCGCCCGCATCGACGCCGGCGCCCGACGTCGGCGGAGCCGCCCCTGTCGCGACGCTCGTCTCGTCGGCATCCGTCCCGCCTGGGGCAGGGGATGCCTCGTCGGCGGCGCATGTCGCCGGGAGCGTGCTGCGCCGGGGGCTTCCTCGCACTCGTGGCGGCGAACCCTGGCCTCCTGCCGGAATCGCGGTCGCCGCGCCGTCTGTCGCTGCGCCCGCCACTGCCGGAGCGCCCGTTGCTGCGACGCTCGTCTCGTCGGCATCCGGCCCGCCTGGAGCGGGGGACGTCTCGTCGCCGGCGCATGTCGCCGGGAGCGTACTGCGCCGGGGGCTTCCTCGCACTCCCGGCGGCGAGTCCTGGCCCCCGGCCGGAACCACGGTCTCCGCGGCCGAGCCCGCCTCCACCAGTCCGGGGTCCGACACGCCAGATGTCGGACCGATCGGCGAAGAACGTCCGACAGGTGGCGTGTCGGCCCCCCAAGTGGCGGCCTCGGCCGGCGGCGCGCGCGACGTCTCCGTCCCGCTGGCCGTCCCGCGCGCCGCGTGGAACGGTGTCGCACCGCGGCACGCGCCGGCCGCGGCATCCGAAACCACGCGTCCGACGTGGACGCAGGCCGTCGCGGGTCTCCTCGGCCTCGCCGGTCTCGGCATCCTGGGCATCGCCGCCATTGCGTTCGTCCGGACGATCCTCAGCACGCCGGTGATGATGGACTTCCTCGCCGCGTTCCCCGGCGAATATCACCTGCCCGAGGGCACTGCGCTCGGCATCCCCGGATGGGTGGGGTGGCAGCACTTCTTCAACATGTTCCTGATGGTGCTGATCATCCGCACCGGACTCACGGTGCGCGCGGAGAAGCGCCCGACCGTGTTCTGGACCTCGAAGCGCAACCCCAAGTACAAGATCAGCCTGACGCTGTGGCTGCACCAGGCGCTCGACGTGCTCTGGCTCGTCAACGGCGTGATCTTCGTCGTGCTGCTGTTCACGACCGGGCACTGGGTGCGTGTCGTCCCGACCAGCTGGGAGGTCTTCCCGAACGCGCTGTCCGCCGGTCTGCAGTACGTCTCGCTGGACTGGCCCACCGAGAACGGCTGGGCGAACTACAACAGCCTGCAGCAGCTGGCCTACTTCACGACGATCTTCGTCGCCGCCCCGCTGGCCGCGATCACGGGTGTGCGGATGTCGGGCATCTGGCCGAAGAACGCCGAGAAGCTCAACAGGGCCTACCCGGTGGAGTGGGCACGTGCGGTGCACTTCCCGGTGATGATCTACTTCATCGCCTTCATCGTCGTGCACGTGATCCTCGTGATGGCGACGGGCGCGCTGCGCAATCTCAACCACATGTACGCCTCGCAGGACCTCGTCAGCTGGACCGGGTTCTGGGTGTTCGTCGCATCGCTCGTGGTGATCGCGATCGGCTGGTTCGCCGCCCGCCCGCTGATCGTCGCGCCGATCGCCAAGGGCTTCGGCAACGTCTCAGGGCGCTGAATCGGAAATCGACCTCGGAGGAGGAAGGACATGGCAGAGGCATACATCGTCGACGCGGTCCGCTCACCCGTCGGCAAGCGCGGCGGTGCGCTCTCCGGCATCCATCCGGCTGACCTCGGGGCCCACAGCCTGCGTGCTCTGATCGAGCGCACCGGCGTGGACCCGGCCGCGATCGACGACGTGATCATCGGCGCGATCGACGCGATCGGAGGGCAAGCGGGCAACGTGGCGCGCACGGCGGCCCTGGTGGCGGGCTTCCCCGAGCACGTCCCGGGTGTGACGATCGACCGGCAGTGCGGCTCCAGCCAGCAGGCCGTGCACTTCGCCGCTCAGGCGGTGATGAGCGGGACGGCCGATCTCGTGATCGCCGGCGGACTGCAGAACATGTCGCGGCTGCCGTTGACGTCGTCGGTCGTCGTCGGGGAGCAGTACGGGTTCACGACCCCGTACGCCGAGTCGCCGGGGTGGCTGGCGAGGTACGGCGATCAGGAGATCTCGCAGTTCGCCGGGGCCGAACTGATCGCCGAGAAGTGGAGCATCGCGCGCGAGGCCATGGAGCGGTTCGCCGTCGAGAGCCACCGCCGCGCCGCCGCCGCGCAGGACGAGGGCCGCTTCGACGACGAGATCGCGCCGCTGAACGGACTGACCGCGGACGAGGGCATCCGCCGCGACACCACGCTCGAGCGCATGGCGGGGCTGCAGCCGTTGCGCCCCGGCGGACGGATCACCGCAGCGGTGGCCTCGCAGATCAGCGATGCGTCCAGCGCCGTGCTGATCGCCGGCGAGCAGGCCCTGAAGGATCACGGGCTCACGCCTCGAGCCCGCATCCATCACCTGTCGGTGCGCGGGGATGATCCGGTCCTCATGCTCACCGCGCCCATTCCGGCCACGAAGCACGCGCTGGAGCGCGCCGGCCTGACGATCGACGACATCGATCTGTTCGAGATCAACGAGGCGTTCGCGTCGGTCGTGCTGGCCTGGCTGGAGGAGACCGGCGCGCCGCACGAGAAGGTGAACGTCAACGGCGGCGCGATCGCTCTCGGGCATCCGATCGGCGCGACGGGTACGCGGCTCATGGCGACGCTGCTGAACGAACTCGAGCGCACCGGCGGCCGCTACGGTCTGCAGACGATGTGCGAGGGCGGCGGCGTCGCCAACGTCACGATCCTCGAGCGCCTCTGACCCCGGCATCCCGCCCCACGGAATCCGCGAGACGTACCTTGCGGGGTGAGACTTGGCCGGTGGGGCCAAGTGTCACCGCACAAAGTACGTCTCGCGGGGGTCAGGATGCCGTGGCCACCCGCTCAGCGGACGAAGCGGACCTCGGTCAGCGTCTCGCCGAGGAACGGCTCGGTGTGCGAGGCGCCATCCAGGTGGAATCCGTTGCGCGTGTAGAAGCGGTGCGCGCGGGGGTTGTCCTCGGCGACCCACAGGTACAGCGGCTCGTCCGTCTCGACGGCGGCATCGAACAGCTTCTGTCCGAGACCGGTGGAGTGCCAGGCATCCAGAAGATAGATGAAGTAGAGCTCGCGGTTCGCGGGAGCATCCTTGTCGCGCGCGGGGCCGGAGCCGACGAAGCCGACGATCTCCCCGTCGACGAGCGCTGCGCTCATCTTGAACTCGGGGCCCTGGATGGCCCAGTGCGTCCACAGCTCGGCGAGACGCCGGGGTGAGACCTTCTCGAGTGCTGCCTTGCTGATCAGGTGGTCGTAGGTCTCGTGCCAGCACTGTGCGTGCACACGACCCAGAGCCTCCGCGTCCACATCACGGACCGGACGGACGATGACTTCTGGCTGGGCTTCGGCGCTCATGCCCGTGACTCTACGCGCGGGTCGGGAGAACCGGAAATCTACCGTGTGTAGAAGATGGGGGTACTCTCGCACCTTGTGAACGTGATCTGGCGGACCCTGCTCGTGATGTGGAGCGCACGGCGTCGTGTGCGGCGCGAAGGACGCATCGCGCCCACTGAGATCGGCCGCATCCGGTTGACGACGCTGCCGACGGACATCGACGTCCTGCGGCATATGAACAACGGCCGCTATCTGTCGCTGTTCGATCTCGGCCGCTGGGATCTGCTCGTGCGCACCGGCATGAGCGATGTCATGAAGCGCAACGGCTGGTACGCGGTCGTCTCGGCCGAGACGGTGACGTTCCGCAAGTCGCTCGAGCTCTGGCAGCGGTTCGACGTCGAGTCGCGCCTGCTCGGTCACGACGACAAGGCGATCTACATGGAGCACCGCGCGGTCGTGGGCGGCGAGATCTACGCGCGGGTCATCGTCCGGGCCAGGATGCTGAAGCGCAGCGGCGGCACGCTCTCGCACCAGGAGCTCTTCGCCGCCGTGGGGCGCCCGGAGGGCATCCCGGATGTCGAGCCTTGGATGCACGAGTGGGCGGCGGCCTCCGCACTGCCGTCGACGCGCGCCGAGGCGCCCAGCGTCTGGTCGTGACGCGGCGGGGGCGCTAACGTGGCTTCGTGCTGACCCTGCTCTCCTCGACCTGGCGCGTGCTCGCCGGGCACTGGCCCGCGCTCGTCGCGTGGTACCTGGCGGGGTACCTGGTGCACTTCGGGCTCATTCAGCTCGCCGGGTGGGTCGGTGCATACACGGGCACCGGCGGGCTCCTGCTGCTTCCGCTGGCGATCCTGGCGCGACTGATCGCCTTCGTCGCCATGTTCCTCGTCGTCCGCGACGGCCTGCGCGAGCTGCAGGCGATCGCACCGGTGCCGCAGGCGGCTGCCGAACGGCGTGAGACGTTCCTGAACACGCTGCTCGCCAGCATCCTGCCCTTCTTCGCGGTGTACGCCGCGTGGGGGATGCTGCAGGACGACGTGATCGCGTACGACTTCCGTGCACTCCAGGTGCGCAGCGACATCAGCTGGCAGGCCATCGCGAACCAGACCGAAGCACCGACCGGTGGGGTCGGCAGCAACCTGACGCTGGATGCCGTCACAGGCGTGCTGATCATCGTGGCGTTCGCCGGGCGGTGGGCGTGGAAGAAGTGGCCGAAGAAGCTCCCCGCGGTGTTCTCCGTGGTGGCGGTGTACCTCGAGGCCGTCTGGGTGCTCCTCTCGATCATCGTCATCAAGGACGCACTCGAGGCAGTGAACGGCTGGGTGGACACTCGCGTCGGCATCCAATGGGCGCTCGACTTCCGCGAGTGGGTGAGCGCGCAGCTCGTCCCCGTCGCGTGGGTATGGGACGGCCTCGAGTGGTTCATCGGGCAGCTCGCCGGACTCGTCGTCGAACCGCTCGCCTGGCTCGCGATCGCCGGCGTCATCTACGGTCAGGCGATCGCCGCGGAGAAGCCCAAGCTCGACATCGCGCTGTACAAGCGGGCGCGCACGCACGCGGAGAAGGTCCCCACTCTGCTGCGCCGGATGCTGGGGCAGCTGGGCGCCGAGTTCGCGTCGCGCTTCACCCCGATCGTCGATGCGGTCGTGCTGATGTGGCGTGCCGGACCGTTGCTCATCGGCACGTTCATCCTGCTCTACACGATCGTGCTCGCCGGCGACACGACGCTGAGCTACCTCGTGACCAGGGTCATCGGACCGCAGAGCCGCGTCGATTTCTGGTTGGTCGTCAACGATGCGCTGACACTCGCCCTCGCGCTCGTCATCGAGCCGATCCGCATCAGCGTCGTCGCTGGTGCCTACGACACCTCACTCGGCGCGTTGCGCCGGCACCGGATGGTCGAAGCGGCGACCACGCCGACGGGCGGTCACGGTTCGACCGAGAACCTCATGAACGAGGGGTAGGAGTTGATCTCGGCCACCTCGACCCAGAACGGACCCTCGACGTCCTCGGGAACGATGTAGCCCACGACGATCTCGTACGGGACGATCGGCCCGGGGTCGCCGTTCTCGTCCTCCTCCGGTTTCGTGCAGCTCGTCGGCTCCTCGGCCGAGTAGGGGATGCCGAGCTCGATCGTCATCTCCTCCCAGCGCCGCCCGGTGTCCTTCTCCACCAGGACGGGGGAGAAGCAGGACGGTGAGTCGCCGTGCGGGTCCACAGGAACAGCAACGGCGATCACCCGGGCATCCGATGGCGCCGTGAGCTCTTCGACGTCGGTGACGTCGACAGCCCGCACCGGGCCCCACGTGGCATCGGCGAGCTCGATGGTCTCCCCCTCGGCGGCATCCCGCGGGAGCGTCGGCTCATACAGGTAGTGCCGCGACCAGGCGACGCCGACCAGCGTCGCTGTCGCCACCGGGACGAGGACGGCGAGAGCGATGAGCGCGAGCCGGTTGCGCCGCCACCAGCCGGTCACGGGTGGGTCCAATTGGTCTCGCGGATCTCGGCATCCGCAACCGGAGTGAGCTCGCCCAGGTCGATCTCGAGCTCGGCGATCGAGTCGACGCGGGTGTCCTCTCTCGCGGACAGCTGCAGGACGGCGGTGCTGTCGCGCGCGTCGGCGGGAAGCTCGAAGGCGAGTGCTCCGCTCTGCGAGACGCCCGTCACCAGCTGCGTCGACAGGAAGGACGGTACGCGCTCACTCGCACGGAACGACTGGCCGTCGATGATGAGGGTCGCACCCTTGAAGCTCATTCCGTACTGGTCGAGGTTCGTCTCGGCATCCAGTTCGACCACCAGCCAGGTGCCCTCGGCGCTCCAGCCCTTCGCGCCCGTCACCGCGTCAGCGAGTGTGACATCCTGCACCGTCACGCTGAAATCGCGGCCGACGGCCTCCTCGCCGATCGTCACGGGGACGATGAAGGGATCGGCGGACGCGCTGTCGTCGGGCGTGACGAGCGCCACCAGCCACGCTGCCGCCAGCAGCGCGGCCGTGATCAGCCAGGGGGCCGCCCGCTTCACTCCTCCACCCCCGCACCGACGTCCTCGATGGAGAGTGCGGCGTAGGCACCGGTCTCTTCGTCTTCCCAGTACTCGCCGTAGACGAAGAACTCGCCGGTGTACTCGGTCGCCGTGGGCAGTGCCATGCGGATGTCGTCGCCGTCGGAGAAGCCGGAGGCAGGGACCGCCCAGGTCAGCACCAGCTGCGCCGGCACCCCGGGCTGCAGCCACGGAGTGAGGGTCGTATCGTCGTACCGAGCGACAGCCGGCTCGATGTCGGGCGCATCCTCGACGCGGATCGCGGTGAGCGATCCCTTCCCGATGCTCGACGAACGAGCCGCATCGTCGACGTTCGTGACGTCCATGATGACCACGAGCAGACGTTCGCCTTCCTTCGGCCGGACCCCGGTCTCGTTGAGCTCGTCGATGAGCACCGCGCGCTGCGGAGTCATCTCCCACCCCGCCCCGGTGAAAGTGTCGCCTGCCCCGATCTCGGGCAGCGGCGGCTCGGGGACCGCCTCGAGACCGCCGAACGCGGCGGTGGCGCCGAGGATGAGCACGGTCGCGGCGCCGCCGATCCACTTCGTGGAGACGCGGGAGGTGACGGCGGAGACCCATTTCTTCGACTGCGGGTTCGATCCCGCAGGCGCGGTCGAGGACGCGGACGCCACCGCGTTGTCGATCGCGCTCCGCGCGCCCCCGGACTCTGCCACGGCAACAGCCTAGGGTTTCGCGTCCGTTCCGGTGAAGTGAGCCGCGCAAGGGGAGTGCTGCGGCAGCGTGCCCACGACGTTCGCGCCCGATGGCGACGGGAAGAAGAACCGCAGCGGCGCCCCGCTGTGCCTCAGGCCCGGACCGCCCGCGCGCTCCTAGGCTGTGGCCATGGTCGTCTCACCCGTGTCGTCCGATCCGCTGGCCCAACGCGCCGTGGCGCTCGTGCGGCGCTGGGTCGCTGAAGCGGCGATCGTCGAACCGGACCCGGCGGCGCAGCGGCTCGCCGAGGTGCTGCGCGACGAGCGCGGCCTCGCCTTCACGCTCGGGTTCGTCGATGGCGTGCTGCGACCGGAGAGCCTGAGCGCCGCCGCGGCGCAGCTGCGCCGGATCGCCCCTGATGTCCCCGGTTTCCTGCCGTGGTATCTGCGCGGAGCCGTGCGTGTCGGCGGCGGCATCGCCCCGGCGCTGCCAGCCCCGACCGTGCCCATCGCCCGTCGTGCGCTGCGGGAGATGGTCGGCCACCTGATCGTGGACGCGCGACCGGCGAAGCTGGGTGTCGAGATCGGACGCATCCGTGAAAGCGGGGCGACACTCAACATCAACCTGCTCGGCGAAGCCGTGCTCGGCGAGTCGGAGGCTCAGCGCCGTCTCGACGGCATCCACGATCTGATCCGTCGTCCCGATGTCGACTACGTCTCGGTCAAGGTCTCGTCGATCCTCAGCCGGCCGGACGCCTGGTCGTTCGACGAGGTGGTGGATGCCGCGGCCGCGCGTCTCCTGCCCCTCTACGTCACCGCACTCGAGCACGGGGTGTTCATCAACCTCGACATGGAGGAGTACCGCGACCTCGATCTGACGATCGCGGTGTTCACTCGCATCCTCGAAGAGCCGAAGCTCGCGCACCTCGAGGCCGGGATCGTCCTGCAGGCGTACCTGCCGGATGCGCTGTCCGCCCTGCGCGAGCTCACCGCCTGGGCCCGCGACCGTGTCGAGCACGGCGGAGCGCGCATCAAGGTCCGCCTCGTGAAGGGCGCGAACCTGCCGATGGAGCGGGTGGATGCCGTGATGCACGGGTGGCCGCAGGCCACGTACGACACCAAGCTCGACACCGATGCGAACCATCTTCGCCTGCTCGATGAAGCACTGCAGCCTGCGAACGCCGCGGCGGTGCGCGTCGGCATCGCGGGACACAACCTCTTCGACATCGCGTACGCCCGGCTGCTGGCGAGCGAGCGCGGGCTGTCGACCCCGGCGGACACCACGAACAGCCCGGACGTCGAGTTCGAGATGCTGCTCGGCATGGCCGAGGGGCACCGCCACGCCGTCTCGAAGGACGTCGGCCCGGTCCGGCTGTACGTTCCAGTGGTGCATCCGCGCGAGTTCGACGTCGCGATCGGGTACCTCGCGCGCCGCCTGGAGGAGAGCGCGTCGCCGGCGAACTTCCTCTCGGCCGCGTTCCACCTCGCCGAAGACGAGTCCCTGTTCGCCCGGGAACAGGATCGCTTTCTCGCCGCCCTCGAACGATCGGAGCACCGCACCCTGCGGGAGACGCCGAACCGGACCCAGGACCGCCGAGCGCCGGTGCACGAGTCGGTGCGCAGCGCGCCGCCCGCCCCCGCACCCGAGACCGACCTGACGAACATCGTGCTCGGGATCTCCCGCGGTTCAGAAGACGACCCGTTCCTGGAGACGGCGGTCTACTCGCAGCTCGAGACCGCTCCGGATGCCGGTGGTGCGCCGGGCTTCGCCAACACCCCTGACACCGACCTCTCACTCGCGGCGAATCGCGAGTGGGCGTACGGCATCCGCTCCCGCGTCAGCGGATCGACCCTCGGGCTCGACCTGGTGCGCGCGGCGCTGGTGACCGACGAAGCGGCGGTCGAGCGGATCGTGGCTCGCGTGCGCAACGGCGGAACGGCGTGGGGAGCGCGGCCGGCGGCCGAGCGCGCCGAGGCGCTGGTGCGCGCCGCTGTCGCGCTGGAGTCGCGCCGCGCGGCGCTCATCGAGGTCGCGGCCGACGAGACGGGCAAGGTGCTCTCCGAGGGCGACATCGAGGTCAGTGAGGCCGTCGACTTCGCCCGCTACTACAGCGCCAAGGCGCGTGAACTGGATGCCGTGGCCGGCGCGACGTTCGTGCCGTCGGGCGTCACCGTCGTCGCTCCGCCGTGGAACTTCCCGCTCGCGATCCCGGCCGGGGGAGTGCTGGCCGCGCTCGCCGCGGGGTCCGGCGTCGTGCTGAAGCCCGCGCCGCAGGCGCGGCGATGCGCGGCGGTGATCGCCGAGGCGCTGTGGGAATCCGGCATCCCGCGCGATGTGCTCGTGCTCGCGGACGTGCCGGAGGGGCCGCTCGGTCGGGCGCTCATCACCCATCCCGACGTCGACAGGGTGATCCTCACCGGATCGTGGGACACCGCCGAACTGTTCCGCTCCTGGCGGCCGGATCTGCCGCTGCACGCCGAGACGAGCGGCAAGAACGCGATCGTCGTGACGCCGTCGGCCGATGTCGATCTCGCCGTCGCGGACCTTGTGCGCAGCGCCTTCTCGCATGCAGGGCAGAAGTGCTCCGCGGCATCCCTCGCGATCCTGGTCGGTCCCGTCGGACGCTCGCAGCGCTTCGCGCGGCAGCTCGCCGACGCGACGCGCTCGCTGCGCGTGGGATGGCCGAGCGAGGCGCGTGTCGACGTCGGGCCGCTGATCGAGCCGCCTTCGGGCAAACTCGCCTGGGCGCTGGGTGAACTCGAGCAGGACGAGCGCTGGATCGTGCGCCCCGCTCCGGCGCCGGCGGACGAGAGCGGACGGCTGTGGAGTCCCGGCATCCGTGCGGGAGTGCTCCCAGGATCGCGATTCCACCGGGAGGAGTTCTTCGGACCGGTGCTCGGCATCATGCACGCGCCCACGCTGGAGCGGGCGATCGAACTGCAGAACGCGGTGGCGTACGGGCTCACCGCCGGGCTGCACACGCGCGACCCGGATGAGCTCGCGCTCTGGCTGGATCGGGTCGAGGCGGGCAACCTCTACGTCAACAGGGGCATCACCGGGGCGATCGTGCAGCGGCAGCCGTTCGGCGGTTGGAAGCGCTCGTCGGTCGGGCCCGGCGCGAAGGCCGGCGGGCCGAACCATCTGATCGGGCTCGGCACCTGGCGCGCGGGCAGCGCGGCTCCGGCATCGAGCACGCTGCACCTGCGCGGTCTGGATGCCCGGATCACCGACCTCATCGAAGCCGCGCAGCCGTCACTGGATTTCGAGCGCTTCGAGTGGTTGCGCCGGGCGGCGCTGTCGGACGCGATCGCCTGGGACCGGGAATTCGGTCAGGTGCACGACGCCTCTCGGCTGGGCGTGGAGCGGAATCTGCTCCGCTACCGGCCCGTGGACGTGTCGATCAGGGCGACAGCGGATGCCGGGTCGCACGAACTGCTGCGCGTCATCGTCGCGGCGATCCGCAGCGGCGCGGACTTCTTCGTCTCGACCCCGATCGGCCTGCCTGCGCAGGTGCGCCGCTCGCTGACCGAGCTCGGCGCGAACGTCGCGGTCGAGTCGGACGACGAGTGGGTGCAGCGCATGTCGGGTCCGTCCGACCTGCTCGATACGGAGCCGCGGCCGCCGCGGGTGCGGCTGGTCGGGGCGCGCGATGCGGTCGCCGACCTGCATCGGCTGCTCGCGGAGGCTGTCGACGGCGATCCGGACCTCGCGATCTTCGCCGGTGAGGTGACCTCCGCTGGCCGCATCGAACTGCTGACGTTCCTGCACGAGCAGTCGATCTCGATCACCGCGCACCGGTTCGGCCAGCCCGACGCGTGGAGCGCCGCCGTGATCTGACCGGGTCCGATTCGAACGGCCACGGTGCAAGGCTCTTGATACCTCGCCGTGCGAGGCGCACACTTGCCATCCAGATCGCCCGTGCCCTCGGCGCCGGGCTCGATGAGATCTTCCACCCGGACCAGGAGGCAGGATCGTGACCGAGACGATGACGGCCTGGCGGTGCGAGACCTACGGGCCGGCCGCGGGCACGGCGCCGGCCGAGGTGCCGATTCCGACGCCGGGTCGCGGCGAAGTGGTGGTCCGGGTGCGGGCCACGGCCCTCAACGCGGGCGACCGGCACATCATGCACGGCGACCCGCTGCTGGTGCGGCCGGTGTTCGGGCTGCGGCGACCCAAGCAGCCTGTACGCGGGATGGATGTCGCGGGCACCGTGACGGCCGTCGGCGCCGGTGTCGTCAGCGCCGAGATCGACGAGGAGGTCGTGGCCGAACTGCCCGGCGGGGGAGGCCTCGCAGCATTCGTCGCCGCCCCGGCATCGCGGTTGGCCCCGCGACCGCCCGGGGTGGCTCCGGCGCTCGCCGCCTCCCTGCCGATCGCCGCGGGCACCGCCTGGCAGGCCCTCGACCTCGCGGGCATCGGCATCGACGGGGATGCGAAGCCCCGCGTGCTGATCCTCGGCGCGTCCGGCGGCGTCGGCACGTTCGCCGTGCAGCTGGCGGCCCTGCGGGGTGCCGAGGTCTGGGCGACGTGCGGAGACCGCGCCGCCGCCCTCATCAGCAGACTGGGCGCGGCACGCACGTTCGACCTCCGGCGGGCGAGGTCGTCTCCGCTTCCCGAGGGCGGCTTCCACGCCGTGCTCGACATCGCCGGAGGGATGCCGCTCCAACAGCTCCAGCGACTCCTCGCGCCCGGCGGGCACGCGGTCCTCGTCGGCGGTGAAGGAGGGCGCGTGCTCGGCCCGATTCCGCGGATGCTGGGGGCGACGGTCCGCTCGGTCGGCTCGCACCGCCGCATCCGGTCGCTGGCGGCATCCGCGCATCCGGAGATCCTGCGAAAGCTGCTCGCGCTCGTGGACGAGGGGCTACTCGTGCCGGTCATCGAGCGGGAGTACCCGTTCGCCGCAGCATCCGAAGCCCTGGCGCAGCTCGAGGCCGGGCACACGATCGGCAAGATCGTGGTGCGCGGCGCTTGAGCGCGTCGACGCGGCCGACTCGGAAATCTGGCGCGTTCACAGCACCGGGTGACACAATGGCATCTGGCGTGCCCGTGTCGCATCTTCCCCGTCTCTGTTGAGCTCCGGGTCGAAGGCCCGCCGGGCCCCTGGACAGCGTCCGCCGCATCTCTTCTGAGGAGCACCATGTCGACGCCCGAGACCGCCCTTCGCCCGGCTCAGGGACCCGCCGAGGTCCCTGCCCGCACCGCGCACCACCGCCGCTACCTGATGTGCCGCCCTGAGCACTTCACGGTCAGCTACACGATCAACCCGTGGATGGAGCCCGCGAAGCCCACCGACACGGCCAAGGCGATCGCGCAGTGGCAGCAGCTGCACGACCTCTATCTCGAGCTGGGCCACGAGGTCGAGCTCATCGAGCCGCTCGCCGGTTACCCCGACATGGTCTACACGGCCAACGGCGGCTTCCTCATCGACGGCCGCGCGTACGTGCCGGAGTTCCGCTTCGTCGAACGCCAGGGCGAGGCCCCCGCATTCGCCGAGTGGTTCCGCGCGAACGGCTTCGACACGGTCATGCCGAAAGAGGTCAACGAGGGTGAAGGCGACTTCCTGCTCGTCGGCGACGTCATCCTCGCCGGCACCGGCTTCCGCTCCACCGGCGACAGCCACCGCGAGGTCGGTGAGGTGTTCGGCCGCGAGGTCGTCTCGCTGAACCTCGTCGATCCGCGCTTCTACCACCTCGACACCGCGATCGCCGTGCTCGACCCCGTTCAGGGCGCGGCCGACGGCGGCCCGGAGCGGGCCAACATCGCCTACCTGCCCGGTGCATTCGACGACGCCGGCCGCGCGATCCTCGAGGAGCGCTTCCCCGACGCGATCCTGGTCTCGGATTCCGACGGCGCCGTCTTCGGCCTCAACTCCGCGAGTGACGGGTACAACGTCATCATCTCGCCGCGCGCGACCGGCTTCGAGAAGCAGCTGCGCGAGCGCGGATACAACCCGATCATGGTCGACCTGTCCGAGCTGCTGCTCGGCGGCGGCGGCATCAAGTGCTGCACGCTCGAACTGCGAGGAGCGAAGTGACCTCTCTCGAACCGCACGTCGCGGAGAACTACCTCCCGCTGCCCGTCACGATCGCCCGTGGCGAGGGCGCCTGGGTGACGGATGTCGAGGGCAAGCGCTACCTCGACCTTCTCGCCGCGTACTCCGCGGTGAACTTCGGGCACCGTCATCCGGCGCTCGTCGCGGCCGTCACCGAGCAGCTCGGCCGCGTGACGCTCACCAGCCGGGCCTTCATGAACGACCGACTCGAGCCGTTCGCCGAAGCGCTCGCGCGGTTGTGCGGCAAGGAGCTCGTACTGCCCATGAACACCGGCGCAGAAGCCGTCGAGACCGGCATCAAGGTCGCGCGGGCGTGGGGATACCGCGTCAAGGGCATCCCCGCGGATGCCGCGCGCATCGTCGTCGCGGCCGGCAACTTCCACGGCCGCACCACGACCATCGTCAGCTTCAGCGACGACGAGTCCGCCCGTGGCGGGTTCGGCCCGTTCATGACCGGTTTCGACATCGTGCCGTTCGGAGATGCGGATGCCGTGGCCGCCGCCATCACGGAGGACACCGCCGCGGTCCTGGTGGAGCCCATCCAGGGCGAGGCCGGCGTCGTCATCCCGCCGGAAGGCTACCTCCGCCGCATCCGGGAGATCTGCACCGAGCGCAACGTGCTCTTCATCGCCGACGAGATCCAGGCCGGGCTCGGCCGGGTCGGCGAGACCTTCGCATGCGACCGCGAGGGCGTCGTGCCCGATCTCTATCTGCTGGGCAAGGCGCTCGGCGGCGGCATCCTGCCGGTGTCCGCCGTGGTCGGCGACCGGGACGTGCTCGGGGTCATCCGCCCCGGCGAGCACGGGTCGACGTTCGGCGGAAATCCGCTGGCCGCCGCCGTCGGGCTCCGCGTCGTCGAGATGCTGGAGACCGGCGAGGTGCAGGAGCGCTCGCGCGCCCTCGGCGCTCACCTGGCCGAAGGGCTCGACAAGCTCGTCGGCCACGGTGTCACCGGCGTGCGCGCCGCCGGCCTCTGGGCCGGTGTCGACATCGACCCCGCGAAGGGCACGGGACGGGAGATCGCCGAGAGGCTGATGGACCGCGGCGTGCTCGTGAAGGACACACACGGGCAGACGATCCGCATCGCTCCGCCGCTCGTGATCCGCGCGACGGAGATCGACTGGGCTCTGGAGCAGCTGCGGCTCGTCCTCGAGGGCTGACGCCGCTCGGCACGCGGCACAGCAGAGGTCGCATATGGTCGCCTCTCGCTTCCGGAGGCGACCATTCGCGTCCCGTGCGGGATGCGGTCGTCAGGCCGGGCTGTCGTCAGGCCGGGCTGTCGTCAGGGTCGAGGCTGCGCAGCGTGTCCTCCTCGGCCGCGTTGTCGGCCGTGAGCTGCTCCTCGGTCGTCTCGTCTCCGCCCAGCGGTGCACCGCGATCGCGCTGGTCGACGTCGTCGTCCGCATCGGGGTCGTCATCCGCCGCGTGCTCGCGGTCGACGGGGTAGTCGTCGTCGAGGTCAGGCCCTTCGGCCGGCTCCTCGGCGTGGGGTGTGCGTCTGCTGAACTCGTCCATGCGTCGACGGTACGGATCCGCCCGACCGTGGTGGAAGGGCATTGACAATCGGTCGCTCAGCGCACCGGCGATGTCCCGTCCTCGCCGTGCTCGGGGATGTCCTGGTCGTCGTACGACGAGAGCTCGTCCTCCGACACGAGCTCGTCGACGTCGAGCACGTTGGGTCCGGCATCCGCGCGGCTCTCGGCATCCAGCAGCTCCTGCGGGATGCGGATCGGAGTCGTCGGCGCGACCGGCATCCCGAGTCGGCGCTGCAGCTGACGCAGCCAGCGCGGCTGCGCGCCGAGGATGCCCTGCTCGGCACGCGATTCGACCTCGAGCCCGTAGTAGTCGCCGATCTTGTCGATGAGCTGCGCGCGTTCGGCCCGCGTGTACGCGCGACGTTCGCGGATGAACGCGATCGCCGTCGCCCAGCAGATCAGGATCATCACCACGCTGAACGGCAGGGCGATGGTGATCGCCGCGGTCTGCAGCGCCGTCAGACCACCGGCCAGCAGCAGCGCGATCGCGAGGATCGCCGTGACCGCGACGAAGAACGCCCGGATCCAGCGCTTCGGGTTCTGCTGGCCTCCGGTGGCGATCATGCCCATCACGAGCGCGCCGGAGTCCGCCGATGTCACGAAGAAGATCGAGATGAGCAGGATCGCGCCGATGGTGACGACCGTCGTCCCCGGTACGTGCTGCAGCAGTTCGAACAGTGCGCCCTGCAGATCGACCGTGCCGTCCTCGTTGGTCAGGGTTCCGGGTGACTGGAGTTCGATGGCGAGCGCCGATCCGCCCATCACCGCGAACCACAGGATGCCGAGCAGCGTCGGCACGAGGATGACGCCGGCGACGAACTCCCGCACCGTGCGTCCCTTCGAGATCCGGGCGATGAAGATGCCGACGAACGGGGCCCACGAGATCCACCAGCCCCAGTAGAACGACGTCCACTGCGCCTGCCACTGCTCGCCGGCCTCGCCCTGGAAGGCGCTGACGTTGAACGACAGGCCGACGAAGTTCTGGACGTAGTAGCCGATCGACTGCACGAATTCGCGCAGCAGGAACTCGGTCTGGCCCATGACGAGCAGGTACAGCACCAGGAGTCCGGCCATGATGAGGTTGATGTTGGACAGCCACTTCATGCCCTTCGTGACCCCGGAGAGCACCGAAGCGAGCACGAAGACAGAGATGATGAGGATGATGACGACCTGGGTCGGCTCGTCCGGCTTGCCGAGGCCTGCGGAGGAGAGGCCGGCGCTGATCTGGATCACTCCGAGTCCGAGCGAGGTGGCGACGCCGAACAGCGTTCCGACGAGCGCGACGACGTCGATCGCATGCCCCCAGCCGCCCTCTACGCGCTTGCCGAGCAGCGGTTCGAGCGTCCAGCGGATCGAGATCGGACGGCGTCGGCGGTGGATCGCATAGGCCAGGGCCAGTCCGATCACGACGTAGATGGACCAGGCATGCACGCCCCAGTGCAGGTAGGTCTGCCCGAGTGCGGCCTGGGCGAGCTGCTCCGGTGTGCCCGTCACACCGGGCCGAGGGCTCGTGAAGTGGCTGAGCGGCTCGGACACGCCGTAGAACACCAGGCCGATGCCCATGCCGGCCGCGAACAGCAGCGAGAACCAGCTCATCAGCGAGAACTCCGGTTCGTCGTCGTCCCGGCCGAGCTTGATGTCGCCGAAACGGCTGAAGCCCAGGAACAGGCTGAAGGCGACGAACAGGGCGGCGATCAGCACGTAGTACCAGTTGAACGCGTTGACGATCGTGTTCTGGATGGCGCCGAACATCTCCTCCGCGAGATGCGGTGCGATGAGCGTGAACGACACGAAGGCGAGGATGATCACGGCCGCAGGCCAGAACACCCAGCGCTGCAGCGGCGGCAGCGACCGTCGCCGCTCCTGCGCGCTGCCGTCCGTCGAGGATGCGGATGCCGCGGCATCCGTGTTCTGCGCGTTCTCCGGTCCGCTCATGCTTCCACGGTAGCGAGATCGCTCGCCGACGTGGGGAGAAACTCAGGCGGAGACGGGCCCGGAGGAGCGCCGGACGACGAGCTCGGGCAGCGGCACCTCGAGATCGATCGCATGGGCGGGATCGATGAGAGCGAGGAGCCGATGCAGAGCAGCACGGCCCTGCAGCTCGAACGGATTGTGGACGGTGGTGAGAGGCGGGTCGTAGAACTGCGCCTCCGGGATGTCGTCGATGCCCACGACGCTGACATCCTCCGGTACTCGCTTGCCTGATTCTTTCAGCGCGAGCATGGTCCCAAGCGCGGTCTGGTCGTTGGCGGCCACCACGGCGGTGGCTGTGCCGATCCCCGGCTCTTCGATGATCGCGACATAACCGGATCGAGCAGACCAGTCGCCCTGTACGACCGCGGCTGCTTCCAGACCGTGCCGGGTCAACGCCGCGTGGAATGCCCTGGTGCGGTTTCGGGACGCCGACCAGTTGTCGGGGCCGGCGATCAGTGCGATCCGGCGATGCCCCAGCGCGACGAGGTGATCCACAAGGGCCGGCACCCCGACGGTCGACAGCCGGTTGCGGTGCTGGTCGGGGGCGTCATCGGATTCGACATCGATGAAGGTGGGCACGCGGAAGGTGGTCGAGGCGAAGGCCTGTGACATCTCGTCCGTCGAGCCCAGGGCGAGGATTCCCGCGAGATCCTGCTGCGTCAGCAGCGCGAGCGACTCGTCGACCGCGTGCGGGTTGCGCATGTCGAGGGAGACGAGGTCGAGGACATAGCCGGCTTCGCGAGCGGCGGCAGCGGCCCCCTCGGCGATGCGGCTCGGGCCGACCTGCGAGAGTTCGTGCGTCAGCGCACCGATGCGATGCGATCGCCCGGACTTCAGGCTGCGTGCGGTGAGGTTGGGCCGGTAGCCCAGGTCGGCGATCGCCCGCTCGACGCGCGCCTGCGTCTCGGGGCGGATCCCGGCGAAGCCGCGGAGGAAGCGCGTGACCGTCTGATGGGACACCCCCGCGGCCGCCGCGACGTCGTAGATCGTCGATTGCTTGGCAGGGGGGTTCCCGGCGGTCATGCGTGCTCCCGTCGTCAGGCCTCTCATGAACTTTTCCAGATCGTGAGGAAACCGGGCCTTGACAAACGTATGTTGTCGACAACATAGTATCTCCCATCGGATGTTGTCGACAACATCCACGGCCACGATGACAACGGAGTACGTCAGATGAACCACCAGCGCCCCCGAGAAGCGCGTGAACTCACCGGCATCCTGTTCGGAGCCGCCTACTACGCGGAGTACCACCAGGACGAGCGCACCGAGACCGATCTCGATCTGATGAAGGATGCCGGGTTCACCGTCATCCGGGTCGGCGAGTCCGTGTGGTCCACGTGGGAGCCCAGGGACGGCGAGTTCGACCTGGACTGGCTGCAGCCCGTCCTGGACGGAGCTCACGCCAGGGGCATCTCCGTGATCCTGGGGACGCCGACGTACGCGGTGCCGCCGTGGCTCCAGCAGGCATACCCCGAGATCGCGGCCGAGGTGAGAACCGGAACATCTATGCCCTGGGGCGCGCGACAGGAGGTCGACTACTCGCACCCGGCCTTCCGGTTCCACGCCGAACGCGTCATCCGCGCGGTCATCGCTCGATACGCGGCGCATCCGGCTGTGATCGGCTACCAGGTCGACAACGAGCCGGGGATGCTCCTGCCGCACAACCGCGGCACCTTCCGCCGCTTCGTGCGCCGGCTGGCTGCGGCCTACGGCGACGTGGAGACCCTCAACCGTGAATGGGGCCTCACCTACTGGTCGCATCGCATCGCGGACTGGTCGGAGCTGTGGACCCCCGACGGCAACTCGCTTCCGCAATACGACCTCGCGTGGCGGCGGTACCAGGCCGACCTCACGACCGAATTCATCACCTGGCAGGCCGAGATCGTGCGCGAGTACGCGCGTCCAGAGCAGTTCGTGACGACGTGCATCGCCTACCCGCGACCGGCCGTCGATGACGAGAAGCTGGTGCGCGCGCTCGACGTCACCGCCGGCAATCCCTACTACGCCATGCAGGACCACCTCGACGCGACGTGCGAGCGGGAACCCGTCACGCCGTGGACGACATCGGGCGTGTCCGGGCTGCTCCGGCAGGCGGATCGGCTGTTTTCATCCAAGCAGTCCCGCTTCCTCGTCACCGAGACGGATGCGCAGTCCATCGGCGGCCCGGAGTTCAACCTGCCGCCGTACCCTGGACAGCTTCGGCAGTCCGCCCTCGCGCTCATCTCCCGCGGGGCCGCGATGATCGAGTACTGGCACTGGCACACCCTGCCCTACGGCACGGAGACCTACTGGGGCGGCGTGCTTCCGCACAGCCTCGAACCCGGTCGGATCTATCGCGAAGTCGCCGAACTGGGGGCGGCGCTCGGCACGGTCGGAACCCGTCTGGACGGGTACGAACCGGATGCCGACGTGGCGATCCTCTGGTCGAACGACAGCCGGTACGCCCTCGAGTTCACCCCGCCGTTCCCGGATGCCGCAGGCCGGCCGGACCGCGCCGCCTACCAGCGCGTCTTCGATGCGTTCCACCGCGGTGTCGTCGACGCCGGAGCGCAGGCCCGCATCCTGCATCCGGTGCAGGCGCTCGGGATCGGTGCCGCGGCGCTCGCGGAGCGTTTTCCCACGCTCATCGCGCCGGCCTTCTACGTGGCGACCGACGAGGAGCTCGACCTTCTTGCGGCCTACGCCGCGGCGGGCGGGCATCTGGTGATCGGCATCCGGACCGGATACGCCGACGAGGAGGCACGCGCCCGCGTCGCCCAGGCTCCCGATCGCCTGGCAGCGGCGGCCGGCGTCCGCTACGAGGAGTTCTCGAACCTGCAGAGTGCCGTGCCTGTCCAGTCGACCCGGCTGGGTGACGGAGCCGGTTCGGCCACGCTCTGGGCCGACGGATTGATCGCCGATGAGGATGCCGAGATCATCGCCGAGTACGACCACCCGTGGTTCCGCTCCTTCCCCGCGATCGTGACGAAGCAGCACGGCGACGGACGGGTCACCACTGTCGGCACCGTGCCTTCGACGGAGCTCGCAGCGGACCTCATCCGCTGGGCCGTGCCGCGCGCGATCGCCGACAGCCTCACCGCCGACCGGGCCCTGCCGGTGACGATCGGATCCGGCACTCTGCCGGACGGACGCCGGGCCTGGTTCGTCTTCAACTGGAGCTGGAGCGCCGCTCCGATCACGCTCGCCGCAGACGTCGTGGATGCCGTGGACGGCCGCGTTCACGGGGCCGGCGACGAGCTGACCATCGAACCCTGGGGATCGCTGATCCTCATCGACCGCTGACGCGCATCCGCTCGTCACTCGAAGAAGAGGAAGAAGGACATGAGAAACACAGCACAGCGTCGCGCCGCGCTCATCGCCGGCGCCGCCCTCACCGCACTCGTCCTCGCCGGGTGCACACCCGGCGGCCAGGAGCAGAGCACCGGTCCGGTCACGGACGAGCAGCGCGAGGAAGCACTGAGCACTCCGACCGAGCTGACGTTCTGGACGTGGGTGCCGAACATCGAAGACGAGGTCGCGCTCTTCGAGGAGAAGTACCCGGAGATCGACGTGAAAGTCGAGAACGTCGGGCAGGGGCTGCCGCACTATCAGAAGCTGCGCAGCGCGCTCGAGGCGGGGGAGGGCGCTCCGGACGTCGCTCAGATCGAATATCAGCACATCCCGTCGTTCGTCCTGTCCGAGGCGCTCCTCGATCTCGCACCCTACGGCGCGGACGACCTCGCCGACGACTACGTCGGGTGGGCATGGAACCAGGTCTCACCCGGAGACGAGGTCTGGTCGATCCCGCAGGATGTCGGCCCGATGGGCAATCTGTACCGCGAGGATCTGCTGACTCAGGCCGGGATCGCCGAGGCGCCGGAGACCTGGGACGAGTACGCCGCGGCGGCGCAGGCGGTGAAGGATTCCACCGGTTCGTACATCTCCAATCTCGGCGCGACGCAGGCCGGCCAGATGATCGGCTTCTTCTGGCAGGACGGGCTGAAGCCGTTCGGCTACGACGGGAAGGAGACCGTCTCGATCGACGTCAACAGCGACGGCGCGAAGGCGATCGCGTCGTACTGGACGGATCTCATCCAGAAGGACCTCGTCGCCACCGACGTCGACTTCACCGACGAGTGGTACCAGGGCCTGTCCAACGGCAAGTACGCCGGCTGGCTCACGGCGGCGTGGGGGCCGGTGTTCCTGCAGGGCACGGCCGAGAACACGTCCGGGCTGTGGCGCGCTGCGCCGCTTCCGCAGACAGAGGCGGGCGCCTCGGCATCCGGCAACTGGGGCGGATCCTCGGATGCCGTCCTCGCGACGAGCAAGAACCCGATCGCCGCCGCCGAGCTGGCGATGTTCCTCAACCACGATGAGGAGTCCGCGCTGCAGTTCGCGACCCAGCAGTTCCTCTACCCGCCGCAGCTCTCGGTGCTGGAGGACCCGGAGTTCGCCGACATGGAGTCGGAGTTCTACGGGGGGCAGCAGGTGAACAAGCTGTTCGCGGAGATCTCCGAGACCGTCGACACGGACTTCCAGTGGCTGCCGTTCATGGACTACGCCTACGCCTCGTACGAGGAGAACGTCGGCACCGTGATCGCCGCGAAGGGCGACATCGCCGAAGCGCTCGACGCGTGGCAGGACGATCTCGTCGGATACGCCGAGGACCAGGGCTTCACGGTCGAGTGAATCAGGGCGGGGCGCTGATCAGCGCCCCGCCGACATCTTTCCGAGAGGATCCGCCATGTCGCAGTCCCCGCTGCCGATGACGCAGAGACGTCGAACCGGCACGATCAAGCGCAAGCAGCAGCGCGCCGCCTATCTGTTCATCCTTCCGTTCTTCATTGTCTTCACGGCGATGCTCGTCGTCCCGCTCATCTACTCGGGCTATCTGAGCCTGTTCGAGAGCAAGCTCATCGGCGGCGAGCAGTTCGCCGGGCTCGCCAACTACGTCCGCGCCCTGATGGATCCCGACTTCCTGGCCAGCCTGGGGCGCGTCGCCCTGTTCCTCGTGGTGCAGGTGCCGATCATGCTCGGCCTCGCGCTCTTCTTCGCCCTCGCGCTGGACAGCGGCAGGGCGAGGGGATCGCGCAGCATCCGGCTCCTGATCTTCATGCCGTACGCCGTCCCGGCCGTCGTCGCGACCCTGATGTGGGGATACCTGTACGGGCCGGACTTCGGGCCGATCGCCCAGGTGGCGCGTGCAGTCGGGCTCGGGACGCCGGACTTCCTGTCGCCGGGGTCGATTCTCGGATCGATGATGAACATCGTCACCTGGGAGTTCATCGGCTACAACATGATCATCATGTACGCGGCGCTGCGGTCGATCCCCGCCGAGCTCTACGAAGCAGCCGAGATCGACGGAGCCGGCCAGTTCCGCGTCGCCTGGAGCATCAAGATCCCCGCCATCCGGCCGGCGATCATGCTGACGATCATCTTCAGCATCATCGGCTCGTTCCAGCTGTTCAACGAGCCGAGCCTGCTCAACACGATCGCCCCCGATGCGATCTCGAACTCGTTCACCCCGAACTACTACGCGTACAACCTCGCGTTCATCAACCAGGAGCTGAACTACGCCGCCGCCATCGCCTTCCTGCTGGGGATCGTGATCGCCGTGGTGTCGTACATCGTCCAGCTCAGCGAACAGCGCCGCGAGCGGCGCGAGCGGAGGCTCTCATGACCGATCTCGACACCCGCGCCGTCGTCGCCCCTGGTTCCGCCGTCCGGCGCGGGCGCGCTCGCCGCCCCCGTCCGTATGTGGCGCAGAAGCGGCGCAGCCTGCTTCTGACCGTGCTCCTCTGGCTGTGCGTGCTGTACTTCGTCCTTCCGCTGTGGTGGCTGATGGTCTCGTCCACGAAGGACAACGCCGCGCTGTTCACGACGTTCGGTCTGTGGTTCGGCGGTGACTTCTCATTGGGGGACAACCTGGTCCAGCTCTTCGCGATGCGCGACGGCATCTTCCTGAGGTGGATCCTGAACACGATCCTCTATGCCGTCGTCGCCGCCATCGGAGCGACGCTGCTGTCGGCGATGGCCGGCTACGCGTTCGCGAAGTACGAGTTCCGTGGGGGGAAGGCGCTGTTCAGCATCACGCTGGGGGCCGTCATGATCCCGTTGACCGCTCTGGCGCTGCCGACCTATCTGCTGTTCTCGGCGGCGAACCTGACGAATACGCCGTGGGCCATCATCGTGCCGTCGCTCGTGAGCCCCTTCGGCGTCTATCTCATGCGCGTGTATGCGGCTGATGCGATCCCTGACAGCCTCGTCGAGGCCGCTCGCGTCGACGGGTCCGGGGAATTCCGCACGTTCTGGCAGATCGGGTTGCGGTTGATGGGTCCCGGCCTCGTGACCGTGTTCCTCTTCTCGCTGGTGGGCACCTGGAACAACTACTTCCTGCCGCTGATCATGCTGAACACCTCGGAGTTGTATCCGATCACGGTCGGCCTCGCGCAGATCCAGGCAGCCGCATCCGCAGGCGGAGGCTCGCAGGCGGTGTTCTCGACCGTCATCACCGGATCGTTCGTCTCGATCCTGCCCCTGGTCGTGGCGTTCCTGTTCCTGCAGCGCTACTGGCAGACCGGCCTCGCGGCGGGCAGCGTGAAGGAGTGAGATCGCACCTCATGGCAGTCGTCGCTCGGCGCGTTCGGTCTCCCACTCGTCGATGAGCTGCGGCATCCGCCGGGACATGAACCGGAAGAACTCCGACATCTCCTCGGTGCGCTCCCTCGCGACAGCGTCATCCCCGTGCGCGGCACCGATCTCGTCGATGTGCGCCGCGAGGCGCTCGTACACGGGCGAATTGCCTGCCATGACCTCGTACCAGGCATCCGAGACGATCTCGTATCGGACCAGACGCTGGTCCGGCCGCGAGATCCGTCGGATCATGTGCACGGTCTGCAGGTATCGGACGGCGCCGGACACCGCCGCCGGACTCACCCCGAGGCGCTCGCCGAGTTCTCCGGCCGTGTAACCGCCGGCCGGTGCCGCGATCAACGCCATCATGACCCTGGCCGGCATGCGAGGGAACCCGACGGCGGTGAGCACGGCGGCGGCTCCTTCGGCGGCGTCGATGCCGACGTGCGCCGCGCTGCTCTGGCTCGTCATGCGCTCATCCTCCCATCGGTCAGCCGGAGGGGTGCAGTTCGCGGCGGCGCATCAGGGCGAGGGATGCCGCGGCGCCGACCGCAGCAGTGGTGACCAGCCACCATCCGCCCTTGACATCGACGGCGCCGGCATCGAGCGTCGGCGTCTGCGCGAACGGGGAAAGGCTCGTGAGCCACTCCGGCATCGAGAACAGCGGCCCGAACAGCCCGATGAGCACGGCGATCAGCACCAGCATCCATCCGACGACGATGGTCGCCCGAGGTGCGAGCACGAACACCAGCGCGGTGACGGCGAGGAATACGCAGGCGGCGACGGCCTGTCCGACCCCGGCGACGACGGCATCCTCGACCAGTGACCAGTCGCCGCCTGCGGCGCCCAGCATCGATCCGGCGATCGCCGCCGCGACGGTGAGCAGCACGGCGATGAGGGCGATGACGAGATATCCGCCGAGCCACCGCACCCGATCGACGGCCGACGCCAGAACCGGCTCGCCGGTCCCGTGCGCTTCCTCCTGCCGCGCGCGGCAGACGGTCTGCACGGCCGCGCAGGACGCCAGGACTCCGACGATGATGTAGAAGATCACGACCATCCCGGCTTCGAGTCCTCCGGTCTGCGACAGGGCTTCGAAGAGCGTCTGCACGGCCTCGATCCGCGTGCCGAGTTCGTTCACGACCGAGGCCAGGCTGGTGGCCAGCAGACCCGTGAGCAGTCCGCCGATCGCCCATCCCACGATCGAACCGCGGGTGAGCGTCCAGACCAGCCCGATCGGGGAACCGAGCGACCTGCCGGCCCACGTGCGCCCGCGCCGCTGCGGCACGACGCCTTCACCGAGGTCGCGGACGGCCTGCACAGCGAACGCGATGCCCACGAAGACGGCACCGGTCCCGATGGCCAGCAGTGCGGGCCATATCGCGTCGTCGGCGAAGGGGCGCGTGTTCTCCGCCCATCCGAAGGGCGACAGCCACGCCAGCCAGCTGCTCTCCATCCGGGTCAGGTCGTCGCTCGGAGTGCCCAGGGCGTTGCCCAGTCCCGCCATCACGTAGGTGGCGACGAGAATCCACACGGCCAGCGAGTTCGCGCCGCGCGAGGTGCGCATGAGCTGGGCGGCGAGCAGGCCCACGCCGAGGAAGCACAGCCCGACGGATGCCGCAGCAAGACCCGCCACCCACGAACCCGCCGCCGGGTACCCGGATGCGACGTAGACCAGCCCCACGAGCAGGCCGAGGAGGATGTTCGCCAGCGCGCCGTGCAGGATGGTCGCCGCGAGCGGCGCGACCCGGCCGGCAGGCGTGGCGGCGATGAGCTCGGCGCGGCCCTGCTCCTCTTCGGCTCGCGTGTGCCGCACCGCGAGGAAGGCGCTCATGAAGGCCGCGAGCATGGCCAGGAACGGGAGGATGAGGAACAGGGCGACCTGCTCCTCGCCGGCCCCGGAGGGGAGGCCTCGGAACATCAGGATCACCGGATTGGCCATGACGGTGGCGAGGACGGCCGTGCGCGCTTCGAGATCGCCGTAGGACTGCGTGACGCCGCTGACCGCGGCCCCCGCCATGGCGGCCGTACCCGCGATCCACAGCAGCAGCTGCACCCGGTCGCGGCGCAGGCGCTGCCGCAGCAGGATGCCGATCACGGCCGTGCCCCCTGTTCCTTCCGAGCGCGACGCGTCAGCGCCTCCGGCCTCGCGGCGCCGTTCTCGAGCGCATCGAGGTCGTCGCCGTAGTGCCGCAGGAACAGCTCCTCGAGGGAGGGCGGTTCGATCCGCAGACCCTCGACGCCGCGGCGGGCGAGTTCGGGGAGCACCCCAGAGACGCGGTCGCTGTCGACCGTGAACCGTGCGCGTCCTTCGGCGACGGCGCCGTCGTGCGCGTCGGCGATCCCGGCCAGGGCGTCGTCGGCTGCCGCATCGAAGGAGATCTCGGTGCGCGTCAGGTGCCTGAGCTCCGCCAGCGTCCCGGTTTCGACGATGCGTCCTGCCCGGATGATCGAGAGACGGTCGCAGAGCTGCTCGACCTCGCTCATGATGTGGCTCGACAGCAGGACGGTCGCCCCGGCATCCCGCACCCGCACGATCTCGCGACGGAACATGACCTCCATCAGCGGGTCGAGACCGCTGGTCGGCTCATCCAGGATGTAGAGGTCGGCGGGCACCGCGAGCGCGGCGATGAGGGCGACCTTCTGCCGGTTGCCCTTCGAGTACGAGCGGCCCTTCTTCTGCGGGTCGAACTGGAACGCCTCCATGAGGCGCGTCTTCTCGGCACGATAGGCGGGGTCCCTGGTGCGCGCACCGCGCAGCCGGGCGAGCAGATCGATCGCTTCGCCGCCGGACAGATTCGGCCACACGCTCACATCTCCGGGCACGTAGGCGATCCGGCGGTGCAGGCGGGATGCCGCCTGCCACGGGTCCTCGTCGAAGACCGTGACCTCGCCCTCCGATCTGCGGGCCAGCCCCAGCAGGATGCGGATGGTCGTGGACTTGCCTGCGCCGTTCGGCCCGAGGAAGCCGTGCACGTCACCGGCGCCGACCTCGAGATCCAGACCGTCGAGGGCATGCACGCGTCCGTAGGTCTTGGTCAGACCGTGCGTGCGGATGATGGTGTTCATGAGAGGCGACGGTACGCCGATTTCACGGATTCGTGAATACTGTGAACGCGATCCTCACGAAACCCTCACGGCGATCTCGTGCCACCCCGTCGCGCCGTCCGGTGCGGGTGGTGCGGATACCTCGGTCTGGGTCTCCCCGTCGCCGCCGATCGCCCGGCACCGGATGCGATGATCGCCGGATGCGGCGCGCCACGGCATCCGCCACTGCACCCACGTGTCATCGGAGATCGCCGTGGCGAGCTCGGCGCGCTGCCAGTCGCCGTCGTCGATCTGCACCTCGACTCCGGAGATGCCAGCGTGCGGTTGCCACGCGACGCCCGCGATCACGGCGTCGCCGGCGTCGATGCCGCGGCCCGCGCGGGGGACGTCGATGCGGGACTGCAGTTTGATGGGACCCCGTTCGGACCAACCGCGGTCGGTCCAGTAGGCGCGCGCCCGGTCGAATCGCGTGACCTCGAGATCCGCGACCCACTTGGTCGCCGAGACGTAGCCGTACAGCCCTGGGACGACCATGCGCACGGGGAAGCCGTGCGCGAGCGGCAGCGGCTCGCCGTTCATGCCGATCGCGAGCAGCGCGTCGCGGTCATCCGTGAGCGCCTCGAGAGGTGTTCCCGCGGTGAATCCGTCGGCTGAAGTCGACAGCACCATGTCGGCGTCGTCGGCCGGCCGCGCCCTGGCGAGCAGTTCGCGGATCGGATACCCCAGCCACACCGCATTGCCGATCAGGTCGCCCCCGACCTCGTTCGACACGCACGACAGCGTGACGGTCGTCTCGATCAGGGGCAGTGCGAGCAGTTCGTCCCAGGTGAGCTCGACCTCCTCCTCGACCATCCCGTGGATCCGAAGGCGCCACGATGCCGGGTCGACCGTCGGCACCACGAGCGCGGTGTCGATGCGGTAGAAGTCGCTGTTCGGCGTGATGAGCGGCGCGAGGCCGGGGACGTCGAGCGCGGCACCGGCGGGCGGACTCGGCGCCGGCGTCGCCGGGTGCGGCAGGCTGAGGGCGTCGCGCACGCTCGCGACGACGGCGGTCCCGGCTCGGGCGACGGACCCGGCGACGGCGAGGGCGACCCCGAGCACGGCCGCGCCTCCGGCCCAGGCGAGGAAGCGCCGTCGAGTGGGGAGATCGGCGTGCGCCGCGGCATCCGGAGCCGGACGCCAGGGCAGGATGCCCACGAGCAGGTGCAGGGCCCACCCGCCCCCGGCGCCGGCCGCCAGGGCGGGAAGCCACGCGAGCATCCCGGCATCCGGGCGGGTGAGCGCGAGTCCCGCTGCCCCGGCGCCGATCACGACGAAGGCGATCACGCCGCTGCGTCGCCATCGGGCCTCGCAGAGGCCCGCGAGAGCGGCGGCCGCGATGAGCACGACGCCGATGCCCACCAGCAGCGCGGCTTTGTCGGCCGTGCCGAACCAGGCGATCGCGGTGTCCTTCGCCCACGCGGGCGCCGCGTCGATGAGCGCGCCGCCCACGACGGCGAACGGGCTGGACGACGCCGCGACGAACCCCGCGGTGAGCTCGCCGACGCCCGCGCCGACCATGGCCGACGCGATGCCCGCTAGCGCGGCCATCGGTCTGCCGTGCGGGGCGGGATCGGTCACAGTCCTCAGGCTACGAGCACCGCGGTGCGCACGGTGCTGCGGTCATGGAATCGTAAGAACTCGGAATGGCGAGAAACCACTCCGCGCACGAGAAACCGTGCGTGCAGGCGTTTCTCGCGCGCCGGATGGTTTCTCGCGGCTACTGCTCCGCGTCCTTGCGCTCCATCCGGATCGGGGTCGTCGCCGCCGTGCGCTCGTCGAAGGCGGTCGGCTCCATCGCGCGCATCACGGAGATCGGCCGCGTCTCGTCGAGGGTGAGCAGGAAGCGGGCGTCCTCACGGCGGTGGAGCCGGCCGGACCACAGCATCCAGGTCACGCCGATCGCGCAGGCGAGGAGACCGGCCGCGCCGCCGACGACGATGGCCGTGCGCGCCGAGAAGGTGTCGACGATCCAGCCGGCGATCGGAGCGCCGATCGGCGTCGAGCCCATGACGACCGCCATGTAGAGCGCCAGGACGCGACCGCGCAGGGCCGCGTCCGTCGTCGTCTGCACGTAGCCGTTCGCAGTGGTGAGCATCGTCACGGTCGAGAAGCCGACGAACATCAGCACGAACGCATACGCCCAGTAGCCGGTCATCATGGCCGAGACGATGGATGCCGCGCCGAACCCGCCGGCGGCGATCACGAGCACGCGCACTCTCGCGCGGTCGCGCCGCGCGGCGAGCAGGGCGCCCGCGAGAGAGCCGATCGCGAGCACCGAGCTCAGCAGGCCGTACCCGTCGGCGCCCCGGCCGAACTCGAGGGCCATCGTGGAGGCGAAGATCGGGAAGTTCATGCCGAAGGCCCCGATGAGGAACACCATCACGAACACGACCTTGAGGTCGCTGCGCCCCATGACATAGCGGAAGCCAGCGGCGAGGCCGCCGCTGCGACCGCCCTTCGTGCGCGGCACCAACTGGTCGCGGCGGATCAGCAGCAGCGCGATCAGCATGGCGAGGAAGGTGACGGCATTGGCGACGAACACCCAGCCCGACCCGATCGCGACGATCAGGATTCCGCCGACGGCCGGCCCGATCAGGCGGGCCATGTTGAAGGATGCCGAGTTCAGCGCCACGGCGTTGGAGGTGTCCTCCAGGCTGACCATGTCGGAGACGAACGCCTGCCGCGCCGGTGCGTCGAACGCGTTGGTGACGCCGAACGCGAGGGCGAACAGGAACATCAGGGGGAGGGTCATGACGCCGGTGAGCAGGAGTGCCGCGACCCCGAGCGCGAGCAGCAGCAGCGTCGTCTGCGTCACGAGAAGGACCCTGCGGCGATCGAAGCGGTCGGCGACCCATCCGGTCAGGCTGACCAGTACGAGGGGAGGCCCGAACTGCAGGGCCATGGTCACGCCCATGGCGGTCGCGTCGTTGTCGGTGAGCTCGGTCAGCACCACCCAGTCCTGCGCGGTGGCCTGCATCCACCCGCCGATGTTCGACACGAGGGCGCCGAGGAACCAGACCCGGTAGTTGACGTTCGAGAACGAGCGGAACATCGCCGTCATCGTTCGGCCACCTTCCGCATCAGGGCGCTGGCTTCGCGCAGCGTCTGCAGCTCCGATTCGCTGAAGTCGAGTTCGGCGAGCGCACCGGACAGCGCGGCGTCGCGCTTGCGCACCGTCGCCGTGACGACATCCGTTCCGGCATCCGTGATCTCCACCTGGACCCGGCGGCGATCCTCTTCGTCCTGCACGCGGGTGACGTAGCCGTCCTCGACGAGGGCGGCCACGGTCGTCGACATGGTCGGCGCGGTGACCCGCTCGCGCTGAGCGAGGGCGCCGACCGAGAGGGGCCCGTTCATCTTCAGGCAGGCGAGCACCGCGAAGTGGGCGTCGCTGATGTGGTCGTCCGCGCGTTCGCGGCGCAGGCGCCGGGCCAGGCGAAAGGTGGCCAGGCGCAGGTCGGTGGCGGTGTCGTGCAGAGATTCGTCCGAGGCAGTCATTACTTAGGTAGTCTAACTAAATTTCGGATGCCGTGGGCGATCCGCTTGGACAGGAACCGGTTTCTCGACTACCGTGAGGGAGATGGAACTCGTCGAAGACGCGAGCTGGTATCGCAACCCGATCATCGATGCCGATGTGCCGGATCCGGACGCCATCCGCGTCGGAGACCGCTTCTATCTCGTGGCATCGAGCTTCCACCGCGCCCCGGGACTGCCGATCTTCGAATCCGACGATCTCGTCACCTGGACCCGCATCGGCTACGCGCTCGAACGCAACGAACCGGCGGCCTGGTTCGCGCTGCCCCGACACGGCGCCGGAGTGTGGGCGCCGTCGATCCGGCACCACGACGGGACGTTCTTCGTCGTGTACCCCGACCCCGATCAGGGGATCTTCGTCGTCACCGCGGAAGACCCGGCAGGGCCCTGGTCGCCACCGCGGCTATTGCTCGCAGGGCTCGGTCTCATCGACCCGTGCCCGCTGTGGGACGAGGACGGCCGCACCTACCTCGTGCACGGCTGGGCCCGCTCGCGCTCGGGGCGCAAGAACGTGCTGACCGTGGTGGAAGTGGACGAGCAGCTCACCGAGACCCGCGGTGTCGCGGCCGACGTCATCGACGGCGACCGGCTGGACGGCTTCCGAACCCTCGAGGGGCCGAAGTTCTATCAGCACGACGGCGACTACTGGATCTTCGCTCCGGCCGGCGGAGTCGCCACCGGCTTCCAGGCCGTGTTCCGGGCAGACAACCCCTACGGTCCCTACGAGCATCGCGTCGTGCTGGCACAGGGCGACACCCCGGTCAACGGTCCGCATCAGGGGGCATGGGTCGATGACGGCGATGGTGGCCACTGGTTCCTGCACTTCCAGGACCGCGGCGTATACGGCCGGGTGCTGCACCTGCAGCCCATGGCGTGGCAGGACGACGGCTGGCCGGTCATGGGCCAGGCGGTCGCGGGTGGGCCGGCGCAGCCGGTGCTGCAGCATCCGTCCCTGCGCGGCGCGCCCCAGGGCATCCGCACGCTCGCCCGACCGGACGACTTCGCCGGCGGCATCCCGAGCGCCGACTGGCAGTGGGAGTCCGACCCGGATCCGGATGCCGTGGTCGGCCGTGACCATGGCGCCTGGTGCGACGATGCGCTCACGCTGCGCGGCAGCGCCGACGGCGGCAACGTCCGCACGCTTCCGCGGGTGCTGTCGCAGGCCCTGCCCGGTCAGCCGTCCACGGCGCGCGTCGACGTCGAACTGGTCTCCGCGCGGGCGGGCGACCGCGCCGGCATCGCCGTGCTCGGGTACTCGTACGTCTGGGCGGGAATCCGGATCGGCGAGCAGGGGCCGGAGGCCGTCGTCGCGGTCCGGGAACGCGACGATCAGGAGGAGCGCGTGATCCTGCGCGTGCCGCTCATCGCAGCCCGCGCGACCGTCGCGCTGGAGACGGACGCCGAGGCGCGCGTGCGCGTGAGTCTGGCAGACGGCGACGCGCGGTTCGACGTCGACCCGCAGTTCCAGGCGACCGAGGGGCAGTGGGTCGGGGCTGGGGTCTCGCTGTTCGCGGCCGGCCGATACGGTAGCGGTGAGGCCCTGGCGCGATTCCGCGGCTTCGACATCACGATGGGGGATGCGTGACGATGGCGACACGACGAGCGCGGACGGCGCCGACCCGGGAGACGACGATCAACGACATCGCCCAGGCGGCCGGTGTCTCGAAGGCGACGGTCTCGCGGGTGCTCAACAGCATCCCGACGGTCAACGCCGAGATCGCGCAGCGGGTGCGGCAGGTCATCGACGAGCTCGGCTACACGCCGAGCCAGACCGCCCGTTCGCTCTCGCTCGGCGTCAGCAAGACGGTCGGCGTACTCGTTCCCGATCTCGGCAACCCGATGTTCCACCAGGTGCTGCACGGCTTCAACAGGGCCGCGGCCGCAGATGGATACCACGTCGTCGTCACGGACTCGTTCGAGGATGCCGACGGCGAACCGGATCTCGCCCGCGACCTGCGCGACCGCACGGACGCCGTCGCGCTGTTCTCTCCCCGTATGACCCGGCCGGATCTGCTCGAACTGCTGCCCCGGATCGGCCCGGTCGCGGTCTTCAACCGCACCACGGGCAAGAACGCCGGATCCGTGCTGATCGACTATCACGAGGGCGTGATCGTGCTCGCGAAGCACCTCATCTCGCTGGGTCATCGTCGGATCGCCTTCCTCGCCGGCCCCGCGTACGCGCGTGCGAACTGGGAGCGCGAGCGCGGTCTCGCCGAGATCCGCGAGAGCGAACCCGGCGTCGAGATCATCGATGTGCCGTGCGGGCACTCGTTCGAGGACGGCTACGACGCCTGGCCGGCGCTGCGCGCCACCGGCGCCACCGCGGTGATCGCCTACAACGACGTCGTGGCGCTCGGCCTGCTGGGCCGGCTGTCGGAGGAGGGCGTCTCCGTGCCGGAGGAGATGTCGGTCGCCGGCTTCGACGACATCCCCTTCGCGCGCTACTCGTCGCCGTCGCTCACCACCATGACGTCGCGACTCGGCGAGATCGGGGAGCAGATCTGGACCGTGCTGCGGGCGGAGATGACGGCCGATCCGCTGCGCGAGCCGATCATGTTCTCGCCGTCCCTCGCCCCGCGCAGCAGCACCAGGGCGACGGCATGACCGTCGAGCTGCTGCGCCGTGCAGCCGCGGTCATCGAGTATCACGATGGAGCAGCCGTCGACCCGCGGCTCTCGCCTCGGCCGTTCCTGACGGCGACCACACCGCTCGGAGTGCCGGTCACACAGGTCGAGCCGGAGGACCACCTCCATCACCTCGGCCTGAGCGCCGCGCTGCCGGACGTCAACGGCACGACCTTCTGGGGCGGGCGCACGTACGTCCGCGACCAGGGGTCCACGATGCTCGACAACCACGGGACGCAGCGGGTGACAGGGCGCGAGGTGCAGGGCGGCGCGGTGATCGAGCAGCTCGCCTGGCTCGACGGGCGCGGCGACCTCCTGCTCGACGAGGAACGCACGATCACCGTCCGCGAGGGCGACGACGGCTGGGAGATCGTCTGGGTCTCGCGGCTCACCGCCACCACGCAGGACGTGAGCTTCGGCAGTCCGCACACGAACGGTCGCCCGGGCGCCTTCTACGGCGGCGTGTTCTGGCGGGCGCCGTTCCCCGCCGCCGCCGTGCGCACCGCCGACGGCATCGGTGTCGATGCTGCGCACGGGTCGCTCTCGCCGTGGATCGCGCTGGATGCCGAGCACACGTCGCTCATCGGGGTGAGCACGAACGGGATGCCGTGGTTCGTGCGCGCCGAGGGATACGTCGGGTTCGGCCCAGCGGTCGCCGCTGACACGAGACGGTATCTGGGCACGGGCGAGACGCTGCGGCTCGACTTCGCCGTGGCGATCATGGACCGCGCACCCGAGGATCCGGCCGAGGTCGCCGACCGTCTGCTGGCCGGCGTCAGGGACGCGGTGTGACCCTTCGGACCCTGCTCGCCGAGGCGCAGGCCGCGGACATCGCGCTGCACTCGATCGAGATCAGCGTCGCCAGTCGCACGATCGTGCGCGACGGCATCGCCCCGTTCGGGCCCGACGTGCCGCACCGGCTGTACTCGGTGTCGAAGTCGTTCACCGGCCTCGCCGTGCTGCTGCTCGCCGAGGAGGGGCTGCTCGACCTCGACGACGGCATCCTGACGCACTTCCCCGAGCAGGCGCCCGTCCACTCCTGGCTCGAGCAGACCCGCATCGACGACATGCTCGCCATGACGGGACCGTACAGCCGCACGACGTACGTCGAAGCATCCGACAGCTGGTTCGATTCCTACTTCCGCGTGCCGCCGACGCACCGCGCAGGCACCCTCTTCGCGTACGACACGAGCGCCTCGTACGTGCTCGCGGCGCTGGTCGAGCGCCTCGCCGGGATGCCGATGCTCGACTACCTCCGGCTCCGTCTGCTCGACCCGCTCGGCATCGGTGCCGGGGCGCGCTTCCTCACCGGCCCCGAGGGGATCAGCCACGGCGGTTCCGGTCTCGTCCTGGCACCGGCGGATCTGCTCCCCATCGCGGAAACCCTCAATCAGGGCGGATGCCGCGGCGGCGAACGCATCATCCCGGAACGCGTCGTCTCGCGACTGCTCGAGCACCGCAGTTCGCCGGGGATGCAGACCTGGGGCGCCCCGCTGCGCGCCGGGTACGGGCGCCAGATCTGGCTCCCCGGCGGTGGCAGCTGGATGATGTTCGGCCTCGGCGGGCAGATCGTCTACGGCGACCCTGAGCGGCAGCTCGCGGCCGTCGTCACCGCGGATACGACCACGCTCACCGGTGGCGATCAACGGCTTGTCGACATGCTGCTGCGGGCGCTCGGCGATGTCCTTGACGACGTGCCGAACGGCGGCGAGCCGATCGACGATCGTGAGATCGGTCTGGCACCACCCGCACCGCCGCATGATCCGCGGCACGCCAGGTCTGTCCGCACCGCCGCGGACGCGATCACCGGCGAAGACGCCCCGGACGGGATCGTCGTCGAGGCGGATGCCGACGGCGGCCGCGTGCGCTGGGACGCCGAGCACGAGCTCGTCTTCGCGACCGCACGCCCGACGACGGCGATCACGCCGCTCGGTGACGCCGTCGCCACGGCCGGCTGGACGGCGCCCGGCGTGCTCGACGTGCGCCTGAGCGCCGTGGCCGACGACATCGCCTCGGTGCGCCTGCGGCTGGTCATCGGCGCCGACGGCATCCTGACCCTGATGTCGCAGGGATTCGGCCCTGCGATCGGGCCGTCCTGGACCTTCCGCGGCAGCTACCGTCCTCGATCGAGGTGACTGCAGAACGTCCGCATCATCCGATCCGGACGAGACGCAGCCGCCGACGATCGGATCTGCGATCCTGGCGGGCAGCGCCGACACCGATCCCGGCCGGCCGGGGGACGCCAGCCGGGATCGGGAGCTCTCAGCCCTTGACCGAGCCGACCAGCGCGCCCTTGACGAAGAAGCGCTGCACGAACGGGTAGATGAGGAGCATCGGCAGCGTGGCGACGAAGATCACGGCCATGCGGATCGACTGCGCCGGCGGCACGATGTCGACCGCCGATTCGCTGGCATTCAGTCCACTCGCCACGATCACGATCTGGCGCAGCAGCACCTGCATCGGCCACAGCTCCGAGCTGTTGATGTACAGGATCGCGCTCTGATACGTGTTCCAGTAGTAGACCGCGTAGAACAGGCCGATCGTGGCGATCGAGGCCAGCGACAGCGGCAGCACGATCCGCCAGAAGACGCCGAACTCGGAGCATCCGTCGATGCGCGCCGCCTCCTCCAGGCTCTCCGGGATGCCCTGGAAGAAGCTGCGCATGATGACGAAGTTGAAGGCGTTGATGGCCACCGGGATGATCAGCGACCACAGCGAGTCGATCATGCCGAGGCTCTTGACGACGATGAACGTCGGGATCATCCCGCCGGCGAACAGCATGGTGAACAGCACCATGAAGTTGATGACCCTGCGGCCCTTCAGATGCTTCTTCGACAGCGCGTACGCCATGAACGCGGTCAGCACGAGCGAGATGAACGTGCCGCCGATCGTGACGATCGCCGAGACGCCGAGCGCCCGGAAGATCGTCGGCGTCGAAAGGATGTAGCGGTACGCGTCGAGACTGAACGTCTCGGGCCACAGGATGAACGGGCGCGTCGCGAGCTCCCCGGGGGTGGCCAGCGAGCTCGCCAGCACGTTGACGAACGGCAGCACGCAGATCAGCGCGAAGGCGATCAGGACGATGGCGTTGATGATCGTGAACGCGCGGCGGCCCGGTGTGACACGGCGCTTGTTGCGGGCCGCACGACGCACCTGGATCGGGATCGTCGCGTCTGAGACGGGTACCGTGTTGGTCATTTCGAGCTCCCAGGGGTGGGCTTGCGCACCGCGAACAGCGCTGCGGAGAGGAAGAGGTCTGTACGGAGAGATGGCGTCATGTCCGGCTCCCCGGCGTCGGCTTCCGCACCGCGAACAGCGCTGCGGAGAGGAAGAACAGAAAGGCGACGGGGTACAGCACGAGTTGCGTGCCGATGAGGCAGGCCAGTCCTGCGCCGGCGAACCACCAGCCCGTCGAGCGACGACGCGGACGATACGTGGCGAAGAACCAGCCGACAGCGCACAGCAGTGCGATCACGACGAGCGAGAACCCGAACCATGCCGCGAGAGTGTTCAGCACGGTGTGCGCATCGGCCGTGGGGACGTCGAGACCGGCGGCGGTGAGGGCGGGGAGGACGGATTCCTCGAGCGTCTCGGCATCCGCCCGGTTGATCACCAGGGCGACACCGCCCTGCAGCACGGCCGAGGCCGCGAAGCCGACAGCCGCGATGATCAGCTCGGCGCGGCGCCGGAACGGAGCAGCCGGGGTGGCGTCCTGGGACTTCGACGAATCGATCATGACACTCATACCAGCGCACCTCCGCGGGTCTCCAGGGTCGCCGTGCCGTCGGTCACGAGCACGGGGCCGACGGCGCCGTCGATCCGCAGGCCTGTGAGGCGCAGGCCCTTCGCGAACTGCGCGTGCACTCCGGCCGACGCCATCGCCGGGACGCCGTCGGCCATCGCGGGGACGACGGGAACGGCATCCGGTGCGAACGAGACGACGAAGTCGTCGATGGTGAGGTCATCGATGGGAGCCTCGGGAAGGCCCGAGACCCAGGCGGCGCACGACGTGACGTTCGTCGCGGTGATGTGGGCCAGGTGGATGCCGCGGAAGCGCGGTGTCCCGGCATCCACCGGCTGAGGCGTCCGGTCGGACACGATCGGCGCCTTGCCCTCCGGGCCGCAGAAGTAGAAGGGGTTGATGACGAGCGGACACATCACGGCGTCCATCACGATGTTCGAGACCCGCACGTCGGCCACCGTGCCGCCGCGGCCGCGACGCGACTTGATGCGGATGCCGCGGTCGGTGCCCTGGAACACGCAGTTCGAGATGACGACGCCGCGGACGCCTCCGGACATCTCGCTGCCGATCACGACGCCGCCGTGGCCGTGCACCATGGTGCAGTTCGTGATCGCGATGTTCTCGCACGGCACGCGGTCGAGGGACTTCTCGCTGCCGGCCTTGATGGCGATGCAGTCGTCGCCGACATCGATGTGGCAGTCGCTGATGCGCACGTTGCGGCATGACTCCGGATCGATGCCGTCGGTGTTGGGGGAGTCGGCGGGGTTGAGGATGCGGATGCCGGAGATCCGTACGTCCTCGCACAGCAGCGGGTGGACCGTCCACGCCGGCGAGTCGCGCAGCGTGACACCGCTGATCTCCACGCGCGAGCAGCCGTGCAGGCCGATCAGCGTCGGACGGGGGAATGACAGGGACCCGTTGCGGAAGGCATCCCACCACCAGGCGCCGCCGCCGTCGATCTCGCCGCGACCGGTGATCGCGATGTCCGACGCGTCCCTGGCGTAGATGCAGGGGGAGTGGATCGTGGTCGCTGCACCCTCCCAGCGCGCGCCGACCGGAGGGTAGAGGGCGGGGTCTGCGACGAATCGCAGCACCGCCCCCGCCTCCAGGTGGAGTTCGACGCGGGAACGCAGGCGCAGGGCGCCCGTCTCGTGCACGCCGGACGTGATGGTGACACGCCCGCCGCCGGCGTCCGCCGCCCGATCGATGGCGTCCTGCAGCGCGAGGGTCGTGCGCTTGACGCTGCTGGGCCCGATACGGGTGGGAGTGCTCTGCACCTGCGTTCCGCTCATCTCAGTTGTTCTCCGCGTAGGAGGCGCTGAGCTCTTCGATGATGGTGCTCAGGCCCTGGCCGTCGAGCTTCTCGATCGCGTCCTCGTAGCCGGCCATGTCGAGCTGACCGACCATGTACTTGTTGTACGCGTCGTTCGCGGCCTGCTGGATCGTGGACCAGCTCTGGTCGAACGCGTCGGACGAGAGCGGCAGCGACGGGTCGACCACCGCGAACTCCGTGTTCTCTTCGATCTTCTCGTTGCCCTCATCGACGTACGGCGTCGAGCTCTTGAACGTGACGACGTTGTCGCTGGGGCGGGACGACGAGTACGGCTGCACCTCCTGCTCCCACTTGGGCTGGTCGGCGATCGTCACGACGCCGTCGGCGTCGACCGTGTAGTGCTCGTCTTCGATGCCGTTCGTCATGAGCGTGAACGCCTCTTCATCGAGCAGCTTGTCGATGAATGCGAGCATGCCTCGGAGCTCGTCCTCCGTCTCGACCTGGCTCTTCGACATGGCCAGCCAGCCGCCGAAGCCGCCGTTGGTGTCGGAGATGATGCGTCGCGGCACATCCTCGAAGGTGATGTCGTTGATCAGCGCCCATGACATCGGCGTGTTCGGGTCGGAGCTCACTGCGAGGTTCATGTAGCCCTTCGGCTCGAACAGTCCGGTCACGACGATGCCGCCCTTGCCCTGGGCGATCGCGTCGATCTGGTTCTGCTTCTGCATCGTGACGAACTCGCCGTTGACCGCGCCCTGCTCGTACAGGCCGCGGTACCACTCCATGGCCTGTTTGAACTCGTCGGTCTGGAAGGTCGGGATGACCTCGTCGTCCTCGACGACGAAGTTGTTCCCTGCGCCGAAGTAGCCGGCGAGGCTCTTGAACCCGAGCTTGAAGCTCTCCAGGCGGTCGAGGAATCCCGTGGTGTCATCCTTGCCGTTGCCGTCCGGGTCCTGCGTCGCGAAGGCCACAGCGACCTCGCCGAGCTCTTCGATCGTGTGCGGGACGTCCAGGCCGAGGTTGTCCAGCCAGTCCTGACGGACGATCACGCCGTACCGCGCGATCGGCTTCTGGAACGGCACACCGTAGAGGTGCCCGTCCACGCGAGCGGACGCGATCGTCTGGTCGTCGATCTTGGACAGGTTCGGGTAATCGTCGAGGTACGGTTCGACGTCCCAGAACTGGCCGGACTTCAGCGCCTGGCGCACCGAGGTGTTCGAGATGTTGGTCAGTGATGTGATGTCGGCGAGCGAGTCCGACGCCAGTGCGGCATTGATCTTCTCGTCGGCGGAGGCGGCAGGAACCCATTGGAAGTCCAGTTCGGCTCCGGTGGTCTCCTCCAAAGCGGTCTGGATGGGGCCGTCCGCGTCCGGAGTCGTCGGCGTGTGCAGAATCGCCATCCAGGAGATCTCCTCGGGGATCTCGGCGGCTCCACCACCGTCGGCGGATGCGTCGCCCGATGCGCCGCATCCGACGAGCGCGAGTGCGACGACGGCAGCCGAGGCGGTGGCGAGCGTCAGTCGGGAACGGTTGCGCATCTCAGTTGTTCTCCGCGTAGGAGGCGCTGAGCTCTTCGATGATGGTGTCGAGGCCCTGGCCGTCGAGCTTCTCGATCGCGTCCTCGTAGCCGGCCATGTCGAGCTGGCCGACCATGTACTTGTTGTACGCGTCGTTGGCGGCCTGCTGGATCGTGGACCAGCTCTGGTCGAACGCGTCGGACGACAGCGGTGCAGAGGGATCGACCACCGCGAACTCGGCGTTCTCGGCCATCTTCTCGTTGCCCTCGTCGACGTACGGCGTGGAGCTCTTGAACGTCGTCACGATGTCGGACGGCCGGGACGAGTTGTACGGCTGCACCTCCTGCTCCCACTTCGGCTGATCGCTGATCGTCACGACGCCGTCGGCGTCGATCGTGTAGTGCTCGTCCTCGATGCCGTTGGTCATCAGGGCGAACGCCTCTTCATCGAGCAGCTTGTCGATGAACGCGAGGATGCCCTTCAGTTCGGCCTCGTCCTTGACCTCGCTGGTCGACATGGCCAGCCAGCCGCCGAAGCCGCCGTTGGTGTCGGAGATGATGCGTCGCGGCACGTCCTCGAAGGTGATGTCGTTGATCAGCGCCCAGGCCATCGGGGTGTTCGGGTCGGCGCTCGTGGCCAGGTTCATGTAGTTCTTGGCCTCGAACAGACCCGTCACGATGATGCCGCCCTTGCCCTGGGCGATGGCATCCTGCTGGTTCTGCTTCTGCATGGTGACGAACTCGCCGTTGATCGCGCCCTGCTCGTACAGGCCGCGGTACCACTCCATGGCCTCCTTGAACTCGTCGGTCTGGAAGGTCGGGATGACCTTGTCGTCCTCGACGACGAAGTTGTTGCCAGCGCCGAAGTAGCCCGCCAGCGTCTTGAATCCGAGCTTGAAGCTCTCCAGACGGTCGATGAAACCCGTGGTGTCGTTCTGGCCGTTGCCGTCGGGGTCCTGAGTGGCGAAGGCCACGGCGACTTCGCTGAGCTCTTCGATCGTGTGCGGGGTCTCGAGCCCGAGGTTGTCGAGCCAGTCCTGACGCACGAGGACGCCGTAGCGGGCGATGGGCTTCTGCACCGGAACGCCGTACAGGTGACCGTCGACGCGTGCCGAGGCGATCGTCTTCTCGTCGATCTTGGAGAGATTCTCGTAGTCCTTCAGGTACGGTTCGACGTCCCAGAACTGGCCGGACTTCAGAGCCTGGCGGACAGAGGTGTTCGTGGTGTTCGACAGCGAGGTGATGTCGGCGAGCGAGTCCGACGCCAGTGCGGCGTTGATCTTCTCATCCTTGGAGGCATCCGGCACCCACTGGAAGTTGATCTCGGTGCCCGTGTACTCCGCGAGCGCGGTCGCGATCGGCCCGTCGGCCTCGGGCGTGGTGGGGGTGTGGAGCATCGCCATCCAGGTGATGCTCTCCGGGGCGGTGACTTCTCCGCTGCTGCCTTCGTTGCTGTTCGCGGGTGCGTCGGACGCTCCGCACGCGGTGAGCGCGAGCGATGCGATGGCGACGGAAGCGACGGCGATTCCGAGCCTTGAGTGATTCCTCATTCTGATGTTCCTCTCGCAAGGTGGAGACGGGCCGGCGCGGTCGCGCGGGCCCTGGGGGGTGAGGTCTGAGTGGCGGTGCCGTCGGCATCCGCGGCGAGCTGCCCGAAGACGATGCGCGTGACGAAGCCGATGGCGGCCGCCGGGATGCCGATGCCGAACAGCACCAGCAGTGGAAGGGCGAACGTCGTCAGCAGCCACACCGTGACGCCGACCGCGGTGGCCGCGAGGATCGTCCAGTGCAGGGAGCCGACGCCGAGCATGAGCGCGGCGGCGATCTGGCGGTGGAGGCCGCGGACGTCGGTCGCGGCCATCACGGGGAAGACGTAGCCCGCGATGACGGCGATCACGGCCAGGGCGGCGACGTTGCCGAACTGCAGCAGCCACGTCGAGGCGGCGAAGATGTTGGTGATGACGATCGCCGCAGCAGCACTGAGGATCCAGCCCATCGCCGCCGAACGCCAGTAGTGCGTGCGCAGGTGGCCGATGAAGGCGCGCGTGACCGGCGGCGTCTCGCCGAACCGGAACCAGCGGTCGATGTAGGCCGCCACGGCGTAGGACGCAGGGCCGATGCCGAACACCACGAGGCCGAGCAGAGTCGTCGCCATCCACAGCAGGTTCAGGTAGGCGATCCGGTACACGCCGCGCAGGAACAGGTTGATGCGCATGAAGCCCTCGAACGAGAACATCAGAACACGCCTTCCTCGCCGAACTTCTTCGCCAGCCGGTTGGCCATGATCACGAGGACGAGACCGACCAGGCCCTTGAAGAGGCCGACGGCGGTGGCGTAGCTGAGCTGCCCGTTCTGGATACCGGCCGTGTACACGTAGGTGTCGAAGATCTCGCCGACCTCGCGGTTGAGCGAGTTCAGCATGAGGAACATGTGCTCGAAGCCGAGCTCGAGGAAGTCGCCGATCGACAGGATGAACATGACGATGATGGTGGGGCGGATCGCCGGCAGCGTGATGTGCCAGGTCTGCCGCCAGCGGCCTGCGCCATCGATCTCAGCGGCTTCGTACAGCTGAAGGTCGACGGCGGTCATCGCCGCGAGGTAGATGATCGTTCCCCAGCCGGCGCTCTTCCAGATCTCCTGGACCGTGTAGAGGGGCCGCAGCCAGTTCGGATCCGTCAGGAAGGGCACCTCGTCGAAGCCCCAGGAGACGAGCAGGTTGTTGATGCCGCCGCCGTCCGTGGTCAGCAGCACGTAGAACAGCGAGACGACGATCACCCACGACATGAAGTGCGGTAGATAGATGACGGTCTGGATGCTGCGCTGGAACACCCGTGTGCGCACCTCGTTCAGAAGGAGCGCGAGGATGATCGGCACGGGGAACGCGAACACCAGCAGCAGCAGCGAGATGATCACCGTGTTGGTGAGCAGCATGATGAAGGTGTCTTCGGTGAAGAACCGGATGAAGTGCTCGAACCCGACCCAGGGGCTGCCGCCGATGCCGCGGAACGGCGAGTAGTCCTGGAAGGCGATCACCAGCCCGCCCATGGGCACGTACTTGAAGACGATGAAGTACACGATGCCGGGCAGCGCCATGAGGTACAGCGCCTTGTGCCGCCAGATCTGCTGCCACCATGGGCGAGCACGGTAGGTGGGAGGCGGTGCGTCTGTCACGTCGGGAACGTCCGGCTCCGCGGTCTGGGGAGCAGACAGCACGGTCATGCCTGCGTCCGCATCATCGCCAGTTCGGTCCACATTCGAGGCCTCTTCCTGCGCTCATCATCGAGTTCGGGTGCCGGTCGCCGCGAGAGAAAACGCTTCTTCGGTAACCGGTTTCCCGAGACTAGCACGGGACGCCGTCGGCAACAACCGTTCGTTTCGACCGTGATCGAAGCGATTGCCTACAACGTTAGAGGCGGTGCGGAAACGAGTCGGGCCGTGTGGCACGGGAGAATGGATGCCGTGACCCTCGCTCTCGAACTCGCCGTCCAGGACATCGCCGGAGTGCGCATCGCTCGGGAGGTGGGCGCCGCGCGTGTCGAGCTCACTCAGGCGCTCGCGCTCGGCGGGCTGACCCCGTCGCCTGCAACGCTCGAGCGCGCGCTCGCCGAAGCGACCGCCGGTGGTCCGGAGGTGCACGTGCTCGTGCGCCCGCGGGCTGGTGGCTTCCACTACGACGCGGACGAATTGGACGTGATCGAGCGGGACGTGCGCTTCGCCGTCTCCGCCGGTGCGGTCGGTGTCGTGGTCGGCTGCCTCGACGCGGCCGGCCGACTCGATCGGGATGCGATGGCCCGGCTGGTGGATGCCGCGGGTGGTGCCGCGGTGACGCTGCACCGCGCGATCGACGTCACGGCGGATCCCGTCACCACGATGCACACTGCCCGCGAGTTGGGGTTGACCCGGATCCTCACCTCCGGTGGCGCCTCGGCCGCGATCGACGGCATCGATGTGCTCCGTCGCCTGGTCGAGGAGGCGGCCGGTGGAATCCAGATCATGGCGGGGAGCGGAGTGGATGCGGCATCCGTCGCGGAGATCGTCGCGACCGGCGTCGATGCCGTGCACTTCTCCGCCAAGCGCACCGTCGCCGCATCCGGCGGTGTGCGCATGGGGTCGGCCGCCGACGGTGTCGGAGGCCACGAGGTCACCGACCGGCTCGCCGCCTTCGCTGTGCTCGAGGCGCTGGGGCTCTGACGAGGGGTGCGGACAGCGAGCGGTCGCGTCCGTAGACTCTCTGCCATGGCCGACCCCCGCAATGCCGCGTCCCGTACAGCCGAGTACACGGATGCCCACGGCATCACGATCGTCTACGACGTCCATCCGGCCGAGGGCGCGGCGCGCGGGGTCGTGCAGCTGCTGCACGGCGTCGGCGAGCACGCCGGCCGCTACGGCGAACTCATCGGGGCGCTGACCCGCGAGGGCTTCACCGTCTACGCCGACGATCATCGGGGGCACGGTCGTACCGGCATGCGCCAGCACGGGGACGCTGCGAAGCTCGGCCGTCTCGGCAAGGGAGGTCTGCACGCCGCGAAGAACGCGATCTGGCAGCTCACCGGCATCATCCGCGACGAGAACCCCGATTTGCCGCTCGTGCTCTTCGGTCACTCGTGGGGATCGTTCCTCGCGCAGATGCTCGTGAATGATCATCCAGAGGCGTGGGATGCCGTCGTGCTGTCCGGCTCGGCGCTGCGGACGCCGCTGATGCTCAACGCCGCGCCGCTCAACGCGCGCTGGGAGGGCGAGAACGCCACCGGCTACGAATGGCTCAGCCGGGACGCCGCGGTGTGGGAGGAGTTCGACACGGACCCGCTCACGACCAACGTGCCGCTGCTGAAGCTGTTCGGCCCGGTCGAGGCGCTCAAGCTGTACGGTCGACCGAAGAAGCGCCTGGGGCGCGACATCCCGATGCTGCTCATGGTGGGGCGAGACGACGCCGTCGGCGGTCCGCGGAGCGTGCATCGCCTCGCCGACGAGTACCGGGAGCGGTCCGGGCTCACCGACGTGACGACGCTCGTCTACCCCGACGCCCGCCACGAGATCTTCAACGAGCTGCAGCAGGGCGCCGTGCGCGCCGACCTGCTGGCCTGGCTCGACAAGCACATCCCCTCCCGCGGCTGAGCGGCACAGGTCACGCCGCCCGGCGTAGGCTGGGACCGTGCATGGTGAGTACAAGGTCCCGGGTGGAAAGCTCGTCGTCGTCGACCTCGAGGTCAAGGACGGGCGGATCGAGGGATTCCGGCTCGCCGGAGACTTCTTCCTCGAGCCCGACACCGCTCTCGACGACATCGATGCGGCCGTCAACGGCCTGATGGTGGAGTCGGATGCCACGGCGATCGCCGCAGCGGTCCGCGGTGCCCTCCCCGACGGTGCCCAGCTGCTCGGCTTCACGCCCGAAGCGGTCGGCACCGCCGTCCGGCGAGCTCTGGTCACCGCCCCCGGCTGGCAGGACTTCGACTGGGAGATCGTGCACGAGAAGGCCGTGTCCCCCCGCATGAATCTCGCGCTCGACGAGGTGCTCACCTCGCGTGTGGGCGAGGGGCGCCGCCGTCCGACGCTGCGCATCTGGGAGTGGAACGAATCCGCCGTCGTGATCGGCTCGTTCCAGTCGTACCGCAACGAGGTCGACCCTGACGGCGCCGCCCGCCACGGGTTCGACGTCGTCCGCCGCATCTCCGGCGGAGGGGCGATGCTCATGGCGGCGGGTCAGATCATCACGTACTCGCTGTACGTCCCGGCATCCCTCGTCCAAGGTCTGACGTTCGCCGACTCCTACGCCTTCCTCGACGACTGGGTGCTGCAGGCGCTGCGCTCGCTCGGCATCGACGCGACCTACCAGCCCCTCAACGACATCGCCTCACCCACGGGCAAGATCGGCGGGGCCGCCCAGAAGCGCCTCGCCAACGGCGGCGTGCTGCACCACGCGACCCTGTCGTACGACATCGACGGTCAGGTGATGACCGAGGTGCTGCGCATCGGCCGCGAGAAGCTCAGCGACAAGGGCACCACGTCGGCGGCGAAGCGCGTTGATCCGCTGCGCAGCCAGACCGGGCTCTCCCGTGCCGAGATCATCGAACGGTTCAAGGACACGTTCCGCTCGCTGACCCACGCCGAGGATGGTGCGATCACGGCCGACGAGTACGCGGATGCCGAGGCCCTCGTCGAGTCGAAGTTCTCGACCGACGCGTGGCTCCAGCGGGTTCCGTGACCCCCACGCACCCCTCGGAGAACCGCTCCGCGCTTCCCGGAGCATCCGGGGCGCGCGGCCCCTCCGTGGATCCTGCGCCGCGGCACGCCGACGCCCTCGGCTCCGTCTCGATCGTCCACGGAGACAGCCTCGACGTCGCGAAGACGCTGCCGACGGCATCCTTCGCGCTGGTCTATCTCGACCCGCCGTTCAACACCGGCCGTGCCCAGGAACGGCAGGTCGTCACGTCCCGGCGGTTCACCGAGCAGCCGGAGCTCGAGATCGAGCAGCCGGGCGAGGAAGAGGCCTCCGAGAAGGAGATCAGGCACGGCTTCCACGGGCACGCCTACGAGCGCGTCCGCGGGATGCTGCGCACGTACGACGACCGCTTCGACGACTACGGTGCGTTCCTCATGCCGAGGCTCGAGGAGGCCTGGCGGCTGCTCACCGATGACGGCACGCTCTATCTGCACCTCGACTACCGTGAGGCGCACTACGCCAAGGTCATGATGGATGCCGTCTTCGGCCGCGAGTGCTTCCTCAACGAGCTCATCTGGGCGTACGACTACGGCGGGAAGTCGCGCAGGCGCTGGCCGACCAAGCACGACACGATCCTCGTGTACGTCAAGAATCCGGGTGCGTACTACTTCGATTCGGAAGCCGTCGATCGCGAGCCGTACATGGCGCCTGGGCTCGTGACGCCCGAGAAGGCGGCGAGGGGAAAGCTCCCCACGGACGTCTGGTGGCACACGATCGTGCCCACCACAGGGCGGGAGAAGACGGGGTACCCGACCCAGAAGCCGGAAGGGATCCTCCGGCGCATCGTCCAGGCGTCGAGCCGGCCAGGCGATCGCGTGCTCGATCTCTTCGCGGGCAGCGGCACCACCGGAGCCGTCGCGGCAGTATTCGGGCGCGATGCCGTGCTCGTCGACGACAACCCCGAGGCGATCCGCGTCATGCAGACCCGGATGCCGGGCGCCGAGGTCACCTCGCTCTGACAGTTGCCGCGACCAGGCCGTCCTCGAGCTCGAGCCGGTCGTCGATCCGGCGGAACTCTCCGGGGTCGTGCGTGACGGCCACGACCGCGGCGCCGGTCGAGGCGAGAAGATCGACCGCATCCGCGATGATCGCCCTCGAGTGCGCATCCAGCGCCGCCATCGGCTCGTCCAGCAGCACGAGGTCGGCCCGCTGGACGAGCGCCTGCGCCAGCAGCGCTCGCTGACGCTGGCCGCCGGAGAGCGCCCCGATCCGGCGCCGCGTCAGGTGCGTGAGCCCGACGGTCTCGATGGCGTCGGCCATGGCGGCGCGATCCGCCTTGCGAGCCGGTCGCCAGGAGCCCAGCCGCCCCCAGGTTCCCATCGCGACCAGATCGTGCACCGTCAGCGGCAGGCGCGGCGGCAGCGGCGTCGACTGCGGGACGAGAGCGATACGGGTGCCCGGCCGGACCTCGACCGACCCCCGCTGCGGTACGACGAGCCCGGCCGCCGCGCCCAGCAGCGTCGACTTGCCCGACCCGTTCGGCCCTGAGACCACCAGCAGCCGTCCGGCGTGCGCGTCCACGTCGATGCCGCGAAGCGCCGGATGCCCCTCGTGATCGACGGCGACACCGCGCATCGACAGCATGTGGGTCGTGGGCAGGAGGAGAGATGACGAGAACACGCCTTCATTATTGCAAATGAAAATCATTCTCAATAACTGATACAGTCGCTCCCTGTGACCCTTCTCGACCCGTTCACCATCGCCTTCGTGCAGCGTGCCCTGCTCACCGGCATGCTCGTCGCCGTGATCTGCGGTGTCGTCGGCACCTGGGTGGTGCTGCGAGGCATGGCCTTCCTCGGTGAGGCCATGGCGCACGGCATGCTCCCGGGAATCGCCGTCGCGACTCTGATCGGGATCCCGGGCATCCTCGGTGCGGCCGGCAGCGCCGCCGGCATGTCCGTCGGAATCGGCGTGCTGCAGCGCCGAGGGCGGCTGTCGGCGGACACGAGCATCGGGCTGCTGTTCGTCGCGAGCCTCGCGCTCGGAGTCATCATCATCTCCGCCTCGCGCAGTTTCGCGACCGACGCCACCGCGATCCTGTTCGGCGACATCCTCGCCGCCTCCCTCGAGGACGTCGCGATGCTCGCTGCCGTCGCGATCATCACGCTCGCCGTCGCGGCGCTCGGCCACCGGGCGTTCGTCGCGCTCACGGTGGACCCTCGGCAGGCGCAGCTGCTGGGACTGCGTCCGAAGCTCGCCCACGTGCTGCTGGTCGGGCTCATCACTCTCGCCGTCGTGGCCGCCTATCAGGCGGTCGGATCCCTGCTCGTGGTCGGCATGCTGCTCGGCCCGGCGGTCGCTGCCGGTCGCTGGGCGACGCGCATCCCCACGACCATGGCGCTCGCCGCTGTCATCGGCTGCGCCGCCGTCGCGGTGGGTCTCCTCGTCTCCTGGTACGCCGGCACCGCGGCCGGAGCGACGATCGCGTTCGTCTCGATCCTCGCCGCCGGTCTCTCCGCCGCACTGCACCGGTTCGCCCGGTTCGCCACCGTCGGGCGCCGCCGCGCCCTCTCCGAAAGGACCCCATGAGACTCCGTTTCGCCGCAGCATCCGGCATCCTCCTCCTGACGCTCGCAGGGTGCGCCGCACCTGCCGCGCCGGCACCCGAACCGACGTCATCGACGACGACGGAGGGCGACGGACACGGCCGGATCGAAGGGGCTCGCGAGCTCGCGGAGCCGGCGCTGCACCTCACGACGATCGATGTCGACGGCGTCGTGCATCACCTCGATCTCCTCGACGAGGAGACGTCCGTGCTGGCCGAGATCGAGCCGGTCGAGGACGTCGTGACGGACGGTCGATACCTCTTCGGCATCCGCGAAGGATCGGTCACCGTGATCGACAGCGGGGTGTGGACGTGGAGCCACATAGACCACTTCCACTACTACGAGGCTCCCGCACAGGTGCTCGGCGAGGTCACGGGGCAGGGCGTCGCCTCGGTCGCCACCGGCGACGTCGGCATCGGCATCCGGTTCGACGACGAGGCTGTTCTCCTCGACGCCCCGGCGCTCGCCGACGGGCAGCTCGAGGAGGCCTTCCGGATTCCGGCCGCCCGCGGCGGGCTGGTCGTGCCGCTGACGTCCGGGGCTGTGATGACGGATGCCGGAGGCGGCGCATCCCCGTCGCTGCGCGTGGTCGCAGCCGACGGCAGCACGGTCGGCGACGGCATCCCGTGCGAGAACGCCAGCGGGACGATCACGACGGTCGTCGGCGTCGTGATCGGCTGCGCGGACGGAGCCGTGATGTTCACCGGTGGCGACCCCGCCGCGGTCGAGCGCATCCCGTACCCCGAGGGGGCCGCGCCCGCTGCGATGGGCTTCGCCGCACGGGAGGCGCGCGCCCGCGTGGCGGCGGTCGCCGGCAGCACAGGGGTGTGGATCCTCGACACCCGGCAGCGGTCGTGGACCATCCAGGACGTCGGGGAGCCGATCGTGCAGGCCGCCGCGATCGATGATGCGGACGGGCGGGTGCTGGCGCTCACGGCGGACGGCGCCGTGCTCGTTCTCGCGGACGGGCAGGTCGTCGCGCGCACGGAGCCGCTCGCGACGGCATCCCTTGCGGATGCCGAGGCGGCCGACGGCGTGAAGTTCGTCGTCGACCAGAACCGGGCCTATCTGAACGGCCCGATCGAGCAGACGATGTGGGAGATCGATGCCGCCGACGGCGCGCGCGTCGCCCGGACGTTCGAGACGGCCTACGCGCCGCTGCATCTCGCGGGGACCGGACGATGAGTGGGGTACGTCGTATTGCGGCCGTCGTCGCCGCTGTCGGAGTGCTCGCCGGTCTGACCGGGTGCTCCGCCTCGGCATCCGACCGTCCGAGCGTCTACGTGACCACGAACATCCTCGGTGACGTCGTGTCCGAGATCGCCGGAGACCACCTGGATGTCGTGACGCTGATGGCCCCCGGCGCCGACCCGCACTCGTTCGAGCTCTCCGCCCAGCAGGCCGCAGGCATGCGTGCCGCCGACCTCGTCGTGGCGAACGGGCTCGGGCTCGAGGAGGGCCTGACCCAGCACGTCGAGGCGGCGGCCGACGAAGGCGTCGATGTGCTCCTCGCGGGCGACCACGTCGAGACGGTCGAGTACGCCGACGGCGCGGGCCCCGACCCGCACTTCTGGACGGACCCCGTGCAGATGCTCCTCGTCGTTGATGCTCTCGAGCTGGCGCTCGCGGAACTCGCCGGCAGCGGTGCGGCCGATGTCCGTGCGGCCGCGGACGCGTATCGGACAGAGCTCGCGCAGCTCGACGACGAGATGGCGACCGCGTTCGGAGCCATCCCGGCAGAGCATCGCGCGCTCGTCACGAATCATCACGTCTTCGGTTATCTGGCCCGCCGCTTCGATGTGACGCTGCTCGGCGCCGCCATTCCGGGCGGAACGACGCTTGCCGCGCCCAGCCTCGCCGACCTGCAGGAGCTCGTCGACGCGATCGATCGGGCCGGCGTGCGGACGATCTTCGCGGAGTCGTCCTCGCCCGCCCGCCTCGTGCAGGTGCTCGCCGACGAGGCCGATCGCGAGGTGGCGGTCGTCGAACTCATCACGGAGTCCCTCGCCGCGACGGGAGAACCCGGCGACACGTACCTCGACATGATGCGCGTCAACACCGATCGCATCGCCGAAGGACTCGCCCCCTGACCCCTGCCCGACAGGGCACCCCGCCCGAGAGGGCACCCACCCCGCCCGCGAGGGCGACGAAAGGAAGAACGATGACACAGCTCACGCGAACGGCGCGCTTCGTCGCAGGCGTCGCAGGCGCCGCCCTGCTCCTCGCCGGATGCGCCGGCCAACCAGCCGCCGAGGCGCCCGCCGACGAGCCCACTAGCACGGATGCCGCGAGCACCGGTCCGCGGATCGCGGTCGCCTACGAGGGCGGGGTGCTCGTCGTCGACGGCGAGACGCTCGACGTGATCGACGACCTGCCGTCCGAGGAGTTCGTCCGCCTCAACGCGGCCGGCGACGACCGCCATGTGTTCGTGACCACCTCGGAGGGCTTCCGGCTGCTCGACGTGCGCGAGCCGGAGCTCACCGATCAGGTCGTCGAGGCCGCGGCCGCCGGTCACGTGGTGCGCCACGGGGGCAGGACCGTGCTCTACGACGACGCCACCAGCGACACGACGATCTTCGACACGGCCGCGCTCGCCGAGGCGGACGGCGTGCTGCCGGATGCCGAGGTCATCGAGGGCGTCGACGCGCACCACGGCGTCTCGGTCGTCCTCGAGGACGGCACGTTCGTGACCACGGTCGGCGATGCGAGCGGGCGCACCGGCATCCGTGCGGTGGACGCCGACGGCGCCGAGATCGCGGTGAACGACCAGTGCCCCAACGTGCACGGCGAGGGCGCGGCCGCGGACGAGGCCCTCGTGTTCGGCTGCGAGGACGGCGCGCTCGTCTACGCCGACGGTGCGATCACCAAGCTCACCTCGCCCGACGAGTTCGGCCGCATCGGCAACGCCTACGCCACCGAGCACAGCCCGCTCGTCGTGATGGACTACAAGGACGACCCGGATGCCGAGGGCTACCTGCTGACGAACCTGGCGCTCGTGAACACCGAGGCGAAGACGATCCAGAAGGTCGCGCTGCCGGACGGGATCAGCTACACCTGGCGCGGCGTCACGCGCACCGAGGACGGCGACGCCGTCATGATCGGTTCGGACGGACGCCTGCACATCATCGACCCCGCCACGGGGGAGATCACGGCATCCCACGACGCGATCGAGGCGTGGGAGAGCCCGACCGAGTGGCAGCAGCCGCACCCCGCCATCGCGACTGTCGGCGATGTCGTGTATGTGACCGATTCGGCCAACAGCACGATCGTGGCGCTCGACCCGCACACCGGCGAGGAGATCGCGTCCGGTGAGCTGCCCCATGTGCCGAACGAGATCGTCGTCGTCGGCTGAGTCAGACGAGAGCGAGCACGTCGTCGTAGGCCGTGGTCGAGACCGGCAGGCCGTCGCCACCGAACACCCTCGCCGTCCCCGGCTCGGTCCGCCACGCGGGCCAGCCGGGGGCGCCGGCGGTGACGAACGAGACCGCGGCGCCGTGCAGGTCGTCCGCGAGCGACTGCGGCGGATTCGGGCCAGCCAGGTCCGAGACGCGCTCCCGATCGAGCCCGTCGAACCAGAACGGAACGTCGAGGCAGTGGCACGACCACCCCTTCGTCGGCGACACCCAGCTGAACGCGTAGACCCAGGTCTCGGCATCCGCTGTCCGGCGGGCCTCGGCGACGCGGACGACCAGGGTGCGGAAGACGTGGTCCGTGACGAACCGGCCGACCATCGCCGCCGATCCCTTCGCACGCTGCGGCCGGTTCGCCCGCAGGTACGCGCGCCGGACGCCGCGATCGCGCAGCACACCGCGCAGCAGGGCGGCCGAGGGAACGACCCGCAGCGCGCGCGGCGCCTGGTCGGCGATCATCGTGAACTCGTCGTCTGTGGCGCCGAGCGCGAGGGGCTTGTCGGAGCCGACGCCGGATGCCAGGGCGTCCACCGCGGGGCGCATGACCAGCTCGCCGTCGATGATCGGCCCCCAGGGCAGGCCGTCCTCTATGAGGCCGGACAGCAGTCCGAGTCCCTTGCGGCCGCCGACCGCCTGGGGCTGGGTCTTGAGGATGCGCGACTCGGAGACCGAGCGGAAGCCGGCGAGCGTCGGCTCGATCTCGAGGATCCTGGCGAGGCGCTCGCCGCGTTCCTTCGCGACATCCACCGGGATGTCGGCGAGCGCCGCCGATAGCGCGAGCGCACCGTGGAACAGGTGCTGGGCGCCGGGCATGCCCAGCAGGGTCAGCACCGCACCACCGCCGGCGGACTGTCCGCCGATCGTCACCCGATCCGGGTCCCCGCCGAAGGCGGCGATGTTCTGCTGCACCCACTCGAGCCCGGCGATCCAGTCCCGCACACCGCGGTTGTGCGGGGCGCCCTCGATCCAGCCGAACCCGTCGAAACCCAGCCGATACGACAGCGTCACCGTCACGACGCCGTCGCGATTGAACCGGCTGCCGTCGTACCACGGGCTCGCCGGCGACCCCTCGGTGTACCCGCCGCCGTGGATCCAGACCAGTACCGGGAGCTTCTCGTCGGACATCGGCGTGAACACGTTGACGTTGAGGATCGCATCGCCCGGGATCGGCGGCTCGGGGATCAGCGTCTCGCCGGGGTCGCGCCGCAGCGCGGTCGCGCCGTAGGTCGTCGCGTTGCGCACGTCGGTCCACGGCTCGGGCGGTACCGGGGCGGCGAAGCGAAGCGCCCCGACGGGAGCTTCGGCGAACGGGATGCCGAGGAACGCCGCAGAGGCGTTCGGCGTCCCGGCATCCCGCCAGAATCCGCGGACCGGACCGGATGCCGTCTGCACGACGGGTGCGTCGGTCACAGTGCTCCTCCTTTCGGTCCCGGACGCAGGGTGTCCAGGAACTGCTCGATGTGCGCGGCCATGTCGAGGTCCGGATCCAGGAGCCACATCGACTGCAGGCCGTCCGACAGCGCCTGCACGCTCGTCGCGACCCATGCGGGATCCAGATCGGCGCGGATGTCACCGTCCTCCTGGGCGCGGACGACGGCGGCGCGGAAGTGCTCCTGCAGGCCCTCGGTCCGCTCGCGGAAGAACGCGTGCGCCGGATGCTCCGGATCGACCGCTTCGACGGCGAGCTGGGCGTACAGCTGAACGAGCCCTGGCACGGTCGCGTTGTGGCGGATGACGGTGAGCAGCATGTCGATGCCGGCGCCGTCGGCACCGTACGCCGTCTGATCGTGCTCGTCGCGCTTGCGGAGGATTGCGGTGAAGAGCTCTTCCTTGCTGTCGAAGTAGTGCAGCAGGCCCGCGGCGCTGAGGCCGACGGCATCCGCGAGTTCCCGGACCGAGGCGCGTCGATACCCGTGGGCGGCGACGACTTCGAGTGCTGTCGTCAGGATCTCCTCGCGCTTGGCGATCCCCTTGGCATAGGCCCCGCGTCGCGTCATGGTGCCAGCGTATCGGCGCCGCGGCATCCACGGAAGCGAAAACCGAACACTGCTTGCTTTTTGCCGTCGAGAGGACGTATCCTGACCGAGCGATCCATGGCGGAAGCGGCGAAAGGCGAACCAGATGACCGACCCTCAGGACCTCACTCTCGAAGAGAAGGCATCGCTCACCAGTGGCGCCGACTTCTGGACGACCACGGCGATCGACCGGGCCGGCGTCCCGTCGATCATGCTCACCGACGGTCCGCACGGGCTGCGCAAGCAGGCCGCCGCCAGCGACCACCTCGGGTTGAACGACAGCGTCCCCGCGACCTGCTTCCCGCCGGCCGTCGCCCTCGGATCGAGCTTCGACCCCGAGCTCGCCGAGCGCGTCGGCGTGGCGCTGGGCGTGGAGTCCGCGATCGAGGACGTCGCGGTGATCCTCGGCCCCGGCATCAACATCAAGCGCTCGCCGCTGTGCGGTCGCAACTTCGAGTACGTCTCGGAGGACCCGATCCTCGCCGGCCGGATCGGAGCCGGCCTCGTCCGCGGTATCCAGTCGCAGGGCGTCGGATCGTCGCTCAAGCACTTCGCGGCGAACAATCAGGAGGACGATCGGATGCGCTCCTCGAGCGACATCGACCCGCGTCCGCTGCACGAGATCTACCTGCGCGGCTTCGAGTACGTCGTGAAGGACGCCCAGCCGTGGACGGTCATGTGCTCGTACAACCGCATCAACGGCGTGTACGCCTCGGAGGACCCGTGGCTGCTCGGCGACGTCCTGCGCGACGACTGGGGCTTCGAAGGCCTGGTCGTGTCGGACTGGGGCGCCGTGAACGAGCGCGTCAAGGGCCTGGCCGCCGGTCTCGACCTCGAGATGCCGGCGAGCGGCGGCTTCACGGATGCCCAGATCGTCGCCGCGGTGAAGGACGGGTCCCTCGATGAGTCGGTGCTCGACACCGCAGCCGGCCGAGTGCTCGACCTGGTCGCCAAGGCGCAGGCACGTCCGACCGTCACCGGGCCCCTGGATGCTGAGGCGCACCACGCTCTCGCGCGTGAGGTCGCCGGCCGTTCGATCGTGCTGCTGCAGAACGCTCCGGTGAACGGGACGCCCGTGCTCCCGCTGGCACCGTCGGCATCGATCGCCGTGATCGGCGAGTTCGCGCGCACTCCCCGCTTCCAGGGCGGCGGGTCGTCGCACATCAACCCGACCCGCCTCGATACCGCACTGGACGCCTTCGGGGACCGCGTCTCGTTCGCGCCCGGATTCACGTTCGACGGCTCGATCGGTGGACCTGTCGAAGCGTCGGGGGATGCCGAGGCGCTCCGCGCCGAGGCGGTCGCGCTCGCGGCGGAGAACGACGTGGCCGTGCTGTTCCTGGGGCTGCCCGATGCCGACGAGTCGGAGGGCTTCGACCGGACGCACCTCGATCTGCCCGCCGTCCAGCTCGAGCTGGTGGATGCCGTGCTCGCCGTGAACCCGAAGGTCGCGGTCGTGCTGTCGAACGGATCGGTCGTGGCGCTGCCCTTCGCCGATCGGGTGCCGGCGATCGTGGAGGCGTGGTTGCTCGGCCAGGCCGGCGGCTCGGCCACGGTCGATGTCCTCACTGGCGCCGTGAACCCGTCGGCACGGCTCGCGGAGACCATCCCGCATCGTCTCGAGGACACCCCGGCGTTCGGGAGCTTCCCCGGCGCGTTCGGTCACGTCCGTTACGGCGAAGGGGTCTTCGTCGGCTACCGCTGGTACGACGCGCGGAAGATGGATGTGGCGTTCCCGTTCGGTCACGGACTGTCGTACACGACGTTCTCCTACGGGGCGCCGACGGCCACGGTCGAAGGCGACGGCGACATCCGGGTCACCGTCGCCGTGACGAACACGGGTGCCGTCGACGGCCGCGAGGTCGTGCAGGTGTATGCCGCGCCCGAGACCTCGGCCGTCGAGCGCGCCCCGCGCGAGCTCAAGGCGTTCGCCTCGGTCGCGCTCGCCGCGGGTGAGACGCGGGACGTCTCGGTCGTCATCCGTCGCGAGGATCTCGCCTACTGGGACATCCGCGTCGACCGCTTCGTCGTCGAGGGCGGCTCCTACCGGGTCGAGGTCGGCGCGTCGAGCCGCGACCTGCGCGGCGCGACGTCGGTGCAGGTCGCCGGCGACGAGGTGCGCATCCCGCTGACGGCGAACTCATCGATCGGGGAGCTGCTGGCGCACCCGGTCACAGGTCCCATCGTTCGGGAGCAGCTGGCCGGTGGTCAGGAGGCCGCGGACGGTGCGATGGATGCCGGGATCATGACCGACGAGGCGATGGCGAAGATGATGGCGTCGTTCCCCATCGGGCGGCTCGCCGGGTTCCCCGGTATGGGCATCGACCGCGAGCAGATCGAGCAGCTGATCGCGCTCGGCAACCGGTCCTAGTCGCTCGCAAGCTTCTTCAGTCGGGTATGACACAATGTGTCGAGAAGTGTGACACTTCATGACATACTCATTCTTGACGAAGCACGGGGAAGCGCAGTGACACGACCTCCAGCCGGCCCGCAGACCCTGCTGCGAAGCCTGAACGCTCGAGCGATCCTGGAGGCGCTGGCACGACGCGGCCCCCTGACCCGTGCGGAGTTGATGGGCGAGACCGGGCTGTCGCGAACCGCTGTCACGCAGGTCCTACGGATGCTGGAGAACGGGGAAGCTGTGGCATCCGCTGGGGAGGACCGTGCGACACGCGGACCCGCGGCGGCCCGGGTCGCGCTGAACCCGAGCCTCGGGTGCGCGGCCGCTGTGCACATCGACCACCACTCGGCGAGCGTCGCGATCCTGGACCCGACAGGTCGCGTCCTCGCCGAGGGGAGCGGCCCATTCCCCACCGTCGGCGACCTGGCGGATCGGGTCGACGCGCTCACCGCGCTGCTGACCGGAGTTCTCGCCCCCGCCTCGGGTGCACTGCGCGTGGCCGTCGTCGGCGTGCCGGGCATCGTCAGTCGCGACGGCGCGATCCGAGACGACGTGGGCCCGGACGGCGGGGCGTTCCGCTCTGCGCTCGAGGCCCGACTGGGGTGCGACGTGCGCATCGAGAACGACGTCAATCTCGCGGCTCTCGCCGAGCTGGCAGGCACGGCGGCGACCGGGCACGACAGCTTCGCGCTGCTGACGATCGACGACGGTCTGGGCGCCGGCATCGTGATCGACGGGATGCTGCGGCGCGGTGCCACCGGCATCGCGGGGGAGGTCATGTATCTGCCGCAGCCGGGCCTCCCGGTCGGAGCACCCGTCCTGAACGAGGTGGTGGTCGCGGATCTCGCTCTGACGAACGGGCGCGATCCGGGCGAGCCGCTGCGGACGCACCTCGAGGCGGCGCTCGCCGGCGACTCCGCCGCGATCGAGATGATGGCCGAGCTCGCCGGCCGGCTCATCCTCGTCGCGGGGAGCATCACCCTCGTCCTCGACCCCTCGGCATTCGTGCTCGCCGGCGATGCCGCGCATCCCGCTTTCGTCGGGGCGGTGCGGCAAGCGGCGGACGAGGTCGCGCACCTGCTGCCGCTGACCTTCGTGGTCTCGTCGTTCGGTCGGGAGGCGACGCTGCTCGGAGCCGTCGGCGAAGCCACCTCCGTCCTGCAGGAGAAGATCTTCTCCGGCATCCTCACCCGCACAGACAGGACCCCGCGATGACGCCGCCTCCGTCGGACCTCACCGCTCGGCTCGGACTCGCCCCCGATGCCAGAGCGATCATCCTCAACGCCGACGACTTCGGCATGTGCCATGCCGCCAACGCCGCGATCACCGAGCTGCTGGACTCCGGACATCTCGATTCGGCCACCGTCATGGTGCCGTGCGCGTGGGCGCCGGAGGCGCTCGCGTTCGCGGCCGCGCGCACGGATCTCGACGTCGGTGTGCACCTCGTGCTCACGAGCGAATGGACCGACTACCGCTGGCGGCCGCTGACCGGCACGGCGACGTCGCTCGTCGATGAGGCAGGGTACTTCCCGGCGCTCGCGCGCTCGGTCGAAGAGCAGGCGGATGCCGGCGACGTCGCCGCCGAGCTCGCCGCACAGCTGCAGGCCGCGCTGGATGCCGGAGTGGACGTCACCCATCTCGACAACCACATGGGATCCGTCTACGGACTGGCGACAGGCCGCGACTTCCTCACCGAGACTCTGGGCCTCGCCGCCGAGCACGGGCTGCCGTTCCGCCTGCCGCGCTTCGTCGACGGGACCGACCTCGAGCCATCGTTCCAGGATGCCGCGACACGCGCTGCGGCCGGCGCGGACGCCCTCGGCGTGGTGATCCCCGACCGCACCTGGACGCATCCGTTCCCGCTGGCGAACGAGGGGACCGACGACGAGGAGACGTACGAACAGGTCCGCGACGGCTTCCTCGAGCTGCTGCGCACCGTGCCTGCCGGCGTCACCGAGATCTTCCTGCATCCCATGGTCGACGGCGACGAGCTGCGTGCGGCCGTCGACTTCAGTGCGGCGAAGCGCGGATTCGAGCGACGCCTGCTCACGGATCCGCTCGTGGCCGCTACGATCGCGGAAGAACGACTCGTGCGCGTCGGCTGGCGCGCGCTGAGAGACCTGCAGCGGGGCCGGCGGAGCTGAGCACGATCGCCGATCCGCCCGCAACGGCGGCCTGATCGTCGCCTTCGCCGGCGCGGTGGGTCTCGCCGACCGAGCATCCGATCGAGGGAGCACCCGCGATGAGCCTGATCACCCGCCTCCGTGATCGGCGACTCACCGGCGCGCCAGGGCGGGCGCAGACGATCGCGTTCGGCGCATCCGGATTCCCGACGCAGCTGATGGCGCAGACCTTCTCGGCCTTCGTCGTGTACTTCTACGTCGCGCATCTCGGGGTGCCAGCCGAGTGGGTCGCTGTGGCGATGATCGCCCACGGCATCCTCAACGCCCTGCTGAATCCGCTGGTCGGCGCCGTGTCCGACCGGATGCGCACCCCGTGGGGCCGTCGGGTCCCGTGGATCGGTCTGGGGATCGTGCCGTTGGTCGTGGCGTTCGCACTGGTCTGGATGCCTCCTTCGCTCCCCGCCGCCGGTCTGATCGTGTGGTTCCTCATCGTCGCGGCGGTGTACGACATCGCCTTCGTGGTGGTGGTGCTGAACATCTCGGCGCTGTTCCCGGAGATCTTCCGCACCACGAGCGAGCGCGCCAAGGGGAACGTTCCGCGGCAGATCTTCGCGATCGTCGGCATGGTGCTCGGCACTGCCGGTGCGCCGCTGCTGTACGACGCGATCGGGTGGCCGGGTATGGCCGTCGCGCTCGGGGCGGTCTGCCTGGTCATGCTGGCGTGGTCGTTCGCGGGCGGCATGATCGAGCGTCGCGGCGAGGCGCCGGATGCCGAGGCCGCGATGGCGTGGACGGACCAGATGCGGTACACGTTCGGCAACCGCGCGTTCGTGCCGTACGTGCTGGGATCGTTGTTCGTGCAGACGGCGATCGCGGTGATCCTCGCGGCGATCCCCTTCTACGTGCGGTACTCGCTGCACGCCGCCGAGGGCGAGGGCAGCATCCTGCTCGGGGCGATCTTCGTGACGGCGATCCCGGCGATCGTGCTGTGGAGCGCGGTGGTGCGCCGCACGACCCCGCGGACGGCGCTGCTCTGGGCCGTCGCCGTCTTCGGTCTCGCGGTGCTCGCTTACCTGCTGCCCGCGACCGTACTGGGGGCCGCGCTGGTCGGCATCGCCGTGGGAGTCGGAGTGGGCGGGCTGCTGCAGCTGCTCGAGGTCGTGCTGTCGCAGATCATCGATGCGGATGCCGAGCGCACCGGTCAGCGCCGCGAAGGCGTCTACTTCGGGGTGAACGGCTTCGTCGTCCGCGGCTCGGTCGTGCTGCAGGCGATCGTCGCCGCCTGGGTGCTGAACGCCTCGGGGTTCGATGCGTCGCTCGGCGATGCGCAGCCGGGCGCCGTCGACGGCGGCATCCGGATCATGCTGGCCGTGGTGCCGATGGCGTTCACGGCGCTGGCGTGGCTGTGCTTCTGGCTCTACCCGATCCGCACGCGCGATCTCGCGCCGGAAGCGGCTCTCCCCGTCCCCTGAGGTCCGGTCGCCCCGCCCCTCGCGAGACGTACTTCGTGTGGTGAGACGTGGCTGCACCGGCCAAGTCTCACGCTGCAGCGTACGTCTCGCGGATGCGGGGCGGCGGGTCAGCCGGCGTTGCGGCGGGCCTCCCAGCCGGTGCGCACCATCTCGTCGACGGTGTAGCGCATCTTCCAGTCCAGGTCGCGGGCCGCCAGGTCGCCTGCCGCGACGATCCGGTCGGGGTCGCCGGCGCGGCGCGGCCCGATCTCGGGGGTGAAGTCGACGCCCGTGACGCGGGCCACGGCATCCATGATCTGCTTGACGCTCAGTCCGTCGCCGGAGCCGAGGTTGTACGCGGGCTCGATCGGCTCGCCGCCGGCCAGGCGCTTCGCGGCGGCGACGTGGGCGGCGGCGATGTCGCCGACGTGCACGTAGTCGCGGACGTTGGTGCCGTCCTCGGTGGCGTAGTCGTCGCCGTTGATGCGCGGCGTCTTTCCGGCCAGCAGCGCCTCGAACACGATGGGGAACAGGTTGTGCGGGCTGACGTCGTACACGGTCGGATCGGCGGATCCGACGACGTTGAAGTAGCGCAGCGAGGTGTGACGCAGCGGCGTTTCGGATGCCGCGGTCGCCGTCGCCTGGTCGCGCAGCAGCCATTCGCCGATGAGCTTGGATTCGCCGTAGGGGCTGGCGGGTGCCTTCGCCGTGTCCTCGGTGACGAGGGCCACGTCGGGGGTGCCGTAGACCGCGGCGGAGGAGGAGAACACGATGTTCGAAACGCCCGCGGCCGCCATCGCCTCGAGGACGATGCGGGTGCCCTCGACGTTCTGCGCGTACGTGTGCAGCGGACGCTGGACCGAGACGCCGGCGTACTTGTAACCGGCGACGTGGATGACGCCCTCGGCGTCGTGGTCGCGCAGCGCCTGCTCCACGAGGTCGCGGTCGAGGATCGAGCCCTGGACGAACGGGACGCCCTCGGGCACGAAGGAGGCGACTCCGCTGGAGAGGTCATCGAGGATGACCGGCTGGAGCCCGGCATCCGCAAGGGCGCGGACGACGTGCGATCCGATGTAGCCGGCGCCGCCGGTGACGATCCAACTCATGGTGCTCCTTCCGCGGCGCGAGCGCGCCTCGTTCATTCTGCCAGGGTTCGTTGTGGGGGATCCCCCGGTTCGAGTCGCTCGAATGACCCTTCGCTGGGCCGATTGCGGGTCATTCGAGCGATTCGAACGCCCGGGGGTCAGGCGTCGCGACGCGCGCCGGCCGAGGGTGTGACGGTGAACAGCGCGGGCTCCTCGAAGCCCGCGGCGGCGAACGCGGCGGTGACGACCGCGGACACGGCGGCTTCGGCATCCGCTTCGATCAGCGCGATGGCCGCACCGCCGAAACCGCCACCGGTCATGCGGGCGCCGATGGCTCCGGCGGCCAGGGCCGCCTCGACGGCCGTGTCGAGCTCGGGCACCGAGATCTCGAAGTCATCGCGCATCGACACGTGCGAGGCGACGAGCAGGTCGCCGATCGCACGGGGGCCTTCGGCGCGCAGCACGGCGACGGTATCGAGCACGCGCTGGTTCTCGGTCACGATGTGGCGCACGCGGCGGAACGTCACATCATCCATGAGCTCGGCGGCGCGCGGCAGGTCGTCGACCGAGACATCGCGCAGCGACGGCACGCCCATGATCGCGGCGCCGCGTTCGCAGGATTCCCGACGCTCGCGGTAGCCGCCGGTCGAGTGGGCGTGCTTGACGCGCGTGTCGATCACGAGGATCGCGAGCCCGGAGTCGGCGACGGCCAGCGGCACCTGCCGCGCCTCGAGCGAGCGGCAGTCCAGGAAGATCGCGGTGTCGACGCCGCCGATCATGGTCGCCATCTGGTCCATGATCCCGGTCGGCGCACCCACGGCCTCGTTCTCGGCGCGGCGGCCGATCCGGGCGAGTGCGGTCTTGTCGAGGCCCGCGGACCACAGGTCGTTCAGAGCGGATGCCGCGGCACCCTCGATCGCGGCCGAGGACGACAGCCCGGCGCCGACGGGCACGTCGGAGGCGATCGCGATGTCGACGCCGGTGCCGATGACGCCGGCATCCTGCATCGCCCAGGCGACCCCGAGCGGGTACGCGGCCCACTCCGGGACGGCGGGCTCCGCGCCGGTGGGCGTCGGGAACAGCGTGTCGAGCTCGTCGAGGGCGACCTCGACCGGCTCGGCCGCGAAGGTCGAGGCGACGCGTACGCGGCCGCGATCGTCCTCACGCCGACCGACGGCGGCGACCGTGCGGTGGGGGATCGCGAACGGCAGGACGAAGCCCTCGTTGTAGTCGGTGTGCTCGCCGATGAGGTTGACGCGGCCCGGCGCCGACCAGACGCCGTCCGGCTCGTGGCCGGTCAGGGAGACGAAGAGCTCTCGGGCGGTGGATTCAGTGGTCATGGTGTCTCCGACGGAAGGAAGGTCAGGAAGCGGGGTCCGCGACGGAGGCGATCGCTTCGCGCAGTCGCTCGGCGGACTTCTCGGGCGGGATCTCGGCCGTCCATGCCCACATGGCCGATTCGCTGCCGGCGAGGAACTTGAGCTTGTCGGCGGCGCGGCGCGGGCTGGTCAGCTGCAGGTGCAGGCGCACGCTGTCGCGTCCGACGTGCACCGGCGCCTGATGCCAGGCGGCGATGTACGGCGTGGGCGTCTCGTAGAGCGCGTCGACACCGCGGAGCAGGCGCAGGTAGAGCGGGGCGAGCTCGTCGCGCTCGGCCTCGTTCGTCTCGGCGAAGTCGGCGACGTGCCGATGCGGCATGAGGTGCACCTCGAGCGGCCAACGGGCGGCGAAGGGCACGAACGCGGTCCAGTGCTCGCCCTGCAGCACGACGCGGTCGGAGTTCTGCTCCGACTCGAGAATGCGCGCGAACAGGTCGGGGGCGGTGCGGTCGATGCTGTCGAGCACCCGCGTCGTCCGAGGGGTGACGTACGGGTACGCGTAGATCTGGCCGTGCGGATGCGGGAGGGTCACGCCGATCGCCTCGCCGCGGTTCTCGAACGGGAAGACCTGCTCGATGCCGGGGATCTGCGACAGCGCTGCCGTGCGGTCCGCCCATGCCTCGATGACCGTGCGTGCACGGGTGACGGTCTGTGTGCCGAAGGACCCGGAGTGCTCCGGGCTGAAGCACACGACTTCGCAGCGGCCGACCGATGTGCGGGCGCGCTCGAGGCCGAGGGCGGCGAGATCATCCAGCCCACGCGGTGGGTTGGCTGCTACGGGCACGCCGCCGAACCCGTCGGGAAGGGCCGGGCCGAAAGCGGGGGAGCGGTTCTCGAACACGGCGACGTCGTAGCGCGACGGGATCTCGGACGGGTTCGTCGGCGTCTGCGGGGCGAGCGGGTCGGCGTCGGCGGACGGCATCATCACACGGTTCTGCCGGTTCGCGGCGACCGTGATCCAGTCTCCGGTGAGGACGTCGAGGCGCATGGATGCGGTCTCGGGGCGCGGGTCGAGGGCGCGGGCGTCGACCGAGCGCTCGGCATCGAGGGTCGTGCCGGGATCATCGAAGTAGATGAGCTCGCGGCCGTCGGCGAGGGTCGTGGCCCGCTTGACGACGCCGGCGGCGAGTTCGGTGTTTCGCAGCTCCGTGGATTCGTGCATGTTCACGTAAACACGGTAGCGCCTGGCCGATGGTAACGTCAACACGGAGGAGTCGAGAACGGGAGGATGCCAGTGACCGAGGCGAGAGAAGCACGCACGCGCGTGCCGTCCGGACGCGTGTCGATGGCGCAGGTCGCCGCCCTCGCCGGAGTATCCGGTCAGACCGTGTCCCGCGTCGTCAACGACAGCCCGCGCGTCGACCCGGCGACCCGGTCCCGCGTCGAGCAGGCGATGGCCGAGCTCGGCTACCGCCCGCATCCCGCCGCCAGGGCCCTGCGCACCGGACGTTCGCAGACGATCGGCCTCGTCGTGACGACTCTCGCGACCGTCGGAAACTCCCGGATGCTGCAGGCCACCGCCGAGGCGGCGGAAGAACGCGGGTACGCGCTCACGGTCGTGACGGCAGCCGGCGCCGACGGCGTGAGCCGCGCGTTCCATCGTCTCGAGGATCAGGGCGTGGACGGTGCGATCGTGCTGAACGAGGCCTCGGCGCAGGTCTCGGCATCCGATCGGCCGGCAGGGCTCCGACTCGTCGTGGTGGATGCCGCCGACGACACGGGTCTCCGGACGGTGCGCAGCGATCATGCCGGCGGAGCGGCGTCGGCCACGACGCGACTGCTCGAACTCGGCCACGCGCCCGTGCACCACCTTGCGGGACCGGCGGATTCGTTCGCCGCCGCCGAACGCGAACGCGGCTGGCGCGAGACGCTGCTCGCCGCCGGTATCGAGCCGCCCGCCGTGGTCCGCGGCGACTGGTCCGCCGGCTCGGGTCATGCGGCAGCCCGATCGCTCGGCACAGCGTCAGCGGTCTTCTGCGCGAACGACCAGATGGCGCTCGGGCTGCTGCGGGCGCTCGCCGACGCCGGACACCGCGTTCCGGAGGACGTCGCGGTGATCGGATTCGACGACGTTCCGGATGCCGCGAACTACCGTCCCCCGCTCACCACGATCCGGCAGGACTTCGCCGCCCTCGCCGATCGCGCCGTGGCGGCGCTGGTGGCGGAGATCGAGGGCGGTTCCGCCGACGGCGGCGTGATCGGGACGACGCTCGTCGAGCGGAAGAGCCACGCGCTCCGCTGAGGCGCGCGCGGCGCGTGTCAGGCATCGCCGGCCCGCCGAGAGGGCAGTTCCGCACGGTGTGCGTGCGCCGCACTGTGCGCAACTGCCCTTTCGGGGCGGGCGACTCGGCCCCGTCAGCCTCGGATCTCGCGCCACAGGGCACGCTGCGACAGCACGACCGAGTCGACAGCGCACAGGGCTCCGGATGCCGCGGCGAGCCGATCCGCAGCATCCGCCGGCAGATGCACGCCGCTGTCGCGGCGCAGCGGCAGCACATGCAGCTCGACGACCGACCCGGCACGGACGCCCGCATCGCGCAGGTTCACGACGAGAGCCGAACCGTCCCAGAACCGGTCGGTCGCGGTCCTGCCGTCCACCCGCAGCTGTGCGACATCACCGGCCCAGCGCACGATCAGCACGGCGTCGTCTTCCGTACCGGGAGGAACATCGAGCGCGTACACCGCCGCATGCGCGTCGAACACCGCATCCGACGGCGCGGCCTGCCGGCCGGCACGCGAGCCGTAGTCCCCCGACGGCGTCGACGGGTGCCGCACCACCCGGGACGGCACCGGCGCCTCCATCGGCGACCCGGAGACATGCCGCCACGACAGGTCGTGCCAGGCGCCTCCGGCGTACGCGCGGACCTCCGGCCGCGGCCGCGAGGTCCGCGCGGACACCGTTCCGTCGGCATCCCACGTGAGATCATCGTCCGACACGAGCAGCCGGCGCACATCGGACGCGCCATCTGGGGTGACCTCGTCATCCGACACGAGCAGCTGGCGCGCACCTGATTCGACGACCCAGGTGCGCGCGGCATCCGCTGCCGGCAGCACCAGCACGTCGATCCCGCCGATGCGCAGAGCCGGGCCGCCGGGCGACGCGCCCCGGACGACCCCGTCGTGCGTGATCTCGACGGGGATTCCGGCATCCTCGACCAGGACGAGCGTCGGTACGTCGCCCGGCAGCACGGTCAGGGCGGATGCCGTGGCCCACGTGATCCCGGTCCCGGCGACGTCGAGCGCCAGCGGCCAGCGGGCGAGCGTACCTGCGGGGATGTCGACCGGAGTGCTCGGGAAGACGAGGGTCTCCGCGCCGAGCTCGACCTCGAACTGCGCGCCGGTGAACGTCGACAACGGCACGTGCGGTTGATGCCAGCCGATGAACGCGAAGCCGCCCCGGACGGCCCAGCGCAGCGTCTCGGCATCCTCCACGCCGGACGGCCGCACTCGCGGGAAGTGGGCGACGGCCGGCGCGACCCGGTCGCCGAACGCCGCGGCGAACGCGTGCTGCAGGCGCAGCGGGGCGTGGCTCGGAGCCGCGCGGCCCGCCTCGCCGATCGGTGCGTGGAAGTCGTAGCTCATCCGCGTCATGTCGTTCGGATAGCCGGTCGCCTGCGTCTCCTCGAGCCCTTCCGCAGGGTTCGTCCCGCCGGCGTACATGTAGTACCCCTGCCAGGCCGAGCCGCTGCCGAGCTTGACGTGCGCGATCGCGGCGACGTCGAGAGCACCGGGCCGAGGGCGGCGGTGGTAGGCGGTCGCCATGCCTCCGGCCAGTTCGCACGTCGCGGCCGGGAACCACTCCGACAGCGTCGACCGCTGCGATGCCTCCACGCCGCGGACGTCGACGCCGATGCCCGGGTCATCCCAGTCGTCGGAGAAGAAGTAGTGCGCGCGGAACGTCGGATCCCACGGCTGATCCGCATCCACCCAGAACCCGTCGCCGTAGCCGCCCCATAGCGGAAGCACCTCCTCCGCCGGCAGCTGCGCGCCGCCCCACGCGGTCGCCGTCCACAGCGGCGCGGACAGGCCGGCCTCGCGGGCCAGGCGCTTGAGCGTCAGCAGATGCCCCGGCTGGTCGTAGAGCTCGTTGTCGAGCTGGATGCCGAGCAGCCCGGAGGGCGTCGCGCGACCGCCCAGGGCCGCTCCGAGCCGCCCGAACCATTCCGTGACGAGCGCGAGGTACGCCGGATCATCGGTGCGGTGGCGCACCTCGGCATCCTGCACCCAATCCGGGAAGCCGCCGTTTCGGGCTTCGCCGTGCGCCCACGGACCGATGCGCAGCGCGGCCTCGAGACCCTCGGCGCGGGCGGCGTCGACGAAGGCCGCGACGTCGAGGTTCCCCTCGAAGGATGCCTCGCCGCGCACCGGCTCGTGGTGCAGCCACAGCACGTACGTCGACACGACCGTGATTCCGCCCGCTCGCATGAGCCGCAGTCGTTCCGTCCACCGCTCGCGCGGGACGCGGCTGTAGTGCAGCTCACCCGAGACGGGCAGCCACGGCATCCCGTCGCGCAGCAGCGCACGGCTCGTGAGGGCGAGGCCAGGGCGATGGTCGACGTCGTTCGCCATGCGGGGGCGGCGCTCGGTACGGGCGGGGCTGGTCGCATCGAGACGCAGCAGGGAAGTCATGCGGGCTCCTGACAGGGGAAGGACGGCGAAAGGGCAGCAGCGCACGGTCGCGTGCAGCGACACTGTGCACTACTGCCCTCTCGATACGGGGTCGGGCTCAGCTGCCCAGGATCACGTCCGCTTCGGCGAAGAACTGCGTCACCGCGTCATCGATCGAGACGGCACCGAGACCGATCGACTTGCCGAGGTCCCAGAAGGTCTGCTCGAGCGAGCCGAAGCCGACGACGGGGACGGGCGGTGCGTCGCCGATGCGGTCGGACGACGCCTCGATGTAGTCCGCGACCTGCTTGTCAGCGCCCTCCAGGGCCGTGCCCTCGAGCTTCGACGACGACGCAGGGAACCCGAGCGTCGTGCCGAAGATCTCACCGGCCGCCTCGCTGTTCACGACGAAGTCCAGGAAGATCGCGGCGGCCTCGGGGTGCTCGGTGTTCTCCGCGATCGCGACCTGGAGGCCAGCCTGCCGGTAGAGGTCCTTCGAGCCCTCCTTCGCGGTGGGCGGCGCGATCATCGAGATCGATGCAGCACCGGAGTCGGCGAGGTAGCCGCCGAGGAAGTTGCTCCAGCTCATCTCGCTCGCGGTGATGCCGGCGCCGAAGCCGGACTTCGGCGAGAGCTCCTCGAGCTTCTGCTGCGGCACGGTCACGCCGTCGCGGATCGTGTCGCCCGACTCCCAGAACTCGCGCAGGTCGTCCTCGGTGAAGCCCAGCTTCCCGTCGTCGGTGAACAGGTTCCCGCCGTTCGCGCGCAGCTGCAGCTCGAACAGCTGGATGCGCTGCGTGTAGTCGGTGCCTCCGTAGACGGCGCCGCCGGTGGCCTCGGTGACCGATGCCATCCACTCGTCGAACTCGTCGAACGAGGTTCCGGGCTCCGGTGCCTCGACGCCTGCCGTGGCCAGCAGGTCGTCGTTGACGAAGTTCGCCCACAGGCTGTAGCCCGTCGGCAGGGAGTACTGCACGTCGTCCAGTGCACCCGTGCCGAGCAGCGCGTCGTCGAACGTCGACATGTCGATGTAGTCCGACACCTCGGCGAGGTCGAGCAGGTTGCCCGATTCGCCGTACTGGCGCAGGTAACTGTCCGAGAACTGGAACACATCGGGCAGGCCGCCGCCGGCGGCCTCGGTCTGACGTTTCTCCCAGAAGCTCGGGAAGTCCGTGAACGACACGTTCACCGTGATGTTCGGGTACTCCTCGTTGAACGCCTCGATCAGGTCGTTGTACCGGGTCGCGCGGTCGTCGTTGCCCCAGAACGCGTAGTTGATCGTGACCTTCTCGTCCGGGTCGTACTCCTTCGCTGATCCGGAGTCGCCGCTGCCGCAGCCGGCGAGGACGAGAACTGCGCCGGTCGCCAGCGCGGCGGCGGCGAGAAGACGGCGGGGTGTGGGCATGGTGTTCTCCTGGGTCAGCGGTTGGTGGGTCGGCGTGGGTGGGTTCAGCGGTTGGTGGCGCCGGCGAACGACTCAGCACGTGCGGAGAGCGCCTCGACCGGCGAGAGGATGAAGGCGACGCCCTGCGGCTCCAGCGGCACCTGTGCGACGGCGGCGCCGGTCTCGGCATCCGTTCCGCTGACGGCGACGAGCGCCGGGTCATCGCCGTGGTTGATGAGCGTCACGAGGTCGCCGCGCCTGGCCGCCTCGACGCCGGTCGGCAGGTCGCCCACCACCGGACGGACCCCGGATGCCGAGACGAGCGCCTCCACGACGGCGGCCAGCGCGTCGTGATCGGGCTGGGTGGCCACGTACCAGGCCTCCCCGGCGCCGAAGCGGTTGCGGGTGATCGCGGCGGATCCCGCCTGCAGCCCGGTCGTGAAGGCGGCGAGGATCGTCGCACCGGTCGCGTGCACGCTCTCGGCGACGAGTCGACCCGAGTACGACGCGCCGTCGAACGAGAACGACGCCGTGCCCCTGGCGGCGGCCGCCCTTGCGGCCTGCGTCGCGTCGGCGCTCAGCGCACCGACGCCGCTGCCGCCGCTGGATTCGCCGGCGAGTGCGCCGAAGTCCTCGTACCGGAGCCCCACCACGTCGCCCAGCAGCGTCAGGAACCCGCCGGTGCGGAACTGGTCGTGCTCGTCGACGATGTCGGTGAACGGGCCGGTGACGAGCGTCCCGCCGTCCTCGACGAAGCGGGCGATCGCGGATGCTCCTTCTTCACGCAGCAGATACAGCACGGGGGCGACGACGAGGTCGTAGCCGGTTCCGGCATCCTCCGGCGCGATGATGTCGACCTGGATGCCGCGGTCGTGGAACGCGCCGTACCATTCCAGCGTCAGCGCGAGATAGTCGATCTCGGTCGGGTGGTCGCGTTCCTCGACGGCCCACCAGTTCTCCCAGTCGAACACCAGCGCGACCTGCGCATCGCGGCCGGGAGCCGGCAGGTCGCCGAGGGCTGCGAGGCGCGCGCCCAGCTCGGTGACGGCGCCCCAGGTGCGCGTGGAGGTGCCGGCGTGCGGCAGCATCGCGGAGTGGAACTTCTCGCTGCCTGCGCGGGACTGTCGCCACTGGAAGAACATGATCCCGTCGGCACCGCGGGCGATCGACTGCGCGGTTTCGGCCATCAGCACGCCGGGGCGCTTGCCGGGGTTCCCGGGGCGCCAGTTCACGGCATCCGTCGCCTGCTCCCACAGCATCCACGGCACGCCGGGCTTGAGCGACCGGATGAGGTCGCGCTGGAACGCGGCATCCCTGATCCGATGCGGATTGGCGGGGTCGGGGTAGCAGTCGTCCGCGATGACGTCCATGTGCGGGGCCCAGCGGCGGTAGTCGGCCGGCTTGAACGGACCCATGAAGTTCGTCGTGATCGGCTGGGTGGCGCCGGCCGCGAGCAGGATCTCGCGTTCGGCGAGGTAGCACTCCAGCAGCATGTCGCTCGTGAACCGGCGCCAGTCCAGCATGGACGACGGGTTGTGACTGTACGGCGCCAGACGCGGGGGGAAGATCTCGTGGAACGCGCCGTACGTCTGCGACCAGAAGCTCGTGCCCCATGCGGCGTTGAGCGCGTCGATCGTGCCGTAGCGCTTCGTCAGCCAGTCGCGGTATGCGTCGCGCGCGGCATCCGAGAAATCCATCCAGAGATGGCAACCGAACTCGTTGCCGACGTGCCACATCACCACGGCCGGATGCTGCGCGTAGCGTTCGGCCAGACGTCGGACGAGCTCGCCGGCGAGCCGCCGGTACGTCGGAGAGGACGGTGCGAAGTGCTGCCGGCTGCCCGGCCAGTAGGACGCGCCGCTCTCATCGACCGGCAGGGTCTCGGGGTACGTCGCGCTCACCCACGGGGGAGGGGATGCCGTGGCCGTCGCCAGGTTCACCTGGATGCCGCCCGCGTGCAGCTTGTCGATCACGGTGTCGAGCCACGCGAAGTCCCAGACGTCCTCGGCCGGCTGGATGCGGGACCAGGCGAAGATGCCGAGGCTGACGATGTTGACGCCGGCCTCCTGCATGAGGCGGACGTCCTCGTCCCACACCTCCTCCGGCCACTGGTCGGGGTTGTAGTCGGCTCCGTACAGCACGTCGAGCAGCTCCAGGTTCTTGCGGGATGGCGTCAGGCCTGGCGGCGCTGACGGGCGGGGACGGCGACGGCGGCGAAGGCGGCGCAGCCGAGGCCGGCGAGGATGAGGGGGGTGAGCATCCAGGTCACGATGCCGACGAGGATGGTGGCGGTGGCGAGGTAGGCGGTGCCGATCGGGTCGGTGCGGGCGTTGTGGAGGGCGGTGCTGATGGCGGTGCGCCATCCGGTTTCGGGGTTCCACGCGCTGGCGGTCATGAGCAGGACGGTTGCACCGATGACGAGTCCGGCCCATCCGACGAGGGCGATGATCTGTCCGCCGGGGAGTGCCCCGGATCCGGCGACCGTGATGTCGATGATGAGCACGACCGCGAGGACGGCGGTGGCGGTGCCGACGACGAGTCCGCCGGGGAGCAGTGATTGTCGCCAGTCCTGCCAGAAGGTGCGCGTGTGGGATTCTTCGGCGGCGACGTAGCGGCGGAGGTGCCGGATGCCGGCGGCGATGGCTGCGGGGAGGGTGATGACCGGGAGGGCGGCGATCGTGATCAGCAGTCCGGTGTAGAGCACTTCGCCGAACAGGGCGAACACGCCTTTCGCTCCGGGGTAGCGGGCCGGGGCGCGGTCGTCGAGGGTGGGGCCTGCGCCTGAGGCGTCGGCGCGTCGTGCGGCGCGGAGTCGTCTGCGGTCCGTGGTGTGCGGCACGGGTCAGCCTTTCAGGCCCTGGGTGGCGACGCCGTCGACGAGGAAGCGCTGGAAGACGAGGAAGAACGCCAGGACCGGGATGAGGGCGACGAAGGATGCGGTGACGGTCGCGCCGTAGTCGCTGGAGGAGGTCTGGTCGTTGTACAGGCGCAGCGCGATCGGCAGCGGGTAGTTCTCCGGGCTGGTGAGGTAGAGCAGGGGTCCGAGGAAGTCGTTCCACGCCCAGATGAACGCGAAGATCGCGCAGGTGATGAGGGCGGGTTTGATGAGGGGGAGGATGATGGCCCAGAAGATGCGGATGTGGCCGGCGCCGTCGATGCGGGCCGCTTCGTCCATGTCGCGGGGCATCTGCCGCATGAACTGGACGAGCAGGAACACGAAGAACGCTTCGGTGGCGAGGAACTTCGGCAGCAGCAGCGGCCAGAACGTGTCGACGAGGTCGAGCTCGTTGAAGATGATGTACTGCGGGATGATCACGACGTGGAACGGCAGCAGCAGGGTGCCGATCATCGCGGCGAACAGGATGCCGAGGCCCTTGAACTGGATGCGGGCGAAGGCGTAGGCGGCGAGGGCGCTGGAGAGCACGGTGCCGATCACGGCGCCGGCGGCGAGGATGAACGAGTTCAGGAAGAACCGCCACATCGGCACTCCGGCGATGCCCTCCATGACCTTGGCGTAGTTGTCGACGGTGGGGTTGTTGGGGAGCAGGCCCATGTTGGAGCCGAACTCGCTGTTCGGCTTGAACGTCGCGAACAGCAGCCACACGAGCGGGTACAGGACGATCGCGGTCACCACGATCAGCACGACGAACCAGATGACCGTCTGCCAGGTCCTGCGCTTGATCGGACGGCGGGCCGGGGCCTTGGGAGCCGTCTGCTGCTGGGCGAAGACCGGGGTCGTCGCGGAGGGCGATGTCGGGGTGGTGTTCGAAATGCTCATCGGTTGTCTCCGGCGTAGTGGACCCAGGAACGCTGGGTGCGGAAGAGGATGAAGGCGATGATCGCGACGACGATCAGCAGCACCCAGGCGATCGCGGCGGCGTAGCCCATCTGGCCGTCGGAGAAGCCGCGCTTGTACAGGTACAGGGTGATGAAGTTCGTCATGCCGGCGGGGCCGCCGGAGCCGTTGGAGATGATGTACGCCGACGCGAATACCTGGAACGCGCCGATCAGGCCCAGCAGCAGGTTGAAGAAGATCACCGGCGACAGCATCGGAATGGTCACGGCGCGGAACCGGTGCCAGGGACCGGCACCATCCATCTCGGCCGCCTCGTAGAGCTCCTTCGGGATCTGCTTCAACCCGGCGAGGAAGATCACCATCGTGGACCCGAACTGCCAGACAGCGAGGAGGATCATCGCGGGCAGCACGAGGTTCGGGTTTCCGATCCAGCCACCCAGATCGATACCGAAGAACGACAGCGAGTTATCGACCGGGCCGTCGTTGGCGAACATCGCCCGCCACACGATCGCCACGGACACCGACCCGCCGATCAGGGAGGGGGCGTAGAACGCGGACCGGAAGAACCCGGCGCCCTTGTCGCGGTAGTTCAGCAGCATCGCGACCGCGAGAGCCGCAGCCAGGGTGATCGGGGTGCCCACGAGCACGTAGATCAACGTGATCTGCGCGGACTGCATGAACGCCGGGTCCGTGGTGAACATCCGCACGTAGTTGTCGAACCCGATCCACTTCGGCGGGGCGAAGATGTTGTAACTCGTGAACGACAGGTACAGCGAATACGCCATCGGGATCAACGTCAACCCGAAGAACCCCACCAGCCACGGGATCAGGAACCCGTACCCCGCGACCGTCTCCCGCATCGCCCGCCGGCGCAGGCCCGGCCGATCGCCGTGCTCGGGCCGGCTGCGACGGAACAGAGACCGACTCGACGGCTTCTCGCCGGTCACGATGACACGGGTGGCTGTAGTGCTCACGGGATACTCCGATACGGGAACGAGTTCAGGGTGTGTGGGAAGTCCCGGGGCAGGCGCTCGGCCCGCCCCGGAACATGCATCACTGGTTGAGGACGACATCCATCTCGGCGAAGAACTGCGTGACAGCCTCGTCCACCGTGATCGTGCCGAAGTTCAGCTCGGTGCCGAGCTGGCGGAACTTCTCCTCCAGCGTGCCGTAGCCGACGATCGGCACCGGCGGCGCGTCGCCGAGGCGGTCGGCGATCGACTCCTCGTAGTCCTTCACCTGCTGGCTGATCGGGTCGAGCTCGGCTGCCTCGAGTGCCGTCTCGGATGCCGGCAGACCGCGGTTGGTGCCGAAGATCTCACCGGACTGGGGCGAGTTCACGAGGAAGTTCACCAGGGTCGCTGCGGCCTCGGGGTGCTCGGTGTTCGCGGCGATCGTGTGCAGCATCGACGGCTTGAGGTACAGATCCTTCGTGCCCTCCTCCGTCACCGGCGGGGCGATGAGATTGAGCTCGGTGTAGCCCTCGCCGAGGCCCGCCAGGTAGCCGGAACCGAAGTTGTCCCACGTCAGCTCGCTCGCCGTGAGGGCGCTGTCGAAGCCGCCCTTCGGGAGGACCTCTTCGACGCGCTGCTGCGGAATGCCGATGCCGTTGCGGATCGACTGACCGGACTCCCAGAACTCCGCGAGGCGGTCCTCGTCGAAGCCGGCTTCGCCGTCCTCGCTGAACAGGTTCTCGCCCTCGGAGCGCAGCTGCAGCTCGAAGTTCTGGATGCGGCCGGTGTAGTCGCCGCCGCCCCAGAACGCGCCGCCTGAGGCGTCGGTGACCTCGCCCATCCAGTCCGTGTAGTCCTCCCACGAGCCGCCCGCGAAGTTCTCGACGCCCGCGGTCTCGAGCAGGACGGGGTTGGTGAACAGCCCCCATGCGTTGGTCGACGTCGCGATGCCTGTGGTCTTGCCATCGACGACGCCGATGTCGAGGATGTTCTGCGGCAGCGGGTCGGTCTCGATGATGCTGCCCAGGTACGGTTCGAGGTCGAGCAGCAGGCCGTTCTGCGAGTACTGGCGCAGGTAGGAGTAGTCGAACTGCATGACGTCGGGGAGGTTCTTGCCCGCCGCCTCGGTCTGGCGCTTCTCCCAGAACGCCGGGAAGTCCAGGAACGAGGAGTTGACCTTGATGTTGGGGTATTCCTCGTTGAACGCGGCGATCGCCTCGTTGTACAGCTCGGCCCGGACGTCGTTGCCCCAGAACGCGAGGTCGAGGGTGACCTTCTCGTCGGGGTCGTAGGTCGCTCCGGCCTCAGGCTCGCTGCTGCTCGAGCAGCCGGCCAGGACGATGGCCGCAGTGGTGGCGAACGCGCCGACCGCGAGCACACGCTTCTTGTTGAACATCTTTGTCCTCTCTGTGAACGCCTCTGTTCGGACCACGGAACCTCGGCGTCGCGGGTGGGTCTTGCATGCGCCCCTTGGTGCAGGAAAGCGCTTACCGACAAAGTAGCTCAGATAAAAACGTTTCGCAAGCCTCGATCGTATAACGGTATTCAACGTTGTAGAACGAGTTCGAAGCGGCCCCTGTGCGGCTCCGGGTCACGAGATCCCGGATTTCGCGGTCGGGCGTTGACGTTCGTGACCCGGGGTCGAAAAGTGCGGGGGCGAGGGTGCGGTGCGGGGCCGAGAGCGCGATGGGCGGATGCCGCGGTCACGCCGTCGAGGCGCGGGCGCGCAGTTCGAACGGCGTCACGAACTCCCGAGCCTCGGCAGGTGCCGTGCCGCGGATCCGCTCCAGCAGGAACATCACGGCCGTCCGTGCGGTGACCTCGTGCGCGGGGGAGACCGAGCTCAGCCGCGGGGTGACGAACTCGCTCTCCGGCAGGTCGTCGAACCCGATCACCCGCACGTCCTCCGGCACGCGGATGCCGGCATCCGCGAAGCCCCGCAGCGCACCGATCGCGACGCCATCGGTCGGGCAGAACACGCCGTCGACCCGGGTGCCGGACGCGGCTACCCGCTGTGCGGCCCGGTACCCCTCCGCCATCGTGAAGTCCGTGACGTCGAAGAACAGTCGAGGGTCCGGAGCGATCCCGGCATCCCGCAGCGCGTGCTGATAGCCCTCGAGCCGGAGATCGCGCACGGAATCCGACAGGGCGAACCGCACGTCGAAGATCGCGATGTTCCGCGACCCCTGTGCGATCAGGTGCGCTGTCGCGGCGTACGAACCGTCCACGTTCGGCATGGCGATGTGATCGAGGGGGCCGTCGAAGATGCCCTCGCCGAGCAGGACCACCGGATAGTCGACGCGCAGCAGGCCCTTGTCCTCGGGCCCCAGGCCGACGGTCGAGAGCAGCAGTCCGTCGTGCATGCGGTTCTGCGAGAGCGTCATGGCCTCGAGCTCGCGTTCGCGCACGGCATCCGTGTGCTCGATCTCGACCCGGTAGCCCTCCTCACCGGCGATCGTGGCGACGAGGGCGGCGAGACGCGCGAAGTAGTGATCGCCGATGTTGGGCACCGCGAGGCCGAGCGTTCCGGTGCGTCCGGTGCGGAGATTCCGGGCGGCGGCGTTGACCCGGTAGTCGAGCTCTTCGACGGCGTCCAGGACCTTCTGCCGCGTCGATTCGCGCACGTGCGGGTGGCCGTTGAGGACGTTGGACACGGTCATGGGCGAGACGCCGGCGGCCTTGGCCACGTCCTGGATCGTCGTCATCCGCCCATCCTTCCGCTCCTCTTGCCCGCTCACGAATTGTATCGCTACAATTCCGGACGGGACCACCGACGATCCCGCAACCGACCACTCCTCGGAGAGACATCATGCCCAGCACCCGTGTCGTCATCGACCTCGACCTTCCCGGCGCGACGATCAGCCGCCACGTCTACGGACACTTCGCCGAGCACCTCGGCCGCTGCATCTACGGCGGCTTCTTCGTCGGCGAGGATTCGGACATCCCGAACGAGGGCGGCATCCGCCTCGACGTGGTCGAGGCGCTGCGCGAGCTGAACATCCCGAACCTGCGCTGGCCGGGCGGATGCTTCGCCGACGACTACCACTGGCGCGACGGCATCGGCCCGCGCGACGAGCGCCCCCGCATGGTCAACTCGCACTGGGGCGACGTCGTGGAGGACAACTCCTTCGGCACGCACGAGTTCATGCAGCTGTGCGAGATGCTCGGTGCCGACGCGTACGTCAACGGCAACGTGGGCTCGGGCACGGTGCGCGAGATGAGCGAGTGGATCGAGTACCTCACCCGCGCCGACGACTCCCCGATGGCGTCGCTGCGCCGTGAGAACGGCCGGGACGAGCCGTGGAAGGTGCCGTTCTTCGGCATCGGCAACGAGGCCTGGGGATGCGGCGGCAACATGCGCGCCGAGGCGTACGCCGACCTCGCCCGCCAGTACGCGACCTACGTCCGCAACCACGGCGACAACACCGTCTACCGGATCGCTGCCGGCGCGAACTCCGACGACTACGCCTGGACCGATGAGCTCATGAAGGCGCTCGGATGCCTGGGCTGCGACGGCCAGGGGTCCTCGCCGTACCAGGCTCTGTCGCTGCATTACTACACGATGAGCGGCTCGTGGGAGGCCAAGGGCTCGGCGACCGAGTTCGACGAGGACGAGTGGTACCTCACGCTGTCGCGCGCCTACCGCATCGAAGAGCTGCTGACGCGGCATTCGACGGTCATGGATCGCCACGACCCCCGGCGGCGCGTCGGCCTCGTCCTCGACGAGTGGGGCACCTGGTGGGATGTCGAACCGGGCACCAATCCCGGATTCCTGTACCAGCAGAACACCCTCCGAGACGCGCTCGTCGCGAGTGTGCACTTCGACGCGTTCCACCGTCACGCCGACCGCCTCGTGATGGCGAACATCGCGCAGACCGTCAACGTGCTGCAGGCGATGCTGCTCACCGACCCGGAGACGGGGGCTCTCGTGAAGACGCCGACGTTCCACGTGTTCGCGATGAACACGCCGCACCACGACGCGCAGGCGCTCGCCGCGCACGTCGTCGACGGCGAGACGCGCACCGAGGACGGCCGCGAGCTGCCGCTGCTGTCGGCCTCGGCATCCACCAAGGACGGCGCCGCCCTCGTGTCGCTGTCGAACCTGGACGCCGGTCAGGCGCGCACGGTCGTGCTCGACCTGCGCGGTGCCGAGATCGCAGGCTTCAGCGCCCAGGTGCTGACGGCTGCGTCCACGGCCGACCACAACACCCCGGAGAACCCGGATGCCGTGGCCCCGGCATCCCACGACGGCATCCGTCGCCACGAGCGCGGACTCGAGGTCGATCTGCCGGCGCACTCGTACGTCACCGTCACGCTGGAGCTTGCATGACCGATACCGCCTACCTCTTCGTCTACTTCACCGGCGAGACCGGTGCGGATGACGAGGCGATCCGCTTCGCCGTGACCGCCGGCGACGACCCGCTCGCGGACTGGATCGAACTCGGCGACGGGCAGCCGCTGCTGCGTTCGACGCTGGGCGAGCGCGGTCTTCGGGATCCGCACCTGATCCGGCATCCGCATGAGGACCGCTGGTTCCTCATCGCGACGGATCTGCGCATCCAAGGGCGGTCCGACGGGTTCGCGGCGGCCCAGCAGACCGGTTCGCGCGACATCATGGTGTGGGAATCGGCGGATCTGGTGACGTGGTCCGAGCAGCGGCGGCTCACGCTCGCACCGCCGGAGGCGGGCAACGCCTGGGCGCCCGAGGCGGTGTGGGATGCCGAGCGCGAGGAGTTCTTCGTCTTCTGGGCATCCGCTCTGTACCCGGCGGATGCCGCGCCCGTCGACCGCCGCATCGAGGATTCGTATCAGCGGATGTTCTACACGACGACCAGCGATTTCGTGACGGTCGGCGAACCTCGGGTGTGGATCGACGAGCCGCGGGGACCCGGCCGCGGCTTCATCGATTCGACGATCATCCGTGACGGCGGCTCGTACTACCGCTTCACCAAGGACGAGGCGACCATGCTGCCCGTGCTCGATCGCAGCAGGGACCTGCACGCGCTCGAATGGGAGCGCATCGCCGAGCGGATCGGTCACGGCCAGCCCAACCCGTGGGGTGGAACGTTCACCGAGGGCGAGGGGCCGACGGCGTTCCGCTCCGGCCGTGACGGGTACTGGTACCTCTTCATCGACCAGCCCAGCTACCACGGCGGTGCCGGGTATCTCGCGTTCCGCATCACGGATCTGGATGCCGGGGTGCTCGAATCCGTGCCGGCGTCGCTGCCGCGGAGCCCGCGTCACGGCACGGTCGTTCCGGTCACGGCGGCGGACCGCGACCGTCTCCTCGCCGCGTACGCGCCGGAGGTGCTGGCGCATGTCTGACGGGTACCTGCTCGTCCACTTCGTCGAGGATCACTCCGGGCACGGCGAGAAGATCTTCTTCTCGCTCAGCGATCGCGACGACCCGCTGCGGTGGACGAGGGCGAACGGCGGCGAGGCCGTGCTGGAATCCGCGTTCGGCACGACCGGTGTGCGCGATCCGTATCTGGTGCGCGGGCCGGAGGAGGCCTTCATCATCGCCACCGATCTGCGGGTCTGGACCGGCGCTGAGCACGATTGGGACGGCTGGACCCGCCACGGCAGCCGCTCGCTGGTGATCTGGCGCTCGACCGATCTCGTGACCTGGTCCGAGCCCTGGCTGGTCGAGGTCGCGCCCCCGACGGCCGGGATGGCCTGGGCCCCGGAGGCGATGCGCGACGCGGCGACCGGCGACTATCTCGTGTACTGGTCGAGCACGCTGTACGACGAGGCGGATGCCGAGCATGCCGGCGAGTCGTATCCACGCATCATGGCGGCGCGGACCCGGGACTTCCGCTCGTTCGGCGAGCCGTTCGTGCTCGCGGACTTCGGGCCAGGACACGGCGTGATCGATCTCACGATGGTCGTGCACGAAGGGCGGACGCACCGATTCCTGAAGTCGACGGACGAGCGGCTGCTGTTCCACGAGGTCGGGTCATCGCCTGCAGCCTCGGATTTCACGATGGTCGCATCCCGCATCGCCGACGACCTGTACGAGCACGTCGAGGCGCCGCTGATCTTCTTCGACGCGGACGCCGGATGCTGGTACCTCTGGGTCGATCAGTACTCGGACTGGCCGCAGGGCTACATCGCGCTGCGGACGACGGATCTGTCGTCGGGGGAGTGGCGCCCCGTACCCCGCGAGGAGTTCTCGTTGCCGGAGAACACGAAGCACGGCGTGGTCGTCCCGCTGCGCGAAGGCGAGTGGGACCGGCTGGCGGCCGCCTTCGGCCCCATCGTTCGTTGAGCGAGGACGACGGAGCCGACCGAGTCGAAACGGGGTGAGCGCTGTTCGGCGTGGACCGCGTTTCGTCTCGCTGCGCCCGCTCGACGAGCGAGGGCGGTGCGCTCAACGGGCGGTGGAAGTCGAGGCGCGGATCACGAGCTCGGGCTGGTAGACGACGTTCGTCAGGTCGGGGGTCTCCGTGCCGTTGATGCGGGCGATGAGGATCTCGGCGGCGGCCCGGCCCATCTCGCGCGCCGGCTGGCGGACCGAGGTCAGCGGAACCTCGGCGATCGCCGCGAACTCGATGTCGTCATAGCCGACGACCGCGATGTCCTCCGGTACGCGGATGCCGCGGGCGATGAGCCCGTGCAGCAGCCCCATCGCGAGGTGGTCGTTCGACGTGACGATGCCGTCGGGCCGGTCCTCCGGTCGACGATCGGCGAGCTCGTCGCCGAAAGCGAGACCCCGCTGCGTCGTCGCCGTACTCGTCCAGATCGGCTCGAGCGCGACGCCCGGGTGCGCGGCGACCGCGGCACGCGCGCCCTCGAGGCGCTCGCGCACCTGCCTGACCTCCTCGCGTGCACCCACGAATGCGAGGCGCTTGCGCCCCGTCCTGATCAGGTGCTCTGCCGCCAGCCGGCCACCCGCGACATCGTCCAGCGACACAGACGGCATGACGCCCGCGTCGTCGACCGCGTCGACGAGCACGACCGGAACGCCCCTCTTGCGCAGCCGCTCCTGCCAGGCATCCACCGGTCCGAACGGGCTCACCAGCGCGCCCTCGACCTGCACACGTTCGAAGAGTTCGAGGTGGTCGAGCTCCTTGGCGATGTCGTCGCTCGCGTTGCCCACCAGGATGCGCAGTCCTGCGGCGGTCGCGGCATCCTCGGCACCGGCGACCATATCGGCGAAGAACGGGTTGGCGATGTTGATGACGGTCATACCGAGCAGGCCGCTGCGTCCGACGCGCAGCTGCTGCGCCGCCTGCAGGGGAACGTAGCCGAGGCGATCGCTGGCCGCGCGCACGCGCTCGACCAGCTCATCGCTGACGCGCCCAGGGCGATTCAGCGCGTTCGAGACGGTGCTGATCGAGACTCCGGCGAGCTCGGCGACATCCCGGATGCCTACGCGCTTCACCATCGCCCTCCTTCAGACGTCTGCCTCCAGGCAATGGTATGCGCTTTCCTCCGCAGTCGGGGGAACCGGACGAGTTCGATCAAAAAACGTTTCGCACTTTTCCTTGCCTCGCGATGGCGCGGCGTGCAAGACTTCCCGACGAACGTTCGGAATGCGCTTTCCGTCCCTTCCTTTGCCGCTGACGTCAACAGGAGATCCTCGTGCCACACGTGCCCGCCCGCGCCACCGCGCTCCCCGCCTCATCCGCACGAGGGAGCAGCCGGCTCCGTTTCGGCGCAGCCGCCATCGCGACCGTCGTCGTCGGATCCGTCCTCACCGCGATGCCCGCCGCCGCAGCTCTCGCGCCGGCGGAGGACGGGAACTGGCGCTTCGACTTCGGCACCGCGACGAGCCCCGTCGCCGAGGGGCACCAGCAGGTGCTGACCACCTCGCTCCACACGCCCGAGTCCGGCTGGGGGATCACGCTCCCCGAGGGGGCGACGCTCTTCGACCGGGATCGCGGCACGGACGGCTCGCCCGCGGGCGCCATGGAGGACGACTTCGTCGCCGGCACGAACTGGGGCTTCGCGCTGGACGGCGTTCCCGAGGGCGAGTACGAGGTCACCGTCACGATCGGCGACGGGTTGAGCTCGGCATCCGGAACCAACGCGACCCTGACCCTCGAAGGCGCAACGCAGACCCGCCTCACCTCCGAGCGCGGCACGAACGCCACCGCGACCTACCCCGTCGCAGTCAGCGACGGTCAGCTCACGATCGGCTTCGCCGGCTCCGGACTCGGCGCCTACGTCAACGGACTCGTCATCGCGCCGCTGACGCCGGATGCCCCGACCGACCTCGCCGCCACACGAGTGGCGTGGAACGGTGTCGATCTCACGTGGGCGGCATCCGAGGGTGCGGCGGCCTACCGCGTGCTGCGCGCCGACGCCGCGGACGGCACCACCGGCGAATTCGCCCAGGTGGCTGAGACGACCGAGCCCGCCTACACCGACGCCTCGGTCGTCCCGGGCGCCGACTACGCCTACGCGATCGCCGCGGTGAGCGCCTACGACCGCGCGTCCGAGCGCTCCGCCGAGGTCCGCACCGGCGCCATCCCCGAGCTCGTCGCCCCCCTCGCCCCGGACGACCTCGCGATCGCCCAGGTCACCGCGGACGCCGTCGTGCTCACCTGGTCCGCTGTCCCCAACGGCGAGACCTACCTCCTCGAGCGGGCCGGCGCCGATGGCACCTGGTCCGAGGTCGCCACTCTCGAAACTCCCGGTTGCACCGACGAGATCGACACCGCGCAGGCGTGGTCGTACCGCGTGACCGCGCACAACGAGGTCGGGTCGTCCCCGGCATCCGATGTCGTCGTCTCCACGGTCTACACGGCCCCCGCGCCGCTGCCGGCTGGCGACGTCGTCACGTTCGACTTCGGCTCCGCCGCCGTCGCCGATGGCGCGCTCGGAGTCACCTCCGCGACGGCGTACGCCGCCGAGTGGGGCTACGGATTCTCGACCGCGCCGACCAGCGCGACCCCCGACGTCGACCGCGGCGGAGACGACGCGCTCCGGCGGGACTTCATCGCAGCGGCCGGTGCGACCTTCGAGGTCGACCTCGGCGCCGGTGACTACTCCGTGCAGGTCATCGCGGGCGACGCCGAGGCGGCATCCACCACGACGATCACGGCCGAGTCGATCGCCAAGGTGCAGGCGAACCCGCAGGCGGCGGGCGCCTACCTCGAGATGGCGTTCCCGATCGCGCTCGTCGACGGCCGGCTGACGCTGCAGATCGGAGGGGATGCCGCGGCCGTCAACGCCCTCACCATCACCCGCCTGCCCGCGCGCACCGCCGGTGCCATCAGCACCGCGTACATCACGGGCGACTCGACCGTTCAGACGTACGACCCGATCGCCTACGCGCCGCAGGCCGGCTGGGGGCAGATGATCGAGAAGTTCTTCGCCGACGACATCGCGTTCGCCAACCACGCGATCGGCGGCCGCTCGTCCAAGAACTTCATCACGCAGGGCCGGCTGGACGAGGTGCTCCGCGGCATCCGCCCCGGCGACTATCTGATGGTCCAGTTCGGGCACAACGACGCCACCCAGGGCGTCGACGACCGCTACGCGAGCCCGGCGGACTACAAGGAATATCTGCGCACGTACGTCGAGGGTGCACGCCAGCGCGGTGCGACCCCGATTCTCGTGACGCCGGTGTCCCGGCGGTCCTTCAACGCCGAGACCGGCGAGTTCAACGTCAGCTTCCCCGAGTACGTCGAGAAGATGACCGAGCTCGCACAGGAGGAGAACGTGCTGCTGGTCGACCTCTCGGCATCCAGCAGGGCGTATCTGAACGAGATCGGACCGGATGCCGCCAAGGCCGTGTTCCTGCACGTCGACCCGGGCGTGTTCCCGAACCGGCCGGCCGGTACCGTCGACGACACGCACTTCCAGGAGTACGGCGCCATCCAGATGGCGCGTCTGATCGCGCAGGATGTCGCGCAGCTCGACGACCCGCTGGCCGCGAAGGTCACGGACGTCGAACCGCCGGCGTCCGTGCCGGCAGCACCGCAGAACGTCGTCGCCGGTGCCATCAGCAACGGCGGAGCGACGCTGCAGTGGGATGCCTCACCCACCGCGGACATCTACAAGATCCACCGCCAGGCGGTCGCCGACCCGGAGGGCACCTGGACCCTGGTCGGCATGGTGACCCAGACGTCGTCGATCGTGCAGGGCCTCGCCGAGGGCACCGCGTACCGCTATCGGGTCGTCGCCGTGAACGGACGCGGCGAATCCGAGCCGAGCGCCGACGTGACCTTCACGACCAAGCAGGCCCTCTACAAGTACGACTTCCAGCTCGCCGGCAACCCGCTCATGGCGGGCTACACCGAGGTCACCCCTGATCTGGCCTACATCGCCGAGCGCGGCTACGGCTTCGTGAAGGCGCCCGGCGCCGCGGCCGGCCGCGACCGCGGCGCGGCCGAAGGATCGAACGACCTCATCCGGGACTTCGTGCTCCCCGGCGACAGTGCGACCTTCGCCCTCGACGTCCCGAACGGCACGTACTCGGTCAAGACGTACTCGGGCGACTGGATCGGCTCCACGAAGACGAGCTTCCGCGTCGAGGGCCGCGAGGCCGGTTCCGGCAACGCAGGCAAGGGCGGCGTGAACTCCACGCTGCGCGGGCCGTACCTCGTCACCGACGGTCAGCTGAACATCGAGGCGTACGGCGCAGCCGCCGGCACCCGCCTGAACGGCCTGGAGATCACCCCGATCCTCCTCGGGCCGACCGGCCTCGAGGTCGCCGACGTCGTCGCCGACCCCACGGCGCCGGCGATCTCGCTGGCCTGGGATGCCGAGGACGGCGTGTCCTGGAACGTCTACCGCACTTCGCCGTTCGACGCGAAGCCGGTCGGTCTCGGCACGACGGAGGAACCCGCGTACGTCGACACGACGGCACGGGTGGGACTGGACTACGACTACTACGTCACCGCGGTCGACCAGACCGGGCTCGAGTCGGTGCCGTCGCCGACCGTCACGGCATCCCTCGTCGACCCTGACGTCTCGGTGCCGTCGGCACCGACCGATCTCGCGGTCGAAGCGATCGCCAAGAACTCGGTCGAGTTCTCGTGGGCGCAGCCCCTCGGCGCGCTGTACTACCTCGTCTTCCGCTCGGAGTCGGAGGGAGAGCAGGGCGAGCTGATCGGCATCGCCGACACGAGCCGGTACACCGACACCGGGGTGCTCACGACGATCCCGTACTTCTACACGACGGTCGCCGTGAACGCGGGCGGTGCGGGTGCTGCCTCCGAGCAGCTCACGACCGAGGCCGTCACGGTGCTGCAGCGCCAGGCCGAGTACCTGGACCGGGCGCCCGCCGCCGTCGGCACTGATGAGGGAAACCTGGTGTCCTGGCGGATGCTCGGCACCGACCCGGACGACGTCGCCTTCCACATCTACCGCGACGGGAAGCGCATCACGGACGCACCCGTCACCGACTCGACGAACTTCGTCGATGAGGCCGGGACCGCGGCATCCGTCTACTTCGTGACGAAGGTGCTGGCCGGGGTCGAGACGACCGAGACCGACGAGTTCGGTGTGCAGGACGGCGCCTACCGCTCCGTGCCGCTGGACAAGCCGACGGACGCGTACACGAAGGACGGGCAGCCGTACACGTACAACGCCAACGACACGAGCGTCGGCGATGTGGACGGCGACGGTCAGTACGAGCTGATCGTGAAATGGGATCCGTCCAATGCCAAGGACAACTCGCAGAGCGGGTACACCGGCAACGTGTATCTCGACGCGTACGAGCTGGACGGCACGCGGCTGTGGCGCATCGACATGGGCGTGAACATCCGCGCCGGAGCGCACTACACGCAGTTCCAGGTGTTCGACTACGACGGCAACGGCCGCGCCGAGGTCATCATGAAGACCGGTGACGGCACGATCGACGGCGTGGGTCAGCCGATCGGCGCCGCGGGCGCCGACCATCGCAACAGCTCGGGCTACGTGCTCACCGGCCCGGAGTACCTCACGGTCTTCAACGGTGCCACGGGTGCGGCGATCGACACGATCGACTACACGCCGCCTCGGGGCGACGTCGGAGCCTGGGGCGACACGTACGGCAACCGCGTCGACCGGTTCCTCGCCGGCACCGCCTACCTGGACGGCGAGCACCCCAGCGCGATCTTCAGCCGCGGCTACTACACGCGTGCCGTGATGGCGGCGTACGACTTCGACGGGGCGAACCTGACCCAGCGGTGGGTGCTCGACTCGAACACCCCGGGCAACGAGGCCTTCTACGGACAGGGCAATCACAACCTGTCGGTGGCCGACGTCGACGGCGATGCGAAGGACGAGATCGTCTTCGGCTCGGCGACGGTCGACGACGACGGCTCGCTGCTCTACTCGACCGGGCTCGGGCACGGCGACGCGATCCACGTCTCGGATCTCGTACCGTCCAACCCCGGGCTCGAGGTCTTCGCGGCCCACGAGGAGATGCACTCGGCGCAGAACCGGGGTGCCACGATGCGCGACGCGCGCACCGGAGAGGTCCTGTGGTCGATCCCCGCGGTCAAGGACACCGGGCGTGCGGCATCCGGCGACATCGACCCCCGCCACGAGGGCGCCGAAGGCTGGGCCATCGGCGGGGATGCCGCGTGGAACTCGCCCGTCGGACAGCTCATGTCCGCGGACGGCGAGCTGATCGGAGAGCAGATCCCGGCGGCGAACTTCCTCGCCTGGTTCGACGGCGACCCGCTGCGGGAGATCGTCGACCACACCTTCGACCAGGAGGCCTATCGGGGCTATCCGACGGTGTCCAAGTGGAACTGGGAGACCGGAGAGTCCGAGGTGATCCTCGCCGATGAGGGGGCGCGCTCCAACAACGGCACGAAGGGCAACCCCAACATCCAGGCAGACCTGTACGGCGACTGGCGCGAGGAGATCGCCTGGCGGTCGGCCGATTCCAGCGAGCTGCGGATCTACTCGACCACGGACGAGACCGCCCTGCGCCTGCGGACCCTCATGCACGATCCGGTCTACCGGCTCTCGGTCGCGTGGCAGAACACCGGTTACAACCAGCCCACGCAGACGAGCTTCTTCCTGGGCGACGGGATGGCGCAGCCGGCCGCACCTCAGATCCGCGTGACGGGAGACCCCGCCGGGGCCGCCGACACGACGGCTCCGGAGGTTTCGGGCCTGCCGGAGGACGGCTCGCTTCTCGCCAGCACGTCGACGTTCACGGTCGGCGTCACGGCCTCGGATGCCGAGTCGGGCGTCCGCACGCTCGACATCGCGTTCGACGGGCGCCCGGTGGCACCCGGCGAGGAGATCGCGCTGGCGGATCTGGTCGGCCAGCACACGCTCAGCGTGAACGCGGTCAACCACGACGGCCTCGTCACGACGGCTTCGGTGCAGCTGCTCGTGTTCGACGACGAGGGGGCGACGAAGGCCCCGGCCCGTGGCGTGCTCTCCAGCGACAGCGGTCAGCGCGACGGGCTGAGCGACGGCACCTTCACGGTGTCGATGAACCTCTGGCACGGCGTCAACGGCGGAGTGTTCCGTCTCTACGAGAACGGCGAGGTGATCTCGACGAAGCTGCTCGATGCGCATTCGCCGGATGCGCAGGTGGTGACCGTGGATGTGACGGGCAAGGAGAACGGCACCTACGTCTACACCGGTGAGCTGATCAACGCGGCCGGCACCACGGCCACGACCTCGGTCACCGTCAAGGTGAAGAATGCCGCGCCTGCGGTGCCCGTGCTCTCGCATGACAACTGGGACCGCAACGGCGACTACACCGTCACCGCGAATCTCTGGTGGGGCACCAACGCGACGACGTACCGATTGAAGGAGAACGGAGTGGTGATCGACGAGCAGGCGCTCGCCGCGGCATCCCCGAACGCGCAGCAGGCGGCCACGCAGATCACGGGCAGGGCTCCGGGGAAGTACGTCTACGTGGCCGAGTTCTCGAACGCGGCCGGGGCGACGAGTTCGAAGGAGATCACCGTGACGGTCCGGTAGGCGGTCGGCCCGGCGGGCAATCCGATCGACAGACGTCTCCGAAGACTCCTGTAGATGCGGCACCGGGCCGCACAGGAACAAGGAGGTCAATCATGAGCTCTTCACCGAACCGCCTCGTCGCCACGGTGTTCGGCGCGGTGTACATCCTCGTCGGGCTGCTCGGCTTCGCCGTCACGGGAGGCGTGGGCTTCCTCGCCACCGAGGGCGGGATGCTCCTGGGCATCTTCATGGTGAACCCGCTGCACAACGTTGCGCACCTGCTCATCGGGGCGGCGCTGCTGATCGCCGGTCTCGTGTCGGCTCGTGCGGCCAAGACCGTGAACATCGTCGTCGGCGCCGCCTATCTTCTGCTCGGCATCGTGGGGTTCTTCCTCGTCGGCACGGCGCTGAACATCCTCGCGCTGAATACGTTCGACCACTTCCTGCACCTCGCGAGCGCGATCGTGCTGCTGGGCATCGGGATCGCCGCGGATCGCGCCGTCGACCGGGTGACGCTCGGTCGCACGGCCTGACGAGCGGCGCGACGTGGACAGCGCGATGATCACTTCCTCGCCGGCCTCGGCAGCGCTCCCGGCGCCGTCGTCGCGATCGGCGGCCGCATGGCCGTCGATCGCGGCATGGAGCGGTGGCCTGATCCTGCTCGCACTCGGTGCGGGCGCGCTGACAGCGGCCGAGGGGGGACCTGCGATCCGTTCGATGGGGGCTGCTCTCGTCGCGGCCGGAGCGGCGGCCATCGGATGGGGAGCCGCATCGCTGATCCTCCGGCGGACGCTCGCACCGCGCAGCGGCATCGCCGGGGCCATGGCGAGCGCCGCGATCGCGGTGGCGGCTTTCGTCCTCGATCCGGCGCGGATGGGGATCCTCGCGATCGCCCCGGCGGTCGCGATGCTCCTCGTGGTCGGCGTCGCGTGCGCGCTGGAGCTGCGCGCTGTGCGATCGCGCTCCGGTCGGGGCGGAAACGCCGAGCGCGGGCGTCTCGCCGAGATCATCGTCGGCGCCGTGCTCGCAGCGGCGATCGTGACGCCGGCGCTGTCGGCCGTCGAAGCGGGTTACCTCGCTCCGGCCGGGGGAACCGTCGTGATCCCCGACACGGGGCACCACCACTGAGTCGAGGTCGACGCGCGGAGCACCTTGCCGCGCAGCCCCGCCGGATTCGCGCATGCGAACGGCGGGGCTGCGTGCTGCTTGCATTGCGTCGGATGCCGTGGCACACTAACGGAAAGCGTTTACCCCAGCATCCCGAACCGGATGCCGACCTCACGAACGGAAAGCAATGTCACAGTCGACGACCCGCGAGATCGGGATCATCATGAACGGCGTCTCCGGACGCATGGGCTACCGGCAGCACCTGGTGCGCTCGATCCTCGCGATCCGCGATCAGGGCGGCATCGAGCTCTCCGACGGCACGCGCGTCACCGTGAAGCCGATCCTCGTCGGGCGCAGCGAGCAGAAGCTCGCCGAGCTCGCGGCTCTGCACGGCATCGAGGACTACACGACCGATCTGGACGCCGCTCTGGCGGATCCGAAGTGGGAGATCTACGCCGACTTCCTCGTGACGAAGGCGCGTGCGACGGCGATCCGCAAGGCGATCGCCGCCGGCAAGGCCATCTACACCGAGAAGCCCACCGCGGAGTCCCTGGAGGAGGCGCTCGAGCTCGCCCGCCTCGCGAAGGATGCCGGCGTGAAGACCGGTGTCGTGCACGACAAGCTGTACCTCCCGGGTCTGCAGAAGCTCAAGCGCCTGATCGACTCCGGCTTCTTCGGCCGCATCCTGTCGGTCCGCGGCGAGTTCGGCTACTGGGTCTTCGAAGGCGACTGGCAGCCGGCGCAGCGCCCGAGCTGGAACTATCGCACCGAGGACGGCGGCGGCATCATCACCGACATGTTCCCGCACTGGAACTACGTGCTCGAGAACCTGTTCGGCGACGTCAAGAGCGTGTACGCGCAGGCCGCCGTGCACATCGCCGACCGCTGGGACGAGAAGGGCGAGCACTACACCGCCACCGCCGAGGACGCCGCATACGGCATCTTCGAGCTCGAAGGCGGCATCATCGCCGAGATCAACTCCTCGTGGACGGTCCGCGTGAACCGCGACGAACTCGTCGAGTTCCAGGTCGACGGCACGCACGGCTCGGCCGTCGTCGGCCTGTTCGGCGCGAAGATCCAGCCGCGCAACGCGACGCCGAAGCCGGTCTGGAACCCCGACCTCGAGGACACCCACGACTACGACGCCGACTGGCAGAACGTGCCGACGAACGACGTGTTCCTCAACGGGTTCCGCCAGCAGTGGGAGGAGTACCTGGAGTCCTACGTGCTCGGCACCGAGTACGAGTACGACCTCCTCGCCGGCGCCCGCGGCGTGCAGTTCGCCGAGGCGGGCCTCGCGTCCAGCGCCGAGGGTCGCAAGATCGCCATCGAGCCCCTGTCCCTCTGATGTCGACGCTCCGCCTTCTTTCGGCATCCGGGGAGTTCTCGGATGCCGCGCTGAACGACTCCGGCGCCTACACGCGACCGGTCTTGCCGCTGCAGTCGCGCGTCGCCTATGCGGCCGCGCACGTCGTCCCGGTGGTCTGGGGCGAGAACACCCCCGGCCAGCCGGCCGACATCGACTGGGACTCGACGCTCGCGTTCCGGCGCAACGTGTACTCGTGGGGCCTCGGCGTCGCCGACGCCATGGACACGGCCCAGCGCAACATGGGACTGGATGCCGCGGCCACCCGCGAGCTCATCTCCCGCAGCGCCCAGGTCGCCCGTGAGGAGGGCGGCTCGGTCGTGGTCGGCGTCAACACCGATCACATCCTCGAGTCGCACATCTCGCTCGACCAGGTGATCGACGCCTACAAGGAGCAGCTGCACTTCACCGAGGAGCAGGGCGCGGGCCCGGTGCTGATGGCGTCGCGTCATCTCGCGCGGGTCGCGACGTCGGCGGACGACTACCGCCGGGTCTATCGATCCGTGCTGCAGTCGGCGACGGATCCCGTGGTGCTGCACTGGCTGGGCACGGCGTTCGACCCCGAGCTGGCCGGCTACTTCGGTGCGGACGACTGGCAGACCGCGTCGTCGGTGCTGCTGGACATCATCGCCGAGAACCCGGGCAAGGTCGCGGGTGTCAAGATGAGCCTGCTGAACGCCGAGAGCGAGATCTCGGTGCGGGAGCGGCTCCCCGAGGGCGTCCGGATGTTCACCGGCGACGACTTCAACTACGTCGGGCTGATCGGTGACTCGGGCGTCGGCGCGCGGCCGTACTCCGATGCCCTGCTCGGTGCCTTCGCCGCGATCACGCCTGTGGCCTCGGCTGCGATCCAGGCACTGGATGCCGGAGACGCCGCGGCGTACGAGCGCATCCTCGGGCCCACCGAGGAGCTCAGCCGTCAGGTCTTCGCCGCACCGACGTTCTATTACAAGACGGGTGTCGCGTTCCTCGCGTGGCTGAACGGCCACCAGCCGGCTTTCCAGATGGTCGCAGGCCTGCACTCGGCGCGGAGCCTTCCGCACCTGTCGCGGATCGTCGAGCTGGCGAACACCTCGCTCGCCCTGGAGCAGCCAGAGCTCGCGCGCGAGCGCTGGCACGGGATGCTGCGCCTGAACGGAGTCGAGCTGTGAGCCATCCGAAGCTGTCGATCAACCAGGCCACGATCAAGTACGCGAACCTCGCCGATGCGCTCAGCGCGACGGTCGAGGGCGGCGTCGAGGCGATCGGACTCTGGCGCGAACCGGTGAACGAGGTCGGTCTCGCGACCGCCGCTGAGATGCTCACCGACTCGGGGCTGCGTTTCACGACCCACTGCCGCGGCGGGTTCTTCACGCTGCCCGACGGCCCTGCACGCGTACAGGCGCTCGACGACAACCGCCGCGCGATCGAGGAGACGGCGACGCTCGCCGCCGCCGGGGCCGAGGGGTCGACCTCGATCCTCGTGCTCGTCGCCGGCGGCCTGCCCGAGGGATCGCGCGACATCGTCGGTGCCCGCGAGCGGGTGCGCGACGCGATCGGCGAGCTCGTCCCGGATGCCGCGGCCGCCGGTGTGACCCTCGCGATCGAGCCGCTGCATCCGATGTATGCGACCGACCGGTGCGTGGTCTCCACGCTCGGGCAGGCGCTCGACATCGCGGCGGACTTCGATGCGGCCGTCGTCGGGGCGACCGTGGACACGTTCCACATCTTCTGGGACCCGCAGGTGCTCGACCAGATCGCCCGCGCGGGTCGTGAGGGCCGCATCGCGACATACCAGGTGTGCGACTGGAAGACCCCGCTCGCCGCCGATGTGCTGTTGAGCCGGCACTACATGGGCGAGGGCGTGATCGATTTCGGCAGCCTCACACGCGCGGTCGTGGAAGCCGGATACACCGGCGACATCGAGGTCGAGATCTTCAATGAGGACGTCTGGGCGACCGATCCGCTCGAGGTGGTGCGCCGAACGGCCGCGGCCTTCGATGCCACGGTGGCCCCTCACCTCTAACCTGTTCGAATCGCTCGAATGCCCCTTCACCTCAGCTTTCTCGGGTCATTCGAGCGATTCGAAACCCAAGGAGAGTCATGACCATCCGCATCGGACTGTGCTCGGTCACGTTCCGCGCGTTGAGCGCCGCACAGATCGTGTCGCTCGCCGCGCAGAGCAGCCTCGAATCGATCGAGTGGGGCGGCGACGTGCACGTGCCGCCAGGCGACGCCGTGACGGCCCGTCACGTCGCCGCTCTGACCGCGGATGCCGGACTCGCCGTCGCCTCGTACGGATCGTACTTCCGTACCGGCGAGGGGGAGGACATCGCCCCGGTGCTGGACAGCGCTTCCGAGCTCGGTGCCCAGCGGATCCGCGTGTGGGCGGGGTCGGTGGACGCCGCCGACGCGACCGAGGCCGAGCACGCGGCGACGGTCGATCGGCTGCGGGCCGCTGCGGCTGCGGCATCCGATCGGGGCATCGAGCTGGCACTGGAATACCACGGCGGCACGCTCGCCAACGCGCCGGCGACGACGCTGCGGGTCCTGGACGAGGTCGATCACCAGGCCCTGCGCACCTACTGGCAGCCGACCGTCGGAGCCCCGGACGCCGTGGCGATCGACGAGTACCGGGCGATCGCCGACCGCGTCAGCGCCGTGCACGTGTTCTCCTGGTGGCCGCGCACCGAACGCCGGCCGCTGGCCGACCGGGACCTGCTGTGGCGGGAGCTGTTCGCCGCGGCATCCGCTTCGCCCCGGCCGCCGCGGGATGCGCTTCTGGAGTTCGTCCCCGACGACGATCCTGCGGTGCTCGCACGCGAGGCCGCGGCGTTGAGGGCCTACCGTGACCTCGTCTGAGCGGACAGTAGGCTCGGAATCATGACCCCAGCTCAGGACGGCCGCCCTGGCCGCGGCGCCACTCCCACGCTGCACGATGTCGCGCGCGAGGCCGGAGTCTCGCTGGCCACGGCGTCCCGTGCACTGAACGGCTCGGTCCGCAATGTCAAGGGCGAGAACCGGGAACGGGTGCAGCAGGCGGCCGCGAAGCTCGGCTATACGACGAACATCCTCGCGCAGGCGACGGTCCGGGGGACTTCGTCCGTGATCGCGCTGCTCGTCGCCGACATCGCGGACCCTTACTTCGGGCTCATCGCATCCGGTGTCGCGCGCGGTGCGGACGAGCAGGGCCTCATCGTCACGATCGCGGTGACCGAGCGCGATGCCGAGCGCGAGCTGCGGCTCGTGCGGGCGCTGCGGGGCCAGCGGCCGCAGGGCCTGATCCTCGCGGCGTCCCGTGGTGCCGAGGACACCGCGATGCACGACGAGGTCGAGGCGTTCTCGCGCCTCGGCGGCCGGGTGGTCTCGTTCGGCGGCAGCGTCGCGGACGAGCGCATCATCGAGATCGACAACGTCGCCGGCGCCCGGATGCTGGGCGAGACGATGGCCGCGCGCGGCTACCGCTCCGCCGTCGTTCTGGCCGCCGCCGAGGGCATCCGCACCTCCGACGACCGCATCTCGGGGTTCCAGGCCGGATTCGCCGCCGGCGGCGGGACCGCCGACCGGGTGTACCGTGCCGGCTTCGCGCGCGAATCGGGTGCGACGGCGATGGCCGCAGCTCTGGGGGACGGGATCGAACCGGGGACGCTGGTGTTCGGCATGAGCGACGTCGTCGCGATCGGTGCGATGGCGGCGATCCGGGATGCAGGGCGCGAGATCGGGACGGACATCGCCGTGTGCGGGTTCGACGACGTGCCGGTGAGCCTCGACGTGACGCCGCCGCTGACGACCGTGCGGGTTCCGCTGACGGAGATCGGCTATCAGGCGTTCCGTGCGACGGTCGATGAGGACTGGACGCAGACGCCGCTCGACCTCGAGGTCGTCGTGCGGGAGAGCACCCCGTGAGCGGTGCCGCTGCCGCGTTCGGTCACGCTCCCGGTGGCGTATCCGGCGCGGACGCCGCTCCGAGTGCGACCGTTCGCGAGTCGGCTCGCGCTGGGGCAGGACCGCATGCTCGGGATGCCTCCTCGAGTGCGACCGACGCCGGCTTCGGTCGCAGTCCGGGTGGGGTGCCCTGGCCGGATGCCGTCGTGAGCGCGATCATTCATGCGTCCGGTCACGCTTCGGCAGGGTTGCCTGCTCCGGATGCCGCCCGAAGCGTGACCGATCCCGAAACGTCGAGCCCCGCAGTCGGGCTGCCCGGGTCCGAAGAGGCTTCCGGTCGCAGTTCACGCTGCTTCGGCGAGCCGCTCGTTGATTCCGGTCGCAGTTCAGGCCGCTTCGCGGCTGCGGATGCGGCGCCAAGTGCGACCGGAACGCCGTCTGCCATTGCGGATGCGGCGCCAAGTGCGACCGGAACGCCGACCGCGGCTGCGAGAGCAGCAGAAAGTGCGACCCGAGCGGACCAGGCACCCCGCAGGCCCCGCCGCATCGTCATCGCACCGGACAGCTTCAAGGGTTCGATCTCCGCTGCGGATGCCGCGGCGTCCCTCGCCCAGGGGTGGGCGTCCGTCGAGCACGGAGCCGAGTTCCTGCTGCGTCCGATGGCGGACGGCGGCGAGGGTACTGTCGCGGCGTTCGAGGCCGCGGTCGACGGCGCCCAGCGGCACTCGGTGATCGTCGATGGCCCGACCGGCGAGGCGATCGAGAGCAGCTGGCTGTGGCTGCCGCCGACGCCGGACGCGCCCAGCGGCACGGCGGTCGTCGACCTCGCCTCCACCTCGGGCATCGAACTGCTGGACGAACTGCGCCCGTGGGATGCCGACACCACCGGGTTCGGCCAGGCGATCGCCGCTGCGCTGGATGCCGGGGTCTCGCGCCTCGTGCTCGGAATCGGCTCCAGCGCGTCGACGGACGGCGGTATCGGACTGCTCACCGCGCTCGGTGCCCGCTTCCTCGACGGCGATGGGCAGCAGGTCGCCCCGGGCGCCGCAGGGCTCTGCGATGTGGTCTCCGTCGACCGGGTCGGTCTGTGGCCCGCCTCCGACGTGCGCGTGCTGACCGATGTCACGAACCCGCTCACCGGACCGCGCGGCGCCGCCGCCGTTTTCGGGCCGCAGAAGGGCCTGACGGATCCCGGCGACATCCGGACGGTGGATGCCGCGCTGGCGCGTCTCGCGCAGCTGATGCACCTGGACCCGGAGCATCCGGGCACGGGTGCTGCGGGCGGCGCCGGTGCGGCGCTGGTCGCGTGGGGCGCAGCGCTGACCCCAGGCGCGGATGCCGTTGCGGAGCTGATCGACCTCGCCGGCGCGATCGCCGACGCCGACGTCGTCATCACGGGCGAGGGGTCGTTCGACGGTCAGTCCGGAGACGGCAAGGTCCCCTCGTTCGTCGCGGACCTCGCAGCGGATGCCGGGGTGCCAGCGCTGCTCGTCGCCGGCCGCATCACGTCGGATGCCGATACGGCGGCGTTCGCGGCATCCGCATCGTTGACGGACCTGGCGGGCTCCGGCGAGTCCGCTCAGGGCGATGCCGCCCAATGGCTGCGCGCGGCGGGCGCCGCCCTGGCACGCGCGCTCTGACCCGCCGCGACTGCTCGCGAGACTTGCGGTGCAGGGTGACGCTTGGCCTGCCTGCGCAAGTGTCGCCGCACAACGTACGTCTCGCGGCTGGGGGTGTTGCGCGGTCCGCGTGACTTGCGTTGCAGGGTGACGCTTGGCTTGCCTGCGCAAGTGTCGCCGCACAACGTACGTCTCGCGGCTGGGGGCGTTGCCAGGTCCGTGAGACTTGCGTTGCAGGGTGACGCTTGGCTTGCCTGCGCAAGTGTCGCCGCACAACGTACGTCTCGCGGGGCGCCGCGGAGCACCGCCGCGGGGCCGGGCGGAGCGCGACCGGCGCGTCAGCCGCCGAGGGCTGCGCTGACGACGGCGCGCGCCTCCTCCTGCACCTGGGCGAGATGGTCCGCCCCGAGCAGGCTCTCGGCGTACAGCTTGTAGACGTCCTCGGTGCCGGAGGGGCGCGCGGCGAACCACGCGTGCTCGGTCTGCACCTTCAGCCCGCCGATCGCGGCGCCGTTGCCCGGCGCGTGCGACAGCTTCGCGGTGATCGGCTCTCCGGCGAGGGACCCGGCGGCCACGGCATCCGGAGCCAGCTTGCCCAGCGCGGCCTTCTGCGCCGGGGTCGCTGGGGCGTCCACGCGCTGGTAGGCCGAGGCGCCGAACGCCTCCTCCAACTCGCGGTAGCGCTCGGACGGCGTCTTGCCCGTCACAGCGATGATCTCCGCCGCGAGCAGGCAGAGCAGAATGCCGTCCTTGTCCGTCGACCAGACCGAACCGTCCTTGCGCAGGAACGACGCACCGGCCGACTCCTCGCCGCCGAATGCGACGGAGCCGTCGAGTAATCCGGGGACGAACCACTTGAACCCGACCGGAACCTCCAGCAGGCGGCGGCCGAGGGACTCGGCGACGCGGTCGATGATCATCGACGACACCAGGGTCTTGCCGATCGCGGCATCCCGTGGCCACTCGGAGCGGTGCGAGAACAGGTAGTCGATCGCGACGGCGAGGTAGTGGTTCGGATTCATGAGTCCGGCATCCGGAGTCACGATGCCGTGGCGGTCGGCATCCGCGTCGTTGCCGGTGAGCACGTCGAAGTCGGCGCGGCGGGCGACCAGCGAGGCCATCGCCGAGGGGGAGGACGGATCCATCCGGATCTTCTCGTCCCAGTCCAGCGTCATGAAGCGCCAGGTCGGATCGACCTCGGGGTTCACGACCGTGAGGTCGAGTTCGTAGACCTGCTTGATGTGCGCCCAATAGTCCACCGACGCTCCGCCGAGCGGGTCCGCGCCGATGCGGACGCCCGCGTTCTTGATCGCGTCGATGTCGATGATCGTGGCGAGGTCGCGCACGTATGCGTCGCGGAAGTCGTAGCTGGGCAGGGCATCCCAGTCGATGTCGGCGAAGCGCTCGCTCTTCACGCCCTCGAGGCCGGCTTCGAGCAGGGCGTTGGCGCGGTCGGCGATCCATCCGGTGGCATCGGTGTCGGCGGGGCCGCCGTGCGGCGGGTTGTACTTGAAGCCGCCGTCGCGGGGCGGGTTGTGCGACGGGGTGACGACGATGCCGTCGGCGCGACCAGGGGCGTCGGCCGCCAACTCCTTGTTGTGCGTGAGGATCGCGTGGCTGAGGGCCGGAGTCGGAACCCACGAGTCGCGGGCGTCGACGCGGATGTCGACGCCGTTCGCGACGAGAACCTCAATCGCGCTGCGCTCGGCGGGAAGCGACAGGGCATGCGTGTCGCGCCCGAGGAAGAGAGGACCGGTGATGCCCTGCGCAGTGCGGTAATCGACGATCGCCTGGGTCGTGGCCAGGATGTGGTTCTCGTTGAAGCTGCCGCTCAGCGATGAGCCACGATGACCGCTCGTGCCGAATGCGACTCGCTGCGCCGGGTCGGACGGATCCGGGTGGCGGTCGTAGTACGCGGCGATGAGTTCGTCGACATCGATGAGGTCACTTTCCTCCGCGGGGAGGCCGGCACGGCTCGTCATGTGAACAGTCTGCCCCCAAACAGCGCGCGCGTGCACATTCGGGTCGACATCTTCAGGGCTAAGGTGAAACGCGTGACTGAACGGCGCACCTACAGCTATCTCGGCCCTGCCGGCACCTTCACGGAAGCGGCGCTCGATCAGGTCGCCGAAGCCAGAGGCCAGCAGTGGCGGGCCGTCCACAACGTCGGCGAAGCGCTCGCCGACGTGCTCGAGGACCGCAGCTACGCCGCGATGATCGCGATCGAGAACTCGATCGAGGGCGGCGTCTCGACGACGCAGGATGCGCTGGCCACGCTTCCTGGGCTGCGCATCATCGGCGAGTACCTGGTGAACGTGAACTTCGTTCTCGTCGCCCCGCCGGGCGTCCGCCTCGAGGACGTGTCGGTGATCGCCGCGCATCCGGTCGCGTACGCGCAGTGCCATGGCTGGCTGGGCGAGAACCTGCCGAACCATTCGCACGTCCCTGCAGCCAGCAACGTGGCATCCGCGATCGGCGTGCTCGACGGGACGAGTCCTGCGCAGGCGGCGATCGCCGCCCCCGGCATCGTCCAGCACTACGACGTCGACGTGCTGGCATCCGAGATCGGCGACAACAAGCAGGCGGTCACCCGGTTCGTGCTGGTGACGCGCACGACCACGCCGCCGTCTCCGACCGGCGCCGACAAGACGTCGCTCATCGTCGAGCTGCCGCACGATCACCCAGGATCCCTGCTCGAGATGCTCGAGCAGTTCTCGACGCGCGGTATCAACCTGTCGCTCATCGAGTCACGGCCGATCGGCGACGAGTTGGGTCGCTACCGGTTCGTCATCGACGCCGACGGGCATGTGTCGGACGAGCGGATGGCCGATGCGCTGCTCGGCATCCGCCGGTTCAGCCCGCGCGTCGTGTTCCTCGGATCGTATCCGCGGGCGGACCGGCAGATCGTGCAGTACCCCGACCGTTACTCGGACGACATCTTCGTCGAGGCCCGCGATTGGCTGCGCGGGCTGCTCTCCGGCGAACCGGAGGCTTGACCCACGCGTCCTGCCTCGCGGGAGGCGGCGCAGATGGTCGCTTCACGGGCGTCGATGCGGCCAGGTGCGACCGCGCGCGCGAGGCGTGACGCCCCGCGCATCCGGCCTCAGTGCTCGCGGAACATCGGCCACGCACTGCCCGGAGGCATGTGCGAGTGCAGCGCTCCCTTCGCCGACTCCAGGCTGGGGTAGGTGCCGGTCTCGGCATCCGCTCCTGCCATGACGACGACGTAGCCGTCCGCCTCATGCCGGATGCTGCCGCACACGCCGTTCGATCCGTAGGCGACCCACAGCGCGCGTGTCGTGGTTGTGCTCATCACGAACTCCCTTCCGATGCTCCTGACCGTACGCCCCGGTGCGGAACCGCGCCAGGGGGTTGCGGGGAAACCCGTCGGCGCGCGAGAAAGCAGGGCGCGAGCGGCCACAGCGGACGCGACGGGCGCATCGACGACGGTCGATGCGAGAGGGGTGCGCGGCCGGGGCGGAACTACTGCGCGGCGGCGATGAGCTCGAGCGTCTGAGCGCGGCCGGCCGCGGCATCCTTCGGCTCGGATTCGTAGGCTCCGGCGACGGGCGAGAGCATGACCTCGTCGACGCCGTGCTCGGCGGCGAAGGCGGCGAGTTCGGCGGCGACGGACTCGCCGGTTCCGACGAACCAGCGCTCGCGGGCTGCGGCGACGACCTGGTCGGTCGCCGGATCGGATGCTGCGGCCAGCGCCTCCTCGACGGTCTCGAGCGCGGTCAGCGGTTTGTTCAGTCGGAGTCGAGACATCATGCGCAGCTGCGGGAGGGCGCGCGCCTCGGCCTCTTCCTGCGTGGGCGCGGCCACGACATTGATCGTGAGGAAGGTCCGCGGCGTCGGGCGGGCTTCGCTCGGCTGGTATCCCGAGCGGTAGAGGTCGAGCGCACGCTCCAGCCCCTGGCCCGAGAAATGGTTGGCGAACACGTACGGGAGGCCCTGAGCCGCGGCGAGCTGGGCGGAGTAATCGCTCGAGCCCAGCAGCCAGACCTCGGGCACGCCGGTCGCGGCGGGCGTCGCGCGGACCGTGTACTCGCCGCCGGAGGTGAACTGGATCTGCGCACCTTCGGCTCCGAGGAGCAGAGTGATGTCCTGCACGTGCCGGGGGAACTGCTCGACGTCGCTCGTGGTTCCGGAGCCCCGCAGCAGCTGGGTGATCACGGGGTCGCTGCCCGGGGCGCGGCCGAGGCCGAGATCGATGCGGCCAGGCGCGATCGCCTCGAGCGCCGCGAACTGCTCCGCCACGATGAGCGGAGCGTGGTTCGGCAGCATGACGCCACCGGAGCCGAGGCGCAGTGTCTTCGTGCGCGTGGCGGCCGCGGCGATCAGCACCGGGGGAGTCGTGGATGCCACGGCGGGCATGTTGTGATGCTCGGCGAACCAGTAGCGGCGGTAGCCCAGTCGGTCCGCGGTCTCGGCGAGGTCGAGGGACGCCGCGATCGCCTCCGTGCTGGTCTGGCCGGTGCGAACCGGGACGAGGTCGAGGACGGAGAGGGCGGGGGCTGCGGAAGTCATCCCCGGATGCAACCGGTCGCGCGCAGCCGGTATTCCTGCGTTCAGGATCGGAGCGCACGCAACCGCTCGATGACCTCGTCGTCGGAGACCTGAGCGAAGTCGATGTAGTGCATGCCGACCGACATGAGGGACTCGGGGGTCAGCACGCAGATCACCTCGTCGGCTTCGGGGACGTGCGCTGCGGCATCCGGCGGGGCGACCGGCACGGCGAGGATGACGCGAGCGGCGCCGCGGATCCGGGCGATCGCGCATCCGGCCCGTGCCGTCGCGCCGGTTGCGATCCCGTCGTCGACGACGATGGCGGTACGACCCGCGAGCTCGACCGCCGGAACGCCTGGGCGCAGCAGGGCGACGCGGCGTTCCACTTCGGCGGCCTCGCGCTCACGGGCGGCGGCGACAGTGGAGGCAGGGATCGAACCCATGCCGATGATGTCGTCGTTGAGCACCGTCGCACCGTCTTCGCCAATCGCGCCCATCGCCACCTCCTCGTGTCCCGGCACGCCGAGCTTGCGGACGACGAGCACGTCAAGATCTGCGTCGAGCACGCGTGCGACCTCGACGGCCACCGGGACGCCGCCGCGGGGGAGCGCCAGCACGACGGGGTCACTCCAGGTGCGCTGCGAGAGCTTCGCCGCCAGTCGGCGGCCGGCATCCGTCCGGTCCGTGAATCTGTCCATCTCGCCCTCCTGCTTCCGGCTTACGCCCGAGGGCAGGGCGGGTCAACCCCCGGCCGAGGAGCCCTCGTCCCCGGCGAGCTCGTCGCGCAGGCTCGCGTTCTCGTCCTCCAGTTCGAGCACGCGACGGATGCCGGTGAGGTTGACGCCTTCGCTGCGCAGATCCGTGACCCGCCGGAGCCGTTCGACGTCGTCCTCGCTGTATCGGCGCGTGCCGCCGTCGCTGCGGGACGGCGTGAGCAGCCCCTTGGCCTCGAACAGGCGGAGCGTGGCTTCGGGCACGCCGGACAGCTGTGCGGCGACGGCGATGCCGTACAGCGGGGTGCTCGAATCTCGCTGGGCCATGCTGAGAATTTCCTTACTCGAACTTGCAGATCATCTCGGATCGATCTATAAAAAATATACATCTGATTCTGCAGATTATCTGCAGAGCAGCGCCTGGGTCATCGAAGACGAAAGGAGAACGCTCATGGCGATGACAATCGATCCCCTCAGCCAGCTCGACCGGTTCGCAGCGGCCGTGCTCGACTCCGCCCGGTCTCCGCGTGTGATGCCGGTCGATCTCTTCCGGGACGGCGACCGCTACATCCTGTGCGCGGACCTGCCGGGCGTCGACCCGGGCACGATCGATGTGGACGTGGATGGCGGCCAGCTGTCGATCCGCGCTCAGCGCACCGGCGACACCCGCGACGGCGTCCGCTGGCTCGCGCGCGAGCGCAACACCGGCAACTATCTGCGCCAGTTCACGCTGGGCGACGGCGTGGACATCGACGGGATCAGTGCGTCCTACGAGAGCGGCGTGCTGTCCGTCATCATCCCGGTGAGCGAGCGCGCCAAGCCGCGCAAGATCGCGATCGAGTCCCGCGACGAGCGCCGGGCCGTCACAGCCTGACCCGCCGCCCGATTCCCGGATGCCGGGGTGGGCCGCCACCCCGGCATCCACTCACTGATCAGAGAGGAACAACATCATGGCCGTATCCCCCGCGCTCGACGCCTTCCTCAGGAACATGGAGTACCCCGCGACGAAGGATGACCTGCTCCGCGAGGCTGCGCGAGAGCGCCTGAATCCGAGCGACCTGGCGAGGTTGGAGCACTTGCCGGAGCAGAGCTTCAGCGCCGGCTGGCATATCCGGTACCACCTCGCGCACCGGGCGCTGGCCGACATCACGGCGGCGTCGCGTTCGCTCGCATCCGCCTGACCTGCGGGACGGGTCGTCGTGACCCGCCTCGGATCCTCGAGACCCCGTCCCGCCGGCGAGACCCTGTCGTGTCCACCTCGATACGGCGGCGGGGTCTCGCCGGTGCGGGGAGGTCTGGATGCCCGGGGTGGATCATCGGGCCGGGCGATAGCCTGACGGCATGGATGCCGAGCTGTTCTACGTCCTCGTCGGATCGATCTCCGTGGCGGCGTTCGCCCGTTGGCGGGGGTGGCCGGCCCCGCTGCTGGTCACGGTGACAGCCCTCGCGGTCTCCTTCCTGCCGTTCGTGCCGGAGTTGAAGATCGACGGGCATGTGCTGTTGAATCTCGTGCTGCCGCCGCTGCTGTACTCGGCGGCGCTGGACGTCTCGTTCGTCGGCTTCAAGCGGAGCCTGCCGCAGATCCGTCGGCTCGGGATCTGGCTGGTGCTCATCACCGCGCTCGTCGTCGGACTCGTGGCCTGGTGGATCTTCCCGTCGCTGACTCTGCCCGGCGCACTTCTGCTCGGTGCGATCGTCGCGCCTCCGGATGCGGTGTCCGCCGCCGCGATCGGACGCAAGCTCGGTCTGCCGCGTCGAGTGATGACCGTGCTCTCCGGAGAGAGTCTCATCAACGACGCCACATCATTGACGCTGTACCGCGTGTTCGCGGCGATCATCGCCGGCGGGGCGTTCCAGCTGGGGGCCAGCATCTGGGAGTTCGTCGTCGCCGTGGTCGTCGGCGTCGTGGTCGGGCTGGTCTTCGGCATCCTGCTGCACCAGCTGCGCATCCGGTTGGACGACCCTGTGGTGATCGGCACGTTCGGGCTGCTGGTGCCGTTCGGGGCGTATGCGATCGCCGAGCATCTGGGCGGCTCCGGAGTGCTCGCGGTCGTCGCGATGGGCCTGTATGTCGGATACAACGCGCCGCGCACCGACTACACGACGCGCCAGCAGGAGGCTCCGCTGTGGCTGTCGGCGGACTTCCTGCTGGAGAGCTTCGTGTTCGCGTACATCGGGCTGCAGCTGCCGCGGGTCATCAGCGATCTCGGACGCGAGTCGGTGGGGGAGATCCTGCTGCTCGCGGGGGTCGTGCTCGTGGTCGTGCTCGTCGTACGGCCGGCCTACATCTATCCGGCGCATGCGTGGGCGATGTGGATGCAGCGGATCCGGCTGCGGCGCTGGGAGAGATCTCTCGCCTCGGGGGACTGGGAGCGCAGGGAGCGCCTCGAGCAGGAGCGGAGCGAACGGTTCGCGGCGAAGCATCCGGAGCCGGCGGCGGCTGGTAGGCAGAGGCGGCGTCCGACCGTCGACGAGGTGAAGGCGCGGTTCACCGAGCCGGAGCTCAGCTGGAAGGACAACGCCGTCATCTCATGGGCCGGGATGCGCGGGGTCGTCACGCTCGCGACGGCGCTCGCCGCGGCCGACCTCGCCGAGCTCGATGACGAGGCGTCGCACGCGATCGTCGTGGTCGCGTTCGCGGTGACCGTCGGCACCCTGCTGCTGCAGGGGCTGACGCTGCCGGCGCTGATCCGGGGGCTGGGAATCGCGAGCGACGTGGATGAGGAGCAGGATGCCGCCGAGCTCGCCGCCGTGCGGGCGCGGACGCGGCAGGCCGGCGAGGAGTTCATCGAGCGCAAGCGCGCCGTGTGGGAGGAGAAGTACGGTGCTGCGGACCTCGCCGTCTTCGACCGGTTCGCGAAGCGGATGACGCGGGTCGAGAAGGACACCGATCGGGCACAGGAGACCGAGGATTCGGTGGCGCGCCCGACCTACGAGGATCTCGTGGCGCTGTCGAAGGGCTGGTTGCACGTGCGGCGCGAGATCCTGTTGGAGGAGCGGGATGCCGGGAATCTCGACGAGGAGCTCATGCGGGAGCTGATCACGGCGATGGATGCCGAGGAGCTCGCCCTGGACACGAGGGGCGCGACGCGTCCGCAGTCGAGGGCGTAGTAGTCGTCATGTCATTCGTTTAGCGAGGACGGCAGAGCCGACCGAGACGAAACGGGGTGACTGCTGACCAGCAGTCACCCCGTCTGTCGGTTCAGCGCGTCAGCGGGCGCCGGCCGGCTGCGCCTCGGCATCCTGTTCCGGGGCGTCCGAGTCGCCGGCGGAGTCGTCGGCGAACGGAAGGCCCTCACGCGGAGCGTTGTAGAGATCCTCGTCGAGGATGCCCTCGCGCTTGGCGACGATCGTCGGGACGAGGGCCTGACCCGCGACGTTGACGGCCGTGCGGCCCATGTCGAGGATCGGGTCGATCGCGAGGAGCAGGCCGACGCCCTCCAGAGGCAGGCCGAGCGTCGACAGCGTGAGGGTCAGCATGACGACGGCGCCGGTGGTGCCGGCGGTCGCTGCGGAGCCGAGCACCGATACGACGACGATCAGCAGGTACTGGAAGAAGTCCAGCTGGATGCCGAAGAACTGTGCGACGAAGATCGCGGCGATCGCGGGGTAGATGGCGGCGCAGCCGTCCATCTTGGTGGTCGCCCCGAGCGGCACGGCGAACGACGCGTACGACGAGGGAACGCCGAGGTTGCGCTCGGTGACGCGTTCGGTCAGCGGAAGGGTGCCGATCGAGGAGCGGCTGACGAAGGCCAGCTGCACCGCGGGCCAGACGCCCGAGAAGTACTGCTTGATCGAGAGGCCGTTGGTGCGGATGATCACCGGGTAGACGACGAACAGCACGAGAGCGAGTCCGATGTAGACGGCGGCGGCGAACCAGCCGAGGCCGACGAGCTTGTCCCAGCCGTACTTGATGACGGCGGATCCGATGAGGCCGAAGGTTCCGATCGGGGCGATGCGGATGATCCACCACAGCACGCGCTGGATGACCTTGAGCAGCGACTCGGTGAAGACGAGGAACGGCTCGGCCTTCTTGCCGGCCTTGAGAGCTGCGATGCCGACGACGGCGGCGACGACGATGACCTGGAGGATGTTGAAGCCGACGCTGGAGGTGAACGTGCCGTCGACGGCGCCGGGGCCGGTCGAGACCGTCAGGCCGAGGAAGTTCTGCGGGATGAGGCCGAGGAGGAAGTTCCACCACGTGCCGACCGTGTAGGGGTCGCCGGTCTCGAGGCCTTCGCCGGCGCGGGCGCCGGGCTGGATCACGAGGCCGAGCACGATGCCGATGATCACGGCGATGAACGCGGTGATGCAGAACCACAGGATCGTCTGACCGGCGAGGCGCGCGGCGTTCTGCACGCGGCGCAGGTTCGAGATGCTCGCGACGATCGCGGTGAAGATGAGGGGGACGACGGCTGCGCGCAGGATCGTGACGTAGGAACTGCCGATCCGGTCGAGCGTGTCGGACAGGATCGTCGGGTTCTCGGCGGAGGCGCCGAGCTGGCGGCCGATGAGTCCGGCGACGACGCCGAGGACGAGAGCCGCGATGATCTGGAAGCCGAACGAGGTCAGCAGTTTGCGCGCGGGGCTACGGGTGTCTGGCGCCTTCTGGGCGCGGGAGGCGGTGCTCATGGGGACTCCAAGTCATGGCGCGCCCGGGTGCGCGCCGATGGGAGTCAACGCTAAGCCTGTCAGCGTATTCCCAGGGTCGATATGACGAACGGTGACGGCGCCGAAGCATCCGTCACCGTTCATCTTCAGATCGCTGAGCGGCCCCTATCGCTCGCTGAGCTTGTCGAAGCGCGTCAGCGGGAGGTCACTCTGCGGGAGTCGCGCACTTCGGCGCTGCCTCGGTCACGACCTGAGTCAGGAGTTCCTGAGCATCAGTGCTGGTCTGGATGTCCTTGCCATCGGCGATGTTCGCAAGATCCTCATCCGAGATCTCGGAGTCGACGAGTGCTTCGGAGAGGCAGAGGATGATGTCATCGGTGTAAAGGTCGCTCTGTCCGGCGTCGTCGATGATCTTCGTCCAGCCTTCGGCAACCTCTTCGGCAGAGGGACGCTCGACGGCCGCGCCCCCGCACGCCGCGAGAGAGAACGCCAGTGCCGCGATCGGCACAGCGGAGAGAAGTCGGTTACGCAGTTTCCGGTCGGTGTTCATAGGAACCACGGTATCGCGTTCCCAGCTGATTGATAGGTGCGAGTGGCGGGCAGAAGTGCCCATGCGGCATCAGGCCGTCCGGCGACGTCGGTCGGTCTCGTTCGTGCCGAACATGTCCGCGGTGACGCCGTCGAGCAGGTCGCCAGGGGTCGTCCGGAGGGCATCGGAGATCTTGAGCAGGGTCAGGATGCTGAGCATCGATCGCCCTGATTCGTAGCTGCGGATGTTCGAGGAATCGATCTCGCTGAGCACCGCGAGCTGATCCTGCGTGAGTCCCCGGCGCTTGCGTTCGGCAGCGATCCGAGCCCCGATGTGGGCTGCTGCAGGCGAAGGCGTACGGGGCACTCATCAAGCGTGGACGGCGCCGGTAGCGAGTGCCAGGGTGCGCGTCCCCGGGTACTTGTACACTCTGGCTTGTGGGTAGGGATAGAGACGCTGCGGAGCAGCTGGTCAAGTCGCGGCAGCGCGTCTCGGATCACGGTGAGGTTTTCACGCCGCGGTGGCTCGTCGACGACATGCTCGACCTGGTCAAGTCGGAGACCGAGCGGATCGATTCCCGCTTTCTGGAGCCAGCCTTTATGTGCAAGTCGGGTGTCTCACGAGACATCAGGCGGTATCCGCTGGGGCGCTTCGGCCTGACAGCGTAGACCTTTCGGTCTCAGTTCGCGACCAACGGTCCGGTCTGGGATTAAGCGAGCGCCTTGTTGACCGCAGTCGACAGCGAATGCCACGCTTCAAGTTCCGAAGGATCGAGCGCTTCCGTTCCGTTCGCGCTCAACCACTTCGCGAAGGCGCGCGCGAGTTTCCACTTGGACGCTCCCGGATGCTCGGCGACGAGGATCTCCATCAGAGGACGAGTCGGCTGGCTTCGGACGGTCGCGACGCTGTCCCACCCGAGATCGTCTCGAGCAATCTGAGCCAGAGTCTGACGCAGCAGGTCCTCGATCTCTGCACGTTGCACGCCGGTGATGTGGTCGCCAGTTCGGAGGATCCTCTTCGTGCTCAGAAGTTGCCACAGTGCTTCCTGCTCTGCAGCCAGATCGCCGGCAGAATCCGAGTCCAAGAGTGCAGCCACCTTGAGGCTCTGGCTGGTGAGGATCGTGCTGTAGTAAACGACCTTGCTTGCGCTTCCGGCGGGAACGATTGCGATGTCGTTTTCCAACGCTGGTCCACCGTTCGAGGAGAACGCGGCATCTAGGGCCTCGATGATGAGGAGGTCGGTGATGCCCTCAACCACCAGGTTACGTTGGTGTGTGAACATGCTCTGCGCAAGGTCATAGCCGAGCGCAGCCTGGAGTGGGTAAATCGACTTTGGATCGTCAACAGCCAGGCGAGTGTGGACTTTCGTCCCGACCCTGCGGTCTACCATCTCGACCACCCGAACGAGATCCAGTTCGTCCGCTCCCACCATAAAGGGTGAGTGCGTCGTGTAGATGATCTGGTTCCCCTCGGCCAGAGCGGACACGGTCTTGCGGAACTCCTGCTGTTTGAGCGCGTGAAGGCTGAGCCCGGGCTCATCGAGGAGCAGGATCGCGTTCCGGAGATCGTCTTTGGCTTGAGCATGGAAGACGACGAAGAACGATACGAGCCAGCGGAAGCCCTCACTTCGCTGGTCGAGTTCGACTGGAATCCCGAGCTCATCCTCTACGAGCGTTTGAAGGTACTGGCCGTCGACATCGAGCCGGAGTGTGAGGGAGTCATCGTTCCATACGCGGCGAATCTCGGCGGTCAGACGTGCGCCAGCAGTCTGCAGCGCGCGTTTACGCTCCGTGATCCGGCGTTCATGCGCGGCGAGCTCAGTCTTGTACCGCTCTTGCTCCTGGACATCGGTGTCGTAGTAGGCCCCTTTCACAGGAGCCTCCGAGTCCATATCCGACAGTTCGCGGGCAGTAAAGCCGAGGAACTTCAGCAGTTGCAGATTGCCGAAGTCGTAATCGAGGTCAATCTCGCCTGACTCTTCCCGTTCCGCGAGGCGGTTCAGGTGGATTCGTGGGCGCACCGAGAAGTAGGAGGAGAAGTAGACGAATGGTGGCAACTTTGACAGAAGGTGCTTGCCAATCTTGTCTCGTTGCGTCGCCTCTTTGACTACGGAGTCCAGCGCATCCCAGTACCCTTCGGCAGCAGAGCCGTCCGCGAACAACGGCAATAGCGCATCCAGGTGGCCGAGGAGTTCTTTCGCGATCTCACCACTGATCGAATCGTCTTGGCTGAGGCCTGCCCTCCAGTCGGTCAGCGCCTGAGCGGCGCCCTTTGCGTCTTCGCTCGACTGCTTAGACATTGCGCTGGTGAGGCGAACGATGCTCTTGTCTATGTCTCCGAGCGAGGGGGACGGTTGCAGACCCGTGACACGGTAGGTGCGCTTGCCGCTGAGCCACGCCGTCATCTCAAATCGGATGTCGGCGACATTCGTGAGAGCAAGGCCCTCGAGATCGGTCGCGTCGGGCACCAGCACGACCTTCGCGACCGCCATCTGCTCGCGATCTAGATTCCCGCGTCGGATGTCATCAACCATCGGCGCGGGAGCGTCAAAGAGCCAGTCAATCTTAGGAGTGTCGGGCGTCGGGCTGACGAGCTGAATCGCCTTCAACAGCGCAGTCTTACCTGCTTCGTTGATCCCGACCAGGATTGTCTTGTCAGTTTCAACGCTGAACTCTCCGCTGTCGACGATGCAGCGATAGTTGGTTGCAACTGCTGATTCGATCCTCATCCTCGAGGCTCCTTCCACCTTGATACGGATCCGACGCACGCTTCACGCACGGCGGACTGCTTGCATTGACTAGTTCTCGAAGCCCGAGCTGGCGTCGAACTTCAGGACGCGCGCATTCTCGGAGATCGTGCGCACCTCGCCCTCGTCGAAGCCATCACTCTTGATCGCCTGGATGTCGATCGTGATCTCGAGTTTTGCGCCTGCGCCGACCAACCGATCGATGACCTCGCGGGTTACGTTGCCGATATCCCGTGAGTACCGAGTTGGATCCACCTTCACGGAACCGAAGTAGCGAACGGGACTCCGAGCGGCGTCCAGGGCAGGGGGTACAACCTCGATTGTGACGTCGACATCGGGACTCGGTGTCACGAAGTCGACCGGACCGATGGGTTCAGTTCCTTCACCGGCTGCTTCAGCCGCAGCTCGCCGAGCGGCCTCGGCGCGCTCCGCTTGCGCTTGCTGCTCAGCCAAACTCCAGTCAACGAGCATCGTGCTATCGGTGATCTGAAGTGCCGCCTTGTGATCGGGTGGGACGATGAGCCCACGGTAACGACCTGTCTCTGGGTCCCTGCCGGATGCGATTGCAAAACGCTCACGGTCAACCAGAACTGCGTTGAGCGCGCGCTCGAGGGCAGAATCAAGCACTTCGCGACTGGTAAGACGCGGCAGGTAGACGTAGCGGGTGAAGTACCCCCAGAGTTCACCGACGCTCATTTCCCGGGCGCTGGACCACAGCGTTCCCAACTCCTCATGCAGGGTCGCGCCGAGAATCGGAGCGCCGAGCTCGGTGACGAGCTGATCGTCACGCCCGAGCTTCGCACCTACGCGCTCGGCCAGGGAACGGCCAGCGGAGTCAGGCACCTTCTCGCTCACAACCTCGAAGGGTTTGGTCGGGTCGAATTGTTCCGGGTACAACGCCCACGCGAAGGTCTCACGGATCCGGTCCGACACCGTCTGATTGAGTCGAGTCACCCACTCGTCCGTCTGCTTACGCTGCTGCGTCGAGAGGTTGAGCGAGTCGCTCGTCGCCTGCACTCGCTTCCATCCGAGGTAGCTGCGAGTCGCGGCCTCCAGACTCTCCAACTCGCTTTTGTCCGCCATCAAGAACACTAGTGTGTTCCGGTGGACACGCTGGCTCGCGCCCTTCGATTCGATCGCATCGCGTACCCACTTATGCGCTGCGGAATCGCTTCCGTCTTGCTTACGGCGTGAATGACGCGGATGGACGATCACGAGGCGCGTGTTCTCGAGGTCGGGAATGTCGGCGCTCGACTCAGGCGCGACGTGAACTCGATCGAAAACCCCGCGGGCGCGCTCCTCGCCGCGCAGCCGCTGAACGATCTCGTTCCACACGGTCTCGACGTCTTCACGGAGGCGCTCTGCGTAGTCGCTCGCGGTCTTGGTGACCGACGGCTGGGTGTCGAACCAGTAGTGTCCCTGCTCCTCGTAGAAGTAGGTCGACCGTTGGGCGAGCTGGTCGATGGCGCTGCCGAAGTTGCCGAGCGTGTCACCGGGAGCCGCGGTTCCGAGCCAGACGTATTGCTTGTCCAAGCCCTTCCGGGACGCCTTGATCCGTGGGGCAGCCCCCATAAAGATCGTTCGCGCGATCCGCTGCGTCACGAACCGCTGCCCAAGATTGGGGCGGTCCAGGTCGATTTGCTGCGCCATGGACCCCGGACCGTCGATGTCCGAGTCGATGATCGGCTTCCACTGGTCCTCGAGGTATTGGGTGAGGTCGGTGTTGACGGTCGTTGCCTCCAGCGGCACGTTGCCGGGGAGGATTAGCGGCGACGTGTCGTTGGAAGCCCAGAGCTCGTGCACGATGGATGATACGAGCTTGAGCACGCCGCGGGTGCGCTGGAAGCGCTCCAAAGTGGACCAGTCTTCGTACAGGCGGTCAAGCAGCTCCGGGTGCAGCGGATACGACGCCCGGATGCGCTGCTCGTAGTCGTCGCTCGGGGCTGCGGCATCTCGGGGGAACAGGGCGGTGTTGCTCCTGTACAGCGTGACGAAGCTGCGCGCCACGGCAGAGATCGTAGTCAGCCCCTCCGCGTTCGGCGCCTGGAACAGTCGGCGGCGCACAATCTCGAAGGACTCGTCCTTGCTCGACGATCGCCACTGATCGGCGACACGGCGGATCACATTTTGCAACCGTTCCAGCGCAAGCTGACCGTTCGCGCCACCGATCTCGATGTCACTTCCGCTGCCTGCTTCGCCCGTGTCGGATGCCGGGATCGAGACAACGAGCATCGCGCCCGGCACGGATCGGACGACTTCAGTTAGCGACTGGGCGAACGTAAACTGCGTCTCGAACGAGCCCGCTGGGAGTTCCTTATCCGTGACAAGCTGCCGGGCATACGCGACCCACTCGTCGATCAAGATCAGCGCCGGCGAGTACTTCGCGATCAGTGTCCGCAAGGCTTCGCCCGGGTTCGTCCCCGCACGGTCGTCCTCAGCGATGAGGTTGTAGGCTTCGCGGCCGCCGAGCTGCCACGCGAGCTCACCCCAGAGCGTCTGCACCTCGGTCCCGTCTTCCTTGATGAGCGGTGATCCTGCCTTCAAGTACGTACCGACGAGCGCAACGCGCTTCACACCCAGCGTCGCAAAATCCCGGTTCCCCGTCTTGGCGATGAGCTCCTGCAACTCCTGCGGGAAGTCCTTCGCCGGAGTGCCACTGAACAAGTGGAAGAGAGCGAGCATCGAGTGCGTCTTTCCGCCACCGAAGTTCGTCTGCAGGTTGACGACCGGGCTCGCGTTCCCGTCGCCGCCCACGCGTCGGAGCGCGCGCGACAGCAGGTCGCGCAGACCCTCCGTGAGGTACGTGCGTGTGAAGAACTCCACCGGGTCCCCATATTCGGGGCTCGTCGCCTGACCTGTTCGCACGAGATGCAGGTCGGCGGCGAACTCGGATGCCGTGAACTCGCCGCGTGCGACATCATCGTGCGGACGGATCACCTCACGCCAGGGCCGCAATCCTGAACCTGGGTCGAGCGACACCGTCGTCCGCTTGACCTGCTTGCGCGTCTGATCCTCAAAAACCGTTCGTTGCAGGTCGACGCGGAGCTTGCGGACATCTTCGGCGGAGTCGACCGCGCCGACGGCATGTAGCAGTCGCTCGATCGTGTCGAGAGCGCGCGCAGCATCATCCGAGCTGAACGGCTCGTTATGCGCCCAGAGATTGCGCGTCTCGCGGAGCTCGGACCCGAAGCCCTGCTGCGCCCGCGACAGCACGTCCTTGAACCGGTAGCCCTGCTCAGTGATCGCGCGAAGCTGTACCTGCACGTCGTGCTTCGTCAGCGTTCGTGCGGGTCCGCCCCGGCGCTGGGCGTCCTCTTGTGCCCACACGGCGGGCCAATCCGGAGTGCCGTAGGCGGTGGTCATCACTTCGTCGACGGAGTCGAGCAGTCCCTCCGACAACAGATCGAAGGCCTTGCCCACGCGGTCACGGTTATTCATCGCCATCGGACTCAGTCCCCATCCTCATCGAAGTCGAAAGCCTGTTGAACGGCACGTGGAGAATCGGTGTGCTTTCGCGCCTGTTCATTCACGTCTCCCCATGCGCTTACCAACCCGTTGAAGAGGATTGCGTCCTTGGTATCACGCTTCTTCTCAGCCTCACGGAATAACCAGAGTGACATCTGTTTGACTGCCTCGAGGCTCACACGCGCCTGTACATCGGGCAGCAGTCGGGCGACTTTGTCGACACCATCCCGTGCCATCACCGCGGCCAGGCGAACTGTCGCCTCCCAGACGCTGACGCGCTCGTCGGCGGCGACGTCCCACTCGCCTTCAAGCACCGTCGGCGAGAGGAGGCGTGCCCGTCCGCCTTTCGCTTCGAAAATGCCACCCCGCTCAAGTGCACCCAGTGAGGTTCCGGCCGACTGAGCCATTGTTATGGCTGTACCGGAAATCTCGGTGCCCCAGCCGAACTGCCTGTACCATTTCGCCGCGAATCGGGAATCCGGGTCCGAGTCGGAGAGCTCGTCAACGACTTCGTCCAGAATTGCGTTGATTAACTCCAGTGCGTCTCGGACGGACATGTCGGTCCCGTCTGCCTCTCGAACTCGTGAGTAGCGTGAGAAAACTGCGATCCCTGGACCGATCGCAGCCTGGTCGAGGTCGACCGCTGCGATTGAGCCCTGGATGAGGGTGCGGAGCGCATCGGGGAGTTCGGCGCGCAGCGCGGCGGTCAGCGCGCGTCGGGTCGTGGACGGGGCATTCTCGGGTCGGGGCCGACAGGCGAGAACGATGGAGGAAGCGAGCGCGTTGGTGCCGACGCTGATTAGACGGCCCCCACGCTCGCTCCGCATGGGCCACGTAGCTGTGATCTCCCATCCTGCATCGATCAGCCCTCCGAGTAGCGTGTGCCAACCGGTTGAGGATGTGCCAGCGTCACGAGTGTCCTGTTGCTTGTACGCGTAGTAAACCGTTAATGGGATGTCTGGGTTTGCTTCACGACGAATTCTCGCGAAGACAGAATTAAACCCTCTCACGAAGAAGGCTTGGGCTCCGGCCTTCCCATCATGTCGGTACGGATTGGCCACGAGCTCCTCGGCCTTCGGGGTAAGCATCGTGCTGACTGTCTTCGATTGGATGTGCAGTAGCGACCGCCGAAGCCACACGTAGAAGTAGTCAGACAGATCGGAGTACCCGATGTTGTCGTAATACGGCGGGTCCGTCGAGATGGCCAGGCCTTGGTACGTACGCGCTGCTGCATCGGCCTGAATTACCTCGGCCGGCGGATTTGCGGGAGTGTGCGCCACCGCCTTCGCTACCCATTCGACGTTCCCGGCGAATCCACCGGACGAGTCCGAGAACGGATTGACCTCCGCGTAGTCCCACACCATAGGGATCGCCTGGCGGCCAAACACGTTGCGTACCTTCTCGCCTTGCGACTGCCAGCTAGCGAGAGATGATAGCCGGTCGGTTTGGCGACCGACCGCAAGAGCGAGGTACGTGGCAACGGCGTCCGCGTACGCTGCTGCCTCTCGACCACCGTCTTCCAGCCGTTCGCCCGCCGCGATACCCGCTTCAGTCGCGTCGGCGAATACCCGCTGCCGTACCTCGTCAACAAGATCGCTCAGCGTCGTGAGGGCGACAAGCTGGCGATTCGTAAACGCGTCGGCCCAAGTGGGCATTCCGTACATCGGCATGCGATCAACGTCGTGGTTCCGGGTGGGAACTTCCTGGTTCGGCACGTCGACCGGGCGATCAACCACCGCAGCCGCCGCCTGCAGTTCGTCGCCGCTGAAATAGAGTCGGCTTCGGTTCCCCTCCGCGACGACGGCCATCAGGTGCGCTCCAAGACGGTGCGCTTGAGCTTCGGCGCGAATGTACGAGTTGGGAATCACCGTCCCATCGCCCACGGCACGGCCGTTCCCGCCAGCCACAGTTCCGTCTTCGTTCCCTGTCGGCCCTTCGGCATCGTGACGAACTTTGTATCGGACCTCGCCGTTAACGACGGTAGCTTCGATCCAGGCCTCTTTGCCCTTCTTCTTGTTGAGCCACCACGAGCGAACAAGCGGAACCTCAATGGGATTCGCGGGATTGGGGCTCTTGACTGTGCGTGCCCAGATCCAGGCGATCACCGTGTGCTCGCCTCCGTCCGGAGATACGACGCGGGGGTACAAGGCGCCAATGCGCCTGCTGGCTTCCTCGCGCATCCAAGCCCCGTAGCGCTGGACATCTTCAGCAAGGCCCTCCGCCCGCGCCCAAGTATTCCGTGTCTGTGCGGCGTCGGGATACACGGGTTCATGATCCGAGAACCGTGGTGGGATCTCGACTAGCGCCTTGTTGATCAGCACCGCGAGGGGGTTCAGGTCGCTAGCGTGCGCTTGCAATCCGAGTCGTTGCGCTTCGAGAGGGATCGCCCCACCGCCGGCGAATGGATCGAGGACGGCTGGCAGATCACCGTTGTTGCTCTTGCGAATCTCGACTCGCGCCTGACTCAGCAGAGTTTCGTCATTGCTGTTCTCCCAGATGACCAACCGCTCGAGAAGCCGGTGAAGTCGGGCGCGCTCGATATCCTGCGCCTCAACCGTGGGGAACTCTTCGGGTCGCGATGCCGGGTCATCCACTAACTGCGCGAACAGGACAGCGCGTGCGGCCGCCAGGGGGCGCCGTGCCCAATAAAGGTGCATAGTCGAAGGGTGACCGTGCCGGATCGACTTCTCGCGCGATGCCTCGGCATTGATCGCTTCCAGGGGGAGCGAAGTCTCGATGAGTTTCTTCTTGAACGTCGTCATGTGATGTCCTTCGGCGATGCATTGCGGGTCATGGTGTTCTGGGTCATCGCGGCCCCCCGCCGCGGTCCCAGTAGTCGCGCCACTCTTCATTGAGGGAGCGGGTGGTGTCTGAAGGCTCCATGTGATCGAACGCGTCGACCACGTAGCGGATCTGGTCGTAGGCAGGCCCATCGGGCGAGACGCTGACAAGTGAGAGCCTGTGCCGCTCGCCCTGGGTCTGCGCGAAGGTGACCTCGTTCGTGGTAATGGTGAACGTGTCAGAACCTTCGATGCGCCCCTTGACCTCGATATAGAACATGCGACCGTTGACATCCATTGACTGGATGTCGTAGCCGGGGTTGTTGCGAGCCATCTCGAGTGGTTTGCGACCGAGTTCTCGCTCAGCTGCGAGCGTTGCCTCGACTGCGCGGCGCTCCACCTCCTCCGTGTTCCGGGCGAACAATGCCGGATGCTGCTCCTTCGTCACAAGCATGCTGCTGGGCACCACGAGAGCCATTCCGAGGATCACGGACGGGATGGCGACGACATTGGTGGCTTCGTCGAGCTCGCGCATCCGCCGTTCGAGCCGCTCATCGAGTTGGCGCGAACGCACGAGTGCAGTCTCGGCCCGAAGACGCCCGACCGTCCCGCCACGCTCAAGCGCATCGAGACGGTTGTGCTCTCGATCCCAGTGGTTGATCTCGGCGAGTAGCCGCTCTTGCACCTGGGCGCGAGTTCGAGCGGTCTCGATCTCCAACCGTGCCCTCACCTCGTCGATCCGGGGCTGGAGGCCGTGTCGGAACGCCTGGGCACGGATGAGTTTCTCGTGGTTCGCCTTTGCCCAGTCGCTCGCCACGATCTCGTGGAGATGCGAATCTTCCTCGGGCTGGGGCCGGTCGTAGTCGAGGTACGGCGGAGCCGGCGAGACGGTGACTGTGCCGTCGCTCGAGTACTGCGGATAGTCAAAGTGGTGCGAGATTGTATCGGGCTCAGACGCGGTGTTCTGGATCCGCTGCTCAACCGCGTACATCAGGGCTGGCTCAGTTGCTTGCTTGTCTCTTCGGTCGACGAGGACGGTGCCGCGCTTAAGGACGCTACCGAGGTCGTCGATCGTCGTTTCGATTACCGCGTGAAGTAGAGGGTGGCCCGGGGCGATAAGAGCCGCCTCCACCTTGCCGTCGACGCGCTTCTTGTCGAGTTCGAAGGTGATCCGCTCGTATTGCTCTGTGACCGGCGCCCACCTGTTCAACCTCCGCGCGGAGTCGACGACGCGGCTGGGGACGCGGGTGATCTCGTAGCGACCCTTTTCTCGGCGGCGGATCCTGCCGCCGAGTCGTTCGAGGGCTGGGATGAAGAACGCGGCAATGTAGCCGGGCTGGAGTTTGCGTTCGCGCGCTTTCTCCATGCGGGCTCGGACTTCTTCGAGGTTCAGGGCGCTGAACATTTCGGGGTGAAGGGCGCGCTCTTCGAGCATGTCGTCGAGCCCGTGCGAGACGCTGGCGTCAATGATGTGGTCGAGTTTCGCCTTGGTTTCGGGGCGGTCGCCGTATCGGATCGCCTCGATCAACAGGTCTCTCAGGGAGCGCTCCTGGAAGGCGTCAGCGTCGCCGAGGACGTTGAACAGGCTTCCGTTGTAGGCGATCGACATTTGGTCGATCTTCGAGAGCAGCCGAGCGAAGACATCGCCTTCGCGGGTGTCTTTCGCGACCATGTTCCAGAGGTGGCAGACCTCCCGCTGACCGATGCGGTGGATACGCCCGAAGCGCTGCTCGATACGGTTCGGGTTCCAGGGCAGGTCGTAGTTCACCATCAGGTGCGCACGCTGAAGGTTGAGCCCCTCGCCCGCAGCATCGGTGGCGAGCATGACGACGGTGTCCGGATCATGGGTGAACTGCTCGCGTGCTACCTTGCGATCCTCGCGCCTGGTCCCGCCATGGATCGTAATCACTGCATCGGCACGCCCGAGAAGCGAGGAAATCTTCGCCTGGAGGTAGTCGAGTGTGTCTCGATGCTCCGTGAAGATGATGATCTTCCGCGGTTCGCCCGAGCTCGCGTGCGTGAGCAGCTGTTCATCGAGGATCGCGCGCAGCTCGACCCACTTCTTGTCGTCGTCTTGGAGACGCACGCGACGCGCTGTGCGAATGAGGTCTTCAAGTATCGCGATCTCGGCGCGCAGCTCCGGGATTGTCTGGGCTGCCGTCGCGAGGTCGACGACCGCCTCAACTTGCTCCTCGAATCGGGCGCGTTCGTCTTCGGTGGTCTCGTCGTCGAGCTCTTCGAAGTCGCCGATAGACAGGTTCGGGAGTGCTGTCTCGGCGAAGTCCGGTTCTGTGCGACCAGTAGTCCACTGATCGATGTGCGAGGAGATGGTGGAGCTGTTTCGGGCTGCGTCGGTTGCTCGCTGCATATCCCGTAGCTTCGTTTCCAGTCGCTGCTGGCGGCGTTCGAGGGAGCGCAGGATCGCCTCGGGGCTGGATGCGAGTCGGCGCTGGAGCACGGTGAGAGCGAAGCCGACGTTGTTGCCACGTTTCTTGTCGCCTTCGGCTGCGATGCGCTCGGCGCGTCCCATCTCGGTGCGGACGTAGTTCGTGACCTGCTCATAGAGGTCTCGTTCGGCGGGGCTGAGCTCATACTCGACGGTGTAGGCACGGCGCTCAGGGAACAGCGGCTTGCCCTCGAAGGTGAGGAGATCCTCCTTCACCATGCGCCGCATCAGTCCGTTGGTATCGGTGCGGTGCACGCCTTGGCGGAACTGGCCTTCGAACCTGTCTCGGTCGAGAAGTGACATGAACAGCTGGAAGTCCTCTTCCTTGCCGGCATGCGGGGTCGCCGTCATGAGCAGGAAGTTGTGTGCGGTCTCAGACAACAGGCGGCCGAGACGGAAGCGCTTGGTCTCGTCGACTTCTCCAGCCCACGACGAGTAATGGGCAGACATTCGGTGAGCCTCGTCGACGATCGCGACATCCCATCTCACGTCCGACAGCTGTTCCATGAGATCTTCGCTTCGCGAGGCCTGATCCATCCGCACGATCAGGTACGGATGCAGGTCGAACACGTTGCGGCCTTCGGCATCATCGACCATCTGGCGGCTGAAGACCTCGAAGCGAAGGTCGAACTTCTGGGAAAGCTCTTCGCGCCACTGCTCGACGAGGCCACCCGGAGCGACGATGATGGCCCGCTCGCAGTCGGACCGCAAGATCAGCTCTTTGAGGTAGAGCCCGGCCATGATCGTCTTACCCGCGCCGGGGTCGTCGGCAAGAAGGAATCGCAGAGGGATCCGTGGCAGCAGCTCCTCGTAGACTGCGCGGATCTGGTGCGGCAACGGGTCAACGTCGGAGCTGTTGACCGCAGCCATTGGGTCGTAGAGAGCTGCGTACTTGATCCGCAACGCCTCGGCAGCCAGACGGAACTCGTCGGGGTCTCCGTCGAACGGGGGCGCTTCGTCACGCTCCCGCGCCAACTCGAGTCGAGCGATATCGACGTCAGTCACAGTTCGGGCGCCGCCCCGACCCGAGTCGTCACGGTAGAAGATCTCGAACAGAGAAGCATCGATCGCGTCGACCGCGATCAGCGTGACTGCGCCACCGGGAACGAGCCCGCGGATGCGCTGGCCGGCACGCAACGCCGCTGGCGTCATCGTGGCTTCATCCACTTCGCTCCTCCTCCGATTTTGGGCAAGTCGATCAGGATACGTCTGGCCGCCGACATTGCGGCGACGAGTACGACTACTCGGCCGATGCGGCGTCTCCACGGCGCACCCAATCGTCAACCTCACTCGTCTGGAACTTCCAAAGGCGACCGACCTTGTGAGCTGGCATCCCCTTGTCGGAGATCCAGGCATAGATCGTGTCCTTGGTCACGCCCAGGTAGTCCGCGATGTCGTCGGCAGACAGCCATGGTTCAGGCATGCGGACTCCTCGAAGCAAGTAGAACCGGATCTTTCCGGATATGTCCGAGACTAGCGGGTCGACGCGGCGCCGATGTGAGAGCAGCGCGACGGAAAATTCGGGATCGACGTCGACAGCGGCAATCCTCGCTTCGTGATGCTCGGGGCACAGCGTCGACACCCAGAGATGGATTACGTACTGAGCGCCGTCGGTGAGCCCGACAGCCATTTCTGGGCGTTGACGCGCGATGGTCAAGCGGTCGCCGTGGTCTCCATCGAAGGGCGGTTCCACCGGCCTGGAAAGCCAGTTGTCGATCTTGCGCAGGCATACGTGAAACACCACTGTCGGCTGCGCCCGATGACCGTGGCCCTACTCAGCGACTGGCTCGAGTGAACTGCGTCGAGCCCCTCGCCTGACTGTCATGCAAGAACGCCAGGCGCCAATCCGGCGTGCGACACTGACTGCTGAAGCCGCACACCACAACATCCCTCCGCGAGGAGAACGAGAAATGCCCCGCGCCACCGCCGAGAGGCTCCAGATCAAGTCCGGCACCGAACTGCTGTTCGGCCCGTCAACACCCGAGCAGCGCGCGCTGCTCGATCCGCTCCCTGCGGGCGTGACCGTCGTCAACGGCATCCATCGCGACACCGCGGACGTGGCGGTCATGTTCGCGAGCGATCGTGACGAGCTCGACGCGCTGCTGAGCGAGGTGCTCCCGTTGCTTTCGACACCTCGTGCCGTCTGGATCGGGTACCCCAAGGGCAACAAAGCAGGTATCAATCGCGACGGCATCTGGCAGCGCGTGGAAGAAGTCGGCTGGACGCTCAACGCCAACATCTCGCTGTTGGACGTGTGGTCGTCGGTGCGCCTCAAGCGCGTCGGCTGAAGCGAGGAGTGTCGGTGCCCACCGGCATCCTTCTTCTCATGCCGCCCTTCCCGATCCGCACCGCGGCCCCGGCGCTCGCCGTCCCGCCTGGTCGTCTCGGTTACGACCTGGATGCTGAGACGATGCTGCTCCACAGCATCCAGTCGGCGGAAGCGTTCGACGTCCTCCTCGAGACCGGAGTGCTGCGCGCCGACCCGACTCTTGCCGACTCGCCCTGGCCCGAGGCATACGAGTGGATGAACCGGATGATGGCCGAGCGGCTGCCGACCTCGGGCGATGCGGCGCTGTGGCTCTGGGTGCGCATCCGGAGGCGCCACCTGGTCGCGCTCTGCCGACGCGCCCGCGGCGAAGTTCTGCTCACGTGCCGCATCCCGCGCGGGCGCGTGCTCGTGTCGCACTTCGGGGAATGGCACGTGGCGCTCAATTCCGGGCTTTCTGTGCCGCAGCATCCGGGGGAGTCGGAAGACGAATACGACAAGCGCAACGATCGCGAGTTCGACGACTTCGCGGATCGTGTGGATGCCGCAGGGGCGCGGAACTCCCCGCTAGGCGATTGGCCGTTCGAGCTGCGCACCGAACTCGAGCGCTCCTGGGAGTGCATCCTTGACCGGACCCTGTTCCCGAAGACCGATCACTGACAGGCCACGGTGCATGAGATCCGCGCGGAGGATGTCGTAGGGGCGGTCCGGATCGCGTGAGCTACGCCGCGGGCGATCGCCGAAGCCAGGATCGAGGATGCAGTTGTCCAACAGGCTGTTGGCCAATCGCCCCGTTGGGAGATTCGTGGCTTCGGAGCGCTTGCAATAAGCCAGCCGGTGTCCGACGTTTCCGCTAGCGTCGGCAGCGCATGATCTCAGCATCCTCGGCTCCGAGGGCACCAAACACGAAGGGCTCCACATGGCGACCAGCGCACCCGAACCTCTCGCGACAGGACGCCTGCCGCAGCTGAATTGGGGCTTCGATGGCGGGGCCGGCACCTGGATCGGTGTCCAGATCGGCGGATTCCTCATCACGGTGCTCACGCTCGGGATCTGCTACCCCTGGGCCGTCGTGATGACCTACCGCTGGAAGACCAAGCACACCTTCATCAACGGGCAGCGCCTGCGCTTCACGGGAACGGCGCCGCGCCTGTTCGGGATGTGGATCAAGTGGTTCCTGCTGTGCATCATCACGCTCGGCATCTACAGCTTCTGGGTCTATCCGCGCCTCACGAAGTGGATCGTCGAGCACCAGGAAATCGACCCCGTCGGCTGAGGCTCCAACGCGGCACAGCGTTCCGTCGTCACCGATCAGGCCGCCTAATCGGGCTCACCGACCCGCGGCATCCGCTCCGGGGTCGAACCATTTCAATCCCGAGAACCGGGCGAAGCCGCGGTCTCTCGTCGCCAGCCGGGCACCGCTCGCGAGACACAGCGCTGCGATATGGGCATCGGGCACGAGATTGCCGCGGACCCCGGCATCCGACCGGGCAAGGTGCTCGAACGCGTCCCAAGCGGGCGAGCCCTGTCGGAGCCACTCGGAACCGGGCGCGTCGATCAACTGCCTGGCGAAAGCGAGCGCATCCGCAGGCGGGGTCGGCTCGGCGAAGATGCGTGGATGCGTCACGACGCGCACGAACCCGCTCAGGATGGTATCCGCGACACCCACGCGGTCTGTCTGCAGAGCGCCGTTGAGCCAATCGGCGTAGGCGGTGTGTCCGGGAGAATCCGCGCGGAACGCGTAGATCAGCACATTCACGTCGGGGACGAAGAGTGTCATGCGGACTTGTCCAGCGCGTCCCAGACGGCATCCTTGTCGTCGAGGTCGACGAGCGCTCCCGGGATCTTCGGCGTATGCGTCGGCAGCGGATGCGCGCCCGGCACCGGCTCCTCGCGGGCGAGGTAGTCGCGCAGGGCGTCCTCGAGGAAGCTCGTGAACGTCCGCCCTTCGGATGCCGCGCGCGCCTTCGCCGCTCGCGCGAGCGAGTCGGAGAGGTTGAGCGTGGTCCGCATGCAGATCAGCATACGCTCACGGGCAGATATCTGCATCCAATGTCGGAGGCCAGTGCGACCATGAACTATGGCAGTTTTCACCGAGGTTGCGGCCCTGATTCCCACGCTGCGTGGGCGTCTCGCCCCGGCCTGCGGTGATGATCTTCCGGCGGTGCTTTCAGCCCTTTCGGATGCTGAGATCCTCACGGTCTTCGAAGAATCAGCCGAGCTGGCGAAGCAGGTCGAGCAGATCAAGCTGCTCGCCATCGGAGCGGTCGCGGTGCGCTCGAAGCGCGCGCGGGGGCATGCCGGACTCGCGCAGTCGCGCGGCCGGCGCTCGGCCGTCGATCTCGTGCAGAAGGTGACGGGGTCGACGAAGGGCGAGGCCGCCAGAGAGGTGCGCGTCGGGCAGGCGCTGATCGAAGCGGCGGACGAGAGCGCAGCCGCCGAGGCGGGCGGCGAGCTGGACGGCTCAGACAGGCGGCTGGATGGGGCGGGCGCCGGCTTCGGCGGGACGGAAGGCGGCGAGGGGCCGCCATGGCGCGGGGGCGACGGCGGGTTCGACTTCGGCGATGACGGCAGCGATTCGGACAGCGCCGGCTCAAGCGTCGGTGGCGCCGGCGGTTCCGAGAGCCCCGGGGCAGGCGATGAGGGCCCGTCCGAATCCGCGGGGGAGCAGGAGGCATCGACCAGGTCGCGGCCGTGGCAGGCTTGCCTGCACGCCGCATTGCAGGCGGGACGCATCACCTCCACGCAATTCGATGTGATCCGCAGTGGACTCGCCGAGCCGCCGGAGACGGATGACGACGAGGCCGCGACAGCCGCTCGCGAAGCATGGCGGTGCGCCGCCGAGCAGCTGATCGCCGAAGCGAGCGAGCGCACGGTGGAAGAACTGCGCACCGCCGCTCGCTCGGTGCGTGACATCCTCGACCCGGAAGGCGCCCTGGAGCGGTATCGGGTGCAGTTCGAGGCCCGGTCGTTCCGCACGTACCGGGACTCGTTCGGTCGCAAGCACGGGCACTTCGTGTTCGACGAAGAGAGCGGTGCGTTCGTCGACAGCGCGCTGGCGTCTGCACTGCGACCGCGTCGCGGTGGACCGCGGTTCGTCGACTCGGCGGAGAAGGAGCAGGCGGCACGGCTCGTGGACGATCCACGCACCAACGATCAGCTCGCCTTCGATCTCGTCATGGACGCGCTGCGCGCCGGGGTGCTCGCCGAACCCGAGACCGTGTTCGGCACGCGGCAGGCCGGAGTGCGGCTCGTGCAGACGGTCGACCAGTCGGGCAAGCGATCGGGCACGGTGCTGACAGAGGACGGACTCCTCGCGTTCCCGGCCGCGGTCGCCGACCAGCGCATCTGCGAGAGCGGGGCCGTCACCGTGACGGTGGACTCCTGCGGAAACCCGCTCGACGTCGGACGAGAGCGTCGGCTGTTCACGCCGGCTCAGCGCGTCGCGCTGGCCATCAGGGATGGCGGATGCCGCGTGCCCGGCTGCGATCGGCCGGCATCGTATTGCGAGGCGCATCACATCGATGAATGGTCAGGCGGCGGATGCACCGACATCGATCGCGGGATACTGCTGTGCCGCTTCCACCATATGAACCTGCACGACGGCGGGTGGTGGATCACGCGCGAGGGCAAGGGCGACTTCGTGCTCCATGACCCCGGCGGCGAGACACTCGTCCTGAAACCGAGAGCCGTCCTGCTCTACACGTGGGGCGCGCTCGGAGTCGATCCGCCTCCGAAACGGTTCCGACCGGCGGCGTGATCCTCGCCGGATGAATATCAGTCGACGTTCGACGTTCGACGAGCGTCTTGTGCTCGCGTGGCATGAGGCGGAGACTGGTGCCGAGCCACCGCCCCCTGTGTCTCGACGTTGAGAGTCCATTGGATCTCACTGACCACGGCGCGGTGGCTCCTTCACGTCAGCGACGCACCTGAGCTTTTACGACCTGTGCGCCCACGTCCGCACACCGTGCATGCGTGCATCACCGGCCACCGGCCACCGGCACCGGCGGTCCGCGCCCGTCCGGCCGACGTCCGCAGGCCGCGCGTGCGCCGTCGGGCGGGTTACGCCGTCGGGCGCACTACGCCAGCACGAGCAGCTCGCCCACCTCGCACTCCAGCGCATCGCAGATGGCCCGCAGTGTCGAGTACCGGATCGCCCGCGCCCGATCGTTCTTCAGCACCGAGAGGTTCACGATCGAAACGCCCACCCGCGCGCTCAACTCCGTCAGCGTCATCCCCCGGGAGACGAGCAGCTCATCGAGACGGCAGTGGATGCCGGTGAACTCGTCATCGGAGTCGGCCGGGGTCATACCAGCCCCTCCGTCTCGCGCGCGAGCTGATCCCGCTCGGCCTGCAGGCGGCTGCCCCGGCTGAACACCGCGGCCAGAGCACCCAGTGCGAGCGCCCCGCCGACAGCGGGGAGCGGGACGGACAGCTGGAACGTCATCGGGTACCACTCGCTCCCGGGCTCGAACACCTCGCGCAGGGCGAGCGTGCTCGAGATCTCGGCCATCAGCTCTCCCGAGACACCGGCGATCAGCAGCACGATTGCGCCGATCGTCAGGGCGCGGACCACCGTGCGATGGAACGGCCGCCCCCGCAGCGTCTGGAAGCAGATCACCGCGATCATCGCGGCCGGCAGCGTCGAGACCACCAGCTGACAGAGCTCGGTCAGGCTGCCCAGTATCCGTACGCCGGCGCTCACGTTGTAGACCGTGAGGCTCGCCATCGACGCCGAACCGCACCCCAGCGCCGGGTCCGTCCCGGATCCGGCAGGATCGCCGAGATCCACACACGGCAGCCCTGCCGGAAGCGGGATGCCGACCGACCCGCCGATCTCCATCCAATCCGCGCTGAAGGCCTTTCCGACGATCGCGATCACCCCGAGCGCCGACATCGTCACCCACCACCCGCTCACGGTCAGCGCAACATCGAGCACGAGAGTCTTGCTCCCGCGCCGCCGGGCACGCCACACGGCTACTCCGACCAGAGCGGCGAGCACCAGCATCCCGATCGCGATGAACAGCAGTGACGTGCCGAGATCCGTTGCAGAACCGAAGAACATCAGACCAGCCCCTCCGTTTCCTTCTGCAGCGCGGACCCACGTCGGAAGGCGTAGGCGATCAGGGTCAACCCGGCGAAGATGGCGAAGCCCATCCAGTAGCTCAGCGGGGTCGAACTGCCGGTCTCCCCGAGATCAGCCGCCGTTCGCAGCGATCTCCCGATTGCGGAGTCGAGGAGATAGCACGTCGTCGTGCCCAACAGGACGATGGTCGCCATCGCCGTGAGCAACCGAATCGAACGGACCGAGAACGTCCGGCCGCGGGAGATCTCGACGGCCAGGACGAAATAGCATCCGATCGCGGCGATACCCGCCACCGAAGCAACGGCGACGGTCCCGATGATCAGCGCAGACAGGCCACCACCGGCATCCGGAACCGTCACGATCCCCTGCGTCACCTGCACCGGCGCGCCCAGAGGCGGCGAGCCGGTGTCGCGCGACAGCGGAACCTCCCAGGCCACGCCGCCGCTGTCGAACGCGAGCATCAATCTCGTCGCGGCGACTGTCACGATCCCCGCGACCGCCAGCACCGCCACGACGCCCGTCCACACGATGTTCGCCTCCCAGGGCGCGCGCTCCTCGGCGTTCATACCAGGCCCTCCGTCTCCTTCTGCAGCCGTTGGCCCACCTCGAAAGCCGTCGCGACCAGCGCCAGTGCGATGCCCCAGCCGACCGGTGCGGGGTCGAGCTGATACAGCAGCGTCCAGAACATGCCGGCATCTGAGGCGGGAAGCTGCTCGACGACCTGAGCGCGGGCGACGGCACCGAGGAAGGGAGCGAACATGCCAGCGAACACCAGCGCGATCGCGGCAGTGCCGAGCACGGGCGCCATCGATCTCCGGAATGCGCGTTGACGGATCAGTGACAGCCCGAGCCACCACAGCGACAGACACACGATGACGGTGGCCAGCGCCGGCAGGGCGCTCTCGCCCCACAGCAACCAGCGGGTGCCTGCGGCCAGCGAGTCGAATGACACGAGCGACTGCGTGTACTCCGCGGCGACCACACCAGCGGCATCCGCCATGTCGTCCATCGGCACGTCGTGCACCGGCAGCGACACTGGCACCGGCGAACCGAAGATCTCGACAGCGGCACCCGTCGCGCCGACGACCGAGGCAATCGCGATGCTCACCGCGCCCGTGGCGACGACCCCGAGCGTCACGGCCTCGAGCCGGGAAGGCGTTGTGTTGCGACTCATCTTCCTACCCCTTATCGATAGTCGTTGTTATCGATGGTCGTTAACATAACGACAGTCGATAAGGACTGTCAAGACCCCGCCCCCACCCGCTATGCCCACGGCGAACACGGGCATACCTCCCCGTCTGCGTGGTTACTCTCGATGTACAAGCTTCGCCACGTGCGAGACACGCGAACCACGTGCGAACCAAGGAGTGAACATGTTCGAGAGATTCACGGACCGAGCCCGTCGAGTGGTCGTCCTCGCCCAAGAAGAGGCGAAGATGCTCAACCACAACTACATCGGAACCGAGCACATCCTGCTCGGCCTCATCCACGAGGGCGAGGGCGTCGCAGCCAAGGCGCTCGAAAGTCTCGGCATCTCGCTCGACGCAGTGCGCGAGCAGGTGCAGGACATCATCGGCCAGGGCCAGCAGCAGCCGACCGGCCACATCCCCTTCACGCCCCGTGCCAAGAAGGTGCTCGAGCTGAGCCTGCGCGAAGCGCTGCAGCTGGGGCACAACTACATCGGCACCGAGCACATCCTGCTCGGCCTCATCCGCGAGGGCGAGGGCGTCGCAGCCCAGGTGCTGGTCAAGCTCGGCGCCGACCTGAACAAGGTCCGCCAGCAGGTCATCCAGCTGCTCTCCGGCGCTCCGGGTCGCGAGCCCGCCGCCGTCGGCGCGCAGACGCACGAGACCCAGTCCGGTGCCCAGGGCGGCTCGCAGGTGCTCGACCAGTTCGGTCGCAACCTGACCCAGGCCGCGCGCGACAACAAGCTCGACCCGGTGATCGGACGCGAGAAGGAGGCGGAGCGGGTCATGCAGATCCTCTCCCGCCGTTCCAAGAACAACCCCGTCCTGATCGGCGAACCGGGTGTCGGAAAGACGGCCGTCGTCGAGGGCCTCGCGCAGGCCATCGTCAAGGGCGATGTGCCCGAGACGCTGAAGGACAAGCAGCTCTACTCGCTCGACCTCGGCTCGCTCATCGCCGGTTCCCGCTACCGCGGTGACTTCGAGGAGCGCCTGAAGAAGGTCACCAAGGAGATCCGCACGCGTGGCGACATCATCGTCTTCATCGACGAGATCCACACCCTCGTGGGTGCGGGTGCCGCCGAAGGCGCGATCGACGCTGCCAGCATCCTGAAGCCGCTGCTCGCCCGAGGCGAGCTGCAGACCATCGGCGCAACCACGCTGGACGAGTACCGCAAGCACTTCGAGAAGGATGCCGCGCTCGAGCGCCGCTTCCAGCCGGTGCAGGTCAACGAGCCGAGCCTCCCGCACGCGATCAACATCCTCAAGGGTCTTCGCGACCGCTACGAGGCGCACCACAAGGTGCAGATCACGGACGGCGCGCTCGTCGCGGCAGCCAACCTCGCCGACCGCTACGTCAGCGACCGCTTCCTGCCGGACAAGGCCATCGACCTGATCGATGAGGCCGGCGCACGCCTGCGGCTCAGCATCCTGTCGTCCCCGCCCGAGCTGCGGGAGTTCGACGACAAGATCGCGAAGGTCCGCGAGCAGAAGGAAGCCGCCTCCGAGGAGCAGGACTTCGAGAAGGCCGCGTCCCTGCGCGACGAGGAGAAGGGCCTGCTCGCCGAGCGGCTCCGCCTCGAGAAGCAGTGGCGTTCGGGCGACGTCGCGACCCAGGCGGTCGTCGACGAGGGCCTGATCGCCGAGGTGCTCGCACAGGCCACCGGCATCCCGGTGTTCAAGCTGACGGAGGAGGAGTCCAGCCGACTCGTCTTCATGGAGAAGGCGCTGCACCAGCGCGTCATCGGGCAGGAGGAGGCCATCGCGGCCCTGTCCCGCACGATCCGTCGCCAGCGCGCCGGCCTCAAGGACCCGAAGCGTCCGTCCGGTTCGTTCATCTTCGCCGGCCCGACCGGCGTCGGAAAGACCGAGCTGGCCAAGGCGCTCGCGGAGTTCCTGTTCGACGACGAGGGCGCGCTCATCTCGCTCGACATGAGCGAGTTCGGTGAGAAGCACACCGTCTCGCGGCTGTTCGGTGCCCCTCCAGGGTTCGTCGGCTTCGAAGAAGGCGGCCAGCTCACCGAGAAGGTGCGTCGCAAGCCGTTCAGCGTGGTGCTCTTCGACGAGATCGAGAAGGCCCACCCGGACATCTTCAACTCGCTGCTGCAGATCCTCGAAGAGGGTCGTCTCACCGACGGTCAGGGTCGGATCGTGGACTTCAAGAACACGGTCATCATCATGACCACGAACCTCGGATCGTCCGCGATCGCCGGAGGCCCGGTGGGCTTCCAGATCGAGGGCAACGCGCAGACCAGCTACGAGCGGATGAAGGGCAAGGTCGACGAAGAGCTCAAGCGGCACTTCAAGCCCGAGTTCCTCAACCGCGTCGACGACGTCATCGTCTTCCCGCAGCTGTCGAAGGCAGAGCTCGTGCAGATCGTGGATCTGTTCGTGAAGCGCCTCAGCGACCGCCTGCTGGACCGCGACATGACGGTCGAGTTGACGCAGGCCGCCAAGGAGCGCCTCATCGAGGTCGGCTTCGACCCGGCACTCGGCGCCCGGCCGCTGCGCCGCGCGATGCAGCGGGAGATCGAGGACCAGCTGTCCGAGAAGATCCTGCACGGCGAGCTCAGCGCCGGAGACCACGTCAAGGTGGACTCGGCCGACGGCAAGTTCCTGTTCGAGACCAGCGCCCGTGGCGAGAAGGTCTCGGTCGGAATCAACACCGGCGGTGCGATCTCCGGAACACCCGACCTGGCCGTCGCCAGCGGAGAGTGATCTGATTCGAAGGGCGGATGCTTCGGCATCCGCCCTTCGTCGTGTCCGGGTGCGTGCGGGCGCGGGCCGTGTGCGTGCCGAATCCCAGACGCCTCCGCGTCGAGACGGCGTGTCGACCCCGGCATCCGTGCCGACGCGCCGCCGCCGTCCGGGATTCGGCACGCGGCGAAGTGCCAGGGTGGTCGCGAGCGGCGCGCATAAGCTGGATGCCGTGAGCTACACCGTCCGCCCCGCGCGCAGCGCCGACATCCTCGGCATCCATCGCCTGCTGGAGCCGATGGTGGGCCGACGCATCCTGCTCGGCAAGGACCTCGCGGTGCTCTACGGTGCGACGCAGGAGTTCGTCGTGGCTGAACGGGACGGCGAGCTGATCGGATGCGGCGCCCTGCACGTGATGTGGGAGGACCTCGGCGAGATCCGCACGCTGCTGGTCCGCGACGACTGGCTGCACCACGGCGTCGGGCGGAGGATCGTCGAAGAGCTCGAAGAGCGCGCGCGCGAGATCGGGCTGAGCCGACTGTTCTGCCTGACGTTCGAGGTGGACTTCTTCACGCGGCGCGGCTTCGCGCCGATCGGCGAGCAAGTGGTCGACCCCGACGTGTACTCGCAGCTGCTGCGCAGCCCGGACGAAGGCGTCGCCGAGTTCCTCGATCTCGCGCACGTCAAACCGAACACGCTGGGCAACACCCGGATGCTGAAGGACCTGTGATGGCCAGACGCACCGCAGCTGTGTACCGCCGTCGACGACTGGCCGTCCTGGTCGTGCTGATCCTCGTGATCGTCCTCGTCGCGGCCGGAGCCTGGGCGCTGATCGCGCGTCCGTGGGAGCAAGGACCGCAGCCCGATCCGACACCGACGGCCGAGCAGACCACGACGCCCGAGAGCGCGAGCCCGTCGCCCACCACCGAGGAGAGCCCGACGCCGTCGGCCTCCGAAACTCCGGCGGGAGTCGTCGCCTGCGAGGCCGCCGACATCGAGGTCGTCGCCGTGACGGATGCCGAGACGTACGCGGCTGATCAGTTGCCGCAACTGTCGATCGCTCTCACGAACAAGGGCGCGGCGGACTGCACGATCGACGTCGGAACCGCGACCCAGCGCTATGAAGTGACCAGCGGGAACGACCTGTGGTGGCGCTCCACGGACTGCCAGGCGGAGTCGAGCAGCATGATCGTGACGCTCACGGCCGGGCAGACCGTGCCGAGCGCGACGCCGCTGCCGTGGGATCGCACGCGCTCGAGCACGACGACCTGCGACGACGCGAATCGAGAGCGCGCACCCGCCGGCGGAGCGTCGTATCACGTCGCCGTGTCGATCGGCGGGTTCGACAGCGCCAGCACCCAACAGATCATCCTGCAGTGAGTGCCGTGACAGGCTGACTTCCCCGCCTGTTTGGGATACCATAGACGTGACTCTCGGCACTGATTCGGTGTTCATGCCATCCCCAGTGGCGTCGTATTCAGCGTCCCCAGCGCTTCGACACTCACCGATCGAGAGTCCGAGGGCCCTTTCGAGTACCCCAGTCCCCAATGGAGGACTCGAGAGGGCCCCATACACTTAAGTCATGGCCCGTAAGAAGAGCGCGAAGAAGAAGCCGGCACCCGAGGACTTCCGCTCCGAGGCCCTCGCTCAAGCGCTCGAGAAGCAGGACGTCGCGGCGGTCGCTCTCGCGCTGCGCCACGGCATCACCGTCGTGCCGCTGATCAAACCGGGCGCCAGGGACAACCCGCTCGACAGCGGCGAGGTGTGGACCTACCGAGACCCCGGCACGGGCGACGTCGCGCTGCTGCTGTTCAGCGACGCCAAGAACAAGCCGGCGAACCTTCCTCCCGGCGTCGGCATCTACTCGGCCGACTGGCTGCGCGCGTTCCTGACGAAGCACGCGGATGCCGTGACGACCGTGTTCCTCGACATCGCCGGACCGCACCCGATGCAGGCCGACCCGCAGGAGCTGCTGAAGGCGCTCGCGTAGGCACTGCGCCTCGCAGGGACGCGCCCTTCGTTCGTGGGACAGCTCAGAACGGCGGAATGTCGTCGACCGGGCGCGGGCGACGCCGCCCATGCCCACGGACGTCGTCGATCGCCGCGCGCAGCGTCTGAGATCTCTCGTCGACGACCCGGGAGTACCCCAGCCGTGCCGCTTCCGTGCGCCGCTGCGCCGCCTGCGTGACCGGGCGCACCTCGCCGGCGAGGCTGAGCTCGCCGACGGCGGCGAGCTCGCGCGGGACCGAGAACGGCTCGATCGACCCGGCGACGGCCATCGCGATCGCGAGATCGGCCGCCGGCTCGGTGAACCGCACACCGCCGACAGTGGAGACGTAGACGTCGAGATTCCCCGTGGGGATCTGCGCTCGGCGCTCGAGGATGGCCAGCACCATCGCCACCCGCGAGCCGTCGAGCCCGTGCACGACGCGTCGCGGGTTCGGCCCCGACGCCTTGATCGTGAGTGCCTGCACCTCCACCGGCATCGCCCGCCGCCCCTCGAGGGCGATCGCCACGCACGTCCCGGGTTCGGCCGCCCCCTGAGACAGGAACAGACCCGACGGATCGGGGACCTCGCGGATCCCGTCGCCGGCCATCTCGAAGCATCCGACCTCGTCCGTCGGACCGAACCGGTTCTTCAGCGCACGCACGAAGCGCAACGACGTCTGACGGTCGCCCTCGAAATGGCACACCACATCCACGAGGTGCTCGAGCAACCGTGGGCCGGCGATCTGGCCGTCCTTGGTGACGTGCCCGACGATGATGATGGGCAGGCTGCGTTCCTTGGCCACCCGGATGAGCGTGGCCGCGACCTCGCGCACCTGGCTCGGCTGGCCGGCCGCCCCGTCGATCAGCGACGATGCCACGGTCTGCACGGAGTCCACGATCACGAGCTGGGGCCGCACCTCATCGATGTGGCCGAGGATCGTGGCGAGGTCGGTCTCGCTGGCCAGGTACAGCTCGTCGTGCAGCGCGCCGGTGCGCTCGGCACGCAGGCGCACCTGAGCGGGCGACTCCTCGGCGCTCGCGTACAGCACGCGCCGCCCCGAACGCGCGGACTGCGCCGCGACCTCGAGCAGGAGCGTCGACTTGCCGACCCCAGGTTCGCCGCTGAGCAGGATGGCCGCGCCCGGCACGATGCCCCCACCGAGCACGCGGTCGAACTCGCCGACGCCGCTCGTGCGGCGCGGGGACTCGGCGGTGGTGATCTGCGTGATCGGGCGCGCCACGCGATCGGCGGACGGTGCGAGGGCCGTGACCTGCGGGCGGGCGATCCCCACGGAGGCCGCCTGCTCGACCACCGTGCCCCACTGCTGGCATTCGCCGCAGCGCCCCACCCACTTCGAGGCCGTCCACCCGCACTCGGTGCAGACGAATGCCGGGGGAGCGGGTCGGGTCTTTGCCATGGTCTCAGGGTAGTCGCGGCATCCGACAGGCCCGGTCGGTTATTCACGGCCTGCGGCCCGGCATCCGGTCAGGCGCGTCGGCCACAATGGAGGCATGGCCACCGCGAAACCCGCATACGGGCCGATCTCGAGCTACTCCCGGGTGCAGATCCTGCATCTGGTGCAGGCGCGACCCGAGCGCTCGATCGCCGAGCTGCACGAGGCGACCGGGCTGCACGCGAACACGATCCGCGAGCACCTGCAGCGACTCATCGAGGGCGGCTACGTGATCGCCTCGACCGAGCGCCGCACCACGCGCGGTCGCCCGCGCACGCTCTACAGTGCCGCGACGGGGGCTCCGGAGGCGTCCAGCCCGGTCGCCCGCGAGAAGGTCACCGCGGCCGCGCGTCGCGGCGACCTGCTGCGACGGATGCTGCCCTCCACGACGCCGGACCTCGCACGCGACGCGACCCACCAGCTCGACGCGCTGGTCGAGCACCTCGAGGAGAGCGGCTTCGAGCCGGTCGTCGACGACGATGCCCTCACGGTCGACCTCACGCCGTGCCCGCACGCGGCGGGGCAGCCGGAGCATCGCCCCGTGCTGTGCGCCGTGCACCTCGGGCTCATGCAGGGGGTGCTGAACGAGGCCGGTGGACCGCTCGTCGCGGACTGCGTCCTCGCTCCCCAGCACGCGGCGGAGTGCACGGTCCGGCTCAAGCTGTCGTCGCTGGCCGAAGCGCTCGCCTGATCTGTCGAATGTCCGGACTCCGACGTAGCGTGGAGGAATGGCGAGAACCGATGAGGCCGAGCGGCTGATCGACGCGTCTTCGGTGCGCGTGTACAACGCGATGACGGACCCGGATGCAGTGGCGCGCTGGCTGCCGCCGACGGGGATGACGGGCCGCGTCGACCGCTTCGACGCCCGCACCGGCGGCACCTATCGGGTCGTGCTGACCTACGACGATCCGCAGGGAGCGCACGGCAAGGCGTCAGCCGGCGAGGATGTCGTCGAAGGCGCGTTCGTCGAGGTGATCCCGGGCGTCCGGCTGGTGCAGGACATCGGGTTCCCCTCCGAGGACCCCGCGTATTCGGGCGTCATGCGGATGACGTGGGAGGTGGTCGCGGAAGGCGGCCGGAGCCTTGTGCGCTTCCGTGCCGAGAACGTGCCGGAGGGCATCTCCGCCGAGGATCATCTCGCCGGATTCCGCTCCACACTGAGCAATCTGGCCGCTCTGGTGGAGTGAGCGGTGGCCGCGGCATCCGCAACCGGACGGGCTCAGCCGTAGAGCGGGGCCGGAGGTTCCATCGTGATGCCGGCCGCCTCGAAGGCCCGGCGGCGCTCCTCGATGCGCCGGTGCATCTCGACCTGCGCGTCATCGATGAGCTGTTGGTCGAGGGTCACGCTCTGAGCGTGCGGGTCACCGTGCGCCGCAGCGATGTAGGCGTCCAGTTCGGGACCCGAGGTCCATGAGGTGATGAGCGAGTAGCGGGGCGCGGAGCCGCGATGCCAGACGGCGTGCCAGAAGCGCTGGGTGTCGACGATCACGCGGGAGCCGACGGGCAGCGGCAGGCGCACCTCGGTAGCCGGGTCGAAGCGGTCCTCGCGGAGGATCATGAGCGAGTCGGCATCGTCCGTGAGGTTCAGCATCCCGCGGACGACCCAACCGGTGCCGTCCTCGTTGAGGCGGTTGTTGTCGTCCTGATGCAGGTTGTAGATCGCGTCGGCGTAGGTGTTGGGCTGCAGTTCGATGACACGGCACCGGCCGATGTTCGCCTCGGGCTCCTGGGCGCGCGCGACGACGGTCGGCGCGATCGCCGTCTGGGACTCGATCCACACGCCGTCCTTATCGGTGCGCGGCGGGGTGTGGTTCCAGAAGCCGTTGCAGTCGATGTCGCCGGCATAGCTGGTGAGCGGGGCGAAGCGGGTGATGCCCGAGGAGCGCCATCCGATGTACTCGAGCCGCCGCCACTCGGCGGGGTCGATGGCGCGGTCGTCGCGGTCGAGGACCACGTACCCGGTCTCGGTGAGAGCGGGTGAGGTGACGAAGCCCATGGTGCGCCTCCTGCTCGGCATCCGTTCAGGCCAGCCTAACTTCCCGACCCACGCGACGCAGGCGGGCGGGCCGGGCATATGGCCGTTCAGCGCGGATAGCCTGGAGGCATGACGATGCCGCAGGGTGCCCTTCTCGTGGGCAGTGTGAACTTCGATGATGCCGAGAAGACGATGCGGGTGGCCGCAGCGACGCTCGGGGACCGGCTCAAGCGGATTCCCGACGGCGAGGTCGGCAAGCGATTCCACTGGATCATGTTCCAGCCGGACGTCCTCGGACAGGCCGACGGCATCGAGCGGGTCGGCGACCAGCCGATCCCGTTCCCCGCCGGGCTGGATGCGCGACCGCTGCGCATCGCCGATGGCGTGGATGCTGCCGACATAGAGCTGCCTCCACTCGGCTACGCGGATGCCGCGATCGAGTCCCATGCGGTCTTCACGCGACTGCGGGCCGAGGGAGCTGTGCCTCCAGGCGTGCGCTTCCAGGTGTCCCTGCCGACGCCGGTCGCGGTCGTCTCGTCGTTCTTCTCAGGCGACGATCGTGCCGCGATCGAGCCGGTCTACGAGGCGGCGATGCGCCGCGAACTGGCGCGCATTGCCGAGGTCATCCCGCACGAGGACCTCGCCGTGCAGTGGGATGTCGCCAGTGAGATGGGGATCATCGAGCGCGCGGCCGGATACGGGAAGGTCATGGATGCCTGGTGGCCCGGCGATCCGTTCGGCGGGCTGGTCGCGCGGCTCGCGTCGCTGATCGACGCGGTTCCTGCGGATGCCGAGGTCGGCGTGCACCTCTGCTACGGCGACGCGGGGGAGAAGCACTTCGTGGAGCCTGCGGATGCCGGACACCTGGTGCGATATGCGAACGCCGTGATGGCTGCGGCCGCGCGATCGCTGACGTGGCTGCACCTGCCGGTGCCGATCGACCGCGACGACGAGGAGTACTTCGCCGCATTGGCTTCCCTGTCGCCGGTGGCCGAGCTCTACCTCGGGCTCGTGCACCGGGAGGACGGCGTGGCGGGAGCAGAGCGGCGGATTGCAGCGGCTTCCCGCTTCGTGACGCGCTTCGGCGTCGCGACCGAGTGCGGGATCGGGAGGGCTCCGGCTGGGTCGACCGAAGAGATCCTTCGGACGCACGCGGAGGTCGCGGCCGCCTGGTGAGGCGTCGCTGTGTGATCTCGTGCGCGCGCGGGGGTTTCGCTCCACGGCCTCCTTTGTTAGGTTGTGGAACTAAGTAGCGCACCTGACGCATGGGGCGCCCCGAGGCGAAGGAGCCGCATGGCCATCATCGAACTGTCCGACAACTGGTCCGTCACCGCCGTCGCAGGGCCGGCCCCCGGAGATATCTCAGGAGTTCCGATCCCGGCTCGGGTGCCCGGCGCTGTGCACCTCGATCTGTATCGTGCGGGTCTCATCGCCGAACCGTTCGATGGTGCCAACGAGGCCGAGCAGCAGTGGATCGGCGATGTCGACTGGTCCTTCCGGACGACGTTCCGCTGGGGTGAGGACGGTTCGGAGCGCCGGGACCTGGTCGCCGAGGGACTGGACACGATCGCCACCGTCACGCTCAACGGGATCGAGGTCGGTCGCACGCAGAACCAGCACCGCTCATACCGTTTCGACATCGGCGCCGCACTCGTCGAGGGAGAGAACGAGCTGCGCATCGACTTCGCAGCTCCCGTGCCCGCGGCGCTCGCGCGCTCCGAGGAGCACGGTCCGCGGCCGCACACCAATCACCACGCGTACAACGCCGTCCGCAAGATGGCGAGCAGCTTCGGGTGGGACTGGGGCATCGATGTCGCGGCCTCCGGGATCTGGAAGCCGATCCGCATCGAGACCTGGTCGCGGGCGCGGATCGCCTCCGTCCGCCCGCTCGTCGATGTGGAAGGAACGACGGGGGTGCTCAACGCGCATGTCGAGATCGAACGCGCGGATGGGGTGAAGACCGGACCGCTGACGGTCGCAGTCGAGGTGGACGGTCGGATCGGGACCGTCGAGGTCGCTCCGCGCGAGACCTCGGCATCCCTGCGTATCGAGGTGCCGGACGCGCAGCTGTGGTGGCCACGCAGCCACGGCGCCCAGCCGTTGTACGACGTCGTCGTCCGGCTGGGCGCGGGAGACGAACCGGTGGACGACACGTGGGCGGGGCGCGTGGGTTTCCGGACCATCCGGGTCGACATCGCGCCTGACGAGCACGGCAGTCCCTACGCAGTGCATGTGAACGACCAGCTCGTGCAGATCCGCGGTGCGAACTGGATCCCCGACCACGCGTTCACCACCGAGGTCGACCGCGATCGCTATGCCCGTCGCATCGCGGACGCCACCGAGGCGAACATGAACCTGCTGCGCGTGTGGGGCGGCGGGATCTACGAGTCCGACGACTTCTACGAGATCTGCGACGAGCAGGGTGTGCTGGTGCAGCAGGACTTCCTGTTCGCCTGCGCTGCGTACGCGGAGGAGGACTGGCTCGCGGTCGAGGTCGAAGCCGAGGCTCGAGAGGCCATCACGCGCCTTTCCGGACATGCGTCATTGGCGATCTGGAACGGCAACAACGAGAACATCGTCGGGTACACGGACTGGGGATGGCGCCCTCGGTTGCAGGGCAAGACGTGGGGAGAAGGCTATTACCGCCGGCTGTTCCCGCGCCTGCTGGCGGAGCTCGACCCGACCCGCTTCTACTCCGCAGGCAGCCCGTACTCCTTCTCGTCATACGTGAGCCCCAACCTCGACACCCACGGAACCGTGCACATCTGGGATGTGTGGAACCAGAAGGATTACACCGCCTACGCCGAGTGGAAGCCCCGTTTCGTTGCGGAGTTCGGCTTCCAGGGGCCGCCGGCGTGGACCACGCTCGTGGATGCCGTGCACGACAGCCCCCTCGAGCCATATGGCGAGCAGATGCTCGTGCACCAGAAGGCTCACGAGGGCAACCGCAAGCTCGAGCGCGGCTACCAGCCGCACCTGCCCGAGCCCGCGACGATCGACGACTGGCACTGGGCGACTCAGCTGAATCAGGCGGCGGCGGTGCGATTCGGCATCTCGTACTTCCGCTCGCTCGCGCCGTACAACACCGGCTCGATCGTGTGGCAGCTCAACGACGACTGGCCGGTCATCTCGTGGGCTGCCGTCGACTTCGAGGAGCGCCGCAAGCCCCTCTGGTACGCGCTCAAGGCGGTCTACGAACCGCGCTTCATCACGGTCCAGCCACGCGACGGCCGGCTGGCGGCCGTGCTGCTGAACGACCACGCGGAGGCCTGGAGCGGGCAGGTCGTGGTGCGCCGCCAGTCCTTCGACGGCACGGTCCTGGCGGAGACCGCGATCGCCGCGGACCTGCCGGCTCGCGGCGTGCAGACGCTCGCGATCCCCGAAGAGCTGAGCACTCCGAAGGATGCGCGCGGCGAGGTGCTGGTGGTGGACGCGGCGGGTTTCGCGCGCGGCATCCACGACTTCGCCGAGGTGGTCGGACAGCGGCTGGAGAAGGATGCCTTCACCGCCGAGGCGATCCGCGTCGGCGACGACGTCCGCGTGCGGATCACGGCGCGCTCCTATGTCCGCGACGCCTTCATCCTGGCCGACCGAGGTCATGCGGATGCCGCCGTCGACAGCGGACTCGTGACGCTGCTGGCCGGTGAGAGCCACGAGTTCGTCGTCACCGGTGCGCCGGGGGACGCCGATGCGGATGTCTTCCTCGGGCCGCTCGTACTGCGTCATGCGGGAGATCTGCAGGCCTGACGGCTGCGGACCTCGAGTGCGCCCCGTGACTTCGGTCGCGGGGTGCACTCGTGCGTTCCGGCGTCACGAGAGCGACACTTAGTTTCATTTGTGACAAAGATCCTTGACAGGGTTCGTTTCACTGCGTAACAATGACGAAGTGGGAGGCCGACCTTCCGCCCCTGCAACTGCGCAGGGCTCGTCGACGCCGACGGTCACGATGCCGTGGCGTGAGGAAAGGATCACTGATGCTTCTTGGCTCACAGCGCGCACGCCGCGCGACGCTCGCCCTCGGTGCCGGGGCGGTCGCGCTCGGGCTGGCACTGACCGGTTGCAGTCCCGCCGGCAGTGCGGGCGGCTCGAACGGCGCCTCCGGCGACGCCACCACCCTGGTCGGCTTCACCGGCCAGGCCGGCGACTACCAGATCAACTTCAACCCGTACTCGCCGACCAAGATCGGCGGCCTCGGCACCATCTACGAATCGCTGTTCTTCGTCACCAACGTCAACACGGAGGACTTCGCGCCGCTGCTGGGTACCGAGTACACGTGGAACGCGGATGGCACCCAGCTGGACGTCACGCTGCGCGAAGGCGTCACCTGGTCCGACGGCGAACCGTTCACCGCGGATGACGTCGTCTTCACCTTCCAGCTCATCAAGGACACACCGGCGATCAACACCGGCGGGTTCAAGGGCGAGGTCACCAAGATCGACGACACGCACGTGAGCATCGCGTTCCCGGAGCCGGCGTTCGTCACCGGTCCCGAGGTCCTCGGCAAGACCTTCATCGTTCCGGAGCACATCTGGAAGGACATCGACCCCGTGGCAGATGTGCTGGCCGAACCCGTCGGGACCGGTCCGTACGTGCTGGACAACTTCAAAGCACAGGCCTTCACCCTCACCGCCAACGACGACTACTGGGATGGCGCGCCGAAGGTCGAGAACATCCGCTATCTCTCGCTGTCCGGCAACACCGCCGGTGTCGACGCGCTCGCGGCGGGAACGATCGACTGGCAGACCGGCCCTGTCCCCGATCTCGCGAACGTCTCGAAGAACTACCCCGGCTATGAGGCCATCACGATCGGCATGAACCAGATGGCGCTGCTGACCTGCTCGAACGCAGATCTCGGGTGCACCGGCCCGCAGACAGACCCCGCTGTGCGCAAGGCCATCTACTACGCGATCGACCGGCCGCAGGTGAACTCGCTGGCCTTCCAGGACACGGCGAGCGACATGTCGCCGACGTTCGCGCTGCTTCCGGCGCAGGAGGACTACATCTCCGACGCGATCGAAGAGCCCACAGTGCCGAGCGAACCTGATCTCGACAAGGTCGACGAGCTGCTCACCGGCGCGGGCTACGAGAAGGGTGCCGACGGCATCTACGCCAAGGACGGCGAGCCGCTCAAGCTCACGATCGAGGTGGTCACCGGCTGGACCGACTACATCACCGCGATCGACACCATGGCGCAGCAGCTGAAGGCCGCGGGCATCGATGTCACGGCGGCGCAGTCGTCGTGGAACGAGTGGACCGACAAGAAGACCAAGGGCAACTACCAGCTCGCGATCGACTCGCTCGGTCAGGGCGCCGCGAGCGACCCGTACTACCTGTACAACAACAACTTCTCCACGGCCAACACCGCGAAGGTCGGCGAGACCGCGCCCGTCAACGTGTCGCGGTTCAGCGACCCGGCGGTCGACGAAGCGCTCGCCGTGCTCAAGCGGACGAACCCGGAGGACACCGCGGCCCGTCAGGCGCAGTTCGACATCATCCAGGCGGCCATCGTCGAGGAGATGCCCTACATCCCGATCCTCACCGGAGGAACGACGAGCGAGTTCAACGCGGAGAAGTTCTCGGGCTGGCCGACGCTGGACAACCTGTACGCCTTCCCCGCCATCTGGGCTTCGCCGGACAACGCGCAGATCTTCAAGGCGCTGACGCCCACGGGCGAGTGAGCATGGCCGAGGAGGAGTTCGTGATGACGGAAGGCGCGGATCGGTGAACTACTACCTGCGAAAGGTGGGCTTCTACATCGTCGCCCTCTGGGCTGCGCTGACGCTCAACTTTCTGATTCCGCGGCTGCTGCCCGGCAACCCGGTCGACATCCTGCTCGCCAAGCTCCAGCAGCGCGGCGGCACGGTCTCGGCCGAGACCAGGCAGGCGTATGAACTCCTCCTCGGTGGTGACTCCTCGCAGCCTCTCCTCGCGCAGTACTGGAACTACCTCGTGAACGTCTTCCGGGGCGATCTCGGGGTGTCGGTGACGTACTTCCCCGCGCCCGTCTCCGAGGTCATCGCGACCTCGTTGCCGTGGACGATCATGCTCATCGGGATCGCGACGGTGCTCTCGTTCGTCATCGGCATCACGCTGGGCGCGCTGGTCGGATGGAAGCCGGGCACCTGGCTGGACTCGCTGGTACCTGCGACGACGCTGCTCGCCGCCGTGCCGTACTTCTGGCTCGCGTTGATCCTGGTCTACTTCCTGTCGACCCAGTTGGGCTGGTTCCCGTCGCAGGGCGGTTACGACGTGATCCTCGATCCCGGATGGAACTGGGAGTTCATCCAGTCGGCCATCTACTACGGCTTCCTGCCCGCGCTCACGATCGTCATCGCTTCGCTGGGCGGCTGGTTGCTGGGGATGCGCAACATGATGGTCTCGACGCTGTCGGAGGACTACATCCTCACGGCGCACGCGAAGGGCCTGTCGAACGGGACCATCCTGCGCGGATATGCGGCACGCAACGCCGTGCTCCCCTCCATCGCTGGCTTCGCCATCTCGCTCGGCTTCGTCGTGTCGGGGTCGGTCGTGACCGAGCAGGTGTTCTCCTACCCGGGGATCGGTTCGAAGCTGCTGTCCGCGGTGACCAACAACGACTACGCGCTCATGCAGGGTCTGTTCCTGTTCATCACCCTGGCGGTGCTCGGAGCGAACTTCATCGTCGACCTCTTCTACGGCCTCATCGATCCCCGCACGCGGGCACGGAGCTGATCGCCATGACCAACATCGCCCCCAGTACAGAACCGTCGGTGGCAGACGGCACCGAACTCATCATCACCAGGCAGCAGCGTGACGGTGCGCGTCGACGATCGCGCTCCGCGCTGCGTCAGATGCTCCCGACGATGACCCCATGGCTGGCCACCGGGCTCATCCTCATCGGGGTGATCACGCTGTTCGGGCTGATCGGCCCCTTCTTCGTCGGCGACCCGGCCGCGATCGACAACATCGGGCTGACCCCGCCCTCGGCCGAGCATTGGATGGGGACGACCCAGACCGGTCAGGACGTGTTCGCTCAACTGGCCTACGCCACGCGCGGCTCGCTCGAGATCGGCATCATCGTCGGCATCCTCGCAACCGTGCTGTCGGCCTTCTTCGGCATCCTGGGCGCGTACATCGGCGGCTTCGCCGACGAGGCGTTCTCGCTGCTGTCGAACGTGTTCCTCGTGATCCCCGGCCTGCCGCTCGTGATCGTGATCTCCGGTTTCGTGCCGGCCGAGGCGCGAGGGCTGTGGACCATCGCTGTCGTCCTGGCGATCACGAGCTGGGCAGGATCCGCTCGCGTGCTGCGTGCGCAGACCCTGTCCATCCGCAGCCGGGACTACGTCGCCGCCAACCGCGTCGCCGGCGAACGCGCCTGGCGCGTCATCGTCGTCGAGATCCTGCCGAACCTGCTGCCCGTGCTGGCCTCCCAGTTCGTGTTCGCGGTCATCGCCGCGATCCTCGGCGAAGCCGGGCTGTCGTTCCTCGGGCTCGGGGCGTCCAACGCCTCGACGCTGGGCACGATGCTGTTCTACGCGCAGAACGGCTTCGCCCTGCCGCTCGGCGCCTGGTGGTGGTTCATCCCGCCGGGCCTCATCATCGCCCTGTTCGGCATGGGCCTGTCGCTGGTGAACTTCTCCATCGACGAGATCATCAATCCCAAGCTCAAGAACGTGCGCCTGCACGCGCGCGCCGAGCGTCGTGAACGCCGCGCAACGCGCAAGAAGGAGCGTGCCTGATGGGTGCTGTCACCGAGGAGCGCAGGCCGGTGCTGTCCGTCTCCGACCTCACCGTCGTCTACGAAGTCGACAACCCCGTCACCGCCGTGAAGAACGCATCGTTCGAACTCTCGGCTGGCGAGATCCTCGGCCTCGCCGGCGAATCGGGCTGCGGCAAGACGACACTGGCCTACGCGATCAACCGGCTGCACAAGCCGCCGGCGCGGATCACCACCGGCAGCATCGTCTTCCACGGTCGAGGGGATGACGTCGATCTGCTCGAGCTCGGCGACGAGAAGCTGCGGGCGTTCCGCTGGTCGGAGCTGTCCATGGTGTTCCAGGGCGCCATGAACGCGCTCAACCCGGTCACCAGCATCCGTGTCCAGCTGGAGGATGTCCTGCAGGCTCATCGTCCGCAGATGTCGCGCGCCGAGCGCCGCGCACGTGCGGCGGATGTGCTCTCCCGCGTCGGCGTGGATCCGGCTCGCCTGACCTCGTATCCGCACGAGCTGTCCGGCGGTATGCGGCAGCGCGTCATGATCGCGATGGCGATGATCCTCGAACCGCAGATCATGATCATGGACGAGCCGACCACAGCGCTCGACGTGGTCGTGCAGCGCGACATCCTCCGGGAGATCGTGCGTCTTCGCGACGAGCTCGGCTTCGCCGTGATCTTCATCACCCACGATCTGCCGCTGCTGCTGGAGATCAGCGACCGGATCGCCGTGATGCTGCAGGGCGAGATCGTCGAGCTGCGCTCGGCCGACGAGATGTACCGGGATCCGCATCACGAGTACACCCGCAAGCTGCTGGGGTCGTTCCCGAGCCTGAGCGGTTCGAGAGGATCATTCATCCGCACCGGCATCGATGCAGACGCGGACAGAGACCCGCATACCGACGCCGACACCGACCCCGAGGAGACCCGCTCATGACCGGAGTGAAGGTCACCGACCTCGTCAAGGAGTTCAGCATCCGCAAGGGGCTGCGCCACAACCGGTTCCGCGCCGTCGACAATGTGTCATTCGAGCTCGTTCCCGGCCGCACGGTCGCGCTGGTCGGGGAGTCCGGATCGGGCAAGTCGACCATCGCGCGCATCCTCTCCAAGCTCGAGCGGCCGACCTCGGGGAAGATCGAGGTCACGCAGGCGGATGGTCGCGCCGTATCGGGGCGCGAATACCGCAGCCATGTTCAGATGGTCTTCCAGGATCCGTTCGCGTCGCTGAACCCGTTCCATTCGATCGAGCATCACATCGCGCGTCCGCTGCGCATCCACAAGCGCACCCGCGGGACGCACGAGACCTACGAGCGGGTCGTCGAGATGCTGGAGCGCGTGAATCTGGACGAGTCGTTCGCGCATCGGCGACCGCATGAGCTCTCGGGCGGTCAACGCCAGCGCGTCGCGATCGCGCGGGCGCTCGCCCCCGGTGCGCAGGTGGTGCTGGCCGACGAGCCGGTGTCGATGCTGGATGTCTCGATCCGCCTCGGCGTGCTGAATCTGCTCGGGCGTCTGCAGCGCGAGGACGACCTCGCGGTGCTCTACATCACGCACGACCTCGCGACCGCGCGGCACTTCTCGGACGAGATCCTGGTGCTCTACAAGGGCCGCGTCGTAGAGCGCGGACCGGCGGATGCCGTGATCCTCGATCCTCACCATGACTACACCAGGCTGCTCGCGATGGCCGCTCCCGACCCGGAGCGCATCGGCAAGATCGTGAGCGGCGAGAAGGCACCGGATCGTTCGAAGCTGGACAACTCGACCTGCTACAACCACTTCACCGGTGAGTGGGAGGGCGCGCGGACGCCGGCGGGCGTGAGCTGACGGACGGGGAGGGCGGCCTCCGGGAGCTGCCCTCCCCGTCCGTCCCCGCGTTACAGCGCCCGTACGTCGAACGTGCGGGCGCTCGGCTCCGCCGTCGGTGCGGTCGTCTCGAGGACGCCGGACTCGGCATCCCATGCCCAGGTCCAGCCGGCGGCATCCGCCGGGAAGAACGGGGTCACTTCGATCTCTCGTCCTCGCGCCCAGGGCAGGTGCAGGGATGCCGTGGCGCCGCCGCCACGACGCCACACCGAGACGTAGGCCTGCGCGGCCGTGGGGTCGTGCAGGCCGAGGGAGACCCACTCGGCATCCCACGCGGGCAGCCCGAGTGGCCAGACGGGGTGGCGGTCGCGGACGTCGGCGAGCACCGTCTTCTGCGCGGTCACGGCGGCGCGCACGGCATCCACCTCGACCGACGTCATCCGGTTGAGGTATCCGGACAGGTACATGCGGCCGAGCACGCCGTTCACGAGGGCGAACGTGCGCGCCTCCGTGCTCATCCCGGTCTGCGGGTATGCCCAGTTCCCGGCCTGCTCGGGCAGGATGGCGGCAGGAGCCGCCGCGGCGATCGAGGCGTAGGCGACGGGGTCCTGCTGATCGGAGGTCGACTGCATATGCAGGCGGGACAGCAGCGCGTAGTCCATCCGCATCGCACCCGAGGAGCAGTTCTCGATGAGGAGATCCGGGTGGCGCTCCTGGACGGCGTCGATCCAGTCCAGCAGGGCCCTGGCATGCTCGAGGTGGCCGTGGCCGGGGGCGAGTCCGCCGAGGTCGCTCCCAGGGCCGGTCATGGTGTTCTCGTCCATCTTGATGAAGCCGATGCCGTATTCGTCCACGAGGCGGTCGACCACGGCATCCAGATGCGCACGAGCGGCCGGGTGGCGCAGATCGAGGAGGTGCCGACCGTGCTCGGCGATGCGCACCCCGCGGCGCTGGAAGAACGCGTCGTCCGGCAGCGTCTCGGCGAGAGGCGAGCGCACGCCGATGACCTCCGGCTCCAGCCACAGCCCAGGCGTCATGCCGCGCGAGCGGATGTGCTCCGTCACCTCGGCGATGCCGCCGGGGAAGCGGACCGTCGACGGCTCCCAGGCGCCGACGCCGTCCCACCAATGGCCGTCGGCGTACCAGCCGGCGTCGATGCAGAAGTAGTCGGCGCCCGCCTCGGCCGCGGCGTCGACGAGCGGGAGCAGTCGCTCGGTGGTCGGGTCGCCCATGAGGGTGTTCATATAGTCGTTGAACACGACCGGAAGTGCATCGTCCACTGCGCGGGGATGCCGGATCGCGCGGCGGTGATCGGTGAGGGCGTGCAGGGCGTCCGCCGTATCGCCCAGTGCGACGGCGAGCGACACGGGGACCGAGGCGAACGTCTCCCCGTCCCGCAGCCGCACGCTCCACTGGTGCTCCTGATCGGTGGGACCGGACAGCAGCACGTAGGCGCCATGGCCGTTCTCGCCGAGCTCGGCCAGCCACGGACCGTTGTGCTCGATCTGCCAGGCCAGGGCGTATCCGGCATCCGTGGCGGCCACCGCGGCGACGGGGACCTTCTCGCCGCTGGACCACGAGCCGCGATTCCCGAGCGTGATGCGGGTGCGCGGCGGCTGATGGTGATGCGCCTGCCGGAGGACGTCCACGAGGCCGGCGGTGCGCAGCGGCTCCACCCGCCACCGGCTTTCGGCGATCCAGTCGTTGTCGGCGTGCGCGAGGACGAGGGCGTCGACGGATTCCGCTCGTGCGTCGGCGAGGAAGGATCCGGTCGCGAAGCTCGACACGGCATCGATCACGAGGTCGGTGGCGACCGTCACCTCGGTCCATGTGCGAAGCGCGGCGGTCGATCCGTAGGCCTCGAAGACGCTGGTCACACGGATGCCGCGAGCGGCGTCGACCTGGGTGATGCGCAGCTCGTGCCGGTCATCGTGCGCGGTGCGCGTCTCGGATGCGAAACGGAGCTCGCGGCCGATGACGGTGTCCACATGACGGTAGCTCCCTGGAAACCGCCCGTGGCCGAAGGCGGAGAGCTCCACGAGCGGCTGCTCGCCGTGCCCGCCGGGAAGGACGGGCTCCGGCGCCGGCGACCCGGCCGGTCGCACGCCGAGCACCGACACCGGGCCGTCCTCGGGGGCGGCGAAGCTCACGGAGAGGCCGGGGGTCTCCCAGCGGATGCTGCGGTGGTCCGTTGTCATGGAAATCGGCGCTCCTTCGCGGCGGATGTGATGAGATCCTTTCAAGAGCGGCGGGATCCGCGCAACATACTATGTTTATTGAGGTGACAAACATGGCCGAGATGTCGGCACCGATGCGCGCGGCTCTGCTCGAGGTTCTCATCCACGGCGAGTTGCCGCGCGCCGAGATCGCACGGCGACTCCTGCTGTCCAGAGCGAGCCTGACCCGCATCACGAGACAGCTCGTCGACGGGGGATTCCTGACCGAGGGGGAGACGCGGCTGGTCGGCCAGACCGGCCGCCCGTCGGAGATGCTCTCGGTGCGCGCGGAGGCCCTGCACTTCCTCGGGATCAAGCTCACCGGCGACCGCCTCTACGCCGTCGTCACCGACCTGTCCGCGCGCATCGTCGCGGCTGCGGAACAGCCGATCGAATCACGTGAGCCCGCGGATGTGGTGGCTCAGATCGCCGCGGTCGCCCGCGAGTTCGCTGAGGCGGGGCACGAGCTGTCTGCTGTGGGGATCGCGCTGGCCGGTCGCGCTCGTCAGGGGCAGGGAGGCGCCATCGTGGAGCGCTCCGCGTTCCTGGACTGGACCGACGTCGCCCTGGGGTCGCTTGTGGCGAAGGCCACAGGACTGCCGTGCTCCGTCGAGAACGACGTCCAGGCGCTGACGGCGACGGAGCACTGGTTCGGTGCGGGTGCGGGCATCGACGACATGGCGCTGATCACGGTCGGCGTCGGCATCGGGTGCGGATTGGTCGTCAACGGCGAGGTCGTCGACGGCGCGCACGCTCGGGCCGGCCAGATGAGCCACATGATCGTCGACGAGGCAGGGCCCTACTGCGGGCTCGGGCATCGGGGGTGCGTATCGAGCCTGCTCGTGAATGCGGCGATCAGCAAGGCCGTGCGCCGGAACGAAGACGAGTACGAGCAGTCCGTCGAGGACGCCCGTGACGGCGATCCGATCGCGCTGGCGGCGTTCGCCGATGCCGGACGTGCGCTCGGCGCGCTCATCGCCACGGTCGTGAACCTCGTCGACCCGAAGAAGGTCGTGCTCACCGGCGACGGGATCGCGGTGCACGAGCTGGGGGGAGATGCGATGCGCGCCGCGCTCGCCGAGCGACTCGATAAGGACGCCGCGGAGGTGGATCTGGACGTGCGAGCGTGGGACTTCTCGAAGTGGGCTCGGGCGGGTGCCGGAATCGCGGTTCGAGGGATGCTCACCTAGCCTCTTTGTTTCACCAATTGACAAAGTGGGCTCATTCGCGGGAATCTTGTGTGGACGGCTCGACCGTCACGACGGAGGTTTTCTGATGCCCATCATTCGCCGCTTCCACGCCGCCGGCGCTGCGCTGCTCGTCGCGTTCCGCGACCACGGACTGCCCGAGGTGCTGCACTGGGGAGAAGACGTCGGCGACGTCTCCACCGACGCGCTCCGAGCCCTCGACGAGGCGAGCGCACGACAGATCCCGGCCAGCGCCCTCGACGTGGCCTGGCCGCTGACGATCCTGCCGACGGAGCGGGACGGATGGGAAGGGCATCCAGGTCTGTCCGGCGCCGTCGCCGGTGCGCCGTTGCATCCGGACTGGTCGGTCACGGACGTGGATGCCGACGAGCACGGGTTCTCGATCGCCGCGTCGGCGGAGGGGATGACGCTACACAGTACGCTGCGCTTCGATGACGCCGGCGTGCTCCGCGTCGATCATCGCGTCGTCAACAGCGGCGATGCACCGCTGACGATCGCAGCGCTCGACGCGACGCTGCCGGTCGCCGCTCGAGCGCGGGAGCTGCTCGACTTCACCGGGCGGTGGACGCGGGAGCGCTCGCCGCAGCGGCGTCCGATCGCGATGGGAACGCATCTGCGCGAGTCGCGGCGCGGGCGGACGGGACACGACGCTCCGACGCTCGTCGTGGCGGGGACGCCGGGTTTCGGCGACCGCTCAGGAGAGGTCTGGGCCGTTCATCTCGCGTGGAGCGCGGACGCCGTGTACCGCACCGATCGACTGCCCGAGGGGCGCAGTGCGCTGGGTGCGGGGGAGCTGTTGCGACCGGACGAGATCGTTCTCGCCCGCGGTGAGGAGTTCGCGGCGCCGACGGCCGTCTTCGTGTGGAGCGACGCCGGTCTCGACGGGCTGTCCGCGCGGCTGCACCGGTCGCTTCGCGCGCGGACCGCCCATCCGTCGGCGCCGCGTCCGGTCGTGCTGAACACGTGGGAAGCGGTCTATTTCGATCACACCCTCGAACCGTTGACGGCGCTCGCCGATGCGGCCGCCGAGGTCGGTGTCGAACGGTTCGTGCTCGACGACGGCTGGTTCCTCGGTCGCCGCAGCGACACGGCCGGGCTCGGCGATTGGCACGTGGACGGAACCGTCTGGCCGGACGGGCTGCACCCGATCGTCGAGCACGTGCAAGCGCTCGGGATGGGATTCGGCCTGTGGGTGGAGCCGGAGATGGTCAGTCCGAACTCGGGCCTTGCGGCTGAGCATCCCGAATGGCTTCTCCGGATGCCGGAGCGGACCACGCGGTCGTGGCGCAACCAGTTCGTGCTGGACGTCGCTCAGCCCGAGGTCGCGGACTACCTGCTGGAACGGCTGGGGGCGCTGCTGACCGAGTATCCGATCGAGTTCCTGAAGTGGGATCAGAACCGGGACGTGCTGGAAGCGGTGCACGCCGGGCGGGCGGGGATCGATGCGCAGACCCGGGCGGTGTACGCGCTGCTGGACGAGCTGCGTCGCCGGCACCCGGACGTCGAGATCGAGTCCTGCTCCTCCGGTGGGGCTCGTGTCGACCTCGGCATCCTGGAGCACACCGATCGGATCTGGGCGTCGGACACGAACGACCCTCTCGAGCGCTCGCGCATCCAGCGCTGGACCGAGCTGCTGCTGCCGCCCGAACTGATCGGCAGCCACATCGGCCCGGCCAAGGCCCACACGACCCAGCGGGCGACCGAGCTCAGGTTCCGGATCGCGACGACGCTGTTCGCGCACGGGGGCATCGAGACCGACATCACCCATCTGACCGCAGACGAGCGGGCGGAGGTGAAGGCGTGGATCGGCGAGTACAAGCGCTTGCGGGGGCTCATGCACTCCGGCGAGCTCGTGCACGGCGACGGGGACGACGACGGGCAGGTCCTGACCGGCGTGGTGTCCTCGGATCGCCGTCACGGACTGTTCCGGCTGACGCGTGAGGTGACGGGGGAATGGGCGGTGCCGCCGGCGCTGCGGCTACCAGGACTCGACGCCGCGGCGGACTACCGTGTGCGGGTGGTCCCTGCGCTGTCGGCGACGAGATTCCTGGACGCGAAGCCGGTGCCGTGGATCGCCGAGGGGGCCTGCGAGCTGCCGGGATCGCTGCTCGGCGCGATCGGCGTTCGGGTGCCCCTGCTCGCGCCGGCATCCGCGCTCGTGCTCGAGGTCGAAGCCCTCTGACGCCGGGCCGATCACCCGATTCGCGCAGACGCCGCGTCTCCCGTAAACTGATCCGCGGTGACGTGTCCGAGCGGCCGAAGGTGCAACTCTCGAAAAGTTGTGTAGGGTAACCCCCTACCGTGGGTTCAAATCCCACCGTCACCGCCATGGAAACCCCCGCAGAACCCTTGAAAACACTGGGATCGCGGGGGTTTCGTCATGCCCGTCCGACTTCGCCGGCCGGAGGGCCGGTGGACGGCCTGCTCCCGGAATCATGTCACGCGTCTGAGAGGACCCGGTCGAGCGCCGTCCGGCCCAGCGGCCCCCACGCGGGCTTGCCGCCGGGCAGACCGCGATCGCCGTTCTGGCCCATCAGCATCAGGAAAAGGCACTTCAGCACGGCCAGCCCGCGAGCACGCCGGATCGTCGCGTCATCAGCCTCGGCGTAGATGGTGAAGAAGCGTTCTGCCCCACCCGCCGGCAGCAGCAACCAGGCGGCGGCCAGGTCCACGGCCGGATCGCCGGCGAACAGGTCGCCGAAGTCCACGACGCCCGCCAGCGTCCCGTCTGCGACCACGACGTTCGCCGGATGCAGGTCACCGTGCACCCACACTGCTGGTCCTGTCCACGCCGGGGCTGCGACGGCATCTTCCCAGACGGCCCGAACCGCGGCGGCGTCGGAGCGGATCGCGTCCGCATCAACGGATTCGAGGAAGTCGTCGAAGCCGTTCGTGAGGCCGCTCGGGTGTCCACCGCGGACCGTGTCAGCCGGTGCATCCGTGGGGGCAGCAACATGCAGCGCCCGGAGAAACGTCGCCAAGGCGTCAGCCGCGTGCTCGCTGCGCGTGATCGGCGCGTGGTCCAGTGGAAGACCCGGCACCCACGTCATCACTGTCCATATTCTGGGGAATCGCTCGGAAGGAGCACCATTGCGCATCGGGACGGGGATGGGCAGTGGCAATCGCGGGGCGATCAGCGGCAGCCACCGGCGCTCCTTGAGCTGGTGATCGAAATCGGTATCCATCCGCTGGACCCGCACGGCCAGCTCGTCTCCGAGGCGCCACATCTGATTGCCCCAGCCGCCTTCCACCTCACGAAGCGGCAGCTCAGCGAGGTCCGCGTGCTGGTCTCGCAGCAGATCGCGGATGAGGCTCGCGGTGATCTCGGTGTCGCCCTGCAATTCGGCCATGTAGAGCAACCTACTGAGGCTGGTGCCGATCTGTCGTACTTGTCGTGCTGTGCCGGCGAACTCGTCGAAGTCGCGTCCGAGCGTCCAGAGGGCGCGCATTCCACGGCCGTCCGGCCAACCCCGTTAGGCTGGCCCGCGTGAGCAGGGTCATCTTCATGTGCGGCCCGGCCGGATCCGGCAAATCCACCATTGCGCGTCAACTCGAGGCCGAGGGCATGACGCGGCTGTCCTTCGATCAGGAAGCGTGGCATCGCGGCATCCGGACGATGCCCTTGCCGCCCGAGATGCATCGAGAGATCGAAGACGAGCTTCGCGACCGGTTGATCGCGCTGGTGCGGGCCGGCACCGACGTCGTTCTCGACTTCTCGTTCTGGTCGCGCCGACAACGGGATGCCTATCGCGAACTGCTCAGGCCCTTCGGGCTCGAACCGGAGACGATCTATCTGGCGACGCCCCGTGGCGTTGCTCTCCAGCGTGTCCGTGATCGCGCGACATCCCACGGAGATGAGTTCGAGCTCGATCCGGATGTCGCCGCGGCATACTTCGATCACTTCGAACAGCCCACCGATGACGAAGGTCCGTTGACGGTCATCGACCGGTGGCAGTCGGCTCCGTCGGGCGAACGATCGTCTGTGAGCCCCGACGGCGCGCTCTGACAGTATGACGCGGCCATGTGCGGTCGTGATCAGCCCCTGACGGCACGAGCGTGTTGCTTGTCCGCTGCGCGTCTGATTGCGGCAGCATCCTGAGCGCCGAGGCGATGGTCGAGGAGCCGACTGCCGGCCAGGCGCTCCATCGTGACGGCGGTGATCGGCCGCGATCGCTATCGTGGAGGGATCACTCCTCGCAGCCGCAGCCCTCGCGCCGATGATCTCGGTGCTCCGACGAGCGTGTCCGGAACCGCCCAGCAGAAGACCATCGTGATCACGGGAGCGAGCGACGGCATCGGTGCCGCGGCTGCCCGTCGGCTTCATCGGGACGGCCATCGGATCGTCGTCGTCGGCAGGTCCGCGCGCAAGACCGAGGCGGTCGCCGCCGAGCTGGGCGCAGATCATTTCGTCGCTGACTTCGCTCGCCTGGCGGAGGTGCGGACGCTCGCGGTCGAGCTCGCGGCGAGGTATCCGCGCATCGACGTCCTCGCCAACAATGCGGGTGGCATCTTCGGCGACCGGGGCAAGACGGTCGACGGGTTCGAGAAGACGTTCCAGGTCAATCACCTCGCCCCGTTCCTGCTCACCACGCTGCTGCTGGACACGCTGATCGCGAGCGGTGCCAGCGTCATCCAGACCGCCAGCGTGGGTGCGCGCCTCTTCGGCCGGGTGAACATGGACGATCTCGACCATGACCGTGACTTCTCGCCAGAGCTGGCGTACGGCAGCGCCAAGCTGGAGAACATCCTCTTCACGACAGAGCTCCATCGCAGGTATCAGGCACAGGGCCTGTCCGCCGCCGCTTTCCATCCCGGTCTCGTCGCGACCGGCTTCGCCGCCGACAGCGACAGCTTCATGAAGCGCTTCTACGGCAGCCGCCTCGGGCGGGCGGTGATGTCGGCCCCTGAGAAGGGCGCGGATCAGCTGGTGTGGCTGGCGACGACGACACCCGGCTCGCAGTGGCGGTCCGGGGTCTACTACGAGAAGCGGAGGCCGGCGCGCCGGAACAACCCGCAGGCTCTCGACCCTGATCTCGCGCGTGATCTCTGGGACCGTTCGGCGGAGCTGGTCGACGAGTCCGAGCAGCGGTAGGCCGGGAGAGAGCCGAGCGGCGAACGCGGCACGCTGGTCGTCGGCGGGATCCTCTCGATCCAGTGGCGTGAGCAGTGCGCGCCCTGCGAGGAATCGCGCGGCGCGAGTCGGGGCAGCTGCTCGTAACGGGCACGGTCGGCGGGGCAGAGGTCGATCGGGCCGGCATCCGCGGCATCCCCCAGGCGATGCGCACGGGACCTGACGTCGCGAAACCGCGGGGATGAGGTCAGGGTACGGGCGGTCGGGCGGTGCGAAGGACGTGCGGTGTGCGCGGGGCGAGGACCTCGACGCGGTTGCCGAACCCGTCGCGTGCGTGGAACCGGACGTGCCCCTCGAACGTGTCGCGCTCCGCCCGCGACACCTCGAAACCGGCCGCTTCGATCCTCGTCGCCAGCGCATCCAGGTCGGCGACGCCGTCGACGACGAGCGCAGGGTGCGCCTTCTTCGCCGGGACGAACGGATCGTCGACGCCGACGTGGATCTCGGCCTCGACGACACCATCTCGGATGCCACGGAACCAGCATCCGCCGCGTCCACGCAGCGACGGCGGCTTCTCGACCTCCTCGAGACCGAGCGCGTCGCGGTAGAAGCGCCGGGCGAGCTCCTCTTCGCCGCGCGGCATCGAGACCTGAACATGGTGCAGCCGCATCGCGCCTCCATTTATCTTGATGTCAAGATAAATCTAGCAGGCTGCTCGGCTGATCTGGGCAGTGATGCCCTAGTTGACTAGTCTCCTAGGGGTGTGTTTCACTGACGTCATGACACTGTCCCGCATCATCCTCGGCTTCCTCGCCGTGAGGCCGATGACCGGCTATGACCTCATGCGTGCCTTCTCGACGTCCGCGGCCTATTTCTGGCGCGCCGACAAGGCACAGATCTACCGCACGCTCGCGAAGCTCGTCGACGAGGGCCTCGCCCGCACCGAGGTCGTGCCGGGCACGAATGCTCCTGACCGCGTCGTCCACCACGTCACCGACCGGGGACGCGAAGCGCTGCACGCGTGGCTCGTCGCCCGGCCGGAGTCGCAGGCGCCCCGCGACTCCTTCGTCGCCAGGATGTTCTTCGCCGGAGAGCTCGGCGATGACGAGATCTCATCGCTGATCGATGCCCGCGCGACGGACGCGACGACGGCGCGGGACGCGCTCGCCGCAGTCCGCGCCGAGACTCCGCGCCCGGACCCGCGCTCGGACCGTGCCGGATGGTTGCGCTCCATGACTCTGGATCAGGGCATCCGCGAGCACGACGAGCATCTCGAATGGCTCGACGCTCTCAGGACGGGGCTCGGAGCGAAGGAGAGCCCGTGACGCGTCCGGTGCTCTTCCTCCACGGAGGAACTGTCGGCGGCTGGAGCTGGGCTGGGCAACTGCCGGCCTTCGACGACCGCCTCGCTCTCGCTCCCGACCTGCCCGGGTACCTGTCGCGATGGGACGAACCGTGGGACGACTTCGATGCCGTCGCGGCCCGCCTGGCAGCGTTGATCGATGCGGAAGCAGGAGAACCCGTGGATGTCGTCGGACTTTCTCTGGGCGGGATCACCGCGCTGCACCTTGCCGCTCACCATCCCCAGCAGCTGGCGAGCGTCTTCGTCACCGGAGCCTCGGTGCTTCCCTATCGTCCGTCGATGCGCCTGATGAACCGGGTGGCGCTCACTGTTTGGTATCGGCGTTTCTATTGGGCGGGCATGGCCCGCCAGTTCGGTCTGGAGGGTGAGGAGGCGAAGCGTTTCGTGGTCAACAGCCCGCCGATCTCCCGTGCGAAGCTGATCGAGCAGCTGCGCGAGGTCTACCCCGGAGGCCTGACGCGGCTGGAGGACATCGCAGCCCCGCTCATGGCGATCGCGGGCGAGCGCGAGATGCGGTACTTCCACGACAGTCTTGACGTGATCCGCGCGGTTCGTCCGGACGCGACGATCGGGCTCGCACGCGGAATGCACCATGCGTGGAACGCGGAAGATCCCGCACTCTTCAATCGCATTCTGCGCTCCTGGCTCGACGAACGCACGGCGCACCCCGAGCTGCTCCCGTTGCCGCCGAGAGGATCCTGACGGGTCACCGCAGGCGCACATCCTCCAGGGAATCGAGCTCGCGCCACGGGCCGGGCCTGGCCGCCGGCGCCGCCATCACATCCGCGCCGACCAGCGGCCCGAGGTCGACGCCTGCGGCATCCGCGATGTCCACGATCGGCACCTGGAACGTGCGGAACGCCCCCAGCGGCGGCGCCGCGAGCGCTCCTTCGCTGACATCCACCAGCTCTGACTGATCCAGCAGGAACCCGGTCGCCGCGAGACCGGCTGGTCCGTTCCATGCGGCGACCTTCCAGAACCTCAGCGGGATCCGGATGCCGCGGTACGCCGGATCCTCCGATCCGAGTACAGGTGCGGTGAACACCGACACCCGCTGATCCGTGCTCTCCGCGTACGACAGCACGTGATCCTCGAGACCGAGCCACAGCTCTTTGGACTGGTTGAACCCCGCGGCCTGCGGTGCCGCGTTCGGGTAGAAGAACGTAGCCTCGGTGGCCTCGCGGGCATCCTCGAGGTCGCCCCACCCCGGATCGCGCCGTCGGACGAGGTGTCCGCGATCGAGGTCGTTGCGCGCGTACACGTCGGGACCCGCCTGCTGCTCGGCATCCGCTCGGGGATCCAACCGCCAGTCCCCGGACCTGAGCACGTCGCGCAGCCGCGCGCCGTCGATGTTCACGCCGGTGACGGACGCGAGCCGTCGGCTCGGATCGAGCAGCACCGAGAACCGCGGATAGGGCAGCTCCACCACAGAACCGGCCGGCCGCGGCAGCGGAACCTCGGCATCCAGGAACGCGGGGTCATAGCCGTCTGTCATGCCACCCAGCGTAGGATCGAGGTGCGACATCGCGACCGGGACGACCCGGTTCGTGACATTCTTTCGGGGACGGCCCCGCCCGAAGGAGAACCTCATGCGCACGCGACTGGTCGGCCCCGCCGAGATCACTCGCATCGTGATCGGCTGGGGCGCATTCGTCGTCCTGCTGCTGATCCACCCGCTTCTGGAGGCACCGGCGCCGGTCGCCACCCTGATCATCGCTCTGGTCGGCATCGTCGCGGTCATCCTGTTCTGCGCGTTCGGCGTGGTCAAGCAGGCCGAGGCCCTCGCGCACCGGCTCGGCGACCCTTACGGATCGCTCGTGCTGACGCTCTCGATCGTCCTGATCGAGGTGGTGCTGATCGCCGCTGTCATGCTCGGCCCGGGGGAGCACGCCACGATCGCCCGCGACTCGGTCATGGCCGTGTCGATGATCATCCTCAACCTCGTGATCGGCCTGTGTCTGCTCGTCGGCGGGCTCCGCCACGGAGCGCTGCGGCACAACAGGGTCGGCACCTCCGCGTACCTGACGATGCTGATCGTCCTCAGCGTGCTCGCGTTCGGGCTTCCGGCGGCGATCGGCACGGACGGTGCGTACACGACGGGGCAGGAGATCCCGATCGTGCTGCTGACCCTCGCCGTCTACGCGTTCTTCCTGTACCAGCAGATGGGTTCCAGGGCCGTCGACTTCACGGAGCCGGATGCCGCGGCATCCGACCTCTCCGCTCCGGACGCCGCGACGCACACGCCCATCGGGGACGTGCTGCGCGAGCACCGTCGCGAGATCATCACGCGCCTCGTGCTCCTCGTCGTCACCGTCGTGCCCATCGTGCTGCTGTCGCACGACATGGCGGCGCTGCTCGACGACGGTCTCGGGCGTCTCGGCGCGCCGCCCGCGCTCGCGGGCCTCCTGATCGCGGCGATCGTCTTCCTGCCCGAGTCGATCACCTCGGTGCGCGCGGCGCTGGGCGGCGACGCGCAGCGCGTGAGCAACCTCTGCCATGGCGCGCTCGTCTCCACGGTCGGACTGACGATCCCGGCGGTTCTCGTGATCGGAATGGTCACGGGGCAGACCGTGATCCTCGCCGAGACGCCGGCGGACATGCTGCTGCTCGGCGCGACCCTCGTGCTGTCCGTCGCGACGTTCGCCGCGAAGAAGACCACCGCGATGCACGGTGCCGCGCACCTCGTGATGTTCGCGGCGTACGTGGTCGTGCTGTTCAGCTGAGGTGCGGATCGCCCGGCCGGTAGCCTCGGACTCACCCGGTGAGGACTCGCGCCGACGTCTGCGCCTGCAGGCTCAACTCGGCGGCCTTCAGCGCGTGCGCCTGGGTCATCGCGACCTCGGTCCGATCGAGGCAGTCGCGGATCAACTGCCCGAAGAACGGATAACCGGTTCGGCCACCGGCCTCGAACCGGTACTGGCCGTCCTGATTCACGAGGAGCACCTGACCCGCTCCGTTGTCCGTGGTGATGTCGACGTACTTGCGCATCTCGATGTAGCCGTCGGTGCCGAGGAGGATCGTCCGCCCGTCCCCGAAGACGCCGAGCCCGTCCGGAGTGAACCAGTCCACGCGGACGTATCCGGTCATCCCGTTGTCGAGCACGACGTGCGCGTCGCCGAAGTCCTGCAGTCCAGGAGCCTCCGGATGCGCGTAGTTCGCGACCGTGGCGCTGACGATCTCACCGTCTTTCGCACCCGTGTAGTACAGCATCTGCTCGAAGTTGTGACTGCCGATGTCGCACAGGATGCCGCCGTACCGCTCCGCGTCGAAGAACCAATCAGGGCGACCGGTGCCGATGCGGTGCGGACCGAAGGCCGACACTTGCAGAACGGTTCCGATGGCGCCCTGCGCCACGAGTTGATCGGCGAGGATCGCCGCCTCGGAGTGCACGCGCTCGCCGTAGTAGACCGCGTACTTCCTTCCGGTTCGCGAGGTCGCCTCCCGAACCGCCTCGAGCTGGTCGAAGGTTGTCAGCGGCGCCTTGTCGACGAAGTAGTCCTTGCCGGCCTCGATGACGCGCAGACCCAAGGGGGCGCGCTCTGAGGCGATGTCCGCACTCGCGACCAGACGCACGTCCGGGTCGCTCAGAACCTCGCGCTCGCTCGCGGCGACGCGCACCCCGGGGAAATGCGCGACGAATTCCGCCACCTTGACAGGGTCGGCGTCGTAGACCGAGCGCAGCGTCGCGCCGGCATCGATCAGGCCCCGCGTCATGCCGATCACGTGTCCGTGGGCGAGACCGACGGCGGAGAACACGAAGTCGCCTGGCCCGACGACGGGCTCGGGCAGCGGGTCGAAGACGTACGGATGGTTCACTGCTGATTCTCCTGAGCGTGGGGGGTGCGGTTGGTGACGTCGTAGGTGCGCAGCCGACCGCACATGCCGAAGACCGGTTCGCCGGATGCGGGATCAGCGCGGCTCACCCGCGCTTCGCCGAGGTGCGACGCGGAGCCGGCAGCGATGGCCGTCGCCCGCTCGAGCTCCCGTTCCGCCTGGGCGAGAGGGCCCTGTTCGACGAGGGCGCCCCAGGTCTGCGCGCGCGAACGCACTCGTTCGACCGCCGCGGAATAGAAGGCATCGAGCGGTCCGCGGTCTCCCGCGACCACGGCGTCGCGCAGCGCTTCGAAGCCGGAGACGGCCAGATCGCGCCTGCGTGAAGCCCGTGCCGCGCGCCCGGAGACGTCACCGAGCGAGGTCGCCGACTCGTATGCTTCGGCATCCGCCACCACGTCCACCGGGAACGTGAGCACGGCATCTCCGGCCTCGGGCAATCCGTCGTTGCTCATCAGCACGATCACGCGGAGCTCGCCCTGGTTCACCGCGCGGTGCACGGTCCCCGGAGTGAACCAGACGACCGAGCCCGCCACGAGCGGAGTCTCGCGGTAGCCGTCAGCGTCGATCGTGTGCAGGGCGCCGTGCCCGGCGACCACGATGTACGCCTCGGTCGAGACCAGGTGCACATGCGGGCTGCCGCCGCAGATGCCATCCGGCGCGGCATCCGCATACACCTCCAGGTCGGTCAGCGATGTGCCGCCGGGGAAGGTGCTCACACCCGCACCGCCTCGGCGACGGAACGCTGCTTCTCGTAGAAGTGAGGTGCGGACGACACGAGATGGCCCGCGCGGTAGTACGGGTCGTCTTCGGACAGGGGGAGGGAGACGACCCTGCGATCGAAGCCCGCCTTGTAGATCGCTGTGACGACCTCGACGGCGTTGCGTCCGTCCTGGGCGTCGGCGATCGGCGCGCGTCCGGTGCGAATCGCATCGAGCATGTCGCCGATCTGCCCGGCATGGCCGTGATGGGCCAGCGGCTCGAGGTCGGCGGCGACGCGCTCTATCCGCGCGACCAGCTCGGCGTCGCGTTCACGCTCGGGGAATCCGTCCGGCCGCGCCCGCTCGGCGACGACCTTCCAGGGCTGCGATACGCGCGCCTTCTCGCCCTGGACGATGATCTCCTGCTCCTCGCCGTGGTGCACGACGGAGCTCGTCAGCTGGGCGAGGCCGCGGCCGTATCGGAACACCGCGACCGAGAGGTCCTCGACCTCGGCGTTGTCGTGCTGCGCATTGGCGAGCATGGCCGTGATCTCGCTCGGTCGGCCGAGCAGCCACAGCAGCAGGTCGATGTGGTGGATCGCGTGGTTGAGGGTCGATCCTCCGCCCTCCTTCTCCCAGGTGCCTCGCCACCACAGGTCGTAGTACGGCAGTCCTCGCCACCACGCGGAGTCGACGCGGACGTGCGAGATCGAGCCGAGCAGCCCGGAGTCCACGACGGCCTTCAGCGTGGCGAGGTCGTCGCGGAAGCGGTTCTGCGCCACGACGGAGAGCAGTTTTCCCGATCGCTGCTGCGCGGCGATCATCGCGTCGCACTCCTCGAGCGACGGAGCCATCGGCTTCTCCACGAGCACGTGCACCCCGGCATCCAGCGCCGCGACCGCCAGCGCCGCATGCGTCGACGGGGGCGTCGCCACGCTGACCAGGTCGAGCCGTGCGTCGGCGACCATGGCGAACGGGTCGTCATACGCGACCGCGTCGGTCAGGCCGAAGCCCTCGGCCTTCTGGGCGGCCTTGCCGGGGACGACATCCGCGAGCGCCACGATCTCGCAGTCCTCGCGGAATGCGAGATAACCGTTGATGTGGGCATCCGCGATTCCGCCGGTGCCGATGATTCCGATTCTGAGCATGTCTCTTTCCTTCGGGTGGACCAGTCGGTCCGGTGATGGGTGCGCAGCGCAGCGCAGTGGAGAGGGCGGCCCGTTTCGGACCGCCCTCCGGTTCAGCCGGCTGCGTCGATGGATTTCTGGAGGTCGGCGATGAAGCCGGTCGCCGCGGCCTCCGGGGTCTTGTTCCCGAACAGCACATCCTGCATATAGCGCAGCAGCACCGCGTCCACGTCCGAGGCGCCGTTGGGGACGATCGCTGGCGCCTCTCCGAGGTAGGGAACCCGCGAGTCGGAGTACTCCACGGCCTTGACCTCCTCCGGAGTGAGATCGTCGCCGATCACATCGAGCGTCGTGGAGATCGCGGGCAGGCCCCGCTCGCTGCCGATGATCTTCACGGCCTCGGGGTCGTTGAGGAAGAAGTCGATGAGCAGCGCCGCCTCGGCAGGATGTTTGGACTGCGACGAGACCGACCAGTACATGCCGGCCTTGAAGTAGTCGTACTCCTCCACGCCGCCGTCGGTCGTCGGGATCGGCAGGAGTTCGAGATTCGCCCCTGACGCCTGCGAGAAGACGGACACCTGCGTCGCCGTGATGAAACTCGACGCGACGGTTCCGACGGCGAACGGCGTCTGATCGAGCGCGAGGCTCGAGGACTCGACCCAGGCGGATGCCGGCGCCGATGCGCCGCTCGAGCTCGAATCGAGCGCGGTCTGGAAGAACGCCGTCATCGTCTCCGGATCGATCGCGACATCGCCGTCCTCGAACAGACTGTCATCGTTCTGCCTGGCGAACAGCTGCAGCATGAACTCGTTCTGAGCAAGCGATCCGCCGTAGGTGCCGGAAGGCGCGGCATCCGTGACCGTCCTCGCCCATGCCATGTACTCCTCCCACGTCCAGGTGTCGGTGTTCTCCGGGAGGGGGACCCCGACCTGGTCGAGCAGGTCGGTGTTGACGATCGTCGACATGGCCGACGTTGAGATGGGGATGGCGTACAGCCCGCCGTCCGATTCGCCCATGCCGAGGACGCTGTCTTCCATCCCCTCCGTGCGGATGTCGTAGTCGGCGAGGTCGACGAGGGTGCCGCGGTCGGCGTAGGAGGCGAGATAGAGCTGGTCCATCTGGATGACGTCGGGTGAGTTCTTGCCTGCTGTCGATGTGGCCAGCTTCTCCCAGTAGGCCGTCCAGTCCGAGAATTCGCCCTCGACGGTGATGTTCGGGTACTTCTCCTCGAAGAGGTCGATCACTTCCTGTGTGCGCTGGTGCCGAGCGTCGCCGCCCCACCAGTACATCCGGATGGTGACGGGTTCGTCGCTGAGTTCGGCCGGTTCTCCGTTGCCGCCGCCGGTACCGAGGCCGCAGCCGGCGAGGCCGAGCGCGAGAGTCGCGGCGACGATGCCGGATCCGGCGCGAAGGGTGTTGCGCTTCATGGTGCTCCTTGTTTTCGAGACCGGGTGGTCGGTCGGTGCCTACTTGAGGCCGGTGGTGGCGATGCCCTTGATGAGGAACTTCTGCCCGAAGGCGAAGATGAGGACGAGCGGGATGATCGACACGACGCTCATCGCGAACATCGCCCCGAAGGATGAGCTCGACTGCGCATCGATGAACGAGCGCAGTGCGATTGGCACCGTGTAGTTGCCGGGACTGGTGAGGAAGATGAGCTGCGAGAAGAAGTCGTTCCACACCCAGATGAACGTGAAGATCGTGGTCGTCGCGAGCGCCGGGGTCATCAGCGGCAGCAGGATCTGGAAGAAGATGCGGCCGTGGCCGGCGCCGTCGATGCGGGCGGCCTCGTCGAGCTCCTTCGGCAGTCCTCTGATGAACTGCACCATCAGGAAGATGAAGAATGCGTCGGTCGCGAGGAACTTCGGCACGATCAGCGGCCAGAACGAGTCGTTCAGCCCCAGCTGCGCCCACAGGATGTACTGCGGGACGATCACGACGTGGATCGGCAGCATCAGCGTGACGAGCATGTACGCGAATGCGGGCCTCTGGAAGCGGAAGCGCAGACGCGCGAACGCGTATGCCGCGAGCGAGCAGCTGAACAGGTTGCCGATGATCGAGCCGAGGACGATCACGCCCGAGTTGAGCAGGTACTGCCCGAACGGCGTGCCCAGGGCAGTCCATCCGTATACGTAGTTCTCCCACTCGAAGTCGGTGAGGATCAGCGAGGGGTTGGCGAAGATCTCACCTTCGGGGCGCAACGAGCTCACGACCATCCACAGCACCGGATAGAGCGAGATGACGACCATGACGATCATGAGCGCCTGCCGGACGGCACGTCCCCAGAGCGAACGGCTCTGCTGACGGTAGGGGCGGGGGCGACGCCGACGCTTCGGCGTGACGAGGGTCCTGGTGGAGAGATTCTCAGTCGTCATAGTGCACCCAGTACTTGGAAAGCCAGAAGTTCACGGCGGTGAGGACGCCGATGATGATGAGCAGCAGCCACGCGAGCGCCGAAGCGTAGCCCATCCGGAAGGAGCTGAAGCCCTCCTGGTAGAGGTACAGCGTGTAGAAGAGCAGCGAGTCCGCGGGGCCGCCCGACCCGCCCGAGACGATGAACGCCTGCGTGAAGGCGGAGAAGGAGTTGATCACCGCTAGTACGAGGTTGAAGAAGATGATCGGTGTGAGCAACGGAAGGGTGATCGCACGGAAGCGCCACCATGCCGGAGCCCCGTCGGTGGCTGCTGCTTCGTAGAGCTCGGCCGGGATCTGCCGGAGGCCTGCCAGGAAGATCACCATGGGGGAGCCGAACATCCAGACGTGCAGCAGGATGATGGTCGACAGCGACGTCTCCGGGTTGCCGATCCAGCTCTGGTTCGACTCGATGCCGAGGGCCCCAAGCAGAGCGTTGAGCAGGCCATCGGCACCGAAGATCAGTCGCCACAGCATCGCGATGGCGACGGATGCGCCGAGCAGGCTCGGGAGGTAGAACGCCGAGCGGTAGAAGGACAGGCCGCGCATGCCCTTGTCCAGAAGGATCGCCAGGCCGAGTGCGACACCGAGTTGGAGCGGGACACCGATCAGCACGTAGAGGAAGGTCACCATCAGCGATTGATGCAGCCGGGTGTCGCCGATCATCCGCACGTAGTTGTCGATGCCGACCCAGTTCGGGTCCTGCAGCAGGTTGAAGTCCGTGAAGGACAGATACAGCGACATCAGTATCGGACCGAGCGTCAGAATTCCCGCCCCGAGGAGGAACGGTGCGAGGAAGACGAGTGCGGTCCTATTGTCCGGCGAGGCCGCGCGTCTCTCCTCCCTCGTCCGCTTCCTCCCGGTGCGAGCATGCGACATGCTCCGCAATTCGGCGATGCTCATGTTCCTCCCCATCCTCATCGATGACAGTGGTCGTTACTACGTACTACTAATACGTAGTACTAAGACGTATTGGCTACTATGGCAAAGCACGGATGCCGCGTCAACCGTTTCCTCGGATCGGGCGGCACAGAGGGGAGCCGAGCATGGAGAAGAGGGCGACCAGTCGCGACGTCGCGCGGCTCGCCGGGGTGTCGCAGTCGACGGTCTCGTTCGTTTTCACAGGGCGGGACGGGATCTCTGAGCCGACAAGGAAGCGCGTCATGCAGGCGGCCGCCGAACTCCACTATCGGCCGAACCTCGCAGCGCGCTCCATGCGGACGCACCGGACGGGGCGCCTGGCGGTTGCGATGACCGTGTCCGCGCTGAATCCGCTCACGCTCCTGCACGGCGTGACGACGGCTGCGCGGGAGAGCGGATACGCGGTCGAAGTCGTCTACGTGCCCGGCGAGCCGGAAGCACGTGCCGAGCGGATGGCGGAGATCGTCGCGTCCGAGGAGTTCGAGGGGATCCTCTCCTTCACTCCTCTGCATGCGCCGGTGCCGCCCATCGATCAGGCGCGTACCGTGGTCCTGTCGTTGAGCGAGTTCGACGAGCAGATGCACGTCACCGGAGAATTCACCGATGCGCGGCCGGTGGTCGAGATGATGGAGCGTCTCGTCAAGTTGGGGCACCACCGTTTCCTGCACATCACGGGAGAACTCTCGTACCCCTCGGCGATCGCCCGCCGTGACGCCTATCTCGACACGATCGAGCGTCTCGGCCTTGAATCCATGGGAGTGATCACGGGAAGCTGGCTTCCGGCCGCCGGCTTCGACGCGATCGCGGCGCTGTCGGACGACACAGCTCCCTTCGCCCTCATCGCCTCCAATGACCTCGTCGCGACGGGCGCCATCCGCGCCGCGACGCTGCGCGGATGGTCGGTCCCCGGTCGCATGAGCGTGACGGGCTGGGACGACACCGATCAGAGCGCGTACCTGGTTCCCTCGCTGACGTCCGTCATTCAGGATCGGGAGTCGCTGGGTGAGAATTCCATGCGGCGGCTCATCGCGACGGTGCGGCGCGAGCCGGTTCCCCCACCGGCGACGAGTCTTCAGCGCATCGTCTGGCGCGAGTCGATCGGCGCGCCGACCGCTTCCTGAATCGGTGTTCCCTCCCGCTACCGTGGGAGTCATGCCGCAGCTCATCCGCACGTTCGGGCGCATCGTCGCCCGGCACGGTGTCGTGCTCGTGGCCTGGTATCTGGGCGGCGAAGCCCTGCATGAACTGCTCGTGCAGCTCGCCGGCTTCGTCGGCGGCCATACGACGCTCGGCGGGCTCCTCCTGCTTCCGCTCGCGGTGGCGGCGAGGCTGGCCTCGTACGTCGCGATGTACCTGTCGGTGCGGCCGGCGCTGCCGCACATCGCCGCCCCGGAGCACAGCGGACCGCGCGAGTTCGGCGCGGCGATCCTGCCGGCGATTCTGCCGTTCTTCGCGTTCTACGCCGCGTGGGGGATGCTGACCGCCGACCAGATCGAGTTCATGAACATCGCCGCTCGCATCGCGCTCGAGGAGGTCGCGCTCGACGCGACGCAGCTGGGCGATCGCGGCGGACTCATCACCGCCGGAGTGCTTCCGATCACGGTGCTCGTCGTCGCGCTCGCCGCGCGCTTCGCCTTCTCCCGGTTCAGCGGGCGGCTGCCGACCTGGACGCTGATCCTCGCGACCTACGCCGAGGTCCTCTGGACCTTCATGCTGTTCACCCTCGTCGGGCAGTGGTGGGGCGACGCGCTCGACTGGGCAACCACGACGGCCGGCGCGCAGTGGTTCGACGGCATCGGCGACTGGTTCGCTGCGAACATCGCGGTGGTCGCGGTCGTGTGGGAAGCGGGTACATGGGCGTTCGGCATCCTGATCGCCGCTGTCATCGTGCCGGCCGCCTGGCTGCTCGTCGCCGGTGTCATCTACGGCACGACGTTCGAGAGCGCCGTGCCGCGGATGCTGCGCACGGCGACGGAGTCCCGCGGATCGGCGGCGATCCTCGCCCGCACCCTGACCAGACGATTCGAGGACCTCTGGGCGGCGATGGCCGTCATCTGGCGCAGCGGGCCCGTGCTGTTCGGCGGATACGCGCTGGCCTACTGCCTCTGGGCGCTCGCCGAGCAGGTCGGCACGCGCGGTGTGCTCCAGGCGATCGGCGGGCACGACACGGATTTCTGGGCGGCTTACCTGCCGCTCATCCTGGTCGGCGTCGCCGCCATCGCGGAGCCGCTGCGGGTCGCGATCGTCGCGACGGCGTACGACAGCGTGATCGCGCGTCCCGGGTCCGGCCTGGAGCCGCGCGAGCCCGGCGGCCACGTGCTGTCAGAGCTCGACGGGGAAGCGGACGACGCGGCCATCCTCATCGGTGACGTCGAACCAGAACGGCCCTGACGCGTCGTCCGGGACGACGAAGACCGCGAGAAGGTCGTACGGGGGCGATTCCGCCTGGCAGCGGGATTCCCCGGCATCCGAGGGGATGTCGAGTTCCGACGTCGCCGGCGTCCACACGCGCCCGTCGTCCTGCGCGGTGAGCAGCAGGGACCGGCATCCGGTGGCCTCCGCCCCACCTGTGGAGTGCAGGCGGATGCTCACCGAGTGCGCGCCGTCCGGAGCCTCGAATTCGTCGGCGCGCATCGAGCGGAGAGCGAATCGCTGACCGGCGACGTCGACCGCTTCGTCGGCTGTCACCACGATCGCGTCGTCGGACTCGATCGTCGGCACGACGTCGAACCACACGTGCACCGAGACCACCGCGACGACGGCCACGAGCAGGGCGAGCAGCGAAGCGCGGCGTCCGGACCAGCGCATCAGAAACCCTCCCACTCGGGCGGGGTGATCTCGATCTCGGTCTTCGACGGCAGGTCGTCGAGCGAGAGGGGCAGCACGACCACATCGTCCAGCTGCGGAGTCGAGTACGACGTGATCAGGCGCAGTTCGGCGTCTCCGGCATCCACGTCGGCGGGCAGCTCGAACGCGAGCATCCCGACCGTGTCGGTGCCGACGCGCAGCGCCGCGCCCAGCAGCGAGTCCCGTGCCCGCTCGCTCGCGTGGAACGTGCGGTCGCCGATCTGCATCGCCGCGATGATCACCGCGGCGTCCACCTCGGTCTGCGGTGCCGATGCCGCGACGGTCACGACGAGCCAGTTGCCGTCGGCCTCCCAGTCGCCTCCGCCGGCCGTGACGCGCTCCGTGAAGCTCGCGTCCCTGACCTGCGCGATGAGCGTGCGGCCGGTCACGGCGTCGCCGACTCCGCCCCGGAGGTAGAACGCCTGAGACAGTGCGATATCAGGGGGAGTGAGCGCGACAGCCGCGCCTGCCGCGAGCACGAGCGCTGCGCCGATGGCCCAGGGGGCGGCCCGATTCACGGCGACTCCAACGGAACGGCGATCCTGGTCGCGAGATCGCCGCGCTGCCACGTGATGTGATCGGACGAGAAGATCACCTTCCCGGTGGTGATGTCCGGCTCGTAGACATCGAGCCGGAGGATGCCGTCGGCGAATGAGCCCTCGGGCACCGGCCACGCGATCTGTGCGAGAGTCGGCACGTCGGGCTGCAGCACGATGCCGCCGGCCGAACCATCGGTGCGCCATACTCGGGCGAAATCGGTCGGTTCGACGTCGGCCGGCGCGAGCAGGGGTGCAGGGGCGTTCACGAGGCGGGCCTCGACCCGGTCCACCGATCCGCCGATGTCGATGGGCCGGTCGGAGAGATTCTCCAGGCGCAGCGTGACCACCACGAGAACCTCGCCCTGATCGGCCTCGAACCTGTCCTCCACGGCATCAGTGGTCTCGGCTTCCAGGACCGTGACCGCGTACGACGAGGTGCGGGCCTCCTCGCCTGCGGCGAGTTCGGTCGGTGAGGCGGACGCGGGGCGCAACCCGCCTGAACCGACGAACGCAACGGCGCCGAGGACCGCGACGACGATGGCGGCCCACAGCGGCCAGCCGAGTGCGGCGAGCGCCCGGCGGCCGCGGCGCCAGGCGGACTGCGCCCTGGTCGCGTTCTCGGTGCCGGTCACGAGTGCCAGCCTATCCATCGGCCCTTGCGCAGATGGTTGACCGGCAGCAATGGTTGCGTTAGCGCAACCATTTGTGTATAGTTGATCCCGATCAACCTTTCTATTCAGGAGCAGACACCGTGACCTCCACACCTTCCTCCCCGCCCGAGCAGACGCGCTCGGCCCGCGAGGTCTTCACCGCGATCTCCGGCCTCGTCGTCGGCATGTTCGTCGCCGTGCTCTCCGGCACGGTCGTGTCGACCTCGATGCCCGTCATCATCGCCGACCTCGGCGGCACCCAGGCCCAGTACACCTGGGTCATCACCGCGAGCCTGCTGGCCACCGCGGTCTCCACGCCCATCTGGGGCAAGCTCGCCGATCTCGTCGACCGCAAGATCCTCGTCCAGATCTCGCTCATCCTGTTCACGGTCGGCACCGTGATCGCCGGTTTCTCGACCGACACCAACATGCTCATCGCCGTCCGCGTGCTCCAGGGCATCGGCGTCGGCGGCCTGATGTCGCTCGTCATGATCGCCGTCGCCCTCATCATCTCGCCGCGCGAACGCGGCAAGTACATGGGCGTCGTCGGCGGCATCATGGCACTCGGCACCATCGGCGGCCCGCTGCTCGGCGGATTCCTCACCGACGCGTGGGGATGGCGTTCCAACTTCTTCGTCGGCGTCCCGTTCGCGATCATCGCGCTCATCCTGCTGCAGTTCACCCTGCACCTGCCCAAGCCCGCGAAGGCCAAGGTCTCGATCGACTACTTCGGCATCGTCCTGCTCGCCGTCGGCGTCTCGACCCTGCTGATCTGGGTCTCCATGGGCGGCAGCCAGTTCGAGTGGGACTCCGCCACGAGCATCGCGCTGGTCGTCGGTGCGGGCGTCGCGCTCGCCGCTTTCATCACGGTCGAGTTCTTCGTCAAGGAACCGATCGTACCGATGTCGCTGTTCCGCAACCGCACCTTCACGCTCTCGGTGATCGCCTCGATCGCCATCGGCGTCTCGATGTTCGCGACCTCCGTGTTCCTCGCGCAGTACTTCCAGCTCGCCCGTGGTGCGACGCCGACCGAGTCGGGTCTCATGACGATCCCGATGATCATCGGCCAGATGGGTGCCTCGATCATCATCGGCCAGCTCGTCAGCCGCTTCGGCAAGTGGAAGGCCTGGATGGTGCTCGGCTCCATCCTCGCGGTGATCGGCGTGAGCCTCATGGCGACGCTGCGCTACGACACCCCGTTCACGCTCGTCGCGGTGTACATGTTCGTCCTCGGCGCCGGTCTCGGCATGGTCATGCAGAACCTCACCCTGATCGTGCAGAACGACACCCCGCCGACCCAGCTCGGCGCGGCATCCTCGAACGTCAACTTCTTCCGCACGATCGCCGGCACCATCGGCGTGACGATCATGGGCTCGATCCTCTCGACCAGCGTCGGCAACTACATCGCCGATGACCTCAAGGGCTTCACGCCGACCTCGCAGGAGGAGATCGACGCGCTCACGCACCTCGCCTCCGGCGACGTTCCGAAGATGAACGAGCTGCCGGACACGATCCGCACGATCGTCGAGTCCGCGTACGGTCTGGGCATCGCCGATGCCTTCATGATCGCCATCCCGCTCGCCATCCTCGGAGTCATCGCGATCGCGTTCATCAAGAACAAGCCGCTGTCCACGAAGACCGCCGCCGAGCAGCTGCGCGAGCAGGCGGAGGAGTCGGTGATCGACATCGCCGAGGCCGAGGTGGCCGCATCCCTCAACACGACCGGAGCGATCCGGATCGATGGGACGAAGACCGCGACCGGTTCGGTGGCTGTGATCGAGCGCGAGGACGAGGAGCGGGGGCGCTGACATGGTCGCCGCCGACACCGTCGAATCGACCGAGGTCGACGACGCACTCGCGGACTTCCAGGGGCATCTGAACCTGATCTTCACGAAGGCGCGCTCGCTCTGGAAGGAATCCGCCGCGCGGATCCACCCGGAGCTGCAGCCGGCGGGATACAAGCTCTTGGCCTCCATCGCGAGGGCCGGCAGTACGAATGCGCACCAGCTCGCCGAGTTGTTCGAGATGGACAAGTCCGTCGTCAGCCGTCAGGTGCGGATGCTGGAGGACCTCGATCTCATCGAGTCGCGTCCGGATGAGAACGACGGCCGGCTGCGCGTGCTCACGGCGACGCCGGCGGCGTGCGCGGCTCTCGCCGATGTCCGCGGCGATCACGCGCAGCGCCTGCGGGCGAGCATCACCGGGCTGTCGCCGACGGAGATCCGTACGGCGTCGAAGGTGTTCCGCCTCCTCGCGGAGGCGTGACCGCGGCATCACGGCTCGCTCCGGCATCCATGCATCGAAAGGGCAGTTCGGCACAGTGCGCACGCGCACGACTGTGCCGCACTGCCCTTTCGTGTGATCAGCGGCGCGGGCGTGCGCTCGTAGACTGGCGAGCATGAGTGACCAGCCCGCCGAGACGCCAGCGGACACCGCGTCGTCGCCCGCGGCATCCACGATCGCCGGGGCCGAACTCGACGAGGCGGTCGCGCGCGTCGAGCACGAGCTCGGCCGGCTGTTCGCCCGCATCCGGGTCAGCTGGCGCGAAGCGGCGGTGACCGTGCACCCCGACCTGCAGCCGCTCGGGTACCAGGTGCTCACGTCGATCGCGACCGGCAAGGCCACCTCGGCCGGCGAGATCATCGAGCGCCTGCAGACCGACAAATCGGCGGTGAGCCGTCAGGTGCGTCAGCTCGAGGAGCTGGGGCTCGTCGAGAGCGTGCCATCTCCCACCGACCGGCGGGCCCGCGTGCTCGTCGCCACGGACCTCGCGCAGGAGCGCATCGCGCTCGCCCGCGCGCGCTACGAGGGCCGCATCGGAGACCGGCTGCGCTCCTGGACGGCCGCGGACCTCGACCACTTCGCCGATCTGCTGAACGCCCTCGGCGGCTGACGCCTCAGCTGCGCGGCAGCACCGTGAGCACGCGCTCGATGTGGTCCCGGAACTCCTGCATGTAGTTCGTCAGGAACTCCTTCGTGCTGTCGACGAGCACGTCGCCGTCGTCGTCGAAGATCTCGGGCGAGTAGTGGATGTAGGCCTCCGGCGACGTCATCTGGCGGGCGTTGCAGAAGCTCAGCACCGCTCGCAGGCTCTGCTGCGCCAGCGCGGTTCCGATCGTCCCGATCGAGGCGCCGATCACGGCTGCGGGGATGTGGTCGAACGAGTTCTGACCCCACGGACGGGAGGCCCAGTCGATCGCGTTCTTCAGCGCGCCGGGGATCGACCGGTTGTACTCCGGAGTCACGAAGAGCACGGCATCCGACGTGGCGATGGCGTCCTTCAGCGCGAGGGCGGACGGCGGGTAGGCCTCGTCGAGATCGCGGTTGTAGAGCGGCAGGTCGCCGATCGGGATCTCGGTGAACTCCAGGTCGTCCGGCGCCAGGCGGATGAGCGCTTTCGACAGTGTGCGGTTGATGGATGCCGTCGACAGGCTTCCGACGAAGTAGCCGACCTTGTACGTGACCATGACGAGACCTCCTGTGGGTATGCGGATCTGTGCACCAGCATGCTCCGCAACGCCGGCGGACGGAAGAGTCAGCTCGTCGTCGGCACGTACAGGATGAGCTCGAGATCGGGGAACTCGCTGGGCACGACACCGTGCTGCTCGTACGTCGTGAGGCCGGCGAGCGGATGCTGGAACGACCGCTCCCGCGATACGAATCCTTCGACGTCCCGCTCCTGCCAGATGCGCGCGAACTCCTCGGACGCCGCGCTCACCCGCGCGACGATGCCGTCCTCGCGCGGCGTGCTCAGCCACCGTCGTGCCTCGGCGCGGAACTCGCCGACGAATCGGCGGCTCTGTTCGGCCCAGTCCGGCAGGAGCCGGCGCAGCTCCTGATCGGTGAACAGCAGCCAGAGGAGGTTGCGGTCCTCGGCGTCCAGGCTCTCGATGCGCGGGTACAGATGCGCATACGCGATGTTCCAGCCGATGATCGTCCAATCGCCGGCCAGCAGGAACGCCGGGAAGGGGAAGGACTCCAGCAGACGCCGCAGACGCTCCGGGGCGTGCTCGGTGGTCGCGGGGGCGGTGATCTCGCCGTGGCCGCCGAGGGTCAGCAGGTAGGTCAACTCGACCGGGCGCAGCCCGAACAGCCGGCCGAGCGCTTCGAGCACCTGACGGGACGGATTGATCTCTCGCGCTTGCTCGAGCCAGGTGTACCAGGTGACGCTGAGGCCGGCGAGCGTCGCGACCTCCTCACGGCGCAGACCCTGCAGTCGTCCGCGCGGAGCATCGGGCAGCCCGAGCGCCGTGCGGTCGGCACGGGCACGTCGGTCGCGCAGGAAGGCGGCGAGCTCCTCGCGGCGTCGGAGCGCGGCATCCATGTTCCTCCAAGTGGTAGTACCACTACTAGTATCACCGGCGTCTGGCAGGACGGGCGAACCTGTGGCGGAATGGTTCCATGCCCGCACTCCGCTCTCGCACCATCACCCACGGCCGCAACATGGCTGGCGCCCGCGCACTGCTGCGCGCCGCCGGCGTGAACGGCGCCGATCTCGGCCGCAAGCCGATCATCGCCGTCGCCAACAGCTTCACCGAGTTCGTCCCAGGCCACACGCACCTCCAGCCGGTCGGCCGGATCGTCTCGGACGCGATCTCGGCGGCCGGCGGGATCCCGCGCGAGTTCAACACCATCGCGGTCGACGACGGCATCGCGATGGGCCACGGCGGGATGCTGTACTCGCTGCCTTCGCGGGACCTGATCGCCGATTCGGTCGAGTACATGGTCAACGCGCACTGCGCCGACGCACTGGTCTGCATCTCGAACTGCGACAAGATCACTCCTGGCATGCTCATGGCCGCCCTGCGCCTGAACATCCCCACCGTGTTCGTCTCCGGCGGACCGATGGAGTCGGGCCGTGCGACTCTGGTCGACGGCTCGATCCGCACGCTCGACCTCGTCGACGCGATCTCGGATGCCGTGAACGAGAACATCTCGGATGCCGACATCCAGCGCATCGAGGAGGAGGCGTGCCCCACGTGCGGTTCATGCTCCGGCATGTTCACCGCCAACTCGATGAACTGCCTCACCGAGGCGATCGGACTGTCGCTGCCGGGCAACGGCTCGGTGCTCGCCACGCACACGGCGCGCAAGGCGCTGTACGAGAACGCCGGCTCGCTGGTCGTAGAGATCACGCGGAAGCACTACGACGAGGACGACGCGTCTGTGCTGCCGCGCAGCATCGCCACCCCTGAAGCCTTCGGCAACGCCATGGCGCTGGACATCGCGATGGGAGGATCGACGAACACGATCCTGCACCTGCTCGCGGCAGCGCACGAGGCCGGGGTGCAGTTCGGTCTCGACGAGATCGACGCCGTCTCGCGCCGTGTGCCGTGCCTGGCCAAGGTCGCGCCCAACGTCGCGGGCGGCGGCAAGACGTACTACATGGAGGACGTCCACCGCGCCGGCGGCGTCCCCGCGATCCTCGGCGAGCTGCGCCGCGGCGGCCTGCTCGACGAGAACGTGCACACCGTGCACTCGACGACGATGGGCGAGTGGCTGGATGCGTGGGACGTCCGCAGCGGGTCCGCCACCAATGAGGCGTTCGACCTCTGGCACGCGGCTCCTGCCGGCATCCGCTCGTCGAAGGCGTTCTCGCAGTCCTCTCGCTGGGAGGAGCTGGATCTGGATGCCGCCGGCGGCTGCATCCGCTCCGTCGAGCACGCGTACTCGCAGGACGGCGGCCTCGCCGTGCTCCGAGGCAACATCGCCGTGGACGGTGCCGTGGTGAAGACCGCCGGCGTCGACCCGTCGATCTGGACCTTCTCCGGTCCGGCCGTGGTGTGCGAGTCGCAGGACGAGGCCGTGGCGAAGATCCTCGCCAAGGAGGTCACCGAGGGCGACGTCGTCGTGATCCGCTACGAGGGCCCCAAGGGCGGGCCAGGCATGCAGGAGATGCTCTACCCGACGTCGTTCCTGAAGGGGCGAGGCCTCGGAAAGAAGTGCGCGCTCATCACCGACGGACGCTTCTCCGGCGGGACGTCCGGGCTGTCGATCGGGCACGTCTCGCCCGAGGCCGCGTCGGGCGGCGTCATCGCGCTCGTCGAGGACGGCGACATCATCACGATCGACATTCCCACCCGCGGGATGACGCTCGAGGTGTCGGAGGAGGTTCTGGCCGAACGTCGCGCCCGCCTGATCGCCGACGGCGGATACCGGCCCCGCGACCGCGAACGCGTCGTCTCGCCGGCGCTGCGCGCCTACGCCGCGATGGCGCTGTCGGCCGACAAGGGCGCCGTCCGCGACGTCGACCGCGTCGAGCGCGCCCTGCGCGAGCAGGAGGCGCGCGAGGCGGAAGCCGTACTCGCGGTCTGATCTCGGCTTTCTGCTCAACGGCCCCCTCCCGCCTCGGCGGGAGGGGGCCGTTGAGCGTGCCCGACACGTGTGGCACATTTTCGGCACGCTAAGGTCATAAAAACCGCTTTCAAAGGAGACGTCATGACCGCTGTCGCGCTGATCCTGCCCGGCGGCGGCTACCGCGAGCATGCGCCGCATGAGGCCGACCCGGTTGCGATCTGGTTCCGCGAGTTGGGCTTCGATGCGAAAGTGCTTCGCTATCCGTTGACTCGGCATCCCGGACCACTCGACGCGGTGCGGGAGCGGGTCGCCGCGCTGCGCGCTTCCGGCGCGACACGCGTGCTCCTCATCGGATTCTCGGCGGGCGGACATGCCGCCGGACTGGCTGCGCTCCAGTCCAGCGGACTTTCGGAACAGGTTGACGGCGTCGTGCTGGGATATCCGGTCGTATCCTTCGTGGAAAGGCCCCACATCGCATCGGAGCAGGCGCTCCTCGGGCGAGGTCGCCCAGAGAGCACGCGTCGCGAGGTGTCATTGGAGGCGCTCGTCACCCCGATGTCTCCGCCCTTCTTCCTGTTCCACTCCCTCGACGATGAGAAAGTCCCCGCAACGCATTCGCTGGAGCTGAGCCGGGCGCTCGCAGCGGTCGGGGTCGAGCATGAACTGCACCTCTACTCGGGCGGAGGGCACGGCGGCGGGCTTGATCACAACAGCGGAGCGTGGCGGGCGCCCTGCCGGGATTGGCTCGTTCGCAGCAGGCTGATGCCTACCTCCGAAACCTCCTCTTGACAGTCTTCCGCGAATGCGCCAGAGTTTAGAAACCGCTTTCAAGAAATCGTTTCCTGACATTGAAGAAGTGCTACGAAGGAGTAGAACATGACACAGCAGTCCTGGCTCCGTACGATCGGCCTGGCCTCCGGAGTTCTCATCATCTCGGCGTCGCTCGCGGCGTGTTCCGGAGGATCTGCCTCCTCAGACTCGTCCGACGAGGCGGCCGGTGCCGTCTGCGATCCCGAAGCGGACGTGACCATCACGCTCGGCGAGCGCCCCACATCCGATCAGGCGGCGACGCTCGACGCCTGGGAGAACTCCATCGCCGCATTCGAAGAACTGCACCCCAACATCACGATCGAAGACGAAGAGACGAAGTACGACGTCGCCACCTTCTCCGCGATGCTCGTCGGCGGCACGCTCCCGACGACGCTCCAGGTGCCGTTCACCGACATCCAATCGCTCATCGACAGGGGCCAGGTCGCAGACATATCGACCTACGTCGACAACGACGATGTGCTCAGCCAACTGAACCCTCAGCTGGCGGCCGTGACTCAGGACGGCGACGGACACACGTTCGGCATCGTGCGCGCCGCCTACACCATGGGCCTCATCTACAATCGGACCCTGTTCGAAGAAGCCGGACTCGACCCCGATGCACCGCCGACCACATGGGATGAGACGCTCGAAGCCGCCGAGGCGGTCACCGAGAAGACCGGTGAGACAGGATTCATCATCCCGACCACGGGGAACGTCGGCGGGTGGCTGCTCACCTCGATGGCATACTCCAACGGGGATCTGGTCGAACAGACCGATGGGGATGAGACGACCGTCACGTTGGACACGGACGGTATGCAGGCCAGCCTGCAGTTCCTGCACGACGTGCGTTGGACGGCGAACGCCGCGGGGGCGAACTTCCTGCTCGACAACAATGGCTCCCGCGACGACATCGCCGCCGGCTACATCGGGCAGACCCTCAATGGTGCCAACCTCTACAACAGCCTGGTGATCGGCCGCGGAATGCCGAAGGAGGATTTCGGTCTCGCGCCGTTCCCGGCATCGGACGACGCGATCGGCGTCCTCGGCGGCGGGAACATCCAGTGGTTCAACCCTTCGGCGACGCCCGATCAGCTGTGCGCAGCGATGGAGTGGACGAAGTACTACTTCCTCGAGCGCTACGTTGACGAGGACGCTGCAGTGGCCTGGGCCGAGTCGCAGGTCGCGGACGATCTGCCCGTCGGTCTGCCGGAGGTCCCGGTCGTCTCGGACGAGCAGTACGCGGACTTCCTCGGCTGGATCGAGCCTTACATCAACGTCCCGCGCGTCAACTACACCGCCTACATCGACAGCCTCGCGGATGCCGTGATCGTGCCGGAGCCGGCGAAGAAGGCGCAGGAGCTCTACGCGGCGCTCGATCCGGTGGTCCAGGCCGTACTCACCCGCGAGGATGCTGACTTCACCGAGCTGCTGCAGACCGCCCAGACCCAGGTGCAGGACCTGGTCGACGCAGAGTGATGTTCCAGTCCGGTACGCCGACCAGGCGTGAGCGCCGCTCTCCGCGGGAGGCGCTCACGCTGTGGGTCCGCCGCGGAGGGCCCGCCACCCTCGTGATCTTCATCCCGCTGCTCATCACGTTCGGCTACTTCGCGTGGTGGCCGATTCTGAAGAGCCTGATCCTCGCCTTCCAGAAGAACGATCTGTTCACCGAGCCGACCTGGGTCGGGATGAGCAATTTCGAGCGGGTGCTCGCGGACCCGCTGCTGTGGACGGCGGCCGGAAACACGGTCTGGTTCGCGGTGCTGGCGCTGATCGTCGGGTTCCCGTTGCCGATCCTCGGCGCGGTCGCGATGGCGGAGCTGCGCCGGAGCCGGCAGATCGCGAGTGTGCTGGTCTACCTGCCGGTGATCATCCCGCCGGTGGTGAGCGTGCTGCTGTGGAAGACGTTCTACGATCCCTCGGAGTCGGGGCTCTTCAACACGGTGCTCGGCTGGTTCGGCGCGGGACCCGTCGGCTGGCTGCAGGATCCGGCGTTCGCGATGCCTGGCATCGTCATCCAGGCGACCTGGGCGACGGCCGGAACGGCGACGATCATCTACCTCGCTGCCATCATGTCCGTGCGCACCGACCTGTACGACGCGGCCGAGGTCGATGGGGCATCCGTCCTGCGGCGGGTGTGGCACGTCACGCTGCCGCAGTTGCGCGGTGTCATCCTGCTCATGCTCCTGCTGCAGATCATCGGGACCATGCAGGTCTTCACCGACCCGTTCGTGATGACCGGCGGCGGTCCGGAGAACCGCACCGTGACCCTGCTGATGCTGATCTACAACTACGCCTTCCTGTCGGGTGACTTCGGCAAGGCGACCGCGCTGAGCCTGCTGCTCGCGCTCGTGCTCGGAGCGATCTCGATCGTGTATCTGCGCCTGACGAAGAAATGGAGCCAGTCATGACCTTCGTCACGACGACCGTGCGCCAGCTGACCGGGCGCCGCAAGCCGGAGCCGGACCCCGAGGACCGCACCAACGTCTCGGATCTCGACCGCCGCCGCCCCGGGGTGCGGATCACGATGGCGATCATCGCCGTCGTGGTGGTCGGCGCGCTGATCGTGATGTCGGCGGGGCCGCTGCTGTGGTTGTTCAAGTCGGCGCTGTCGACGAGTCAGGACATCCTGCGCGATCCCTTCGGCTGGTGGCCGAGCGGGGTGCAGTGGCAGAACCTCTCCGATGCCTGGAACAAGATCCAGATCGGGCAGTACCTGATGAACACGATCTGGATGACGCTCGGCTGCTGGTTCTTCGGGCTGCTGGTCGCCGTGACCGGCGGCTACGGCATAGCGATCCTCAAGCCCGCCTATGCCCGCTTCATCAACGCGGCCGTGCTGGCGACGCTGTTCATCCCCGGCGTCGTCTCGCTCATCTCGCTCTACGTCACCGTGCTGGACGTGCCGCTGGTCGGAGTCAGCCTGGTCAACACCTTCTGGGCGGTGTGGCTGCCGAGCGCGGCCAGCGCCTTCAACGTGCTGCTGGTCGCCCGGTTCTTCGACGGGCTGCCCAAGGACGTCTTCGAGGCGGCCCGCATCGACGGCTCCGGCGTCTTCCGGGTGCTGTGGTCCATCGTGCTGCCGATGTCCAAGCCGGTGCTCGGCGTGGTCTCGCTGCTGACGATCGTCGCAGCCTGGAAGGACTTCCTCTGGCCGATGCTCGTGCTGCCGTCCCCTGATCTGCAGCCTCTGTCTGTCGGGCTGTACCGCATCAGCGACACCGCTCCGACGAGCCTGCTGATGGCCGGCATGTTCATCTCGGTCATCATCCCCGTCCTGCTGTTCGTGATCTTCCAGAAGCAGTTCCTCCGCAGCGCCGGCCAGGCCGGCGCGATCAAGGGCTGAGTGACGATGCTCGGTCCGGAAAGCGAGAACCATGCGTGTTCGGCGATCCCTCGCGGCCTCGGCCGCCGTCCTGCTCACCGCCGTCCTGCTCGTCGCGGCGCCCGGTGCCGCGCAGGCCGGTGTCGCGGAGTCAGACTCGTTCGACGGCTGGACCACGACGGTCTCCGGCGCACCGGAGTTCGTCGTCTCCGCCGACGGCGAGTCGGTCCATGAGGGCGCAGCCTCCGCGCGGATCGCATACGACAGCGCCTACTCCAACAGCTACGTGGATCTGCGCCAGTCGATCAGAGCCAACGGCGGCACGACCTACGACATGAGCGCGTGGGTGCGCACCGAGGAGTTGTCGTCCTCGGACTCCGCATACTTCGTCCTCAGCGGCGACCACTCCCAGCGCGTCGAGCTCCCCGAAGGCACGAGCGATTGGACGAAACTGGAGTGGACGTACACGCAGCCTGCCGGGAGCATGACCTTCGTCATGCGGCTTCTGATCCGCGGTACGGGCACCATCTGGGTCGATGACGTTCGCATGGTCGCGCGGGGCGCCGACACCGACCTCGTGATCAACGGGTCCTTCGAGGAGCACGACCCGCCGCCGGGCACGCTGGCCTTCTCGGACACGGTGCTGGTCTACACCGCCGGTGAAGCGGCGGTCGGTGTGAGCACGCTCGGCGCCGAGATCGACTGGGAGGTGCGCGCGGCATCCGGTCAGCGGGTCGACTCCGGCCGGGAGACCACCTCGACGGGAGAGGCATCCATCGACCTCTCCGCACTGCCCGTAGGCTACTACCGGATCCGGATGTCGATCGATGCACCCGTCGCAGCTGTCCGTGAGGCCTCGCTCGCGATCATCGCGGAGGCCCAGGCCTCCGGCGAGAGCCCGATCGGGATGGCCGTGCACGTGAATCGCTACACGGTCGATCAGGTCGATGCTTTGATGGGGCCGCTCGGAGCCGGAGCGCTGCGCGAAGGACCGGCATGGGACACGATCGAGACCTCACCGGGCGTCTACGAGTTCCCGGAACTGTTCGACGCGCAGGTCGCTGCAGCCAAGGCCAGAGGTGAGCGCCCGCTCGTGATCCTCGCTTACTTCAGTCGCTGGTACGACGAGGGGAAGACACCGAGCTCGCCCGAGGGCATCCAGGCCTTCGCGGACTACGCCGCGGCCGCGGCCGGGCACTACGGATCCGATGTCGACTACGAGGTCTTCAACGAGTTCAACCATTCCTTCAACACGGGAGCGTGCGGGATGACGGCGGCCTGCTACGAGCAGTTGCTGGAGCCGGCCGCGGCGGCGATCCATGCTGCGGCGCCGGGGGCACGGGTGGTCGGCCCGGTGCTGGCCGGCGCGGACTGGACCTTCTTCGAGGAGCTCTTCGCACTCGGCGCGCTCGAGTACCTGGACGTCGTCAGCTACCACACCTACGACTTCCCCGTCGCGCCGGAGGGCAAGACCGAGGCGGGCGTCGCGCGGTTGCGCGCCCTCGTCGATCAGTACGCCCCGGACGGTTCGGACATCCCGATCTGGCTCACCGAGCACGGCTGGCCCACCACGATGGGCGGCACGACCGAGCAGGAGCAGGCCGCCTACTACCTGCGCTCCGCAGCGCTGCTCGAGGCCGCCGGGGTCGAGAAGGTCATCTTCTATGAACTCATCGATTCCGGCGTGAATCCGGCTGAGCAGGAGCATAACTTCGGCATCGCCCGGAGGCCGGTCGACGGCGGTACGGCGCTCTCGCCGAAGCCGGCATTCCCTGCGCTCGTCGCGTTCAATCGATTGACCGCCGGTCTGGATCTGGTCGGTGTCGAGAGCCCGGGCGATGTGCGCGTCGCGACGTACGCCGGCGCGACGGCATCCGAGACCGTCCGAATGCTGTGGGCACCGAGTGGTCACGGCGTCGTCCATACCGACATCGGCGCATCGGCGCGTGTGGTCGACACCGACGGGCGCGAACGGCGGGTCCGCCCCGGGGGTCCGCTGGAGCTCGTGCTGAGCGGCGATCCGGTGTTCGTCGTCGGCGACACCGCCGCCCCCGAACCCGTGCAAGAGGCAGCGGTCACCATCTCGACGCCGCCGGAGATCGCCGCGGGCTCCGGCGCCGACGTGCCCGTGACCGTGCGTGGAGCGGATCTCGCGCTCAGCGGGAACGTGACGGTGGCCGGTCCGGTCGGCGCTGCTGAGGCCCTCGCCGCGACCGGGAACGCGTACTCCGGAACGCTCGCGCTCGCCGCGCTGCGCGACGTCGGCTCCATGCCGCTGACGTACACCGTTCGGCAGGGCGACGGCATCGTCGCGTTCGTCGATGCGACGACCGAGGTCGTGACCAATCCGGTGCTCTCCTTCGGCCCGGTCGCCTCCGGCGGCGCGGTCGAGCAGGTGCTCGAGGTCCGCAACCTCGCCGAGGACGAGGCCTCGCTCGGCGAGATCTCCTGGCGCGTCGGTGAGGAGCAGGGCGTGCTCGACGATGCCGCCGTGCCCGCCGGCGGGAACCTGTCATTGCCCATCGTGTCGGACGTCTCGGACTGGTCCCCGGTGCCGTTCTCGATCTCGACCGTCGCGGACGGCGTGCAGCGCACTCTCGACGGCACCACCGTGTCGGCACCGATCCCGGCGCGAGCCGATGAGGCGGTCGACGTGAGCATGGCAGAGCACGGCGACTACGTGGCGATCGCCGGCACGCAACCGGATGCCGTCGATCTGGACGCCGGGTTCGCCCTGAGTTGGAGTCCCGAGGGCCTGCGCATCCGGGTGGATGTGGTGGACGACGAGCACGTCGCGGCGGCCACGATCGACCGTCTGTGGAGTGGTGACTGCGTGCAGTTCGCCGTGGCAGCCGGATCGCCGGGTTCGGCACCGGCTTCGCGGGTCGAATTCGGTGCGTATCTCGGAGCGGACGGCCCCGGCGTCTACCGCTACACGTCGCCGGTCGGCGCCGATGCCGCCGTGACGGCCACGATCGAGCGCGACGGTACGACGACCCGCTACGACCTGCTCGCTCCGTGGAGCGAGCTCGGCATCGACCCGGCAGACGGAGCCTTCTCGTTCTCGCTGCTCGTCGGCGACAATGACGCCGGCGTGCGCCAGGGTTTCTACGAGTGGGGGAGTGGGATCGGGGCATCCAAGAACGCCGCGATGTTCCTGCCGGTGGTGCCGATGCCTGCGCCTGCCGCGGCATCGTCGATCCTCGTCGACGGTCACGAGATCGACGGCTTCGATCCGTCGGTCACCGACTACGAGATCGGCGCGCTCGCCGGCGGGCCGTTGCCGACGATCACCGCGACGGCTCCAGAGGGCGTCCATGTCGACGTCGTGCAGGCGACGGCGGCTCCCGGCCAGGCAGTCGTGACCGTCGAGGCGGAAGGGCGTCCGACCACGACGTACACGATCACTGTGCGCCGCGTGGTGGGCGATGATGCGTCGGCCGAAGCATCCGCCACCGCCGTCTGCATCGACGGGACGGCGCGGCTGGCTGTGCGGATTCGCAACACGGCTGTGTTCGCCTCCGACGTCCGCGCCACGACGACCTTCGACGACCGCACGCAGAAGGGGCTCGAGGCCGGCGCAACCGCCGAGCTCGTCCTCGACACCGGTGCGGCATTCGTGGACGCGGGCGACGTCCGCATCGCGGCCTATGCGCCCTACGCCGCGCCCGATCGTGCGGCGTCGTACCTCGAGTTCCGCGTCGCGAGCCCAGCCGTCGACTGCACCACTTCGCACCCCTGAATCCGCAAGGAGCACCATCCCGATGTCTCACCCCCTCCGCTACGCGCTCGTCGGCGCCGGTTCGCGAGCCCAGGTCTACCTGGATGCGATCCTTCGTCGTTCGGACGATGCGCTCCTGGTCGCCTGGGCCGACACCAACGTCGGCCGGCTGGACTGGAATCAGGATCGCTGGATCGCTGCGGATGCCGCAGTGCCTGCCCGCTTCGACCTGGCCGAGTTGTCCGCAGCCGTCGGACGATTCGGCCTCGATCGGGTCATCATCACGAGCCCCGACTTCACCCACGCCGAGCTGGTGGTGGCCGCGCTCGCCGGCGGCGCGGATGTCATCGTGGAGAAGCCGCTGACGATCGATGAGGCCGGCGTGCGCCGGATCGCCGAGGCTGTCCGGCGCACCGGCCGTTCCGTGACCGTCGCCTTCAACTACCGGTACTCGCCGCGCAACGCGGCGTTGCGCGAAGTGATCGCCCGTGGCGACATCGGCGAGGTGACCTCGGTGAGCTTCGACTGGATGCTCGACACCTCGCACGGCGCCGACTACTTCCGGCGCTGGCACCGCGACAAGGAGAACTCGGGCGGTCTGCTCGTGCACAAGTCCTCGCATCACTTCGACCTGGTCAGCTGGTGGCTGGACGACGTGCCCGAGCGCGTCTACGCCAGCGGCGGCCTGCGCTTCTACGGCGCCGAGAACGCGCATCGGCATCCCGAATCGGCACGCGTCGGTCGCGGATCGACGGATGCCGCGCGCGCCGACCCGTTCGGGCTCGATCTCCGCGCGCACGACGTGCTGCGGGGGCTGTACTTCGAGCAGGAGCAGTACGACGGATACCTGCGCGATCGCAACGTCTTCGACGAGGGCATCACGATCGAGGACAACCTGGCCGTGATCGCGGACTTCTCGCGCGGCGCGACCCTGAACTACTCGCTCAACGCCCACGCGCCGTGGGAGGGGTACGCGGTGGCCGTGAACGGCACGCTCGGACGCGCCGAGCTGAACGTCGTCGAGCGCGGTGCCGTGCTGCTCGACGGTGACGGCGGCATCCGCGTCGTCGATCCCAGCGCCGCACACGATGCCGTCATGAGCGGGACCGGCCGTCCGGCCGGCGAGCGGCTCGTCGTGCAGAAGCACTTCGGACCGGCCGAGGAGATCCCGATCCCCTCGGCCGCCGGCGGACACGGCGGTGCGGACGAGGCCATCATGAACGACCTCCTCGCCGGGGCGCACGCGGATCCGCTCGGCCGGGTCGCCGGGTGGGAGGACGGCGTCCGTGCGCTCTCGCTCGGCATCGCGGCGAACCGCTCGCTGAGCGTCGGCGGACCGATCCGGGTGAGCGAACTCTCGTTCGGCCCGGAGGAGCTCGAATTCCGCCCAGAGAATAGACTCGCGTGATGTCGAAGAATCCGACCGTTCGGCTGAGCGATGTGGCCACCGTCGCCGGAGTCTCGATCGCCACGGCATCCAAGGCCCTCAACGATTCGCCGCTGGTCTCGGCGAAGACCAAGGCGCATGTGCGCGACGTCGCCGCCCGGCTCGACTTCCGCCCGAACGCGCTGGCGCAGTCGTTCGCATCCGGCCGCAGTCAGGTCGTCGGGGTGCTCACGCACCGTGCCGGCAGCAGCTTCGCGCGGCTCGTGGTCATGGGCGCGATCCTCGAGCTCGGTGAGCGCGAGCGCGCCGCGCTCGTCTACGACGGCCGCGTCCAGGTGCAGCAGGAGATGGCCGAGAGCATCCGCAAACTGCGCGATCGCCGTATCGACGGGCTGCTCGTGGTTGGCTCGAGCAACCGGCTCGTGATGCCGTCGGTCACGCATCATTTCGACGTCCCTGTGACATATGCCTACACGGTGACGGATGCCGCGGCCGATACGACCTTCCTGCCGGACGACGAGGCGGCCGGCTATCTCGCGACTCGGCATCTGATCGAGCAGGGGCGCACGAGGATCGCGCACATCACCGCCGAAGAGGTGAACATCCCCACCCGTCGACGCGAGGCCGGCATGCGCCGCGCACTCGCCGAGGCCGGCCTCGAGGTGGTCGAGATCCTGCACGGCAAGTGGCGCCAGGAGTGGGGAAGTGCGGCAGTGGCCGCGCTCATCGATCGCGGCGTCGAGTTCGACGCGCTGTTCTGCGGCAACGACCACATCGGGTTCGGAGCCCTCGAGGCACTTGCGGCGCACGGTCGGAGCGTCCCGGACGACGTCGCGGTCATCGGCGTCGACAACTGGGAGGAGGTCATCGTCGATCAGGAGCACCGCCGGCTGACCTCGGTCGACCTCGACCTCGCCGGTCTCGGTCGCCAGGCCGCGGTCCACGTCATCGGCTCCGATGGCGTAGGCGGGGGCGAACGCTTGACGGCGCCCCGGCTCGTGCTCGGCCCGTCGGCCTGACGTCGCGATAGGTTCGAAGGGTCTCGCCTGGCACGGACGACAGGAACCGCGACGAAGTACCCAACGCTCGGCCGAACCGGCATGAAGATCTCGGAGATCGTCCTCGGATGCATGAGCTACGGGGTCTGGGACCGAGGGCCGCACGCGTGGACGCTCGATGAGCAGACCAGCCGCCCCTTCATTCGACAGTCGCTCGAGGCGGGGATCACGACGTTCGACACAACCTCATCCAGCGCGAGGAGGAGCGAGAGATGCATCCCCTCTGTGCGGACGAGGGCATCGGCGTCCTGCCGTGTTCCCCGTTGGCCAGAGGCAGGCTGACGCGCGACTGGGACGTCGAGTCGAACCGCTCCGGCACGGACCTCTTGACCCAGGGCATGTATCACGCCGAGGAGGCCTCCAACCGTGTGATCGCGGATGCGGTCCGTGCGGTCGCGGACGCGCGCGGCGTCAGCCGCGCCCAGGTCGCGCTCGCCTGGGTGCGGCAGCAGCCGGTGGTGACGGCGCCGATCGTCGGAGCGACGAAGCTCCACCACCTCGCGGACGCGATCGCCGCGCTCGAACTGGAGTTGACCGAGGACGAAATCGCTCGGCTCGACGCGCCGTACACGCCCCGCCTGCCGGAAGGATTCTGACCCGCAGTTGTGGCGCGGGTGTTCGCCGCGTTACTCTCACGATGTGTCCCTGACCTGTCGTTGTTGTCGCTGAGCGCTTCCGCTCTCCCTCGACGACCCCAGATCATCCAGCGCAGCTCTGCGCGCATCGTGTCAGGAAACCACTCGTGCGTTACGCCAACCACATCGCCGAACTCGTCGGCTACACCCCGCTCGTCCGCCTGAACTCAGTGGCGGCCGGCACCAGCGCCACCGTCCTCGCGAAGGTCGAGTACTTCAACCCCGGCGGCTCCGCGAAGGACCGCATCGCGGCATCCATCATCAACGCGGCCGAGCGCGACGGACATCTGAAGCCCGGCGGGACGATCGTCGAGGCCACGAGCGGCAACACCGGGGTCGGACTCGCGTTGATCGCGCTGCAGCGCGGATACCGGATGGTGTTCGTCGTGCCGGACAAGTTCGATGGGCCCAAGGTCGCGACCCTGCGCGCATACGGCGCCGAGGTCGTCGTCACGCCGACGAGCGTCGAGCCGAGCGATCCGCGGTCGTACTACAGCGTGGCCGCGCGCCTCGCCGCCGAGATCCCCGGTGCGTTCAACCCGAACCAGTTCGCGAACCAGAACGGGCCGCAGGGGCACTTCGAGACGACTGGTCCCGAGATCTGGGTCGATACCGACGGCCAGGTCACCCACTTCGTCGCCGGCATCGGCACCGGTGGCACCATCAGCGGCACCGGTCGCTACCTCAAGCACGCGAGCGCCGGGCGGGTGCAGGTCATCGGCGCCGACCCGGAAGGATCCATCTACTCCGGCGGACCGATCCACGGCTACCTGGTCGAGGGCGTCGGCGAGGACTTCCTGCCCGAGACTTTCGACGGATCGGTCGTGGACTCCTACGAGCGCGTGTCGGATGCCGAGGCGTTCGCGATGACGCGGCGACTGGCCGCCGAGGAGGGGCTGTTCGTCGGCGGTTCGAGCGGCATGGCCGTCGTCGCGGCGCTGCGGGCCGCGGCATCCCTCGGGGAGGAAGATGTGGTCGTCGTCCTCCTGCCGGACCACGGCCGCGGCTATCTCGACAAGCTCTACGACGACGCCTGGCTGGCCGAACACGGATTCGCGGTGCCGGAGAGCCGGAGCTCCGCCGCGGCGGCGGACGCGAACTGATCCTCACGCGCGGAACCCGGTGAGATATCGTCGGGGACATGGCAGCCGCGACGACGCTCTCCCAAAGTCCGAAGCGTGAAGCATTCGGCTCGCGCAATGTGTTCATCCTCTCCGCCATCGGCTCAGCGGTCGGACTCGGCAACATCTGGCGATTCCCGTACGTCGCGTACGAGGGCGGCGGTGGGGCGTTCCTCATCCCGTACCTGTGCGCGCTGCTGACCGCCGGCATCCCGCTGCTGTTCTTCGACTATGCGATCGGGCATCGCTTCCGCGGCTCAGCGCCACTGGCGTTCCGCCGGATCCACCGCGCGGCCGAGCCGCTCGGATGGTGGCAGGTGCTGATCTGCGTCGTCATCGCCGTCTACTATGCGGTGATCATCGCGTGGGCCGCGATGTACACCTGGTTCTCGGCGCAGCTGAGCTGGGGGCCGGGCAACGAGGAGGCGTTCTTCGGAATCGACTTCCTGCAATCCGAAGACGTCGGCGAGGTCGGACTGTCGAGCACGTTCGTGCCGCAGGTGGGCATCCCGCTCGCGGTGGTGTGGGTGGTCGTGGTCGTCATCATGGCCCTCGGCGTCAAACGCGGCATCGGCGTGGCGAACATGATCCTCATGCCGCTGCTGACCGTGATGTTCGCCGCACTCGTGGTCCAGTCGCTGTTCCTGCCCGGCGCGATGGAGGGGCTCAACGCCTTCTTCACGCCGAACTGGACGGCGCTCGCGGATCCGGCCGTGTGGGCGTCCGCCTACGGGCACATCTTCTTCTCGCTGTCGGTGGCGTTCGGCATCATGGTGACGTACTCGTCGTACCTCAAGCGCAAGACGGATCTCACCGGCTCCGGGCTCGTCGTCGCCTTCGCGAACTCCGGTTTCGAGATCCTCGCCGGCATCGGCGTGTTCGCCGCTCTCGGCTTCATGGCGCAGGCGCAGGGCGTCGAGGTCGCGGGTGTCGCGTCCTCCGGCATCGGTCTGGCCTTCGTCGCGTTCCCGACGATCGTCTCGCAGGCGACCGGTGGATCGATCATCGGCGTGCTGTTCTTCGGTGCCCTCGTATTCGCCGGGATCACGTCGCTCATCTCGATCCTCGAGGTGATCGTCGCCGCCCTCCAGGACAAGCTCGGCTGGGGGCGCGTGCGCACGACGCTCACGGTGTCGATCCCGCTGGCGATCATCTCCATGGCGCTGTTCTCGACGACGACGGCGCTGACGGTGCTGGACACGACGGATGCCTTCGTCAACGCCTTCGGCATCATGGCCGTCGCGCTGGTCGCCGTCATCGTGGTCGCGTGGCTGCTGCACAAGCTGCCGCAACTGCAGGAGCACCTGAACCGGCGCTCGAGCTTCCGTGTCGGCATCCTCTGGCGTCTGCTGGTGGCGGCCGTGGCGCCCATCGTCCTCGGCTACCTGTTCATCACCGGACTCATCGAGAAGATCGCGGAACCGTACAGTGGGTACCCGGTGTGGTTCCTCGGTGTCTTCGGGTGGGGGATGGCGATCGCGCTCGTCGTGTTCGCGATCCTGCTCTCGCTGGTTCCGTGGAGCTCCCGTTCGCACGCGAAGGACGACGACGAATACGACGAGTTCCTCGCGGATGAGCACTACGACCCGGACCCGGAGACCGCGGCGCTGCGATTGCCGGTGGCCGAGCAGAGGGGGGACATCGCATGACCACGACAGCCATCATCATGATGATCATCGCCATGCTCACGGTCTGGGGCGGTCTCGTCGCGGCGATCGTGAACCTCGCGCGGCATCCGGAGGTCGCCGATGACGAGCCGGAGGCCCCGCCGGTCGAGCTCTGAGGCCCGACCGGCGGCGCGATTCAGTCCGCCTGGACCAGGATCTTCGCCCCGGCGCCGCCCCGCAGGGCGTGGATCGCGTCGACGACCCCCTCCAACGGGACTTCCTGCACCCACCCTGTCGTGTCGTACACGCCGCGGGACATCGCATCGATGACGGCGTCGAAGTCCTCGGGAAGGTACGCCAGCGCACCGGCGATCTCGGTCTCGCCCATCACCAGCTGTGTGGGCAGGAACTCCATCGGCCGCTCATGGATCGCGACGACGACCACGCGGCCGCCCGGGGTCAGGCTGGCCAGCGCTGAGGTGATCGCCGGTCCGGCGCCTGCGGCGTCGAACGCGGCATCCACGCCGGCTCCGTCCGTGAGCGCGGCGACCGCGGCGGCGAGGTCCTCGTTCACCGGATCGACGACTGTCGCTCCGAGTGCGGCGATGATGGCGCGACGCTCGGCGCTGGGCTCCGAGACGAGAACGCGCTCGACGCCGCGGGCCTTGAGTGCGAACCAGACACCGATCCCGATGGGGCCTGCGCCGGCGATGAGCGCCGTCTGCCCGGCCGTGAGGTGCCCACGAGAGACGGCGTGCCACGCGACGGACATCGGCTCGACGAGAGCTCCCATCCGCAGGTCGACGTTCTCGGGGAGCGCGTGCAGCTTCGACGCATCCACTGTCGTGAACGCCGCCATGCCGCCGCCGTTCGAGCTCAGCCCGTGGAAGCCGATCTTCTGGCAGGCGTTGAACATGCCCTTGCGGCAGGCGGGGCACTCGCCGCAGTAGTAGATCGGCCAGACGGCGACGCGATCCCCGACCTTCACGTTCGTGACGCCCTCGCCGAGCTCGACCACCGTGCCGGAGAATTCGTGGCCGAGGATCTGCGGCAGGGTCGATCCGGTCACCGGATGCGGGTGATCGAAGTCGAGACCGGCCGCCTCGGGCGAGTAGTACACGTGCAGGTCGGACCCGCAGATGCCGGCGAACGCGTTGCGCAGCTTGACCTGGCCGGGGCCGGGGGTCGGCTCAGTGACCTCCTCGACGCGGAGGTCCTCCTGCGCGTGGAACACTGCTGCCTTCATGATTCCTTCTTTCTGTCACGTGGCGGCTTCAGCGCAGCCACCACTCCGGTGAGGCCGCGAGGATCACCTCGACGGCCCGGTCGATGTCGTCCTCGCCGGACGACAGCCAGACTTCGATCGCGCCGATCGTGCCAGCGGTCGCATAGGCGGTGGCCATGCGCACGGCAGTCTGATCGCCGGCGATGCGAGACGGCACGATGTGCGGGTGCATGCGCACCCAGGTCTCCAGGCCCTCGCGGATCGCGCGCTCCAGCATGCTGCGGACGGGAGCGGCCAGCACCGGATGCATGGCTGAGCGGTAGACATCGGCGTGCTGCTGAACGTGCGCCAGGAGCGCTCGTTCCGCTTCGCCGATGCCATCTCGTTCCGGCAGCTGCGTGATCACGGCATCCAGCTCCGCAGCGAGCGCGTCGGAGAGCAGCGCGACGGGATCCGTCGCGTGACGGTAGAAGGTGTCCCGGGTGATGCCGGCCTCACGACAGATCGCGGCGACGCTGATCTCGGTGACCGGGATCAGTGCAGCAAGGGTGAGGACGGCTGCGCGCAGCTTCTCCCGCGAGCGTCGCGACCGTGCGTCCATGTCTCCATTATATGCGACATGTGTCAGATAAAGGCGTAGCCTCGAAGGTGCAAGCGACGCCGGAGTCGGGTCGCGGAGAGGGAACATGAGTGCATTCGAGAACAGCGTCGCCGTGGTCACGGGCGGAGTGTCCGGCATCGGCGCGGCCATCACCCAGCGCCTCGTGGACCGTGGTGCCCAGGTGCTCGTGGCGGACATCAATGCGGATGCCGTCGCGGCGGCAACCGAAACGTTCGGGCCGAACGTCGCAGGTCACCGCGCCGATGTCACCGATGAGTCGTCGATGGAGGCGCTCTTCGCCGCCGCCGTCGAGCGGTTCGGGACGATCGATGCGGTCTACAACGTCGCGGGCGGATCGAAGCCCGGTGCGATCGTGGACATGGATCTGGCGACCTGGGACTTCAACATCAAGCTCAACCTGTACGGAGCCTTCCTCGGTACGAAGCTCGGGGCGAAGCAGTTCCTGGCCGAGGGCAAAGCGGGGGCGATCGTCAACATCGCCTCGCTCAACTCCCAGGTCCCCATGCACTTCGGTGCGGGGTACTCGACCGCCAAAGCCGGCGTCGTGATGCTCACCAAGAATGCGGCGCTCGAGCTGGGGGAGAAGGGCATCCGCGTCAACGCGGTTTCCCCGGGGCTCGTCTCGACGCCGCTCACGGGCGGACTGCTGGGGCTCGACGGCGTGATGGATGCCTACCTCGACCGGATCCCCGCGAAGCGGCCGGCCGGCCCGGACGAGATCGCCGGCGTCGCGCTCTTCCTCGCATCGCCGGATGCGTCATACGTGAACGGCGAGAACATCGTCGTGGACGGAGCATGGGCGACGACGGGCTATCCGGACCTGCGCCCGTTCATGGCCTGAGCGGTGCCGCCGGATCCGCCGGCTCGGCCACGGGGCGGCGGATCCCGATCCACGACACGACGCCGCCGATCGCGAACAGGGCGGCCGTGACCCACGCCGCATTGTGAAAGCCGTTCAGATCGAGCGCTCCGCCGACGATCGTCGACAGCATCGCCACGACGAGCAGACCGGCCACGCGCGAGATCGCGTTGTTGATCGCCGAGGCGATGCCGCTGCGGCGTTCGTCGATCGCGCCGAGGATCGCAGCGGTGAGCGGCGCGACGGTGAGCGAGAGCCCGATGCCGAGCACGATCATCGCCGGCAGCACCTGCCACCAGTAGTCGAAGTCGGCGGACACGGTCAGCAGAAGCAGAGCGCCCACGGCCATGATCAGGGGGCCGAGGGTCATGAAGATGCGGGGTCCCCAGCGCCCGGCCCACGCTCCGGCACGGGCGCTCAGCAGGATCATCAGGATCGTGATCGGCAGGCTCGCGAGCCCGGCAGCGGTCGCGCTGAGACCAGCGCCCTGCTGCAGATACACCCCGATCACGAAGCCGTTCAGCGACAGTGCGGCGTAGACGAAGAGCGTCGCCAGGTTGCCCCAGCCGAAGTTGCGGATGCGGAACAGCGACAGCGGCATCATTGACTTCTCGGTGCGCTGGCGCAGCAGGAACGCTCCGAGGAACAGAATGCCGAGGACACCGGGAATCCAGATCGCGGGCGAGGTCCAGCCGAGGTTCGGCTGCTCGATGAGGGCGAAGACGATGCCGGCGAGGCCTGCCGCGCACAGCGCGCCGCTGAGCCAGTCCACGCGGATGTCGCGGGGATGCTCCGGCAACCGGAGCCGGGTGAGCAGGACCAGCGTGACGGCGATGGGGATCACGTTGATGAGGAACACGAATCGCCAGGACAGGAAGTCGACGAACAGTCCGCCCAGCAGCGGGCCGATCAGCTGTGCCGAGGTGGTGAACGCCGTCCACACGCCGATCCCTCTGGCCTGCACTTCGCCGCGCATCGTCGCGGTGATGAGGGCGAGCGAGCTGGGGACCAGCAGGGCTCCGGCGGCACCCTGCGCCGCACGGGCGATGATGAGCATGACAGGGTCGAACGCGAGTCCGACGGCGACCGATGAGATGCCGAACGCGATGAGTCCGATGCGCATCACGAACACGCGACCATAGGCATCCGATACGGAACCGGCCAGCAGGATCAACGCGCTCAGCGTGATGAGGTAGGCGTCGACGGCCCACTGCTGCGTGGTGATGCCGCCGCCGAGCTCCTCGCTGATCGCCGGCAGTGCGACCGTCACGACGGTGCCGTCGAGGAAGGTCACGAACGAGGCCAGTACGGCGATGGAGATCACCAGTCGCTGCGTGCCGGAGAGGGATGCCGTGGTCACACGCCGAGACTACGCCCGGCAGGGGACACGGAGGCGGTTCAGAGGGATCATCCGTCGTTCGCGAACCGGCGGAGCAGGAGATCGGATCCGGGGCCCGGCGCGGCGTGCACGCAGTGATAGCCGAGGTCGTAGCCGGCACGGATGATGTCGTCGTGCGCCTCGGTCAGGAGTACGCGCGTCCGGCCCGGATGCTTGTTCAGAGCGGTCGGATCCTCGAAGGCATAGATCTGCCAGGTCGAGCCGATGGTGAACCGGTCGAGGGAATCCGCGGCGATGATGTCCGCGATCGTCGTATCGACGCCGGTCCCGCCGGTCTCGACCGTGACGACGACGAGCTCGTAGGTCGGCACTTCGCTGTCCCCTTCCGGCTCGGCGTTGACGATCGAGCGACCCGTGACCGTCGCGGTCCGGGGTGTGCGGTCCAGAGCGGGGAGCGTCCTGCTGAAGCCGCTGTCGAGGAGCATGGGCGCGGCGAAGCATCCGGCCACTAGCCCGACGATCAGCTGCTCCTGCCAGGACGCGCGAGGTTCGCGGAAGAATCCGAGCACGACCCATGCGAGCAGCACGGAGACGATGATCCAGACGACGCGATTCAGCCTGCGGTCGGCGTCCCGCCGCTCCGCAGCAGACTTCACCGCGCGCTCCGATGCTCGGCCCTCCTGCGCAGCCGAGCGCGGATCTTCCGCAGTTCGGGTTCCGTCGGGACGGTCGTGACATGCTTCCCGCCCGCGCCGTCGTCGTCCGGATCGCGAGGGTCGGAGACGAGGACCCACTCGTGCTCGAGGAAGTCTCCGACAGAACCGAAGCCCGGAATCGAACCGAGGTAGAGGCCGCCGGCGCCCGGCGGGCCGAACAGCTCCGCCGACGTGATGAGGGAGCGCCCCTGCAGCGATCCGAACTCCAGTTCGCCCTGGACGTCGGACTGCGACAGCCAGGCCTCCAGCGCGCGGAAGACCCTGGCCGCATCCTCCTCCGGGAGTCGATGATCGATCGCGACGAAGGTCGGCCACGTACCGCCCTCACCGTCCGTGGCCTCGTACGGCGACGGATGAATCGAGTGCGCGACACCGTGCGCGTAGATCCACTCGGCATCCTTGCGGACATCCGGCGCGACGAGCCATATGCGGAAGGCGAGCACGGCGACCGCGCCGAGCAGCCAGATGATGATGCCGACCCAGACGATCCAGTAGCTCCAGAGCCCGGCCTGGACGCTTTCTCCGAAGACCGTGACGACCCAGCCGATGCCCGTCGGGTTGGTGATCGCCCCGTGGATCAGGACTCCGAGAGCGGCGACGGGCAGGCACACCCAGAAGATCGGCGCGTAGTAGAGCTCGATCCGGTCGAATCCGTTCGGGTCCTCCCAGCGGGCGACTTCGTCCACCGACTCAGGGCGCGGGGCCCTCCCCGGTCGGACGAAGGCAGGCAGGCGGGATGCCGCGGCCTGCGCCCACCTCGTCGACGGATCGCCCGGCCACACGGTCGGCGGAGTATCGGAGTGCATCGTCGCTCCCTCGCTCGTGGTCTGAGTCATCAGCGTGCCATCGGCGCAGGGCTACCGATCACAGGCCGTCGTCGCCATGCTGGCGAGTGTGTCAATCGACTGCTACATTGCGTATCAACCGATTGACACACTCGAGGAGGCGCGCATGCCGCTCTATCTGCTCTTCGCCTTCGGTCCACCGGTGATCGGCATCCTTCTCGGCGTTCTCTGGTGGTTCCTGCGCACCCGTCGCGACGGAGCGCTCAGCCCCGGCATCCGGGCGCTGTCGATCATCGCCGTCGGGGTGGGGTTCGCCGTGCTGCTCGTCCCGCATGTCGACGCCGCCCTGTGGCTGTGGGGCGCGCCGGCGGAGTTGACCATGAGGTTGCTTGATTTGCGGTACACGTTGCCGCTCATCGTCGGCATCCCTGTGGTCGCGGTCCTTGCCATCCCCGGGCGCACTCGACGGCTGCCGGGGGTCGCGCAGGTCGCACGGCGGACGCTGCTCAGTTTTCTGCCGATCGGCTGGGTCATCGCGGTCGCCGTGATCGTGCTGTTCATCCTCGCGCTCACGTTGAGCGCGGGATTCGCCTCAGTACCCGACGACTTCGGGGACCACCGGATGTTCGAGATCGAGATCGGTTCGCTGATGACCGCCGGAACCGAGATCTACGGATGGTACTACTCCGTCGTGCCGTTGGCTCTGATCGGCGTCCTGCTGATCGTGGCTGCGTTCGCGATTGGGCTCATCGCACGGCCGCCCCTGTCGTTCGATCCGGATGAGGACGCCCGAGTGCGTCGCGTGCGCAGCACGAACGTCGCGCGCGTCACGGCCGGTGCACTCATGCTGCACTGCGCGGCCGTCCTCTCCTCGCTGTCCGGAACGGCCGCGCTGTACGGCACGACGACGGCCGCCGGGTCAGCCGGAGCGATCTCGGTCGGCACATCGTTCGCCGCGCTCGAGGGTGCGCTCCGAGTCTCCGGACAAGTCGCGGTCGCGGCAGGTCTGTTCCTGTGGATCGTCGCACTCATGGTCTCGCTGGCCAAGCCGCGCAGCGCCACATCCAAGGCGACACCATGATCATCTCCGTCACCACCGGCGGTGCCCCGCCCGCCGAGCAGATCCGTGACCAGATCGCGGGGCTCATCACGACCGGACAGCTGCCGGCAGGGGAGCGGCTGCCGTCCGTGAGGCAGCTCGCCGGTGACCTCGGACTCGCACCGGGGACGGTCGGGAAGGCGTACAAGGCGCTCGAGGCGGACGGCTTCCTGATCACGCGGATCGGCGCCGGCACACGCGTGAACCCCGATGCGGTTTCGATCCCGGATGCCGTGGTGCACGCCGCGCGCGCGCTCGGCGCGACAGGGCGAGCGGCGGACCTCGACCTCGACGATGTCATCCGCATCGTTCGTGCGACATGGTGAGCGACCGCGGCATCCTCGGATTCCCCATCGACTCACGCCCGCCTCCGGGTCTACTCTGGCACCAGGCGGGTCTCCTGCCCGCTTCTCACCGGCGAGAGCCGCGACGACAAGCGAGGTATGAAATGGACTCGATGATGATGGGCGCCATGTCCAAGGACATGATGTCGATGCCCGGCATGGACATGATGGACATGGCCGTCATGCAGGCCTGCATGGACGCGTGTTCGGCCTGCGAGCAGGCGTGCACGGTCTGTTCGATGCAGATGATGGACTGCGCTCCGGCGTGCATGAACTGCGCCGACATGTGCAACACGATGATGCGCTCGATGATGCGCATGCAGGGCATGACTCCGGCGAGCATGATGGCGATGCTCGACGCCTGCATCGCCATGTGCCAGACCTGCATGGACTCGTGCATGGAGCACGCCGACCACAGCGAGGTCTGCAAGATGTGCGCTCAGTCGTGCCAGGCCTGCATGGACGCCTGCATGGCCATGAAGGACATGATGATGGCGGCTGCCTGAAGCGGCCGTTCCGGCGAGCTCAGATCGCGACGTTGAACTGCGTGCGGCCGACGGCCAGCACGTGGTAGCGGGGGTGCAGCGCCACCGGCGTGCCTGCGCCGGCTTCGAGCGCGGCGCCCGAGCCGTTCCACAGCGTGTGCGCCGTGCCGTCCAGGTCGCGCACGATCAGGGAGCCGGTCACGGCATCCGCGGACTCGACGATCCCGTCGATCCACTCGGTCGGCGTCGCCGACGCCAGCCGAGCCTGGATCAGGTGCAGGGCGTGCCCCGGCGCGAACGAGGAGCAGACGTCACCGTGGTCGCACATGCACGCCGCACGCTCACGCACCTGGAGGGGCGAGAAGGCGGGTTGCGGCGTGGACACGATGATCTCCTGACGGTCGGGGCGTTCCAGCAAGAGTAAGACGGGGCCGCTGTTCACGGAAGCGGCGCCGACACGCGCCGAAACAAACCGGCTCAGTGCGGGCGGTGGGCCTCGAGGGCCTCGGTCAGGGCATCGCGCACGGCGACGACCGCGGCGTTGTCGCGCGATGACGCCCTGGTCGCCGCGAAGATCTCGCGCACGGGCGAACCGGGCAGCTCGAGTAGACGCACGCTCGCATGATCTCCGGTCCAGATGAGATCCGGCAGCATGGCCACCGCATGACCTGCTGCGACGAGGCGGGCGTGCGCGACCAGATCGGTCGCCTCGTATCGGACGTCCGGCTCGAATCCCGCTGCCCGGCACTGCTGCTCGGCCCACCGCCGGACGGCAGCACCCTGCGGCTCCAGGACCCACGCGCGATCGCGCAGTTCGGTCAAGTCGGATGCCGGATCGCCGCGCGGTACCGCCAGCCGGATCGGATCCCGCCTGAGCAGCGTCCGATCGATCCCCTCGCTCACCGGACGCGTGTGTCCCGGGTACTGCTCCGCCACCACGAGGTCGAACGCCCGTGCCTGCAGCTCGAACAGGGCGACCTCCGGCGCCAGTTCGCGCATCTCGACGCGCAGCTCCGGCATTCGCTTCGTCAGGGTCGTGAGCGCGGCGGGGACGAGCGCCTCCGCCGCCGTCGGCATGACGGCGATGCGCACCCGCGTCGGAGTGTTCTGCGAGCTCGACAGCTCGGCACGAGCCGCTTCGTCCGATTCGAGCGCCCGCGCGGCGTGCGCGGCGAGCACACGGCCCTGCGCGGTCAGCCGGACGCGTCGTCCGTCGGGTTCGAGCAGCGACACCCCGGCTTCGCGTTCCAGCTGGGCGAGCTGCTGCGACACCGTCGAGGCGCTGTACCCCAGCGAAGCGGCGACCTCGGCGATGGTGCCGCGCAGCGCCAGTTCATGCAGCAGTCGCAGGCGTCTCAGCTCGAACACGGCACCCCCAGGAAAACATCGATGATCTCGAACAGTATCCATCGTAAACGTGCGCTTTTCATGACCAATCCACGAAGCGCACACTGAGACCATGAGCACACCTGCGGCCTCCGCCGAAGCATCCGTCTCCGACCTCGCAGATCTCGCCGACGACGCCGTCGCGCTGGTCAGGCAGTGGCTCGTCGAGAGCCGGGAGGTGCCGGTGGATGCCGCGGGCGAGCGCCTCGCCGGCGTCCTGCGCGACGAGCACGGGTTGGACTTCACCGTCGGCTTCGTGGACGGCGTGGTCCGCCCCGAGGACACCAGGGTCGCCGCCCGCAGGCTCAAGGAGCTCGTGCCGCTGACCCCCGGCTTCCTCCCCGCGCCGATGCGCGCGGCGATCGGCATCGGCGGCGCCACCTCCACGATGCTCCCGGGCATCGTCGTCCCCGCCGCCCGCGCCGTGCTGCGCCAGATGGTGCGCCACCTCATCGTCGATGCGCGCGACGAGAAGCTCGGCGCCGCGATCAAGCACATCCGCGAGTCGCAGGGCGTGAAGCTCAACGTCAACCTGCTCGGCGAGGCGATCCTCGGCCGCGACGAGGCATCCCGCCGGCTCGATGGCACCCGCCGACTGATCGAGCGCGACGACGTCGACTACGTGTCCATCAAGGTCTCGTCCACGGTTGCCCCGCACAGCCCGTGGGCGTTCGACGAGGCGGTCGCGCATGCCGCCGAGGCGCTGCACCCGCTGTACGAACTCGCGGCGAAGGACGACACGTTCATCAACCTCGACATGGAGGAGTACAAGGACCTCGACCTGACGATCGCGGTGTTCACCGGCATCCTGGATCGTCCGGAGTTCCATGGTCTCGAGGCCGGCATCGTGCTGCAGGCCTATCTTCCGGATGCCCTCGGCGCCATGATGCGCTTGCAGGAGTGGGCAGCCGCCCGCACAGCGAACGGCGGCGCACCGATCAAGGTGCGCGTCGTCAAGGGCGCCAATCTTCCGATGGAGACGGTGGATGCCGAGACGCACGGCTGGCCGCTGGCCACGTGGTCGACCAAGCAGGAGTCGGATGCCTCGTACAAGGCGGTGCTCGAGTACGCGCTGCGCCCCGAGCACATCGGGAACGTCCGCGTCGGGGTCGCGGGACACAACCTGTTCGACGTCGCTCTGGCCTGGTTGCTCGCGGAGCGCCGCGGTGTCACGGCCGGAATCGAGTTCGAGATGCTGCTCGGCATGGCGAGCGCCCAGGCGCAGGTCATCAAGCGCACCGTCGGATCGCTGCTTCTGTACACGCCGGTGGTGCACCCGGACGAGTTCGACGTCGCGATCGCGTACCTGATCCGCCGTCTCGAGGAGGGAGCGAGCCAGGAGAACTTCATGTCGGCCGTCTTCGACCTCGACGAGGACCCGGCGCTGTTCGAGCGGGAGAAGCAGCGCTTCCTGGCGTCAGTCACCTCGGTGCCGACCGACGTCCCCACCCCGAACCGGATCCAGGACCGGCAGCAGCCCGCAGTACCCGCCCTGACGGACGGTTTCGAGAACACCCCGGACACCGACCCGTCGCTCGCGGCCAACCGGGTGTGGGCCGACGGCATCCGCTCGCGCATGGCGGACTCGGTCCAGGGGTACGACACCGTCACGGCCAACACGCTGTCGACGCCGGAGCAGGTCGCCGCCGTGATCGAGAAGGCCGTCGCCGCGGGCGAGGCGTGGCGCGCGCTCGGTGCCGAGGGGCGCGCCGCGATCCTGCACCGTGCTGGAGATGTGCTGGAAGCGCGTCGTGCCGACCTGCTCGAGGTCATGGGATCCGAAGCGGGCAAGGTCATCGAACAGGGCGACCCCGAGGTCTCCGAGGCGATCGACTTCGCGCACTACTACGCCGAGTCCGCACGGGCGCTCGCCGACGTCGACGGTGCGACCATGCGTCCCGTCGAGCTCACCGTCGTGACCCCGCCGTGGAACTTCCCGGTCGCCATCCCGGCCGGCTCAACGCTGTCGGCACTCGCCACCGGCTCGCCCGTGATCATCAAGCCCGCCCGGCAGGCACGACGCTCCGGCGCCGTGATGATCGAGGCCCTGTGGGAAGCCGGCGTTCCGCGTGAGGTGCTGCAGTACGTGCAGTTGGACGGCCGCGAACTGGGGCAGCAGCTCATCAGCGACCCGGCCGTCGGCCGCGTGATCCTCACCGGTGGGTTCGAGACGGCCGAGTTGTTCCGCGGCTTCCGCACCGACCTGCCGCTGCTCGCCGAGACGAGCGGCAAGAACGCGATCATCGTCACGCCGTCGGCAGATCTCGACCTCGCCGCGAAGGACGTCGCATACTCGGCGTTCGGCCACGCAGGCCAGAAGTGCTCGGCCGCCTCGCTCGTCGTGCTGGTCGGCTCCGCCGCGCGGTCGGAGCGGTTCCGCCGCCAGCTCGTCGACGCGGTGCGCGCCTACGACGTCGGCTCGCCGTCGGACGGATCGAACCGGATCGGGCCGCTGATCGGACCGGCCGAGGGCAAGCTGCTCGGCGCCCTGACGACCCTGCACGGCGGGGAGTCCTGGCTGCTCGAGCCGGAGAAGCTCGACGAAGCAGGGCAGTTCTGGCGTCCCGGCATCCGCGAGGGCGTGGCCCGCGGCAGCGAGTTCCACCGGGTCGAGTACTTCGGCCCCGTGCTCGGGATCATGACGGCCGACACGCTCGGCGAGGCGATCGACATCGTCAACGACATCGACTACGGGCTGACCAGCGGCATCCACTCGCTCGACGAGGACGAGATCCAGCAGTGGTTGGCCACGATCGAGGCGGGCAACGTCTACGTCAACCGCGGGACCACGGGCGCGATCGTGCAGCGGCAGCCGTTCGGCGGCTGGAAGAAGGCCGCCGTCGGCGCCGGGTCCAAGGCCGGCGGGCCGAACTACCTCGTCGGGTTGTCCGAGTGGGCGGATGCCGAGGTGCAGTCGTCCACCGCGCTCGACGAGCTGGGCGCTTCGGCCGTCGCTCTCGTCGAGGGTGCGGATGCCTCGTGGCTCCGCGGGGCTCTTGCCACCGACGTCGATGCCTGGGCATCCGAGTTCGGCATCGTTCGCGACGCCACCGGCCTCGTCACCGAGCAGAACCTGCTGCGCTACCAGGCGGTCCCGGTGACGCTGCGCTTCGAGGGCGAGCGCGTGGTCGAGCTGATCCGCGTCGCGGCGGCCGGTCGGCGAGCGGGGTCGCGCATGACGGCGAGCGTCGCGTCACCGCTCCCCGCGGGCATCGCCACGTGGCTGGGCGCGCAGGACGTGACGGTCGTCACCGAGGATGATGCGGCGTGGGCGGCGCGGGCGCGTCGCCTCGCGGCATCCGGTGGTCGCGTCCGTCTGATCGGAGCGGATGCCTCGGTGACCGCCGAGGCCGTCGACGGTTCTCCGAGCCTGGCGCTGTACGCGAACCCGGTCGTGGCGGCCGGCCGTGTCGAGCTGCTGACATTCCTGCGCGAGCAGGCCGTCTCGATCACGGCGCACCGTTTCGGAACCCCGCGCCGCTACGACGTGCCGCTGCTGGCGCCGGTGCGCTGAGCAGCGGCCGGTCATCGTGCACCTGATGCCGGGGCGCGTTCGGATCCGGCCGGTGTAAACTCGCCGGGTGCTGTTCCCGATGAGCGCCCTTGAGGCGCGGAAGGTGGCTGCAGGCGCGCATCGCGCCGGCGGCAGAGGCTGACCGACAGCCGGAGGCGGAACCCCCGTCGCCGGCGATACGTCGTACCCGGCATCCCTCTGAGCGGATGCCGTCACTCCACCTTCACTTCCGGCCTCCGGGCCGCCGTACGAAAGCACCTCTCATGCGTCCCATCGACGAGCGCGAGATCCGCGCGTCCCTCATCAACGCCTCCCGCAAGGAAGCCGCCACACTCTCGATGCCGGCCGATTTCGCCGACATCGACTTCAGTCGCCTCGACTACCTCGGTTGGGTGGATGCGAAGCATCCGCGTCGCGCCTGCATCGTGACCGAGGTCGACGGCGTTCTCACCGGCGCCCTTTTGCAGCGCGCCGAGCAGCGCATCCGGACCCGTGCGCAGTGCACGTGGTGCGAAGACGTCACCCTGCGCAACGACGTCCAGTTCTACGCGGCGCGGCTGGCGGGTCCGCGCGGTCGCAACGGCGACACGATCGGCACGCTCGCGTGCGCCGAGTTCGGCTGCTCCCGCAACGTCCGGATGCTGCCTCCGCTCGCCTACGAGGGCTATGACCGCGAAACCGCCCGTGACCTGCGCATCCTGAAGCTGCAGGAGAACGTGGCGGCGTTCCTCCGCGAGATCCGCGGCTGAGGGGTCCCCGGTCGTCGCTGCCCGCCGCAGTTCCTGCGGCGGGCAGCGTTCCGGTCGCAGTTCGCGCCGCTGTCCTGCGGGCACCGGTGGTTCCGGTCGCAGTTCGCGCCGCTCAGATCGCGCCTATCCGGCACGAACTGCGACCGGACCCGTGCGATGCACGAGCGTTCCGGCGGGAATTGCGACCGGAACGCCGGTCGTAACCGGAACGCCGGTCCCGACCGGAACTCCGGTCCCGACCGGAACGCGGGTCCCGACCGGAACGCGGGTCCCGACCGGAACGCGGGTCCCGACCGGAACGCGGGTCCCGACCGGAACGCGGGTCCCGACCGGAACGCGGGTCGTGACGCGAACGCGGGGCGTGACGCGAACGCGGGCCGCAGGGCGGGGCCATTCCCGCCGCCGGGCCAGCCGTCCCGCCGGTCCATCCACGCACGTGGCGCGCAGGACGGACGGCGCCGGGTCAAACGCGGGGAGGACGGCACCCGTCGGTCAGCGCGGCACAGCCACGAGCAGGACGACCAGGGCGAGCACGCCCGCGGTCACGACGAACACCGCCAGTAGTGCGATCAGCCGGGCATCCGGCATCCGATCGGGGCGTCCGCCGGACAGTGCCTGGTCGACCGCCCGCGCCCGCCGTGCCGCCGCGACCCAGAACAGGGCGGATGCCGCGACGCCGACGACCCCGGGGATCACCCAGAGCCCCGAGCCGAGGATCGCCGGCAGCGCCCGTGCGGCGATCAACGACACCACGGCGATCGAAAGCGCGGTGCGGCGCCAGGCGAGCTGTGTCCGCTCCGGCTGGAGGCCGGGGTCGTACTGCGTCACAGCAGGGCCGCGATGAGCACCAGGATGCCGGCGACGGTCACGGCGACGGCGACCACCGGCGCGAGCAGCGACCCGGGCAGCGGTGCCGCCAGGCGCATGGCGCGCTCGCTGCGGATCCAGCCGACCCATGCCAGCAGCGGTGTCGCGATGCCGGCGACGATGAGCACGAGCGATGCGATCAGGCGCAGCTGCGGGTGCAGGTCAAGGCCCAGCACCTCGAGTGCGACGCCACCGGCGATCAGACCCAGGGCGGTGCGGATCCAGGCGAGGAGGGTCCGCTCGTTCGCGAGCGTGAAACGCGGGTCGGGCTCCGTGCCGTGGCGAAAGACGGCGGCAGGGAAGCGCGTGCGCTCAGCGGACATCCGGCTCCTCCGATTCGGGTTCGGCCCCATCCTATGGCGCGTCCCGGACAGGGTCGCTCCCGATCTGTCCGACCGATGTCGACACGTGCCGCATCGCCCGCGCCGCCAGTGCGGCCGACAGTTCGGCGAAGACGGAGAAGCTGGCCGCTCCCGGCCAGTCCGCGGGCAGGAGCTCGGCGGGCAGGCCCGGATCAAGGTACGGCAGCGTCCGCCAGGCATCGATCAAACGGACGTACGCCGCGAACGCGTCGCGGTCGGTCGCGGCATCCGGAAGCTCCGACACGGCGGCCTGGAACCGTTTGTGCTCGGCGCGCAGCGCCGTCAGATCCCACCAGTCGGACACGGCCTCGGCGAGCGACCCGGCGACGATCGGCGCATCCGTGCGGAACAGCACGGCGGTGTCGCGGACGTCGAGCGCGCGCAACAGGTCTTCGGCCTCGTCTGCCAGGTGCCCGGGCAGGATCCACAGCGCGGGCGAGACCGCGCCGGCGCCGAGCCACTGCAGGCCGCGCCGCAGCCGATGCCGCAGCCCCCGCCGCGACTCGGGGATCGAATAGGAGATCAGACACCACTGCTCGCCCTCCGACATGATGCGGATGTCGAAGATCCTCCGGTCGCCGCGTTCGAGCATCGGGAGCGCAGCCGGGTCGAGGCGGTAGCCCGCGGCATCCGTCCGTTCGGCCGTCAGCAGGCCCCGCTGCTTCAGCCGGGCGATGCCGGTGCGCGCTCGGGATGCCGGGATGCCGAGGTCGCCGGCGAGCTGCACGAGATCGGCCGTCGAGATCCATCCGCCCAGCGGTCGCAGGTACAGGCCGACGACGGTGCGCAGCAGGGATGCCGTGCTGCCCGGACGAGCGTCGAAGTCGTCCTCGGCGGCGCCGGGGGACGTGTCCTGTCGGTGGCTGCGTTTCGACTCGCTTCCCTCGCTCAACGAGCGAGGGGGATGCTCCTTCGTGCGCCTCGCGAGCACGGCGGAGACACCCGAGTCGAAACGCGCCGCGTCGCTCACAGAGCGTCCCTGACCGCCAGGACGCCGGAGACCGCCTCGACGTGCGATGTGCTCAGCGGCGATACGCCCAGCCGGATGCCGTCGGGGAACCGGAAGTCGGGGATCACGCCGTCCGCCCACAGCTCCTGCGTCACGCGCTGGAAATCGGGATGCCCGATCGACACGTGGCTGCCGCGCACCGCGGCATCCCGCGGACTCAGCAGCCGTACGCCGCGCGGCGCCAGCTCCTCGTCGTACGCCCGGAGCACCAGATCGGTGAGCGAGATCGACTTCGCCCGGATCGCGTCGATCCCGGCCTCTTCGATGTGCTCCAGCATCCCTTGCATGGCGAGCATCCCGACGACCGGTGGCGTCCCGCTGATCAGCTGGCGGATGCCGGGGTCCGGCGCGTAGGTCGACCCCATGGCGAACACGTCGGCGGCGCCCATCCAGCCCTGGATCGGCTGCCGCAGAACACCGTGCAGCCCGCTGCGCACATAGGCGAACGCCGGCGACCCAGGGCCGCCGTTCAGGTACTTGTACGTGCAGCCGACGGCGAGGTCGACGCCCCAGGCGTCCAGCTGCATGGGGATGACGCCGACCGAGTGGCACAGGTCCCAGAGCGCGAGCGCGCCCGCCTCGTGCACGATCCGGGTGATGCCGGCCATGTCCGCGAGCGCACCGGAGCGGTAGTCGACATGGCTGAGCACGACGAGCGCCGTCTGGTCCGAAACAACGGCGGCGACGTCGGATGCCTGCACGCCCCGCACCGGGTCGGGCGCGATCCAGCGCAGCGTCAGACCGTGCTCGGCCGCGACGCCTTCGGCGACGAAGCGGTCGGTGGGGAAATTGCCCTCCTCGATGACCAGTTCGCGGCGGTCGGGACGTCCGGCGACGCCGGCGCGCATGAGCTTGTACAACAGCACGGTCGTGGAGTCGGCGACGACCGTCTGCCCTGCAGCCGCCCCGAGGCACGCGGCACCGATGCGGTCGCCGAGTCGTGTGGGCAGCGACATCCACTGCTCGTCCCACGAGCGGATGAGGCGCGTGCCCCAGTCGTCTCGTACGAAGTCGGCGATCCGATCGGCCGTCGAGGCGAGCGGGCGCCCGAGCGAGTTGCCATCGAGATACGCGGTGACGCCAGGGGCTGCAGAGAACGCGCCCAGGTGCCCGGCGAGCGGATCGGCGGCGTCGAGGTCGCGGGCGAGCGCGAGCAGGTCGGTCATGTCAGGCCTCCAGGTCGGCGGGGGTGAGCGGTCGGGCGTGCAGCGGGTCGGCGGTCTCGGGCGTTGCCCCGGGGGAGAACAGCAGCCGCGTCGCCGCGTCGAGCGGATCGCCCGGCGAGAGGGCGCGCAGCAGATCGGCGCCATCGATTCCGGCATCCCGCAGCGCCGCGATCTCGCCCGCATTGAGCCCGACCGGAGTCGGGCCGTTGCCCATGTCGGTGCCGTAGTGCACGGTCCCGCCAGCTGCGCGGAAGCGGCGCACGTTGTCGACCGCGATGTCGTACGTCTCGCCCTCGTGGATCGCCAGGGTGGAGATCCACCGCACGGAACCCGCCTGCGCGGCGATCTCGTCATCGGTGAGGCGCTCGCTGAACGGTGCGTGCGCCAGAACTCCCGCACCCAGCCGAGCCACGCGCTGCGCTTCGCCGGGCCCCTCCGCGTGCGCGACGACGGTCAGGTCCACGGATGCCGCGATCCGGACGATCGCGGCGAACAGCTCGTCCGAGAACACCGGGCCCGCGGTTCGATTGCTGGCGACCTTGATGCAGGTTGCCCCGGCATCCTTCATCTCCGCTACGGCGGATGCCGCGGCCTCCGCATCGGGGATCTCACGGACCGAACCCGTCGGTGCCCACGCGCGATCGGAAGGATAACCACCCGGGGGAGTGAGAAACGCACCCGCGAAGCGGATCGTGACGCCGGGGACGGGGGCGAGGCTGCCCAGGGCGGATCCGAGGTCGAGCACCATGCCCAGCGCCGACGTCGCCAGCGGAGCGAGGTCGACCAGCGCGAGGTGCACGTGCGCGTCGGTGAACGCGCCGGTCACGACGCCCTCCAGGTGGGGGAGGTCGTCCGGCGGCGTCTCGTCCGTCACCACGACGCGGCCGTCGTCGACGCGGCCCACCCCGAGCCGCCACGACCGCGCATGGCGGTCGAGCCAGGTGACGGCGCGCATCAGCCGCCGATCTCCGTGCGGACGGTGTACAGCTCGGGGAAGAAGGTCAGCTCCAGTGCGCGCTGCAGGAACGCCGCGCCACTCGATCCGCCGGTGCCGTGCTTCATGCCGATCGTGCGCGTCACGGTCTTCAGATGCCGGAAGCGCCAGAACTGGAAGTTGTCCTCGAGATCGACGAGGTCCTCGCACGCCTCGTACAGATCCCAGTGCGTCTGCGGGTTCTGGTAGATCTCGCGGATGGCCGGGACGAGCTCGGGGTGCGGACGGTACGGCTCGCGGACATCGCGGTCGAGGATCTCGGCGGGCACGGGCAGCCCGCGGCGGGCGGCGAAACGGAGGAATTCGTCGTAGAGCGTGGGGCGCTCGTACTCGGTCGTGAGCAGCGCGAGGTTCTCCGGATGATCGCGGAAGACCGACAGCATCCGCTCGTTCTTGTTGCCGAGCGCGAACTCGACGGCGCGGTACTGCACCGACTGGAAGCCGGACGAGTTGCCCAGCGCGCCACGGAACTGGGCGTACTCCGTCGGCGTGAGCGTGGCCAGCACCGACCACTGCTGGGTCATGACGTCCTGGATGCGCTTGACGCGCGCGATGCGCTTGAGCGCTTCGCGCAGGTCGTCGCTCGCGAGCAGATCCCGGGCGCTGGTCAGCTCGTGCAGCAGGAGCTTGAGCCAGAGCTCGGTGGTCTGGTGCTGGATGATGAACAGCATCTCGTCGTGGTGCTCCGGTCGGCTGACCGGATGCTGGGCCGACAGCAGCGTGTCCAGCTCGAGGTAGGAGCCGTACGTCATCCGGTCACGGAGATCGGTGACGATGCCGTCTTCCAGGGCGCGTTCGTTCTGTTCGGAGGTCACGCTCGAACAGTATCACTTGCGTGACGACCGTCACAGGTCTGAAACGTGCGTTCAGGGGGTCGTGTGCGCGTCCAGGAAGTCGATCGTCTCTTGCAGGGCGGTCTGCGCGTCCGGCATGTCCAGATGGAACTGGTACTCGTGCGGCAGTGCCGGTTCGTGCGCTGCCGGCCAGAACTGCGTCGTGACGTCGACACCAAGTTCCGTCAGACGATCGGCCATCGGAATGGACTGGAGCCAGGTGAGCCCGTCGCCGTTGCCACCCGAGATGTAGGTGGTGGGGAACTCCGCCGTCACCCAGTTCACGGTCGACATGGTCGCGCCGGACGAGTCCTCGGCCCAGTTCTTGGTTCCGGCGTACGCCCACATCGACGACTTCAGTCCCCACCCGACGATGCCATCGAGTGCCGCCAGGGCGGCCAGGTCGTACACGCCGCAGTTCAGCACTGTCGCGACGACCTGATCCGCCTTCAGCGCCGGTGTGACCGACATGATCTCGGCGTAGTCCGCACTCGTCATGATCGTCGCCATCTGGCTGGCCAGCTGGGCGCCGGCCGAGTCGCCGGCCAGGACGATCTGCGACGCATCGACGTTCAGCTCGGCGGCGTGCTCGTCGATGTAGGCGAGCCCCTCGTTGAGCTGGTTCACCGCCGTCGGGTAGGCGCCCTCGGGGCCCAGCGTGTAGTTCACGGCGATGGTCGTGTAGCCCTCGGCGGCGAGGATCCGCAGGTACGGATCGGCGTTCTCCTTCGATCCGGAGACCCACGCTCCGCCATGGATCCACACGATGGTCGGCAGCGGACCGTCGGCGGATGCCGGGGTGAACACGTCCATGGTCGTGTCGGCGCCCTCGTCGGTGTAGGCGACATCCAGCGTCTCGGTGAGCGCCGTGTCGGGGACGTGACCCTCCATCTCCTTCGCGGTGGCGTCGCCGCCCTGCGTGAAGACGGCGCGGATCGCCATGGCACTGGGCCACGGGGTGAGCGAGGACACGGCCATGACGGCGAGCACGACGGCGACCAGGATGCCGAGAGTGATCTTCGTCTTCCGCCAGCGTCGCCGTGGCTTCACGGGCGCGGTTTCAGTCGTCTCGGCATCCGGCATGGTCATGGATCCTCCCAGCGCTCAGTGTGGCAGGTGATCGCGGATGGACGGCGCCCGCGTCACGCCTGCAGTCCGGCGATGATGCGCTCCAGGCCGTAGGCGAACGCCCGGTCGACGTCGCCGCCGAGACGGAAGGCGCCGGCGAGCTCCATCTGCAGGAAGCCGGTCGCCCAGGCGGTGAACAGGCGCGCGGCGTCCAGGGCCGCGTCCTCTCCGACCAGCTCGGCCGCCGCGCGGAGAACGGGCCTGGCGGCCCGGTCGAGGGACGCCAGGGGTGCCGCTGCCGTGAACATCAGCCGGAACCCCTCCGGATTCTCCTGCGCGTACTCGCGGTACGCGGCTGCGAGTCCCGAGAGGTCGTCGCCCGAGGCATCCAGGCGAACGGCGAGGTCGTCGACGACAGCTTCGGTCACGGCGGCGAGCAGTGCGTCCCGATCCCTCACGCGCTTGTAGAGCGATGGTGCTCGGACTCCGACCCTTGTCGCCACGGCCTGCATGGTGAGTCCGGCGGGTCCTGACTGTTCGAGGATCTCTCGCCCCGCGGCGACGATCTCCGCGTACGAGGTGCGTTCGGGTGTCGGCATCCGATCCTCCATAGCTATTGACAGTAGCCATGATAGCTACATATCGTAGCCATGTCATCTGGAAGGACCGCACATGAAGCTCGCGCCGCACCTGCACCGCCTCGGCAACGACATCGTCGCCTCGTATCTCATCGATCTGCCCGAAGGGATCACGCTCGTCGACGCCGGACTGCCAGGTCACTGGACCGACCTGCAGGATGAGCTCGCGCTCATCGGACGTTCCCTCTCGGACATCCGAGGGCTCATACTCACGCACGGTGACAGCGATCACATCGGGTTCGCCCAGCGGCTGCTCCAGGAGACCGGTGCGCCGATCTTCGTGCACGCCGCCGACGCGCATCGCGCTCGCACGGGTGAGAAGCCCAAGACGCCGATGGGGCCGGCGCGGCTCCGGCCCACGCTCGGCTTCTTCGCGTACGGGTTGCGCAAGCGGGGGATGCGCACGCAGTACGTGCAGGATGTCGTCGAGATCTCGGACGGTGACGTCCTGGACCTTCCGGGTGCGCCCGTCATCATCGGAATGCCGGGCCACTCGCCCGGCAGCATCGCCGTCCACATCCCCGCGGCGGATGCCGTCTGCGTGGGCGACGCGCTGACCACGCGCCATGTGCTGACCGGACGCGAAGGCGCGCAGCCCGCGCCGTTCACCGACGAACCCGCCGTGGCGGACGCCTCGCTCGACCGGCTCGCCGATGTCTCGGCATCCTGGGTGCTGCCAGGGCACGGTGCGCCGTGGCGGGGGAGCCCGGCAGACGTGGTCGCCGTGGTCCGCGCCGCCTGACCCGCGTCGCCCGCTCCGGATCCGACCCCGGACCGGTCCGTGCGCGATGCAGATGTCAGGACGATTCACGGATGGCCGTCGATCGCGCGGCCTTTCTCCCGACATCCGGGGGATCTCCCGACACGTGTCCCGGCCGAGCCCTGGCGCACCCGGCGTGTCCGGCTGCGCGCTCACCGCGCGGCGAGCACCGTCGCGGTATCGCTCATCATGATCTGCGGGGGATACAGCCCCATCACCTGCACCGCTGCGGCGTGGTTCTCCGCCGTCGAGCCGGCGCACGCGTCGACGGCGACCGTGACGTGCGCCCCGGCATCCGCTGCGGCCAGCGCGGTCGAGAGGACGCAGCAGTCCGTCGAGACCCCGGCCAGCACCACGCGCGCTCCGCGCCCGACGATCGCCTCGAGCTCGGCACCCCACTTCCCGAAGGTGGGCAGATCCAGGGTCGGATGCCGTGACAGCCCCGCGGCCTCGGGCACGAGATCGAACAGCGGATCGGTCGGCGGCTGGTCGGCGAACGGCCAGGCCGCGAAGTAGTCGCCCCACGACGTGGTGCGGTCGGCGGTCGGGATCCAGCGCGTGACGACGACGTTCTCGCCGAACGCATCGGCCAGCTCGCGGATCCGCGGCATCGCCTTTCCGAAGAACGGCGATCCCCAGGCCGACGTCGGCGAGGCGAAGATCGTCTGCGGGTCGACGACGACGAGCCAGTCGGCGCGCGTCACGCCTGCTCCTGCCGCCGGATCTTCGCGGCGCGGGCGAACCAGGTCACGAGGAACGACAGCACCAGCGCGAAGAAGACGCCGAGGTTCGCGTACGCCCATTCGCCGTCCCGGCCGCCGATCAGGAACAGCAGATAGCCCTGCCAGTTGTTCCACGGCGCGGCATCGGCGAAGTTGTTCACCACCAGGCCCCAGCCGATCAGGCTCGTCACGATCATGGTGCCGATCGAGGTCCAGTCCCACGCGCCGTAGCGTCCTGAACTGTCGAACAGGGCGGCCTCGTCGTAGTCCTTCTTCCGTCGCAGGATGTCGGCGATGAGGATGCCCGCCCACGACGCGAGCGGGACTCCGAGCGTGATGAGGAAGCTCTGGAAGGGGCCGAGGAAGTCGGTCGCGAAGAACACGACGACGATGGTTCCGATCGTGAGGATCACGCCGTCGATCGCCGCCGCCGAAGGGCGCGGGATGCGGATGCCGAGGCTGAGCAGCGTCAGCCCGGAGGAGTAGATGCCCAGGACGGCGCCCGAGACGAGCGCGAGCACGGCGGTGAGCAGGAAGGGCACGAGCACCCAGGTCGGCAGGATGGTCGCCAGGGCGCCGATCGGATCGGCGGCGATGGCAGCGCTGAGCTCGGCATCCGAACCGGCCAGCAGGATGCCGAAGACCACCAGGATCACCGGGGCGACCGAGCCGCCGATCGTGTTCCAGGCGACGATCGCGCCATCCGAGGCCGTCCGCTTCTGATAGCGCGACCAGTCGGCGGCGATGTTGATCCAGCCGAGGCCGAACCCGGTCATGACCATGACCAGCGCGCCGGTGACCTGCCCGACGTTACCGGCGGGCAGCGCCATGACCGCCGCGAAGTCGATGCTCGAGGAGGCGAGGATGATGTACAGGATCGTCACGACGCCGGTGATCCAGGTGAGCACCGACTGCAGCCGCATGATCGTGTGATAGCCCAGCACGGATGCCGCGACGATGAGCGCCGCGACGATGGCGGTGGCTGTGATCTTCAGCCACACGCTGTCGCCGTCACCGCCGAGCTGGGTGATGACGGTGGCGGTCGCGAGCACCGCCATGATCGCCAGGAACGTCTCCCAGCCGATCGACGTCAGCCAGCTCACGATGCCCGGCACCTTCTGCCCCTGAACGCCGAACGCGGCGCGCGAGAGCACCATGGTCGGAGCCGATCCGCGCTTGCCGGCGATGGCGATCAGCCCGCACAGCAGGAACGACACCACGATGCCGATGATCGACACCAGCGTCGCCTGCCAGAACGAGATGCCGAAACCGAGCACGAACGATCCGTACGACATGCCGAACACCGACACGTTGGCGGCGAACCACGGCCAGAACAGGTCACGTGGTCGTGCAGTGCGCTCGGACTCGGGGATGATCTCGATGCCGGCGCGCTCGATCAGGGCCGGTGCCGCGGCGATCTTCTCGGACATGACTGCCTCCCGACGGAGGCTGCTGCGTCGAGCCGTCCGCTGGAATTCATCATGGCACCGTGCGGCGCCCGCCGGATCAGCGGGTCGCGGCGCGCCCCCGGCGGATCATCAGCAACGCGCCGGCGCCGATCGCGAACGCTCCGAGGCCGACGAGCGCGACCGGGAACGGTGCACCGGTGGTGGCGAGGTCCTCCGGGTCGGTCGGATCGCTGCCGCTGGTGCTGCCCGTGCCGCCGCCGGATGTGCCGGCGTCGGTCGGATCGGTCCCTGCGGCCGTGGCGTCCGCGCCGGCACCGACGGTGCCTCCCACGGCATCCGCGGTGGATCCCACGGCATCGGCGGTCGCTTCGGAGCCTGCGGCCGGGTCTGCGTCGGCTGCGGTATCGGCGGCGGCGTTCGCGTCGGCCGTGGAATCGGCGTCGGAGGCTGCGGCGGTGTCGATGTCCGCGTCGGCGTCGGTATCGACCTCCGCGACCGCATCGGCGGCCGCGTCGGCGTCGACCGCGGCACCCGGGTCGACCGCGGCGTCGGCTTCGACGGCAGCGTCCACGCCGGCGTCGGCGTCAACGGCAGCGTCCGCATCGACTGCGGCATCGACTGCGGCATCGGCGTCGGCTCCGGCGTCCGCGTCGACTGCGGCATCGGCGTCGGCTCCGGCGTCCGCATCGACTGCGGCGTCCGCGTCGACCGCAACATCGGCGTCGGCTCCGGCGTCCGCGTCAACCGCGGCATCCGCATCGACGGCAGCGTCCGCGTCGACCGTGGCGTCGGCGTCCACTCCGGCGTCCGCATCGGCGGCGGCGTCCGCGTCGACCGCGGCGTCCGCGCCAACCGCGGCGTCGGCGTCCACTCCGGCATCCGCATCGACGGCAGCGTCCGCGTCAACCGCGTCAACCGCGGCATCCGCGTCCACTCCGGCATCCGCGTCCACTCCGGCGTCTGCGTCGACGCCGGCGTCGGCATCCGCATCCGGATCCCCGGGGCCGACGGCGACGAGGGTGAAGTTCTGGTCGATGAAGATCTCGCCGACATCCGTGATCGTCACGGTGATCGTCGGCGAGCCCACGATCTCGTATCCGTCCGGCGCGATGACCTCGATCGTGTGCCGCCCGTTCCGCAGGTCGGTCACGCTGTAGGTGCCGTCGTCGGCGGTGGTGACCGACGAGGATTGCCCGACGGAGCTGATGTTCAGCGTCACACCCGGAACGGGAGCGCCGGCGTCATCGAGGACGGCCCCGATGACGGTGCCGTAACGGCCGAGAGCGAAGTCCGCGTTCACGACGTCCTCGTTCACCGGATGCGTGCGCGACGCCGTGTAGCGATAGGTCCCTGCGGGGATGTCCTCCGGGCCGACGGACACGGTGTATTCGCCGACCGGCAGTCCGGGGAAGGAATACGCGCCGTCGGCGTCCGTCACGGTGGTCAGCGGACCGCTCGGCCCTTCGAGATGCAGGGTGACACCGGCAACGCCCTCACCCGCGATGGTCACGTGTCCGGACAGCGAGGGGTTCTCGGCCAGCACGGCATCGACGTTCTCGATCGGCGTCTCATCGCCCTCGGGGATCGTGATCGCCGGCGGCGGCGTCAACAGGGCGTACCCCGCTGGTGGGGTCGTCGTGGGCTGCCAGGTCCCGACCGGAACCTCGTCGAACAGATACGTGCCATCCGGTCCCGTCGTCACCGTGAGATCGCCGTCGTCGGTGGGGATCGTCACGATCGCGCCGGGAACCGGATTGCCTTCCTCGTCTCGCACCGTTCCGGATACCGCTACCGGGATGATGTCCCGCACCGACAGGTCGACAACGGCATCCGTGCTGCGCAGGTCGGCGGTCCCGGACCCCACGACGGCGATCTTGCCCGTCGGAGGCGTCACGATGACGGTGTAGCCGTCGGTGGCGATCTGGCCGGGGAAGTCGTAGGCGCCGCCCGGGCCCGATGCCGTCGTCCCGAGCACGTCGCCGTTCGCGTCGATGAGGGTGACGGTAGCTCCCTCGAGGCCGGCGCCGGCATCCGTGTCGGTCACAGTGCCGGTGATGTCACGGGCGAGGACCGAGAACCAGGTCTGGTAGACGGGGAACCCGGTGCGACGCGTGAACTCGATCGTCAGTGACGAGAGCGAGACGGTCGGTTCGAACCACGCCGCAGCTCCCGCGGTGTCGAGCGCCTGCTCGTTGCCGGTGAGTGTGAGAGCGTCGGCATCCCACTCCGGGATGTCGTCCGCGACCCCCGCACAGGACGGCTTGCCTGCGACACCGGGCGCGCAGTAGTTGAATCCGCCCTGGAACCCGAGATCGGCGGCGGTCGCGCGCGCCCCGGACGCGGTGACGGCAGACAGACGGACGGCATCGGCGTCGATGTCGCCGAGCGTGAACGCCCAGCCGGAGGCGGGGGTGGGGCGGTCGAACGAGTAGGTCGTCGTCGACGGCGAGGACGCGTTGTCGGCCTTCGGACGGAGGTTCAGGTACGGGCTGTTCCTGCTGCTGCCGTACTTCGCGCCGACCGGCGTTCCCTCGGACAGCCACGTCGTCCCACCGCTGAACACGCCGACTCCACCGCGGGAGTCGCTCGTGACCGTCGCGCTCAGCGCCGGTCGGTCGACGAACGAGACGGCCGTCGAGTAGTCGTTTGGGCTCCCGGTGAGCGGGGCCCACGTCGCCCAGGTCACCGTCGCCGCGGCTGATGCGGAGAGCGCCCCGCCGGCCGCCGGTGCGACGAGCATCACCGCGGCCAGGAGCGCGAGTGCAACTCTGCCGCCTCGTCTGCGTTCGGATCGGACGGAGCTCGTGCGCGGCATGTGGCTTCTCCCGGTTGAGGGCGGAGGTCGGCCTCAATATATCGACTCGTCGTCGATCCCGATATACCGGAGTGCGAAACGATCAACCGTCCGCGGCGAGAACACGGATGCTCGTGCGGCCGCAACGTCGGAGTATTCCCGTTCGTCGAGCGAATGGCGCGGCTCGCGTCCGACGGGGGGGCTTCGCCGCCGGCGCCGACTCGTCCGGTGTCAGGCCGAGAAGAAGCTCTCCGCGACGCGGGCGAGGGCGTGCAGATCGCTGACTCCGGCGAGCTCGCGGGCGGAATGCATCGACAGGATCGGGATGCCGACATCCACGGTGCGGATCCCGAGCCGCGTCGCGGTGATCGGGCCGATCGTCGACCCGCAGGGAACGGCATTGTTCGACACGAACTCCTGCGAGTCCACGCCCGCCGCTTCGCACCAGGCGGCCCAGGCGGCGGCGCCCACGGCATCCGTGGCGTAGCGCTGATTGGCATTGACCTTGAGGATCGGACCCGAGCCGAGCAGCGGCTGCACCACCGGGTCGTGCTTGTGCGCATAGTTGGGGTGCACGGAGTGTCCGACATCGCTGGACAGGCACCAGGATGCCGCGAACGCACGGCGCTGCTCGGACGAGTCAGCCCCGAGTCCGGCGTAGACGCGCACCAGGACGTCTTCGAGGAAGGGGCCGGCGGCACCGGAGCGAGAGGCCGAGCCGAGCTCTTCATGGTCGAACGCAGCGAGCACGGCGATCGCGCCGGATGCGGTCGGAGAGGACGCGAGTGCCCCCAGCGCCACGACACCGGCGTGCACGGAGGCCAGGTCGTCCAGGCGGCCGGAGGCGAAGAACGCGTCGTCCTTGCCGAAGACCGCTCCGCGCGCGGAGTCCGCGATGACGGCGTCGAACCCGCGGATGTCCGCGGCATCCACACCCGCGGATGCCGCGAGCTCGCCGAGCAGGTCCTCCTCCGTCGGGTCGCCGAGGCCCCACACCGGCTGGGTCTGGAACTGCCTGTCCAGGGCGAGTCCGCTGTTGGCCTCGCGGTCGAGATGGATCGCGAGCTGCGGCAGGCGCAGGAGGGCTCCGGTGTCGGCGAGCACGACGCGGCCGTCGGCGAGCGCCAGGCGCCCGGCGAGGCGCAGCTCCCGGTCGAGCCACGAGTTCAGCAGCGGGCCGCCGTAGACCTCGACTCCGGCCTGCAGCCAGCCGCGGGCTCCGGTCGTGGGCTTCGGCTTGAGCTTGAACCCTGGGGAGTCGGTGTGCGCACCGAAGATGCGGGATGCCGTGGTGGGCGACGCGTCAGCGGGCACGGCCCAGGCGATGGCGGCGCCGTCGCGGACGACGACGAAGCGTCCGCCGGCCTGCGTCGGCCACGCCTGCTGCTCGTCCAGCCGCACGAAACCTACCCGCTCGAGCCGGCGCGCGACCTCCTCGGCGGCGTGGTAGCTCGACGGCGACGCAGCGACGAAGTCCGCGAGATCGTCGGCGTGCGAGAGGGCGGTGGAGGAGACGGGCATGTGAGACCTTCCGGGCGCGGACATCATCTCGATGGTATTACTTCCGGTGCTATCGGTCGGACCCGCCCGCTAGCATGACCCCTAGCCCGCGAAAGGACGTCGACGTGCCCTCCGAGACCCGCACCAGGACCTTTAGAGGAGCCGCCCTGGCCATCAGCGCGGTGCTGCTGACCTCGATGCTCGGGATCGTGGTCGATGCGGCCGCCCCGGCACCCGCGGTCGCCGCCCAGGACCCGACGGTCTGCCAGGACTCCGTGGCCCTCGTCAACGGCGGATTCGAGCAGCCGACGGTCGCGGCCGGGAGGTACCAGCTCTTCGACGAGTCCGCTGTCCCCGGCTGGTTCACCAACGACGTCCAGAACAAGATCGAGATCTGGAACAGCGGCTTCAACAACGTGCCGTCGGCGGAAGGACGGCAGTTCGCCGAGCTGAACGCCTACAGCGCCAGCCGCCTCTACCAGGACGTGGCGACCACGCCGGGTCAGACGCTCTCCTGGTCGCTGCAGCACCGCGGACGCCAGGGGACCGACGTCATGCGCGTGCTCATCGGCCCGCCGGCGTCGCCCGTGCAGTCGGGACCCAACCTCAGCGACGGTCTGAGCTGGGGAACCCACGCCGGAACGTATGTCGTCCCGGCGGGCCAGACCACGACCCGATTCGCGTTCGAAGCGGTGAGTTCTGCCGGAGGCAATGCCGGCGTCGGCAACTTCCTGGACGACATCACGTTCGGGACAGGGCCCTGCCTCATCAGCGACAAGACGGTCGAGAACGTGACCAGCGGTGCGCCGGATGCCGAGGTCGGCGATGTGCTGCGCTACACCGTCACGACGCGCAACGACGGCGGCAACCCCGCGCGCACGACCGTGGCCACGGACGTGCTCGATCCCGGTCTGGACTTCGTCCCGGGGTCGCTGCGCATCGTGAGCGGGACTGGTGCCGGTGCTCTGACGGATGCGGCGGGCGACGACCGAGGCGAGTACACGACGGCTGATCGCACCGTCCGGGTCCGCCTCGGCGACGCGGCCACATCGGCCGCCGGTGGAGCGATCCCGGCCGGTTCGTCGACCAGCTACACGTTCGATGCCCGCGTGAATCTCGCCGGTGCCGCGACGACGATCGAGAACGAGGCCCAGGTCGCGTTCCGGGACGACATCGTCGGCCAGGATCGCGTCTCCACGACGCAGACCACCGAGACTCCCGTCGGCGACGCCGCCGACCTCGAGATCGTCAAGACGCTCCACACGGCGCCGCTCGTCGCCGGCGAGCCCGTGTCGTACACGCTGGTCGTCACGAACAACGGGCCCCAGGCCGTGGATGACTTCTCGGTGTACGACCCCATTCCCGCGGTGCTGAGCGATGTCCAGGTGGAGACGACCTCGGGCTCCTGCGTCGTGACTGCGAGCATGAACTGCGCCGGAGGTCCGCTCGGCGTCGACGAGAGCGCTGAGATCACGATCACGGGAACGCTCTCCGCCGATGCGCCCGCCGGCTCCGCCGTGGTGAACACCGCCCAGGTCGAGTCGGCCACCACGGACCCTGACCAGTCGAACAACACCTCCACCGCCTCGGGCACCGTGACGTCGGCAGCCGACGTCTCGATCGCGAAGTCGTTCGAACCGGAGAACCCCGTCGCCGGTGAGCAGGTCACGTACACGCTCACGGCCTCGAACGCCGGCCCATCGGCGGCGGCCGACGTTCTGCTGACCGACCCGCTGGACCCGGAGACCACGTTCGTCAGTGCGGAGTCGGATGCCGGGACCTGCACGCTCGACGAAGACGGCACGGCGGTCTCCTGCGCGATCGGGACGCTCGCGCCCGGCCAGACGGTCGAGGCGCGGGTCACGGTGACGCTGGATCCCGATGCCGAGGTCGCCGTCCAGAACACCGCGACCATCACGACCTCGACGTCGGACAGCGACAGCGGCGACAACGCCAGCTCGGCCAGCTTCGAGCCCACGGTCACGGCGGATCTGGCCGTGACGAAGGACGTATCGGCCGCGACCGTGACGGCCGGCGACGCGTTCACCTACACGATCGGCGTCGAGAACATCGGTCCCTCGACCGCCGAGAACGTCGTGCTCAGCGACACCGTCCCAGCCGGCATCACGGTCGAAGAGGTCATCGCGCCGCCGGGCGCGACGTGCACGGTCACGGGCAGCGCTGTGCGCTGCGACTGGGATCAGCTCGGACCGGAGGAGACCGCGACGGTCGAGATTCAGGCATCCGTGCAGTCCGACGCTCCGGCCGGCACCCTGATCAACACGGCCTCCGTCGCGGCGCCGACGGAGGACACCGACACGACGAACAACTCCGACTCGGCGACCATCACCGTCGAGCAGAGCGCCGACGTGGGCGTGGAGAAGACCGCGACCCCGACGACCGGCGTGCCGGGGACCGCCCAGTCGTTCACGATCACGGTCACGAACCACGGCCCGTCCACGGCGCGGGGAGTGACCGTCGCCGACTTCCTGCCCGCCGGGTTCGACGACGTGACCACGAGCACCGAGGGATGCCGCATCGTCGGAACCGTGGGCGTCTGCGAACTGGGCGACCTCGGGCCCGACGAGTCCCGCACCGTGACGATCGATGGCGCCATCGCGTCCGACGCCGTCGGTTCGATCACGAACACGACGACCGCCGCATCCGCGACCCCCGACCCGAACGCGGACAACTACTCCGCCAGCGTGGTCGTGCCGCTCGCCCCGAGCGCAGACATCTCGCTGACCAAGACGACCTCGACCCCCGAGGTCGCGCTGGACGGCGAGGTGCAGTACCTCGTGACCGTGCGCAACGATGGCCCGTCGGACGCGCTCGGCGTCGTCGTCGAGGACGTCGCCGAAGACGGTATCGCGCTCGGAGACGCCGTCGCCTCCGCAGGTACGTGGTCGGGAGGCACCTGGACCGTCGGCATCCTTCAACCCGGCGAGGAGGAGACCCTCGCGGTCACGGGAATCGCCACGGCAGAGGGCACGTTCACCAACACGGCCACCGCGTCGTCCGAGACCGCGGATCCGGACTCGGGGGATCTCATCGGCACGGCGGACGTGGTCGTCGCGGCATCCGCCGATCTCGCGATCACCAAGACGGTCTCCGCTGACCCTGCGCCGCTGAACGGCGAGCTCAGCTACACGCTGACGGTGGAGAACCTCGGGCCGAACGACGCCAGCGGCGTCGTCGTGACCGATCAGCTTCCCGCCGCACTCATCGACCCGGTCACGACGAGCCCGGGCTGCGAGATCACCGGGGCGGTGCTGACATGCGAGCTCGCAGCGCTGGCGGACGGCGACACGGCCGAGTTCGTCGTGACCGGAACGGTCGACCCATCGACGTCGGCGGCTGACATCACGAACACCGCCGGCGTCACCGCGACCGAGGCCGACCCCGATCCGGACAACAACAGCTCGACCGTCACGACCCCCATCTCCGGCGAGGGCGCGATCGAGATCTTCAAGACGGCGACTCCGGCGACCGACACGAACGGGGACGGCCGGATCGGGGCCGGCGACGAAGTCACCTACAGCTTCACCGTGCGCAACACCGGGCCGACCACCCTGAGCGGTGTGGCCGTGAGCGACCCGCTCCTCGGCGGCCCGGTCGACTGCCCCGCCTTCGACGACGTGACCCTCGCCCCGCAGGACGAGGTCGACTGCGGCCCGATCCCGTACACGCTCACGCAGGCCGATGTCGATCGGGGCGGAGTCGTGAACACGGCATCCGTCTCGGCGACCTCGCCGCGGGGTCCTGTCAGCGACGACGACACGATCACCCTCTTCGTTCCGGCCGTGAACGGCGTGAGCCTGGACAAGACCGCAGGCGAGGCGACGGACGTCGATGGCGACGGCTCGCTCGGCGCCGGAGACACGGTCCAGTACGCGTTCACGGTGACCAACACGGGGTCGACGACGCTCGCCGGAATCGCCCTGACCGACGAGATGCTCGGCGGGTTCGTCGAGTGCCAGAACCCGGGCGGTCTGCTCGCTCCGGGTGCGACGGTCGACTGCGGTCCCGTGACGTACACCCTCACCCAGGACGACGTGGACGCCGGCTCGGTGCACAACACCGCGACGGTGACGGCCCTGTCTCCCGCGGGCCCGATCACCGACACGGCGGAAGCGGACGCGACCATCGACGGCACCGATGCGATCGAACTGCGTAAGACCGTCGGCGCCGTCACCGACGTCGACGGCGACGGGCGCTACGGCGAGGGCGACGAGATCGAGTACGCGTTCACGGTGATCAACGGCGGTACGACGACCGTCACGCTCGACGCACTGACCGATGCCACGCTGGGCGGCGACCTCGGATGCTTCGCCGAGGGGGCGGTGACTTTGGCTCCCACCGAGTCCGCCGACTGCGGTCCGGTGGCATACGCGATCACGCAGGAGGATATCGATGCCGGTGTCGTGGACAATACGGCGACGGTGGAGGGGGACGGACTGGAGCCCGTGCAGGACGACGGTTCTGCCCAGGTGATGATCGCCGGGGCGCCGCGGATCGATCTCCTCAAGACCGCGACGGCGCCCGTGGACGCGGACGGCGACGGCATGATCGGCACCGGGGATGAGGTCTCCTACTCGTTTACCGTGACCAACACCGGGACCACCACGCTCACGGACGTGGCGATCGATGACCCGCTCCTCGGCGGTGCACTCGACTGCGCTGCGCTCGAAGACCTCTCGCTCGCACCGGGCGACGACGTCGAATGCGGGCCCGTCGTGTACGCGTTGACGCAGCAGGACGTGGACGCCGAGACCGTGCACAACGACGCGACGGTCGCCGCGCAGTCCTCCGCCGGCGAGGCTCGGGACGCAGCATCCACGGACACTCCGATCGCCGGGACGGACGCGATCGAGTTGGTCAAGACCGCCGGCGCACCGACCGACGTCGACGGCGACGGGCGGATCGGGGCCGGCGACACCGTCGACTACTCGTTCACGGTGACGAACACCGGGACGACGACGCTCACGGCCGCCGCGATCGACGATGCCCTGCTGGGCGGGGCGCTGGAATGCCCTGACCTGGCCTCGGCGGTCCTCGCTCCCGGTGACGACGCCGCGTGCGGTCCGGTCGCCTACGCGCTGACCCAGGAGGATGTGGATGCCGGAGTCGTGCGCAACACGGCATCCGTCTCGGCGACGTCTCCGAGCGGCTCCGTCACCGACGACGCCGAGACGACCGTGACGATCGCCGCCGCCAACGGCGTGAGTCTCGTCAAGACGGCGGGTCTGCCGGTGGACGCAGACGGCGACGGTGCTCTCGGTGCGGGCGACACGATCGAGTACTCGTTCGCGATCACGAACACGGGGACGACGACGCTCTCCGGCGTCGTCGTGACCGACCCGATGCTCGGGGGCGTCGTCGACTGCGCGGCCGCGGACGGGGCCGTGCTCGCACCGGGCGCGTCGGTCTCGTGTGCGCCCGTCGTGTACACGCTCACTCAGGAGGACGTCGACGACGGGACCGTGCGCAACACGGCGATCGTGGACGCGGAGGCGCCGAGCGGCGGGGTATCCGACACCGCCGCCACGGAGACGACGATCGACAGCACCACGGCCATCACGCTCGTCAAGACGGCGCTGACCGTCGCCGACACGACCGGCGACGGACGGATCGGCGCGGGCGATGAGGTGTCGTTCACGTTCGCGGTCACCAACGTCGGAACCACGACGGTGACGGATGCCGAGATCGAGGATCCGCTGCTCGGCGGGATGCTGGACTGCCCGACGCTCGCCGACGCATCGATCGCCCCCGGCGAGGCGATCGAGTGCGGCCCGTTCGTCTACGCGCTCACGCAGGAGGACATCGACGCGGGGGTCGTGCACAACGAGGCGACCGTGACGGCGGGGACGGCGAGCGACGACGCGAGCATCGACGTGATCATCGGCGGTGCGGACGGCATCGCGCTGGACAAGCTCGGCGCCGCTCCCATCGACACGACCGGTGACGGACGCATCGGTGCCGGGGACGAGGTCGCCTTCACGTTCACCGTGCGCAACACGGGAACGACGGTGCTCCGCGACCTGCAGCTCGACGACCCGCTGCTCGGCGGTGCCGTCGACTGCCCGGCACTGGACGGTGCTGAGCTCGCGCCCGGCGCCGCGATCGAGTGCGGCCCTGTCGCGTACGTCCTCACACAGGACGACGTCGATGCGCAGACCGTGCACAACGAGGCGACAACCACCGGCAGCGGTCTCGGATCGGTCGACGCCGTAGCGAGCGCCGACGTCGCCGTGGCGGGTCACGACGGCATCGCACTGGTGAAGTCGGCCGCCGCGATCGAGGACGCGAACGGCAACGGCGTGACGGATGCCGGCGACACGATCGACTACACGTTCGCGGTGACGAACACCGGTACGACGACGGTGTCGAACGTCGCGATCGCCGACGCGCGCGTGGACGGCGAGATCGTGTGCGAAGCGACGTCGATCGCGCCCGGTGAGATGGTCCTCTGCGGGCCGGTGACCGTGGCCCTCACGCAGGGCGACATCGATGCCGCCGAGGTCGTCAACACGGCGACCGCGTCGGCGGTGGGCGCCGGCGGATCGGCCGTGACCGTCGAGGCGGGCGTCACGACGCCGATCGACGCGCAGCCGGCGGTATCGGTGGAGAAGTCCGGCGGCGACTACGCGGACGCGAACGGCGACGCGAAGGTCAGCGCGGGCGATACCATCCAGTTCCGCTTCGCCGTCACGAACACCGGGGCCGTGACGATCACGGACGCGACGATCGTCGATCCGAAGCTCGGTGGCGACGTGGCGTGCGACGTCCCCGATCTGGCGCCAGGTGAGTCGTTCACCTGCGGCCCGGTGGCGTACACGATCACCGCCGAGGAGGCCCAGGCGCGCTCCGTGACGAACGCGGCGACCGTGACGGCGATCAGCGGAACGGTGACGGTCACGGCATCCGATTCCGTGACGGTCGAGCTGCCGGAGCTCGCTGTGACCGGAGGTGTCGTGATCGGTCTGGGCTGGGCGATCCTGCTGATCGCCCTCGGACTTCTCGGAATGCTGATCGCGCGGGTCCGCCGGACGCGCCTGGTGTGACGGGCAGCGGTCGGCAGCTGGGCGGCTGAAACGGGGAAACGCACGGCCCGCGGTCGTTGTCCGTGGTGCGGCACGATGCGAGGATCGGAAGAAGCCGATGCGCAGATCGTGCATCGGAGGATGGAGGTTCGATCGTGGGTTCCAACGAGGCGACGAAGGCGATCGCCGCGCAGCAGAAGGCTCTTCTCGGCAGCCTCCCCTTCGAAGATGAGACGGATTTCGACGCGGCCGATCGCGGATTCCTCGGGACGCTCGATGACCCGAAGATCCGCGACGCCGCTGGCGAGGTCGTCTGGGATGCGTCGACCTACGACTTCTTGGCGGGGGACGCGCCGGACACGGTGAACCCGAGCCTGTGGCGGCAGTCGAAGCTCGTCGCCAAGCACGGGCTATTCGAGGTCGTGCCCGGGCTGTATCAGGCGCGCGGACTGGATCTGTCCGTCATGACGTTCGTCGAGGGCGACACGGGCGTCATCGTCATCGACCCGCTCATCTCGAAGGAGACGGCGGCGGCGGCGATGGGCCTGTACCGGAGGCACCGCGGCGACCGCCCGATCACTGCGGTGATCCACACCCATTCGCACATCGACCACTTCGGCGGCGTGCAGGGCATCGTCGACGAAGCCGACGTCACCGCCGGTCGGGTGGAGATCATCGTGCCCGAGGGCATGGTGGAGCACGCGGTGGCGGAGAACGTCTACGCGGGCACGGCGATGGGGCGCCGCGCCGGGTACATGTATGGTGCGGCACTGGCGCGCGGGCCGAAGGGAGCCGTCGGGGCCGGACTCGGCCAGACCACCTCGACCGGTGAGGCGACGCTGATCCCTCCGACACGGGAGATCACCACGACCGGTGAGACCCATACGGTCGACGGGCTCGAGATCGTCTTCCAGATGGCACCGGGTACCGAGGCGCCGAGCGAGATGCACTTCTTCTTCCCGCGGTATCGTGCGCTGTGCATGGCGGAGAACGCCACGCACACGCTGCACAACCTGCTGACGCTCCGCGGCGCCGTGGTGCGCGACCCGCACGTGTGGTCGCGGTACCTGACCGAAGCGATCGAGCGCTTCGGCGACGACGCAGAGGTCGTCTTCACCTCGCACCACTGGCCGACCTGGGGCAACACCGAGATCCGCCGCTTCCTCGGTCTGCAGCGCGATCTCTACGGCTACCTGCACGATCAGACTCTGCGAATGCTGAATCAGGGCCAGACGGGCGCGGAGATCGCGGAGGACATCCAACTCCCACCGGTGCTCGAGAACGCCTGGCACGCGCGCGGCTATTACGGGTCCGTCAGCCACAACGTCAAGGCGATCTACCAGCGCTACATGGGCTGGTTCGACGGCAACCCGGCACGCCTGTGGCCGCACCCGCCGAAGGCTCAGGCCACCCGCTACGTCGAGGCTCTCGGCGGAATCGACCGGGTGCTCGAGCTGGCGAGGACGGCCTTCGACGAGGGCGACTTCCGATGGGCGGCTACGCTGCTCGACCATGCGGTCTTCGTCGAACCGGACAACGCCGCGGTGCGCGAGCAGTACGCGGACACGCTCGAGCAGCTCGGCTACGGCGCCGAGAACGGCACGTGGCGCAACTTCTTCCTCTCCGGCGCCACCGAACTGCGCAGCGGCAACTTCGGCACGCCGACGGTCACGAACGCGCCGGCCATCGTCGCGCAGCTCACCCCGGAGCAGCTCTTCGACGCGGTCGCGATCACGGTCGACGGTCCGCGCGCATGGGACCTCGATCTCGCCTTCGATGTGACGCTGTCCGATCTGGCGCGGTCGTTCCATGTGACGCTCCGCAACGGCGTCCTGGTGTACGTCGAGAAGGAGCCGACCGGCGACGACCCGCACCTGACGCTGAGCAAGCAGCGGCTGATCCGACTCGCCGCCGGTGACCGCGAGTCCGACGGCATCGAGGCGACGGGTGGCCTCGACGTCATCGATCAGCTCCTCGGCGTCCTCTCACCCGGGGACCCCGCTTTCGAGATCGTCGTTCCCTGACAGCAACGACGCGGAGGGGCGCGGAGCATCGCTCCGCGCCCCTCCGCGTCCGCCGGCCGGCTGCATCACTCCTTGACTGGCAGCACCTGGTACTTTCCGGTCGTGCCCGGCGCCGGCGGGACGACGGCGACGAACTCGCCCTTGCCCTGAACGGGAGCGGCGACGATCTCGGACGGGAGTCCGGGGGTCAGCGCCGCTGCGCTGATGCCGCCCTTGAGGATGCCGGCCTTGACCGCCGCAGCGGAGGCGGCCTTCGCGCCCTTCTTGTCGAGCGCGGCGATCTGCGTCGCATGCTGCTGCACGATGGCATCGAAGTTCTCATCGGGGATGCTCGGGTGCGACACGTAGACGACGTCGACGGTGGCATTGCCGTTCTTCACCTTGAGGCCGGTGAAGCGCTGACGCCCCACCCATCCGCGCGACTGGAAGTCGGCGAACAGGGTCGCACCGTTCTTCCTGCGCGTCGAGAAGTGCACGATGAGCAGGATCACGCCCAGCGGGATGAGGATGATCGGCCCGTACACGTACAGGAACCGCCACATCTCAGCGCGGCCGGCGCGGCTCCCGGTGAACTCGATGGCCTGCGCATCGAAGAAGTAGCGGATGATCAGGCGCCAGTTCCAGTCGCTCGCCGAGCCCAGCTGGAAGAGGTTCATCGCGACTCCGGCGAGTCCGGCGATGAGGCTCGTGAGTCCTCCGGCGTAGGCTGCGCTCTTCGGCGTGACGGCCTTGGCGAATCCCTCTGGGGTGGACAACTGCTGCTGCACGGTGCCGATGCTCATTGCAAGATCATAGCGAGCGCGCAGAACCGGCCCGTCACGTCGGGATGCTATGGTGTCGCGCGACAGTGCCTAGGGTTCCGGGGCTCGCGCCCGACTGGTCCGAGCGGCACCACGATCTCCGGCCGAACGGGGGTCGTCATCTGACAGGACAAAAGCCCGGAGGAGCCCGTTCGTCGCGCCCGCGACGGGCAGAAGGCTCCGCATGACTCCGCTCGCACTGTCACTCGTCCTGGCCGCCGCCGTCGCGCACGCGGCGTGGAACATCATCGCCCATGGCGTGAGCCGTGCCGGCATCCCGTTCCTCTGGTGCGGAGCCGTCGGCTCCGCGATCATCTGGGGACTCGTCATCCCTTTCACCGGCGGCACCGGTGCCGACCTCCCCGGTTTCCTCATCGGGATCGGCGTCTCCGGCATCCTGCACGTCGCCTACATGCTGGTGCTGCAACGGGGCTACCGGGAGGGGAACCTGTCGACCGTGTACGCGACCGCGCGAGGAACCGGGCCGTTCCTCGCCGTCATCGCCGCAGTGGTGCTGCTCGGCGAGCGACCGTCGCCGCTCTCGCTCGTGGGTGTGCTGGCCGTCATCGTCGGGGTGGTCGCGCTCGGCCTCGTGGACCGAACGGCATCCGAACGGCGGCGCGGCCTCGACCCCGCAGTCGTCTACGGGCTGCTCACCGGCGTGATGATCGCGACCTACACGATCTGGGACGCGCACGCCGTGCGCACCTGGTCGATCAGTCCGGTCGCCTACATGGTCGGCACCTGCGTCGCCGAGGTGGTGGTGTACACCCTCCTGCTGCGCCGCCGACGCCGGGAGACGATCGCCCTGGCCCGGATGCAGTGGCGCCGGATCCTCGCATTCGCGGTGCTGTCGCCGCTGTCGTACATCCTGGTGCTGTACGCGATCACGATCGCCCCGGTCGCGCTCGTCGCCCCGCTGCGCGAACTGAGCGTCGTGCTGGTGAGCCTGTTCGGCGCGTTCGTGCTGAAGGAGCCGCATCCGGCCAGACGGATCGTCGCGGCCACGGTTGTCGTGGCGGGCATCGTGCTGCTCGCGCTGTGACGTGGGACCTCGGGTCAGCGGAAGTCGATCAGCCCTGCCCGCGCGGCGGTGACGAGGATCTGCACGCGGTCGCGCAGGTGCCACTTGGCCATGATGCGCCCGAGATGCGCCTTGACGGTGCCCTCCGAGACGATGAGCGCCCCGGCGATCTCGGCGTTCGACATCCCGGCGGCGAGTCGATCGAGGACCTCGGCCTCGCGCTCGGTGAGCGGTTCGAGATCCGCGGCGCCCTGCGCGCCGGATGATGCCTCGCGCACGTGACGGATGAGCATCGACGCGACGCGGGGCGACAGAGAACTGGCTCCGCCGTGCACTTCGCGGATGCCGGCGACGATGCTCTCGGCGCTGGAGTCCTTGAGCAGATACCCGGCCGCACCGGCGCTGAGCATCGGCAGCACGGTATCGCTTCCATCGAGGGTCGTCACGGCGACGACCCGCACATCGGGCCAGCGCTGGGTGATGGCGGTGGTCGCCTCGATACCGTTCATCTCGGGCATCTGGACGTCCATCATGACCACGTCCGGTCGATCGCGCTCGATGGCGTCGAGCGCCTGTCGGCCGTCCTCGGCCTGACCGATCACGTCGATCTCGGGGTCGCGAGAGACGAAATGCGCGAGCGCAGTGCGCACGAGGGGGTCGTCATCGACGATGAGCACGCGGATCTCCGGCATGGAGGAAGCCTAACGGCTGAAGGGAAGGTCTATGCGGGCATAGACCTTTGGCCAGAAAACTCTGTCCGTGAGGCCGATGTGCACGATCAGGAACGTCGAGAAGATGTAATCACTGCTGGACAAACGACCTAATTCGGAGGTGAATGACCATGACTTTCTGGGAACAGTTCGGACGCTGGATCGGCCTCTACGGCTAAGAGTACCTGGCGGATGGGACATACTGAACTATGGCTTTGGACGGATCGGCGCGGAGCGCCTCCGACATCCTGAGATTGGGACGCGGAGAGAAGCTCAACGTCATCGAGCGCATCTTCCTCCTGGCCATCGTCGCCGGCGTCATCCTTCTCGACGTCTTCGGTGTGATCTCCACGCCGGACGCCGATCATCTGCGCTCCGCGGTGAGTATTCTGGCCACCGCGACTCTTGCTCTTTTCGTCGCCTCGCCCCTGGTGGCGACATCCGCCCTCGGCGCCGCCTTCGCGCTGTCGTTCCTCGTCGACGCTCAGGCGCTGGTGCTGACGACGGCCGCTGTCGCCGCCGCCCTCGTCATGCGCCTCGGGCGCACATCGCTGATCCTGTCGTACACGGCGGGCTTCCTGGTGGCGACGGCCATCGTCGCCTACAGCGACACGGACGTCCCGGTCAATGTCGGCATCTACCTCATCGCAGCGACCGTCGCCGGTGGCGTCGGCTTCGCTCTGCGGATGGCCTTCGCGCGCGGCCAGCGGCTCGAGAAGCAGTTGGCCGCGAGCGCCGAGCAGGAGCGGCAGGCCGTGCTCGCCGAGCGGCGCTGGATCGCGGGGGAGCTGCATGACAGCATCGCCCACCACTTGACGATCGTTTCGCTGCACGTCCAGATGCTGGAGGATGCCGAGGTCCGAGCCGATTCGCAGGAGGCGATCCGGGTCGCGGCGCGCAAGGCGATGACCGACCTCCGATTCGTGATCGATCTCGCCGAGGACGGCCCGCGCGGCTCCGAGGTCCAGATCGGCGACCTCGCCGATGCCGTGACCGAGGCCCGCGAGGAACTCGACGCGGCGGGGCATCCCGTCGTGTTCGACGGCGACATCCGGGACGAGCGCATCCCCCGGTCGGCAGAGATCATCCTTGCGCGCGTCGCGCGCGAGTCCGCGACGAACATCCTCAAGTACGCGGGCAGCGGCCCGATCGTCATGAGCCTCGATGTCACGGACGAGATGGCGACGCTGACGATCAGCAATCCGCTGGCGCAGACGCCGCGACGCGGTCTTTCGTCGAGCCGTACCGGGCTCGAGCGCATGGCCGAGCGCGTCCTCGGCGGCAGCGGAGAGTTCCGGGCGGGAGACGTCGACGGGCGATGGGTCGTCGTGGCCCGTCTGCCGATCGCCCGGCGCCCGGACGCCGCCGCGGACTCTGTCCAAAAGTCGTAGGCACTCTCGACCTTCGACACTGTTCGGAGGTGAATTCACGAACGTATCCTGGGGGTTCCCCAGAGTACGGCGTCCCCAGCGCCGTGATCGCGAGCGCAGGGTCAGGGCTTCCAAACGGATCCGCGCTCGCGATCTTCTGTTTTCGGGCGCAGGTGTCGCCGGTCAGCCGACAGCGCGCATGTAGTGCCCGTCGTCCGAGATCCCGGATGCCGCGACGGTGAAGCGCACCACATCGCTGAGATAGCGATCCTCGGATGCCTCGAAGATGCGGCCGTCCGGCCCGCGCGACGTGCGGGTGAGGCGCAGGATCGGCGAGCCCGCAGGGACGCGCAGCAGCTCGGCATCCTCCTCGTCCGCGGCGACCGCATCGATCTCGTGCTGCAGTTTCACGATCGGGTGGCCCTTCGAACCGAGGAACTCGGTGATGGAGATCCGGTCAGGGTCCGCGTCGAGCAGAAGCCTGCCCACGGATTCGATGTAGCAGAGCCGCTCAAGCATGGTGGGCCGGTCGTCCAGCAGGCGCAGCCGCACGACCGTGACCACCATGTCGTCCTCGTCGATGCCGAGCGCCGCGGCCTTGGCCGGCCCGGCCCGGCGCAGGCTGACCTGCTGCGTGCGCGCGCCGGGGGTCACGCCGAGCTCGCGCGCCCACCGCGTGAACGGGACCGAGACATCGACGGCCTGGTCGGCCTTGCGCGCGACCACCCTGGCCGGCCGACCCCGTGTCGTCTCGATCAGCCCCTCGTTGCGCAGCGATGCGAGCGCGTTGCGGATCGGGCCGCGCGAGGTGCTCCATCGAGCAGCCAGGTCGGCCTCCGTCGGCACGTCGTCCCCGGGACGGAGTCTGCCCGAGGTGATCTGCTCGCGCAGGTCGTCCGCGATCTGGATGTACACAGGTTCAGCCACATAGGCATATTACTTGTCTCGATCCGCACAGGGAAGACCCGTTCCTCCGGCGTTCACCGCGGCGTCGTCCAGGTGAACGACGCCTGAACTCTTTCGAGGTAGGTATACATCTCAGGGCTCTGGGTGTCAGAGTGGCATGCGGATCACAGCCCTCCCTCATCCGAAAGGTCCTCATGAAGCTCCGCCTTCTGCCCGCGCTCGCGGGTGCCGCCGTCCTCGCCCTCGGCCTCGCCGCCTGCTCCACCGGCGCGGACGCCGATACCGCGAACGGCGACAGCAGCGACAGCAGCACCTCGGCCGGCACCTTCGCCGTCGACGAGAACACGCTCGTCTTCGGCGTCGTGCCGGATTCGGTCGACACCGAGACGAACTACCAGCCCCTCATGGACTACATCGCCGACGCCACCGGCAAGACTGTCGAGTACCACGAGTCCACCGATTACGCAGCGCTCATCGAGGCAGCGATCGCAGGCAAGATCGACGTCGCGTCGTTCTCCGGCTTCACCTACGTCACCGCCACCAACAACGGCGCAGAGCTCACTCCGGTGTCCTCGATCATCACGGAGGAAGGGCAGGAGCCCGGCTACTACTCGCAGGCCATCGTGCCCGCGGACAGCGCCATCGCATCGATCGACGAGTTCAAGGGCAAGAAGGTCTGCTTCGTCGACCCGTCCTCGACGTCCGGCTACCTGTTCCCGAGCTTCAACCTGCTCGAGGCCGGGATCGACCCTGAAGCAGACATCACTCCCGTCTTCGCAGGCAAGCACGACGTCAGCGTGCAGAAGACCGGTGAGGGCGTCGAGTGCGAGGTCGGATTCGCCGAGGACAGCGAGGTCGAGAAGTCGGATGCCGTGAAGGTGATCGACGAGACCATGGTCCCCGGTGCTCCGATCGTCGTCTCCACGGTGCTGCCCGACGACATCAAGGCCACGCTCACCGAGGCGCTCGCCGAGGTGACGATCGATGACATCATCGCCGCCGGCATCGAATCCGCCGACACGGACGCCTTCCGCAGTGTGTTCTACGCCACCTCGCCGGTGGACGACGCGTACTACGACCTGATCCGCGACATCTGCGCGGAGACCAACGCGACCCAGTGCCAGGGCTGACGCCCGGACACCTCTGAACCGGATCCCGGGAGACTGACATGAACGCATCCGCCGTGGTGAACATCGAGCGCCTCACCAAGCGCTTCGGGTCCACGATCGCCCTGAGCGGCGTGAACCTGACCGTGGAACGCGGTGAGATCGTCGTGCTGCTCGGCCTCTCGGGATCCGGAAAGTCCACCCTGCTGCGTCACATCGACGCACTCGAGACGCCCACGTCGGGAGAGATCTCGGTTCTCGGGGCGGACGTCCCTGCGCTGGGCGGCCGCGCGCTGCGGCGGCTGCGCAGTCGCGTCGGCTTCATCTTCCAGCAGTTCGAGCTCGTCGGCTCGCTCACCGTGCTCGAGAATGTGCTGACCGGTGCACTCGCAGGGCTCCGAGGCCCCCGCCTCGGCCTGTTCTCCTACTCGAGGGCGCTCAAGCTGCGCGCCCTCGGACATCTCGACCGCGTCGGGCTGCTCGACCGTGCCTACCAGCGGGCGGACACGCTCTCCGGCGGCCAGCAGCAGCGCGTCGCCATCGCCCGTGCCCTCATGCAGAATCCCGAGGTGCTGCTGGCCGACGAGCCGGTCGCCTCACTCGACCCAGAGTCCAGCTCGCAGGTCATGGCACTGATCCGCGAGATCGCGGCCGATGACGGACTGACCGTGCTGTGCAGCCTGCACCAGGTCGACCTCGCGATCGACTGGGCAGATCGGATCGTCGGCCTCCGCCACGGCGAGGTCGTCCTCGACACGGTCACGGACGGGCTCGACAAGGCCCAGGTGATGGAGATCTACGGCCGGGTCGCCACCACGACCGCCGAGCTCGCGGCCGTCCAGAACGAACTGCTCACCGCGGAGTCGGTGGCATGACCCTCACCGCAGCGCGGGCTCCGATCGCGCCGTCGGGTGCGGACCTCGAGGCACGCGCGCCCCGGCGTCGCCTGAGCCCCGAGCGCATCTGCGCGGCGATCACGCTCGTCGTGATCGCCGGGCTCGCCGTCGCCGCCCTCGTCGATCTCGACATCTCGGTACCCGGCATGCTCTCCAGCTGGGAGAACGCGGAGCGCTTCTTCGGCCGCGTCGGCGGGTTGAGCTTCCCCGAGCCGGCCGAACTCCTGCAGCTGACGGTCCTGACGGTCGGCCTCGTGCTCACCGGCACGGTGCTCGCCGCCGTCCTGTCGGTCCCGATCGCCTTTCTCGCGGCATCCAACACGACGCCAGGGCCTGGTTGGCGCGCGGCCGCACGCTTCATCGGCGTGCTGACCCGCGCGCTGCCGGATGTCGTGCTGGCCATGGTCTTCGTCCTGATGTTCTCGCTCGGCGCCCTGCCGGGCATCCTCGCCATCGGCATCCACTCGATCGGGATGATCTCGAAGATGTTCGCCGATGCCATCGAGCAGATCGATGAGGGTCCTCGACTGGCGATCCGTGCGGCCGGCGGAAGCACGCTGCAGGAGTTCAGCGCCGGTGTGCTGCCCCAGGTGCTGCCGAGTTGGGTCGCCACCGTGCTGCACCGCAACGACATCAACCTGCGCGGCTCGGTCGTGCTCGGCTACGTCGGCGTCGCCGGGCTCGGGCTGGAGATGTCGCACGCGTTCAAATCGCTGAACTACGGGCTCGGGCTCGGCATCGCGCTGGTGATCTTCCTGCTGTGCGTCGTGATGGAGATCATCTCCTCGTCGGTGCGCGTCGCGATGCTGGGGGAGCGGGATGCCGGCAGGGGCGTGTTCGTCAAGCTCTTCGCCCGTGCCCGCCGGTCCGGCGGCGCAGCATCCGCACCCGAGCGCCACTTCGCCTCTGCCGCTGCAGCCGTGCACCGACCGTGGACCGGATCGCGGGTGCGCAACCTGATCGCCGGCTGGCTCGCGGTCGCCGTCGTCATCGCCGGCGTCGTGGTCAGCGACATCACCTGGAGCGACTTCCTCACGTTCTGGGGCAAGGTCCCCGCGATCGCGGCATCCTTCTGGCCCCCGAACTTCGGAAGCTACGGCTTCGCGACCCTGTTCCAGGCCATGCTCGACACCATCATGATCGCGCTCGCCGCGACCCTGCTCACCTTCGTCGCCTCGCTCGTGATCGGCTCGTTCGCAGCGCGCAACGTCGCGCCGAACGACGGTGTCCGCATCGGCTCCCGCCTGCTCCTCGTGATCATCCGCGGCATCCCCGAGATCATCCTCGCCATCGTCCTCATCGTCATCACCGGTCTCGGCGCGCAGGCGGGCACGATCGCACTCGCGTTCGGCGGCATCGGGCTCCTGGGCAAGCTCATCGCGGACTCCTACGAGGAGGTGCCGCGCGGTCCGGAGCGCGCGCTGCTGGCCGCCGGCGCCACGCGTCTGCAGATGTTCGCCGGTGCCACGTTCCCGCAGGGCTCCCGTGCCCTGATCGGGCACACCTTCTACCTGCTCGACACGAACATCCGCGCGGCCACGCTGCTCGGCATCGTGGGCGGCGGCGGCATCGGCTACTACCTGCTCAACGCAGGTCAGGGGTCGAACTACCAGCTCGTCTCGAGCATCGTGATCATGATCCTGGTGACCGTTCTGCTCGTCGAAGGACTCGCCATGTGGATGCGGCGGGTGTTCCGATGAGCGCGAGCGCGGACGTCGTCGTCGTCGGCAGCGGCATCGTGGGCCTCGGCACCGCCGACGCCGCCGCCCGCCTCGGGCTGAGCGTCATCGTCGTCGACCGGACGGCAGGACCCATCGGTGCCACGGTCCGCAACTTCGGCCACCTCTGCATCGGTGCCCAGACCGGCACCGCCAGGGAGTTCGCCGACGCGGGCCGCGAGCACTGGCTCCGCCTGTCCGCGGATGCCGGGTTCTGGCTCCGCGCATCCGGCACGCTCGTGGCGGCCAGGGAGGACGACGAGCTGGACCTCCTCGCCAGGGCGGCCGAGGACGGCGGCATCCGGATGCTCGAGGCGGACGAGATGCTCGAGCGCACTCCGCTGCGCCCCGGCGTCGCCGTCGGCGGTGCACTGGTCGAGCCGGATCTGCAGACGCACCCGCGGGAGGCCGCGGCCGCCATCGTGCGGCATCTGGCGGAGCGCGGTGTGGAGTTCCGCTTCCGCACCGCCGTGACGGGCGTGCGTTCGGGCGTCGTCGAGACGACACGGGGACCGATCACCGCAGGGCGGATCGTCGTCGCCGTCAACCACGACATCGACCAGTTGCTGCCGGAGCTCGCCGAGCGGGTGGGCATCGAGCGCTGCGCTCTGGACATGATGCGGGTGGCGACCGACCTCCCGAAGCCGCTCGATGCCCCGCTGCTGACCGGCTGGTCGCTGGTGCGCTACGGACGCTTCGGTGCGCTCGCCGAAGCGTCCGCTGTGCGCACCCGCCTGTACGGCGAACGGCCCGACCTGGCCGCCCTTGATCTCAACCAGATGTACACCCAGCTGCCGGACGGCTCGCTGATCATCGGCGACTCGCACGCGAAGGCCGTGCAACCCGGTCCGTTCCAGCCGGAGGCGGCGTTCGAGGCCTTCCTCGATGAGGCGCGGGCCCTGTTCGCAGTGGATCGGCTGCGCGTCCTCGAGCGCTGGCAGGGCGTGTACGCCACCGGACCCGACGAGTTCCTCATCGAGGAGACCGAACCGGGCGTGCACGTGATCGCCGCCACGACGGGTATCGGCATGACCTGCGGATTCGGACTGGCCGAGCACACGATCCGACACGCATTCGACCGGGCACGGCAGCCCGCACAAGGAGGAATCTCATGACCATCGAACTCGTCGTCCTCGACATGGCCGGCACCACCGTGAGTGATGACGGCGTGGTCGAGCGGGCGTTCCAGCGTGCCGCCGAGCGCACCGGCGTCGCCGATCGGATGCCGTGGGCCGACGCCCTCCAGTACGTGCGCGACACCATGGGGCAGTCCAAGATCGACGTCTTCACCCACCTCGCCGGCGGCGACGTCGCCGCGGCCGAGTCCGCCACAGCGGCGTTCGAGACGGCGTACGCCGAGATCATCGCGGATTCCGGTGCCGAGGAGATCGCCGGGGCGGGCGACGCCATCCGCGCGATGAAGGATGCCGGACTCGCCGTCGTGCTCACCACGGGTTTCGCACCCGTGACCCGCGACGCGCTGCTGGATGCTCTCGGCTGGCGCGACCTGGTCGACCTGGTGCTGTCGCCGGTGGATGCCGGACGCGGGCGGCCGGCGCCCGACCTCGTGCTCACGGCCCTGCTGCGCACCGGTGCTTCGGCGGTGGACGCGGTCGCCGTCGTCGGAGACACCTCGAGCGACGTGCAGTCCGGACGGCGTGCGGGTGCGGGGCTCGTCGCCGGTGTCCTGACCGGCGCGCACGACCGCGCGACGCTGACGGATGCCGGTGCGGACGCCGTGATCGACGACGTCACCGGACTCCTCCCGCTGCTGACCGCCCGTGGTCTGGTGGCGGCTCCAGCGCTGGTCGGCTGACATGCGGACGCTGCTGCCGCACGCCGAACTGCGCGACATCGCCCTGCGCCCGGCGGCCACGGCACGGGTCTGGCTCGGTGCGGGGATGCCGCTGGAGACCGTCGCCGTCCCCGGCGTCGCGCTCGCCGCCGGGGACGCGCTGGTGGCCGTCGAGCTCTCCACGATCTGCGGCTCGGACGTGCACACCGCGCGCGGTGATCGCCCCTCGCCCATGCCCGCCGTCCTCGGTCACGAGAGCATCGGTCGCGTGATCGCGCTCGGCGACGGAGGCGCGCAGACAGTCGACGGCGGCGACCTGCGCGTCGGCGATCGCGTGGTCTGGTCGGTCACGGTGTCCTGCGGCACGTGCGATCGGTGCGCATCGGGGATGACGCAGAAGTGCCGATCGCTGGCGAAGTACGGCCACGAGCGGATCGAGCCGCGCTGGGAGCTCACTGGCGGCTTCGCCTCGCACGTGCATCTGCGACGGGGGACCGCGATCGTGCGCGCGCCGGAGTCGCTTCCGGCGGCGGTGCTCGCGCCGGCCTCGTGCGCGACCGCGACCGCCTGGGCCGCTGTGGCACGGGCAGGGCGGGAGCTCGACGGCGTGCCCGTCCGCGTATACGGCGCGGGGCTGGTGGGTCTCACGGCCGCGGCCATCGCGGCCGATCTCGGTGCGCGGGTCACCGTGGTCGATCCGTCGGACGAGAGACGCCGGCTCGCGGAGCGCTTCGGCGCCGAACCGGGCGCGGGCGTCGGCGCCCCGAAGGTCGTGATCGAGGCCTCCGGCCACGCGGTGGCGCAGGCGATCGACGAGGTCGACGTCGGTGGAACGGTCGTGCTCGTGGGCAGCGTGTTCCCTGCTGCGGCCGTCGCACTGGATGCCGAGGACGTCGTCCGTCGTCTCATCACGATCACCGGAGTGCACAACTACGGGGGAGCGGACCTGTCGGCGGCCGTCGGATTCCTCGCCGGCCGCGGCAGGGCGTATCCGTTCGGTGACGTCGTCGGTGCGGTCCACCCGCTCGCCGATGCGGATGCCGCGCTCGCCGCAGCCGCGGCACCAGGTGCGCCGCTGCGGATCGGCCTCACTCCTCGGTGAGACCGATCCGCGCGGAGGGTCAGTGGTCGCGCAGCGCCGAGATGAGCTCGCCCTTGCGCTTGTCGGAGTAGCCCTGCAGCCCGAGCTCCTTGGCGCGCTTCTTCAGTTCGGGGACGGTCCAGTCCTCGTAGCTGCCGGATTCACCGCCGCGACGGCCGACCTCCGAGCGGCCCTTCTTCGTGCCGCCCGTGGCGTTCGAGATGCGCGCTGCCTTCTCCTTCGACGCGCCGTCCTCCCGCAGCTCCTCGTAGAGCTCCGGGTCCTTCAGTCGTGATCGCTGATCGCGTGGCATGGTCCTTCTCCTCTCTTCGGATGCCGATCGTCACACCGAGATGCGTTCGACGGTCTCACCGGTCTCCGCAGCTGGCATCGCGCGAGCGACATCCGCCTGGCTGACGATCCCGACCAGCAGGTGGTCTTCGATCACGGGAAGGCGGCGGATCTGATGCTCCTGCATGCGGCCGAGCGCGACGGAGATGTCGTCGGAGGCGGCGACGGTGATCGGCTTCCCGACCGCCAGCACCCCCGTACGGGTCGTTTCGGGGTCCATGCCGTTCGCGACCGCCTTGATGACGATGTCGCGATCAGTGAGCATCCCCTTCAGCCTGCTGTCCTCCCCGCAGATGGGCAGGGCTCCGACATCCAGCTCCGCCATCACGGTCGCGGCGATGTGCAGCGAGTCGTTCTCGCCGATGCATCGTGCGCCCGGTGTCATGATGTCGCTGACCAGGGTCATGATGAAGCTCCTCTCGTGTGCATGAGCGCCACGATACGAGCGCGGCGGCATACGCGTCCGGGGGTTGACACCCGGGGGTCGGGCGGACTCGCGGGTCGAACACCCCGGGTGCGCAGGATGACCGCGGCCGGACGACTACGCTGTGGACGAGGAAGCGCCACGGCCGTGCCCGATCCCCGGCGGGCTCGACACAGGAGAGGAATCTGCATGGGCAAGTTCATCTACGAGGGCGGCGTCAAGGTCGAGATCGAGGACCGCGCGCTCACGCACATCCAGCTGGTCATCAGTGCGAAGCTGCGCCGAGGCGAGCCCTTCCCGTTCTCCTGGCGTGAAGACGCCAGCGTCGGCGGCGGCCGCACGACCGTGTGGGTGCACGCCTCCAGTTCGCTGGTGTTCAAGTACTACGGCAGCCGCTCTCCGGCGATCAATCGCGCATGGATCGAGGCGCTGGCCTTCACCGCGAACTCGCCCGGTGGACTCTACCTCGTGCCCGAACCGGCGGACGGCGGCGAACCGGTCACGGCGGAGAACCCTGCGCTCTGACCGGCCAGCTTCGCGGGGAGTGGGAACGCGCAGCTGCTCACGGGGTCGATCCCGGTGACGGTCACCCATCCCTCCGCGAGGAGGGCGGCGTCGCTGTTCTCCGTGGGGATCAGAGGCAGATCCTCGACGGCGAGACGCACGTAGTGCTCGTCAGCCTCCATCAGGGTGGTCTGGACGATGCCGAACGGGGCGAGGGGCGCCTCGACGTACCCGCGCACCTCCGGTGCGTTGGGCACGTTCACGTTGACGACCGCTCCACGGGGGCGCGTCAACAGCTGCGGCACCAGTCGCAGCGCGGCATCCGCTCCCGTGCGCCAGTGGTACTCCGCCGGCTCGATGCCGACGTCGAGCGAGACCGCCATGCCCCGCGTGCCGCCGAGTCCGCCTGTGAGGGCGGCGCCGACCGTGCCGGAATGCAGGATCGCACGGCCCACGTTCGCGCCGTGATTCACACCGGACAGCACGAGGTCGACCGCGGCGCCGAACGCACCGCGCGTCGCGATCAGTGCGATCAGGCCGGGGCCGCCGTGCACGGCGTGCGCAGGGATGCCGACCAGGGCGTCCAACTCGCGTTTCTCGATGCGGATCCGGCCATCCGCTTCCTCGGCCAGGATGGACGCGCTCGATCCGCTGGACTGCTTCGCGGGTGCCGCCACGACCACGTCGAATCCCGCTGAGACGGCAGCAGCCGCGAGGGCATGCAGACCGGGGGCATCGATGCCGTCGTCGTTCGTGACCAGCACGCGGGTCATGAGCCCTCCCGGGGCGTCGCACGCGCCGCGAGGCCATCGGGGCTCGTGCGCTCCTCGGCGATCGGTGCCTCATCGGCATCGATCGTGCGCTGAAGCACGCGGTCGCGGAGCCCCCGGATGGCCGATCCGTCTCCGGTCCCCAGTCCGTGCCTGGTGACGTTGAGAGCACCGGCAGCGACCCCGAGCGAGATCGCCCGCCGCAGCGGCTCACCGCGCACGAGACCCGCCACGACGCCGGCGGTGAGCGAGTCGCCCGCTCCTCGGGTCTCCGCCTCGGCGAAGGCCCGCAACGAGACCTCGACGGTCCCGTGCTCGTCCATGAGCAGCAGCGGATCCGACGAGCGCGTCACGATCACCGAGCGTGCGCCCGCGTCGCGCAGTGCGCGCATCGCGGCACGGATGGCGACCGTCGAATCGTCGACGATGAGCCCGTCCGCTGTGAGCTCTTCGTGGCTCACCTTGAGGACATCGACTCCGCCGGCGACGACGGCCTGCATGCGGTCGCCGGCGAGATCCGCCACCACCCGGCGCTCGCCGTCGTGCAGGTCGGAGGCCAGACGGCGATACATGTCGGCGGGGACGGTCGCGTCGCCGACCGGTCCGCTGAGGATCGAGACGCGCGACCTCGTCGCGGCATCCAGCATCCGCGTGTACAGATCGTCGAGCTCATGGCGTCCGAGCGGGTCGCCCTGTTCCTCGGCGATCGCGACCCGCTTCCCTTCGCGGCGGTCGTGGACGTAGGCCGACCCGCGTCCGGCGCGCTCCACGGCGACGACGCGGAGTCCCTCGTCCTCGAGCAGGTGGCGGAGGGCGCCGCCGATCTCGCCGGTGAGCACGCAGCACATCGTGACCTCGCATCCCAGCCGCCGCAGCATCCGGGCCTGCCACACGCCCTGCCCGCCGGCATGGACGTGGATCTCGGAGCCCTGCGGGTGGTCCTCGACGGTGATGGTCAGGGTCGGGGACGGTGCGAAGACCGTGACATCGCTCATGTCGGCACGGTACGAGCGGTCGCGACCGCTGGCGCAGGGGATTGACGCGACGACGCCCAGCGGTTAGCGGTCCGTTCCCGTCGTACACTCGGCCGTCGACGGGAAGGCACGGTACGCGCCGGACCCGACGCGGTCAACCCCGAGGCGGTCTCGGCCGCGGCATCCCTAGAGTGAGCGGTCCGAGACCAGACGAGGAGATGAGTGGAATGACCGAGGCGATCAGAGCGGAGATCGAGGTCGAGGCGCCGGCGAGTGCGGTGTACGACCAGTGGGCGCGGCTGGAGGACATGCCGCAGTACATGTCGATGGTGAAGAGCATCGAGCGCCTGAGCGAGAATCGGACGCACTGGGTGGTCAACGTCGGAGGCGTGGAGCGCGAGTTCGACGCCACCGTGACCGAGGCGGTGCCGAACCAGCGCATCGCCTGGGCGAGCGAGGGCGAGAAGGTGCACACCGGCGTCGTGCGGTTCACTCCGATCGATGCCGAGCGCACGCGCATCGAACTGGAGATGGGCTGGGTGCCCGAGACCGTCACCGAGAAGGCAGGCGCCCTTCTGAACCTGGACGAGCGAGCTGCGGTATCCGACCTCAAGCGCTTCAAGGAACTCATGGAGGGCGGCGGGGGCGGGACCCGCGTCGGAGCAGACCCCGACCTCGCCTTCTGAGGCGAGCGCACATGGTCGTCATCGGCTTTCACGCGTCGCACGAGCAGGTGGCTCCGGCGACGCTGCTTCAGGCGGTCAGGGATGCCGAGGCTGTCGGTTTCGACGGCGGACCTGCTGTCCGATGCGCCCGTCGAGTCGACGGACGGGCACCTGATGGATCCGGAGAGCTACGGCTTCCGCGGGCTGCGACGGGTGGGCTCGGGAGCGCGCCGCTCCTGACCCGGTGAGCGGCCGACTCCTGGCTCGATCGGCGGCTCGTTCGGCCGTCGTCCGCGTGGTCCCTTCCTGGCCGATTCTTCGGCCTCGACCTGCTCGTCGTCCGGCGGCTGCGGCTCGACATGCGCAGGGCGCAGGCCCTGGTCTCCCACGCCGCTCATGGCGCCTCATCGCGGAGATCGGCGGGTTCGGCGTCCGAGCGGCTCGCGTCCTCCGCCAGGACGTCCGGCTCGTCCTCGGGGGACAGGTCACCCTGGCCGTCCTCGCCGAGGTCGGCCTCGAGCGGCTCGTCGCCCTGGGTCTCGGGCTGCTCGTCCACGTCCGCAGGGCCGTCGACGGTTTCCGGTTCGGCCTCGGCATCCGCCGGATCGATGTTGTCGGCATCCCGTTGTTCGACCCGCTCCGGCGGGAACGGCAGTTCGTCTTCGGGAATGGCTCGCGTGCCTGACATGGCTTCCTCCTTCGATCGGTGCAGTCCACCGTGCCGCAGGCGCATCGGCCGGTCAGCCCCGTTGACAGATAGCGCGCGAGCGCCCACGCACGCGGAGGATGACCGCGCGCTCAGTGTCAACCCCCTGGTTCTCCCGCGCGGCATGAAGGAGGGTCGGTCACGACCTTCCTTCCGTTTCCCCACAGCGAGGATGACATGACAGACACCGCAGAAGACCCCCGCTATGCGCACACCGACGGGCCGTTCCCTCCGCAGACGCAGGACGAGCAGCCGGGTCAGACCGACGAGACCAGGCCCACCCCCGATCACGGCGAGCAGAGCTACGTCGGGCACGGCCGACTGGCGGGACGACGCGCTCTCATCACGGGTGGCGACTCCGGCATCGGACGCGCGGTCGCGATCGCCTTCGCCCGCGAGGGAGCAGACGTCGCGATCGTGCACATGCCCGAGGAGCAGGAGGATGCCGACGACACCCTGGGCCTCGTCCGCAACGCGGGACGCAAGGGGCTGAGTCTCGCCGGCGACGTCCGTGAGGAGCAGTTCGCCACGGATGCCGTGATCGAGGCCCGTCGGGCACTCGGAGGCCTCGATGTGCTCGTGCTCAACGCCGCGTACCAGCACGACGTGGGCGGCTTCGCGAACCTGAGGACCGAGGACATGCGCCGCGTGTTCGACACGAACCTCGCGGGCCTGATGTACTCCGCACGCGCCGCGTACCCGTCGATGGAGGCCGGTGCATCGATCATCGTGACGGCGTCGATCCAGGCGGCCGAGCCCTCGCCCGGTCTCATCGACTACGCGATGACGAAGGCGGCGCAGGTGGCCTTCGTGAAGGCTCTGGCGCAGGAGGCGGGCACCCGCGGCATCCGGGTCAACGCCGTCGCCCCCGGGCCGATCTGGACCCCGCTGATCCCCTCCACAGGGTGGGACGAGGAGAAGGTGTCGCACTTCGGCTCTGATACTCCACTCGGGCGCGCCGGACAGCCGGCGGAACTCGCCGGTGCCTACGTGTACCTCGCGTCGACCGAGTCGTCGTACACGTCGGGTGCGGTTCTCGCCGTGACCGGAGGGAAGGCGCTGTGAGCATCGTGACCCCGACCGACCCTCCGTCAGCAGCGACCCCCTCGTGGGAGATCATCCCGCTCGGTCGTACGGGTTGGCGCATCTGCGACGCCACCCGTGGGCACTCGGATGCCGCGCGGCTCGTCGCCTACGCCGAGAAGAGCGAGCTCGGCGCGATCGAGGTGCTCTGGCTGCGCAGCCCGTGTCCGCACCGTTCGCGCTACCGGGATCTGGACGAACTCCTCGCCGAACTGGATGCCGCGGTGGCCGCCGCAGCCGAGGATCGTTCGACGCGCCCCTTCGAGATCCCGCACTTCCCGCCCGGAGGGTAGGAGCCGGAGGCGTGGCCCCGGATGCCTCAGCGGGCCATGCCCGTTGAGGCATCCGCACCGCGGTCGGCCTCGTCGGGCAGTTGCTCGACCGGAATGACGACCACATCCTGAACCTTCCAGTCCAGGGCTGCGATGCCCTCAGAGGCGCGGCGCACCTTCGGCAGCGACACCCGTGTGCGGTACGGCCGCACGAAGGCCTCGATGTGGAACACCTGTCCCTCGTCACGCATGCGGACGGCCGCGTCTGCGACCCACGGCAGCCCGCGGAGGTACCGCACGACCTCGGCGGCGAGGGGGTGCGGCGTCCTGTCGTCATACGTCCGCGCCCGCTGGTCCATGAGGTCGCGCACGGCGGAGCGGGTGTTGCGCACGCCGTCGCGCACGATGCCGATCGAGATGAACAGGGCGGCTGCTCCATCGAGCCACCACACTCCGAGTCCGATGCCCAGGACCCCGACGATCGAGGCGGCGTTCGTCTGCCAGTCCGCTTTCGCCATATCGGCGTCCGCGTGCAGGAGCTTGTTGTGCAGGAGCGGCGCGAGTCGCGCCTTGGCGGGCCCGTAGAAGAAGACCGGCCCGATCACGATGACGCTCATCACCCCCACCATGAGCCAGCCCAGCCAGATCGTCTGCCCGAACAGCTGCACCGTGCCGATCGTCGGATGATCCTGCGTGACGAGCCCGCTGACGGCTTCGAAGGCGAGGTTCAGACCCACAGTCGCGAGGGCGACACCGGCGACGACGTGGCCGACACCCATCGCGCGGTGACGGCCGTACGGATGGTCGATGCTCGGCCGGCGCCGGACCAGGAGCAGCGCGACGAGGAAGGCGATCTGGGGCAGCAGTGACAGCATGTCCTCGATCCACGCCGTGCGCATCGATTGCGATCCGCCCACCACGAACGCCACCACGATGATCGTCGCGGTCGTGTAGGCGATCGTGAACCACTCCCACCGGATCGCGGAATCCAGCGCCCGACGCTGCTCGCGCGGCAGATCCGTCCGTCCGAATCGGTGCCGCTCGGTGCGGATCATCATCCGGCCTTCCCATCCAGGAAGAGCTCGATGTCGGACAGCAGCGCGTTCTCGCCGGCCGGCACGAGCCACACGACGGTGCGCCCCTTCAGGTCCGGAAGATCGGAGTAACCGCGCGTCGTCCCCACCCGTTCGGACCAGGGCGTCTCGGCGCTGAACCCGCCGATGGCGATGTCGATGGCGCCGTCCTCGAGCAGGCCGACGAGCGTCTCCTCGCCGGCCGGTGTCCACGAGATGCGCGCGTCGATGGAGTCCGCGTAGTCGTTCGCGAGCTCGATCAGCGGCCCGTCCGGGGGATCACCGGGTCCGCTTCCGAGTTCGGCGAGGTCCGGTTCCGCACTCAGACCGATCCGCAGCGTCCCATCGGTCACGGACTCGAGTGTTCCGTCCGGGTCGACGGGCATCGTGCCCAGGCATCCGCTCAGAGCCAGCACCAGGGCGCCGCTCGCGGCGACGGCAGCGGAGCGCGGGAGGGGCGATCGTCGAGCGGTACGGTCCGGCATGCGTTCAGGATCCGCATGTCGGATGCCGTGCTCAACAGGGTTGACCACGGCATCCGGCCCGGCTAGCAATCACACCGGCAGCGGATACCGGCGGCGCAGGATGATGCGCTGGATCAGCGTCCAGATCACCGTGACCGTCAGATACAGCGCGGCCGCCAGCGGGACGAACAGGGCGAACACCACGGTGGCGTAGTGCAGGGCGCTCATCATCCGCAGCATGCCAGGGGAGGACATCGGCGAGTCGTCGACGGGCGTCGGTCGGAACACGCGTCGGGTGATCTCGGTGGTGACCGCCATGATGGCCAGGAGCCCGCCGAAGACCGCGAACGTCTGGAGCGAGAAGGGACCAGCGGTCAGCATGTGCACCAGGCTCGTGCCCAACGGCGCCCCGAACAGGTCGTGCGCGAGCAGGTCGTTCGGGTGACCGGCGATCTCGGCACGCAGGAACAGCGTGTACAGGAGACCGACGACGGGCGCCTGCAGCAGCACGGGGAGGAAACCGGCGAACGGCGAGGTGTTCTCGTCGCGGTAGAGCTGCAGGGTCTCGAGCTGCAGTCGTTCGGGGTTCTTTCCGTGGCGCTTCTGGAGCGCGCGCAGTCGTGGGGCCAGGCGCGCCCTGGTCTGTTCGGCCCTGGCCTGGGAGATGCCGACCGGGATGAGCAGCGTCCGGATGATGAGTGTGACGACGACGACAGCGAGGGCGGCGGCACCGGCCGCGGGTTCGAAGAAGGTGGCGAGGCCCGCGAGTGCGCCGTAGGCGGCGTCCAGGAGCGCGGCGAGGGGCGGGAAGGCGAAGATGTCCATGGGGTCCGTTCGATGAGTCGGGAGGGTCGGCGGATGCCGTGTCCCGAAACGAACGGACGGGTCACACGGCGCGCACGACTCCCGGCGCTCGCGGACGAGGGTGACCGGCGGCATCCGGATCGCTTTGCGAGAGCAGAGCAGACGCATCGATGCCGCGCAGCGGATGCGGGGGCGAGTCCTTGCCGACGGCGGGCGCGCTGATCGCGACGGCGACGACGAGTGCCGCGACGGCGAGGACCGCGACGGCCAGCCCCAGGGCGGCCATGTCCGGCATCGCCACGAGCCCGAGCACGGACAGCACGAACGCCATCAGCTGCTCGATCGTCGCGGTCATGACATCGAGGGTACTCCTCACGGGTGGGCGTCGGCCGCGGGGTCAGCTCCAGGGCTCGTTGGAAGCGCCGTCCTCATCCGGCGCAGTCGCACCCTGCTTGTCGCCGGACAGCCGTGCGGTCGTGGACGACCGCACGGCGCCCTCCGCCGAACCGCCCTGCCCGGAGGCGTTGGCGGTCGTCGGATCCTTCGCAGCGGCATCCGTGCCGGAGCGCGGTGCGGCGGCATCCTCCGAGTAGTCGGGGCGAGGCGGTTGCAGGTCCTGATCGGACAGCTCCCCGCCCTGGCGTCCGCCGTACGGGCGGCCATGGTCCGCGGACTCCTCGCGCCTGAACACCAGCTGCCACTCGCCGATCGTGAAACTCGCTCCGGTGCGCAGGATCTGGGTGCGCTCGCCGGTAGCGTCCTGGGACGCGGCGCTCGTCTCACCCTCTCCGTGCAGCGTCAGCACGTACTCGTCGCGTTCGTCGTGCGTGATGGTCGCGTGCACAGGGTCGGCACCGGCGAGGACGAGGTCGCTGCCCGCGGCCGATCCGATCTGCACGACGTCGCCCTGCAGGTGGTAGACGAGGCGGTCGTCGTCACGGGTGATGCGCAGGTGCGGATCGCCGGCACCCCAGGCGTCGTGCGTCGTGGTGGGCGTGTGCGGTTGCGTGCTCATGGTGACCTCCTGGTCCGGCGGCTGATCTCCTGGTCCGACGGTAAGCGGATGCCGTCGCGGGGCGAGAGGGGGTTGACAGCGACCGAGCGGAGCGGCGGCGGGCGTAGCCTCGAATCATGACCGATCTCGCAGAACTTCTCGGCATCCGGCATCCGATCGTGCTCGGCGCGTTCGGAGGGCTGTCCTCGATCGAACTGACCGCGGCGGTCAGCGAAGCGGGCGGACTGGGATCGTACGGGCTGTACGGGTACGACGGCGAGCGGATCCGGCGGACGGCGGCCGAACTCCGCGCCGCGACCGAGCATCCGTTCGCGTTCAACATCTGGCTGCCGTTGGGCGACGAGGTCGAGCCGGGCCCGCAGCACGCCGTCTTCGCGCAGGCGCTGGAGCCGTTCTACGAGGCGGTCGGCGTCGATGTCCCTGCGCCACCGGAGCGCTACCTGCCGTCGCTCGAGGAGCAGCTCGACGCGATCTGGGATGCCGCTCCCGCCGTGCTCAGCGTGGTCTACGGCGTTCCGTCGGAGGCGATGATCTCCGAAGCGCGCGCCCGCGGCATCCGCGTGGTCGGGACGGCCACGACCGTGGCCGAGGCGCTGGCTCTCGAGGCGGGCGGAGTGGACGCCATCGTCGCGACGGGCATGGAAGCGGCGGGGCACCGGGTGTCGTTCCTGCGGGAGCCGGAGGAATCCCTGGTCGGTGCGTTCGCGCTGGTTCCGCAGGTGGTGGATGCCGTGGGCATCCCGGTGATCGCCGCCGGCGGCATCGCGGATCGACGCGGTGTGGCCGCAGCCTTCGCTCTGGGCGCCTCGGCGGCTCAGGTCGGCACAGCGTTCCTGGCGACCGCGGAGTCGGCGGCCAACGAAGCGCATCGGGCGGCCATCCGTGCGACATCGGCCGACGCCAGCGTGCTCACTCGCGCGATGAGCGGGCGCCTGGCGCGCGGCGCCCGCAACCGGGCCGTGCGGGCGATCGAGGCGAGCGGGAGCATTGCACCGTTCCCGATGCAGAACTGGCTCACCGGACGGTTCCGCACCGCCGCGGGTGAGCAGAACCTCGGCGAGCTGCAGTCGCTCTGGCTCGGGCAGTCGGCGCCGCTGGCGCGGTGGGACACGGCATCCGCCCTGTTCGAGGAGCTCGTGGCGGGGGTACCGGGGAGCTGACGGCCCGGCTCGCGTGCGGAATTCCGGATGCTCACGGCGCGTCGGCTCCGCGCGGACGGCCGACACGCGGATGCCGCGGTGAGCCGTCCGTGATCCGGCACACGCGCCGGGCGTCGACCAGCCCTACAGGATGACGGTCGACCGTCCGTGCACGATCACGCGGTCTTCCGCGTGCCACTGCACGGCGCGGGCGAGGACGAGGCGCTCGACATCGGCGCCGCGGCTCTGTAGCTCGGCGGCGGATTCGGAATGCGTGACGCGGGTGACGTCCTGCTCGATGATCGGACCCTCGTCGAGATCCGCGGTGGCGTAGTGCGCGGTGGCGCCGATGAGCTTCACCCCGCGCTCCTTGGCCCTGGCGTACGGGTTCGCCCCGATGAACGCCGGCAGGAACGAGTGGTGGATGTTGATCACCGGGACGCCGAGCTGCTCGATGAACGTGTCGGTGAGGATCTGCATGTACCGGGCGAGGACGACGAGGTCGACGTTGCCCTGCAGCAGGTCGAGCTGGCGCTGCTCCATGGACTGCTTGTCCCCTGACGGGATGTGCACGAACGGCACGCCGAAGCTGCGCACCGATTCGGCGAGGTCGGGGTGGTTGGAGATGACCATCGTGATGTCGATGTCGAGCTGGCCGCGCTGCGCGCGCCAGAGCAGTTCCATGAGGCAGTGGTCGTACTTCGACACGAAGATCGCGACCCGCTTGCGGCGCGAGACGTCGTGCAGCGACCACTCCATGCCGAAGCGGTCGGCGACCCGCTGGACGGAGGCCTCGAGCGCGGGGCGCGCGGCCGAGAGCCCGGGCAGATGGATCACGGTGCGCTGGAAGAACCGCCCGCCCTCGGAATCCGTGGAGTGCTGATCCAGCGAGATGATGTTCGCGCCGTGCTCGGCCAGCACACCGGCGACGGCGGCGACGATTCCGGGCTGGTCGTCGCACGCGATGAGCAGACGGGCGGTGTCGGGCTGGGACATGGGTGCTCCTTGCAGGGTCTGGGTCGATTCTGCCCCGTGTGCGGCGGTGGTGACGAATCGGAAGGCGCTCGCGCGGAATCGGCCCGCCCGCCGACGTCGGGGCCGATAATCTGACAGGCGTGAACCCGAGCGAAGCAGGACTCGTCCTCGTCCCCCTGATGGCCGTGCTGGCGCCCCTGCTCGCGAAGGGCGTGCGACCGGTGCTGCGCGTTCCCGTCATCGTGTTCGAGCTCGTGCTCGGCATCCTGATCGGTCCGTCGCTGCTGGGCTGGGTCGAGACCAGCGAGCTGCTCGACAAGCTCAGCGAGTTCGGGCTGGCACTGCTGTTCTTCATCGCCGGCTCCGAGATCGACTTCCGCCGGCTCGCGGGCAAGCCGCTCGTGCGGGCATCGCTGGGCTGGGTCCTGAGCGTCGCGCTCGGCATCGGCCTGGGCTTCTTCTTCGCCCCGGGCGAGGGGATGGTCGTGATCGGAATCGCCCTGAGTTCGACCGCCCTCGGCACGCTGATGCCGATCCTGCGCGATGCCGGTGAACTCGGCACGCCCTTCGGCCGCACGGTGACCGCGATCGGAGCGGTCGGCGAGTTCCTGCCGCTGATCGCCATCTCGGTCTTCCTCAGCACGCGGACGACGTGGGTCGCGACCGCGGTGCTGCTCACCTTCGTGGTGCTCGCCGGCGCCGTGGTGCTGTTCGCGCAGCGGACGCCGCATGGACGCCTGCACGCCTTCCTGCGGGCGACGCTGCACACGTCGGATCAGTTCGGCATCCGGTTCGTGCTGCTGCTCATCGCATCGCTCGTCGCCCTGAGTGTCGTCCTCGATCTCGACATGCTGCTCGGCGCGTTCGTCGCCGGCGCCGTGTGGCGCATCATCATGGCACGGGCGCCGAAGGAGGATGCCGAGGAGATCGAGAGCAAGATCGAGGCGATCGCCTTCGGCTTCCTGGTGCCGATCTTCTTCATCTACACCGGCCTCACGTACGACCTCGATGCGCTGCTCGCGTCGCCTCAGGCCATGACGCTGGTGCCGGTGTTCCTGATCGCGCTGCTGCTGTTCCGCGGCGCGGCCGCGCAGTTCTCGGCGGAGCCGGGGGCGAGCATGCGAGAGCGGTCGGCGCTCGCGCTGATGTCCGCGACGGGGCTCCCGATCATCGTCGCGGTGACGGCGATCGGCGTGGAGCAGGACATGCTCGACTCGGGCATCGCTGCGGCGCTCGTCGGAGCAGGGATGCTGTCGGTGCTGCTGTATCCGCTCATCGCGATGTCGCTGCGCGGCGACAGCGCCAAGCTCGCCGAGGCGGGCAGGGGCAAGCCGGTCGGCGAGCTGTGATGTCGACCGCAGCTCTCCTGCAGGATGCCCGCCGACAGCTCGTCGGCGTGGCCAAGGAGGGGCTCGGCGAGGAACGGCACTCGCGCTTCCGCGGTGACCGGATCGTCCGCATCGGCGAGGCCTGGCATGTGGGCGTCCTGCTGCTGACGGACGATGCCGTGCTGGCCACCGCCGAGGTGCTGCGTGCCGCGGATGCGGGTCGGCGCGGGTACACGGCCGAGTCCGCGCGTGAGCGTGCGGTGCGCCGGGAGTGGGCGCTGCGCGGCGGGTTCGGCGAGGGAGAGGTCGCCCACGTCGGGTGGAGCGTGATCGATGCGGATGCCGTGGATGCCGGCGGAGCGTCCGGTCCGCTCGCGATGCTCGACGGCGTCCCGCACGTGCGGTGGTCGAGCGCCGGTGGGTACATGCCGCTGGACGCATACCTGCGCGAGCGGATCGCGCTGCTGACCGGGTGACGGCCGGCGCGGCGACCGGCCTGATCCGCGAGACTTGCGTTGCGACGTGAGACTTGGCCGGGGCGGACAAGCGTCGCCCCGCAACGCAAGTCTCACGGGCTGACGGGCTGACGGGCGGGCGGACCGGCCAGCGGACTTTTCAGGCGAAGGTCGTGGCGAAACGGGACAGCAGCGCCTCGCCCTCGGTGACGGTGGAGGCGAGCACGCGCTGCTGCACGGCGTCGAACGCGTTCGCGTCGAAGTATCCCTTGGTGCGGTAGAACGTCATGCGCTCGGCGAAGTCGGCCGGGCTCGGCTCCGGATGGAACTGCGTCGCGTACAGGTGCGTGCCGACGCGGTACGCCTGCACAGGGCAGGCCTCGCCGATCGCGAGCAGCTCGGCGGTCGGCGGGGTGGCGGCGGCGGACTCCTTGTGCGCGGTGAACACCGTCAGCTCGGGTCCGCTCGGACCGAAGACCGGGTCGTCGGCAGCGGCCGCGGTCGCGCGGATCCGCACGGCCGCGGTGGATTCGGGATGCTCCAGCGTCACGGTGCCGCCCAGCATCCGCGTCACCACGCCGATGCCGTAGCAGGTGAACAGGGCGGCGATGCGTCCGTCGATCGCGACGCCGGCGATGCGCTCCAGGTCGGACTCGACGCGTCGCTGCAGCGCGGACGGTGTCGGTTCGGTGACATTCAGGGGGGAGCCGCCGATGACGATGCCGCGATGGGCGTCGAGTGCCGCGGCATCCAACGGGGTGGTCATCAGGTCGAGCCTGTCGAGCTCGTCGACGCCGAGTCCGCGGCGGAAGGACGCGTGCTCCGCATCCGCCGCGGCCAGCTCGGGGCGCACGCTGATGTAGAGAAGCGAGGCCATCCGGTGATTCTAACCAGTCGCGCAGCGCGTGGACGAGGCGGATGACGGACGGTGACGCATCAGCGCGAGGAGTTCGTCGTGCGACCGCGGATGATCCCGACGAACGTCTCGACATCGTCTGTCGTGCGCTCGCGCGGCCAGGCGAACGCGACGGTCGACCGAGGACCATCGCTCAGCACGCGGAACTCGACATCCTTGCGGTGGTGCAGGCGTGCGAGTGACATCGGGACGATGGCGATCCCCACGCCGGTAGCGACGGTGGCGACGAGGTCTGCTGTCGTCGGAACGGCGCCGAATGCGGATGCCGTCGTGTCCGGAAGATCGAGCTCCAGGACGTCCTCGTCGGAGGCCAGCAGCACTTCGCCTGCCAGGTCGGCGGTCTCGAGCTCGTCGGCCGCGAGGAGATGCGATTCGGCGGATGCCACCACGACCGCCACCTCGTCGTAGAGCGGTATCACATGCAGGTCGGCATCCTCGATCGGCAGACGGATCAGCGCGGCATCCAGATCGGCCAGCGCCGCGCGCTGGCCGGAGACCAGCAGCGGGACGAGTTCGAGGGGGATGTGCGGCATCCGCTGCTTCCAGGCATCGATCCATTTGCCGGGAGTCGCGCCGGGGATGGCGCCGAGACGGAAGGTGCGCTGATCGGATGCCGTGGCGCCGCGCTGCGCGGCCGAAGGCGCGCCTTCGGGCTGGGCGTTCGCACCGGATCCGACCGAAGCGGCGGTGGACGGTCGCGAGGCACCCTTGGTTGACTGCGCCTTGCCGGACTGCGTCTTGCCGGATTGTGCTTTGGACGGCTGCGCCTTGCCGGACTGTGCTTTGGACGGCTGCGCCTTGCCGGGCTGCGCCTTGGCTGACTGCGCCTTGCCGGACGTGGGCGTGCGGCCGCCCTTGCCGGTGCGGACGGGCGTGCCCTTGCTGGCGGAGCGTCGTCCGCCGCCTGCGCGCCCGCTCCGTCCGCTGCCTCCCGCTTTCGCCACGTCCCTCAGGCTACTCGCCCAGACCGCGGACCCTCGCTCGGTGGTTTGCGTGATCTGCACTGTCGGGGGAGATGCGTGGCAGGGCGGGGGACGCGAGAAACCACTCGGCGCGTGAGAAACCACGTCACGAGTGGTTTCTCGCGGCGGGAGTGGTTTCTCGCCGCGATCGGCAGCCCCGCGGCCACGGCTCGCCGGGCGCTCGCGGGATCAGGCGGCCAGCCAGAGCCCCTTGCGGTCGGTGGCGATCGTGAGGCCGGCGGCGACGATCTCATCGTCGCCGATGCGCGATCCGCGGACGATGCGCGCGCCCGCTCCGACCTCGGTGCGGACGCCGATGTGCGCCCCCGCGCCGACGGCGGCACCCTGGCCGATGTGCGCATGCGCGTCGATCGATGCGTTCTCGCCGATCACGGCATCCGGCTCCACCCACGCGCCACGGGCGATCTTCGCGCCGGCGGCGATGCGCGCACCCGGTTCGATATAGGCGCCGGCCTCGATGACAGCCATCGGGTGCACCTTCGCGCCGTGCGCGACGAGGCCGCGGCCGTTGGCGTGCTTGCGATACCGCAGCGTCGCGCCCTGGTCGTCCTCGATATCGATGTAGTTCTTGCCCACTTTTCCTCCCAGTCCGGAGACTCCCGGATATATTGACAACCAGCAGACCGGCGAATTCATTCCCGGATCGGGATGTTGGGTCCCTGCGCTCGTCGACGGGTCATCGCTGACAGTTCGGGCACCAGAACGTGACGCGTTCGCGCGTGGGATCGGCACCCAGTTCGCCACGGAGGATGAGCGTCCCGCAGCGTCGGCACGGCTGTCCGGCGCGCCCGTACACCCAGTCGGTCTGACCGCGTCGAGCGACCCCGGTGAAGGTGCGATCCGGCCGGTCGCGGTTGGCCTGGATGGTCCTGGCGCCGAGGGCGACGAGCGCGCCGGCATCGACGTCCGCGGCCGGCGTCGTCGGCAGGATTCCGCGCAGGAACAGCAGTTCAGCGGCGTACTCGTTCCCGAAGCCGGCGACGTTGCGCTGGTCGAGCAGCGCAACGTGGATGCTGCGGGGATCGGCGTTCAGCCGCGCGGCGGCCTCCGCGGCATCCCACTGCGGGCTCAGCGGATCGGGACCGAGATGCCCGACGATCTGATCCTCGTCGCGCGTGCGGATGAGGGCGACCTCGGCGAGGTCGACGCCGACGGCGTCGCGGCGAGCTGTGCCGACGATCGCGCGTACGCGGAACGCCGGGTGCCGCCATCGTTCCCCCGGAAGGTAGAGATGCCATGCGCCGTCCATCCTCAGATGGGAATGCAGGGTGTCGTCGCCGATGCGCAGGAGCAGGTGCTTGCCGCGAGCGACGCAGCCGTGGATGGTCTCGCCGGTGAGATCGGCGGTGGCTGCACGGGGAACGCGCAGGTCGAAACGCGTCACGTTCTGCCCCGCGAGCGCCTCGTGCAGGCGCCGCGCGGTGCGGAAGACCGTGTCGCCTTCAGGCATCGGGGCTCGGGAAGGCGGTCGGCGGAGGCGAGGCGGGGCTCGGCGGCGTCGACGGTGCTGGCGGGGCCTGCCTTGACGAGCCGGTCGGTGGTGGCAGATGCGGAGGCGAGGCGGGACTCGGGGGCACCGAAAGGGCCGGCATCGACGGGGCGGACGCTGACGTCGGTCCAGGAGCGGAGCTCGCGGTTGCGGTCGGGGCGAGACCGGCCGCCGGCCGCGGGGCGCGCTCGACCAGGGAACGCGCGAGGGCAGTCGATCCGGCGACGGCCGCCGGCATGGTGATGATCGCGCCGAGCGGAATCATGAAGCACAGCTGGGTCGCCACGCCGAATCCGAGCACGCGTGCACGGCTGATGCGCAGCACCTCGGAACGCGAATAGCTCGTGAGGCCCCGCGCGTCGAAGGCGCGGCCGGTGAGTTCGCGGGCGAGCAGACGTCCGGTGAGCACGATGCCGGTCGCTCCGGCGACGAAGCCGCCGATGACCGGGATGAACCCGATCGCCAGGGTCAGCAGTGCCACAAGAAGGCCGAGCGCGATCAGCCGGATGCCTTCGCCGACCGTTGTCCAGAACCCGGTGTCGCCGGTGGGTTCGCCGCCCATCGAGCGTTCGACGCCGCGCCAGATCCGCTGGTAGAACGGGTCGCCGATCGTCAGCGTGAGCGCGGTGAAAACGGCGCCGGCGAGTGCGAGCGCGGCGATGAACATCACGACGCCGAGACTCACGCGCAAGACCTCGCGCCACGGACTGACCCACTCGTCGGCGAATGGTGTCGCCCAGTCGGTGAGCAGGCCGAGGCTGAAGCCGAACGGGACGAGCGCGGCGGCGAGGACGAGGAACGCGATGACGGCGGGGATCAGGCCGAGTGCCATGAGCTTCGGGCGCACAGTCCAGAACCGGAAGCCTGTGACGAGCATTCCGACGCCGATTCCGAACTCCCGCAGCATGCCTCCAGCGTAGAGGGAGGGGCGGACGCGCTGCGCCCCGGGCGTTGCGCACCGGCGCTGCTGCCGTCAGACCGCCTTGCGCAGTGTGTAGCCGCGGGGCGTCGCGACGAATCCCGCCTCCTGCAGCGCGATCGCGAACGCCGTGCCGTAGACCGGCTCGCCGTTGATCTTCTCGACCGTGAGGGTCTCCAGCCGTCGCGCGCGGGACGTCGCCGCGAGATCGGAAGCCGCGGCCCGCAGCGCCTCGTCGTCATCGCCGAAGGCCAGCACCGTGCGTCCACCGCGCTCCAGGTACAGCACGAGGGCGCCGTCCACGAGCACCACGAGGCCGCCCGCCTTGCGGCCTGGACGGTGCGTCACGCCCTCGCGCCGCGGCCACGGCAGCGTGGCCCCGTACGGATTGGCCGGGTCGGTTGCGGCGAGGGTCATCGCATGACGCGGGGGCGGGTCCGCGAGGCCGGCGAAGGTGCGCAGTCGGTCGACCGTGGTGGATGCCGCGAACTGCGTGGCCCCGAGCTTCTCGATGACGTACCCGCGCCGGCAATGACCGGCCTCTTCGAATCCGGCCAGCACGCGGTACACCTGCGCGAAGCCGCCGGGGACGCCCTCGGACTGCGCCGAGCCGCGCGTGACGACGCCGTAGCGGTCCAGGAGCAGCCCCGCGGTCACGGTCGCCCGCCGAGCGGCATCCGTCTCGCCGGCGGGCAGCAGCGACCAGCGGCCGCCCGTGATGGTCGGACGGGCGACGGCGCCCGTGAACGACACCCCGCGGTAGGTGCGGGCGCGGGGCGCGCGCCGCACGGCCTTGTGCGCCTGCGATCCACCCGCGAGCAGCTGACGGACGGGCGCGAACGTGTCGTTCGTCACCCGGCCCGACCAGGTCAGCGCCCACAGCGCGTCGAGCACCGACTGCTCGTTCTCGGCGCCGACGCGGTCCCGCAGGTGCGTGGCGAACGACGCGCCGCCCGCGCCGAGAGCGCCCAGCAGCCGTGCCTCGAGCGAGTCGTCCGCGATCTCGGTCTCATCGGGTTCGGGGAGCGTGAACGGCGCGAGATCGACCGGATGCAGCGACACCCAGCCGTCGCGCCCGGGCAGCGTGCCGTGCCCCGACCAGATGACCTCGCCGTTCGCGGTGAGTTCGTCCAGCAGCGCGGGGGAGTAGTCGCGCACCCGAGACGGCAGGACGAGCGACTCCCACGCGCTCGCCGGGATCGGCACGCCGGCGAGCTGCTCGATCACGCTGAGCACGCCGTCCAGCCCCTCGACCGGCCGGGAGAGATGCTGCCAGTCCGGCAGGAAGCGCGCGAAGGCCGCCGGTTCCACCGGCTCGACGCTGCCGCGGATGGCGGCGAGCGACCGCATCCTCAGCCGACGCAGCACTTCGGTGTCGCACCATTCCGGTCCCGCATCCGCGGCGGCCTCTGCAGCGGACAGGAAGTACCCGCTGCTGATGCGTCCCGCGCTCTCCAGACGCTGCAGGGTGTGCCGCGCCACGGCCGTGCCGATGCCGAACCGGGTCGCCACGGCATCCGTCGTGAACGGTCCGTGCGTGCGCGCATGCCGCGCGATGAGGTCGCCGAGCGGGTCGGCGACCGGTTCGAGGAAGGCGACCGGGATGCCGGTGGGCAGCGCTGCGCCGAGAGCATCGCGCAGGCGCGCGGCGTCCTCGATCGCCGCGAGGCGGGGGACGCCGCCGATCGTGACGGAGATCGCCCGTCGTGCGGCGACGAGGGCGTCGAGGTGGGCTGCGGCCGTGTCGCGCTGCACAGGCGCTTCGGCTCGACCGGCTGCGCCGTCCTCGCTCGACGAACGATCGTTCGCGAGCCGCTCGGCGATCTCGACGGCATCCATCGGACCGAGCATCCGGAGCAGGTCGGCGACGCCCTCGAGGCCGCGGGCTCGGCGATCGGGATCCAGCCGCTGCGCCTCGCGTTCGAACTGGGCGATGACCTCGGGGTCGAGCAGCTCCCGCATCTCGACCGTGCCGAGCAGTTCGCCCAGCAGTGCAGGGTCCACCGAGAGCGCCGCCGCGCGTCTTTCAGCGAGAGGGGAGTCGCCCTCGTACATGAAAGCGCCGACGTAGCCGAAGAGCAGATCGCGCGCGTACGGCGACGGCTGGGCCGGCTCGGTCTCGACGAGGCGCACGCGGCGATCCGCGATCGACGTCGCGAGCCTGCGCAGCGAGGGCAGGTCGTAGACGTCCTGCAGCACTTCGCGCAGCGTCTCGAGAATCACGGGGAAGGTGGGATGGCGCCGGGCGACTTCGAGCAGCTGGGCGCTGCGCTGCCGCTGCTGCCACAGCGGCGAGCGGCGATTCGGATTCGTGCGCGGCATGAGCAGGGCCCGAGCCGCGCACTCGCGGAAGCGCGACGCGAACAGCGCCGACCCGCCGACCTCTTCGGTGACGAGCTGTTCGAGCTCGTCCGGGTCGAACACGAACAGGTCGGCGCCTGGCGGCTCGCTCTCGGCATCCGGGATCCGGACGATGATGCCGTCGTCGCTCGCGACCGCAGAGCCCTCGACGCCGAGGCGTTCGCGGACGCGCGCGTTGATGGCCAGCGCCCACGGCGCGTGGACCTTCATGCCGTATGGGGAATGCAGGATGATGCGCCAGTCGCCGACCTCGTCGTGTCCGCGTTCGACGGTCAGCGTGCGGTCGGTGGGCAGCGTCCCGGTGGCCTCGCGCTGCTCGGTCAGGTGCGCCATGAGGTTGTCGCGCGCCATCGCGTCGAGGCCGGCGTCGATGAGGCGCTGCGCCGCCTTCGCCGGCTCGGCGGACGACACTTCGCGCGAGAACGCGCCCAGGGCCTCGCCGAGCTCGAACGGGCGCCCGATGCCGTCGCCGTGCCAGAACGGCACCCGCCCCGGCTGGCCGTACGCGGGGATGACGTTGACGCGGTCGTGCGTGATCTCGGCGATGCGCCAGCTCGTGGTGCCCAGCGTGAACACGTCGCCGACCCGCGACTCGTAGACCATCTCCTCGTCGAGTTCGCCGACTCTGGCGCCGGTCGTCTCGCCGGCGACGAAGACGCCGAACAGGCCGCGGTCGGGGATCGTCCCCCCGCTGGTGACGGCGATGCGCTGCGCGCCGGGGCGGCCGGTCAGCGTCCCGGCATCCCGATCCCAGACGAGGCGAGGGCGCAGCTCGGCGAACTCGTCGGACGGGAAGCGCCCGGCCAGCAGGTCGAGTGTCGCTTCGTACGCCGAGCGCGGCAGCGATTGGAACGGCGCGGACCGGCGCACCGTCTCGAACCAGTCCTCGACGCCGATCGGATCGATCGCGCACGCGGCGACCGTCTGCTGCGCGAGGATGTCCAGCGGATTGCGCGGCACCGAGATCGCCTCGATCTTGCCCGCCAGCATCCGCTCGGTCACGATCGCGGTGTGCAGCACATCGCCGCGGTGCTTGGGGAACATCGCCGCACGGCTGATCTCGCCGACCTGGTGACCCGCGCGTCCGACGCGCTGCAGACCGGATGCCGCGGACGGCGGGGCCTCGACCTGGATCACGAGATCGACGGCGCCCATGTCGATGCCGAGCTCGAGGCTGCTGGTCGCGACGACGCACCGCAGGATGCCGGACTTCAGCTCTTCCTCGACCTGGGCCCGCTGCTCTTTCGAGACCGACCCGTGGTGGGCCTTCGCGAGCACCGGATCGGCGCCGGATGTCGTGCCGCCCTGAGCGGGCATCGCCGCGGGCACCCGCCGCGCCGGAGCGGGCGGCGGGCTGTCGCCGATGCGCTCGGCGTAGATCTCGTTGAGCCTGCCGGTGAGCCGTTCGGCCAGGCGACGCGAGTTCGAGAACACGATCGTGGAGTTGTTCTGCAGGATCCGGTCGACGATCGCCTCTTCGACATGCGGCCAGACCGAACCGGTGACCTCGGTGTATTCGGCGTCGTCCGGTGCCAGCGGGTCCGGCGCTCCCGGCGGTGCCGGCGGGTTCGTCATGTCCGGGATCGGGACGACGACACCGAGTTCGAACGTCTTCGTGGCGCGCGGTGCGACGATCTCGACCGGCTCCGAGCCGCCGAGGAAGCGGGCGACCTCGTCGATCGGCCGCACGGTCGCCGACAGCCCGATGCGCTGCGCCGGTGATTCGGCACCGCGGGCGCGGCGGAGGGCGTCCAGACGCTCGAGGCTCACCGCCAGGTGGGCTCCGCGCTTGGTCGCGGCGACCGCGTGCACCTCGTCGATGATCACGGTGTGCACGCCGCGCAGGGTCTCCCCGGCGCGGCTGGTCAGCATGAGGTAGAGCGACTCGGGGGTGGTGATGAGGATGTCGGGGGGATTCGACACCAGCTTGCGGCGATCGCTCGAGGTCGTGTCGCCCGAACGCACGCCGACGGTGACGGAGGGCGCAGGGATGCCGAGCCGCCGCGCGGACTGACCGATGCCGACCAGCGGCGAGCGGAGGTTGCGTTCGACGTCGACGCCGAGCGCCTTCAGCGGTGAGATGTAGAGCACCCGCGTGCGCGGTGCGTCGTCGTCGGCATCCGCGGAGGGCCCAGCCGTCCGCTCGCGGAAGATGCTGTCGATCGCCCAGAGGAACGCGGACAGGGTCTTGCCGGATCCGGTGGGCGCGACGACAAGGGCGTGCTTGCCCGCGGAGATCGCATCCCACGCGCCGGCCTGCGCGGCCGTGGGCGCGGCGAAAGCCCCGCGGAACCAGTCCTGGGTCGCGGGGGTGAATCGCTCGAGCACATCGCTCACCCCTCCATCATGGTCGGTGCCTCGGACAATGGGGCCGACGACGTCCGAAGCGAGGAGCGGCTCCGCGACCGCATCAGCCTGCTGTCAGCCGAGCACCGGCGGAGCCGGAGCCCACGCCGTCGTCAGCGTCCCCCAGATGATCGGCGAGTACCGCGCATCCCCGGTCGATGTCCAGCGACGGCGCTGCTCGCGCTGCCAGGCGCCCAGTGCCGCGATCGGATCGGATGCCTCATGCGCGGCGTTCACCGCGACGATCGCGTCGCTCAGCATCCCCTCCGCGCGGCCGGCAAGGGCGGGCGAGTACCGGTCGAGCCCGGCCTCCGTGGGCAGCGTCCACCGGGTCGCCGTGACGTACTCGGCGCCGCGGTGCACGAACGCGGCCATCAGCCCGGTGGGTTCGGCATAGCGCGCATCGGCACCGGAATCGCAGGCGATCAGTGCGACCCGATTGGGTGCGCGCAATGGCTCGAGGCCAGGGGCGCCGAGCGCGATGTCGGCAGCGGTGTACGGCCGATGCGCCCCGACCGGGACGGCGAGGCCAGGCGCATCGATGCCGTCGGAAAGGTGCATCCGAGCATCCAACGCGTGCGTCGACGCGGTCACGTGACCGACGTAGATCAGCCGACCGGCTTCCGTCGCCGCTGATGCCAGCGCGACCCGGTCGATGTCCGCGCGCCGGAACGCCGCGCCGGACGGCAGCCTCCGCGTGCCGAGCTCCTCGGCCATGCGTGCAAGCGGTGATCCGGGCGCGACGGGTCCGAGGACGCTCCCCAGCTCGCCCGCGTCGGCGAAGCCGGGCACGACGGGATCGAGCACCGCGGCGACCGGCGAGCCGGGTGCCCAGGGCGACAGCTCCCTCGTCGGGTCGTTGCGCAGCGTCGCGGGCAGGAGCAACGACACGTCGACCATGTCGATGCCGCGCTCCCCGTCCGAGGTGCTGAGCAGCTCCCACGGCAACTGGGCGGTCGACGGCGACAGCTGCACACGCACATGCGGACGCAGCCCGGCGACCTCGAGGGCGTTCAGCTCCAATCCCAGCCACAACGGGATGAGCGCCGCCGTCAGGGTCTCCGCGAGGTGCTGCTCCCGCTCGAGATCGAGCAGCACGCCGTGCGCCAGCGCACGGGTCAGCGCCTGATCCCCGCTTTCACCCGAGCCGGGAATCGGGGTGGGCAGCGCCTCCGCGAGGGCCGTCAGCGCCGGCGCCACGAGGCGACGTTCGATCACGGTCATGCGCGGGGAGTCCGGCTGGTGGTCCCAGATCCAGTTGACGAAGAGGTCGTCGCCGTCGACGTAGCGCAACCGCGCCACGGGCTGCCGGTCCGCGGGGAGGTCGACGAGCACCCGGTCGCCGTCGACGGCCGTCGCCCTGCGCACCGGACCGAGGTGCGTGAGTTCACGCCAGTTCTTCACCATGACGCCACCGTCCGCTCCGATCGGACGGTCACGCCGTACTCCTGCTCGGCCGCGCGGATGAACGCATCCAGCACCGGCGGCCGCCCGGGGATCGCGACGACTCGCGGCGGGGCAGCGAAGCGCAGGCCGAGGGTTGCGGCGCCCAGGTCCCCGATGAATCCGGATGCCGCGGCCGGCAGCAGATCATGCGGGAACGACGCCGGATGGGGCGCCGCGGCCGGCTCTCCCGCTCGCGGGCCCGGCCCCGCGTCGAGCACGGTCAGGGTCGCCGCGGCATCCCTCGCCTCGATCGTCTCGGCCATGAGCGTGGCCGACGCCGTCGCGTTCTCGATGAGCGCGAAGAGGAGTTCGCCGTCCCCCAGCGTCACCGCCAGACGGAACGCCAGTTCGCGGGCCGGGGCCGCGACCTGCAGGCTCCATCGCTCGCGCACGGGGCCAGGCGCGAAGTCGCCGCGCAGCGCCTCGGTCGCCAGCAGCACGGGAATCGCGAGGTGCAGCCCGGCGGTGAGCCGTTCGGCGCGTTTCCGAGGGCCTGGCGTGAAGCTCGCCCATTCGGCCTGCATCTCAGCGCGCCGCAGGTTCACGCGGCAGCGTTCATGTGCCGAGCGCGTGAGGTCGCGCGCGGCCAGGTAGGCCTCGTCCGCGGCGGCGAAGCGGCCGCGCTTCGACTCGGCATCGCCGAGGAATCCGTAGGCCTCGCGTCGCTCGTGCACGGCGCCGGTGGGGTCCATGTCGGCGATCAGCTCCCGCAAGCGCTTCGCGGCGCGTGCCGGGTTCCCGGACTCCAGGTAGACGGCCGCGAGGCCGGTGCGACTCGCGGCGAGGCGGGTGCGCAAGCCCGCGGCCTTCGCCAGCTCGGCCGCCCGCAGGAATCCCTCTTCCGCTTCCGCGAACCGCCGCTGCCGCATCGCGACCCTGGCGCGGTTCTCGACGGCGATCTGCGCGGCGATCACGTCGGAGTCGTCGCCCTGCAGGCGTGCGGCGAGGTCCGTGAACTCCCACGCCGCCTGCTCGTCGCCGGTGCGCTGCGCGATCGCCCCCAGGTTCATGTACGCGTGGACGGCCAGCCGCGGGTCGACCGCGAGCGCCGTCGCCAAGGAGCGTCGGGCCTCGGCATCCGCCTCCTCCAGACGCCCCAGGAAGATGAGCAGACCGGTGCGGATGTTGTGGGCCGAGAAGCGCATCAGGTCGGCCTGCTCGAGCTCGTGCTCGCCCAGGACCTCCTCGGCCACGGAGATCTGCGCGAGCGCGTCGTCCAGCCGGTCGCGGGCCGCCAGCGTCTGGGCGCGCGACAGGAGCGCGTTGATCTGCACGATGCGAGTTCCGTACTCGTCTCCGTCGCGCTCCAGGACAGCGGATGCCGTGGCGATCGCCTCATCCGTCATCGCGAGCGCCGCTGCCGTGTCGACGCCTTCGAGGGCGGACGCGAGATTCAACTGCGCGCGCGCCCGCAGATCCCACGCCGACAGGTCGTCGGTGCCCTCCAGCGCCGTCAGCACCTCCCGCAGGTGCCGGGTGGCCGTGTCGACATCGCCGGCCTGCAGCAGTTCGACGGCCGCGTTGTGCGCGTCGCGCAGATCGTGCCACTGCGGCGCCAGGGGCTTCTTGGCGCGGATCGCCCGCGGGTCGACCTCCTCCGTCACCGCCGCGCTCCGGCCGCCCGCTCGGCCAGGCCGGCGCTCGCATCGACGATGCGCGCGGACGCATGCGCGAGCGCGGCCTCGCGCGCGTCCGCCGACTCGACGGGCCCTGGGTGCGCGGCCATGCGCGCATCGCGCACCCACAGGATCCGCTGCTCGATCGGCAGCAGCGCCACGGATGCCGGCACACGGGCCGATCCCGAGAACACCGAGCCGGACAACGGAAGCGGCAGGTCGATTCCCGGTTCATCGGGGCCGAAGCGTGCTCTCAGGTCGGCGCTGCCGCCGGGGACAGCGGCGACCTCGACCACCAGGGTCGGCTCACCGGCCGCGTGCCGGAGCGACCAGCGGGCCTCGGCATCCGCGGCGACCGTCTGAGTCGGAACGTCCGCCCAGCGCACCGGCGCCGTGCCGTGCGCGATCTCGATCCCGGCCGCTCCCGATGCGCTGCCTCCGGCGGCGAGCGCCCACTCGGCGCGGCGTTCGACGACAGGCAGCAGCTCGACGCCGTGATCATCGGCGAGCGACGACAGCTCATCCGCGAGGGCTGCGGCGTCCTCGGCGAACGACGAGGTGAGTGCCGCGAGGGCGCTCGGTGCGCCGACGGCGTCGGACACCGCGTGTTCGGTGGCCTCGTCATCGTCGAGCACGTGGTCGACGCGATGCGTGGCGATCGCGATCTCGGCTGCGAGGACCGAGGTATCCAGCGGGGGAACCGCCGTCCCGGCGGGCCACCAGTCGCGGGCCCAGGTCAGCAGAGCGAGCCGGCGCACGTCGGCGGCGAGACGCGTCTCATCCGGGAGGGCGATGTCCTCGGCGGAGGTCCCCGCCGTCGCCGCCTGCCGCACGGCCTCGGCCACGGCGTCCCCGTACACGTCGGCGAGCCACTCCGCAGCCAGCAGAGGGGCGTGCACCTCGGCATCAGGGAACCGTCCTGGTGGGATCGTCCAGCTCAGCAGAGCGCCGCGGGCCTCGACGAGCGCGACGGCGAACGGTTCGGTCCGAGACTCCTCGGGCTCCGAGGCCGCCACGCGGGCGCGTGCGCCGTCGATCCGGATGCCGACGCTCATGCCGCCCCCTCCAGATCGCGCCCGAGTGCGGTCTTGAGCCGGTGGCGCTGGTCCATGATGACCGAGCGCAGGATGCCGTCGAGGGTGTCCCACAGTTCGGCGGCATTCGTCACCTGTCCGCGCAGCTCGCGACCGTGCAGGCGCACCCACAGCCGGCGCAGGTAGCCCTGACGGACCGTGCGGATGTCGGATTCGACGTTCTCGGGCACGCCGGTCGCGCCGGCCGGCAGGCGTCGAACGCGACGGACGTACGCTTCGCGATCCCAGCGATCGCGAAGCATCCGGTGGGCGTTGGTCGGACGCAGCAGCGCGGTGGGCTCGAGTGCGTGCGAGGCCTCGGCGCCGAGCAGCATGACCACGCGGCTCTGCTCGGTCGCGAGTTCCCACGGTGCGGCCGAGCGGGCGATCTCGTCGGCGAGGACGTCCTCGGCGTCGAGCCCGATCTCCGCCGGCGCCCCGCCGGACAGCGCGGCGAACAGGCGTTCGTAGATCGACCGGTCGAACGGCCATGGCAGCTCCCGCTTGGATGCCGTGGCACCCAGGCGCGGCAGCGGAGGCGTCTCGTGCTCGGTGAGCCCCAGCAGTCGGGCGACGCCTCGTTCGGCGAGCTCGGCCCCAGCCGCTGTGCCGGCGCGCTCGGTGCGCAGGGCGTCGAAGTCGGATGCCGCGTCGCGCGCACCGCAGGCATCGAGGGCCGCGCTCACGCGCGCTGGGTCGATCGGTGCGGACCGTTCGCCGGCCCGCAGGCTCCACGCAGCGGCGAGCCGATCGACGAAGGCTGCCGAGGCATCCTCATCGATGAGCAGGTCGCGTACACGCGCCAGCACCGATTCGCCGCCCGCCTGCGCGATCTCCGCCACCGTCTCGTCGGCGATCGCCTCGGTCGTGGCCGCGCCGGGCACCGGGCGGCCCTCGGTCCTGGCGAGTTCGAAGCAGCGCTGGAAGTAGCGCTCCTGCGGATTCCCGTCCGTGATGCCGCGAGCACGACGCGCCCTCTTGAGCACGCCGAACCACTCGCCGGTGGCGGCGAGGTCGTCGCCGGCAGCGGCGATGCGGCCTGCGAGCTCGATCGCGGCATCCTCGGTCAGAGCGGCGCCGGCCAGGTGCGGATTCTGCACAGGGCGGATGACGAGTGGTTCGAGGATGAGCTTGACCGTGCGTGCCAGCGGCCGGCCGGACCCGTTGCTGAGCGGGGCGACGGCCTCGCCCAGTTCGCTCCACGCGCGGGCGATCACGTGCACGCGGAGAGCGGCCGCCTCCCCGGAGGGGCGGGCGACCGGCGGTGTGAGCCTCGGCGACGCGCTCATAACGCTCCACTCTATAGAGGCTTCGTGCACGGGAGCCGCCGCGGAACTCGGGTGGATCCGTGGTGCTGGCCGATGGCCGCTCGCTCGGCGAGACACGCATCGGCCAGCACCCTCCGGTGGATGAGCCGGTTCGGCTGGCCGGGTCAGTCGACCTGCACGAGCCGGCCCACCTGATCGATCTCGAGGGTGAGATCGAGCCCGAGGCGGGCGAGGAACGCGTCGTCGTGGCTGACGACGAGCACCGCGCCACGGTACGCCCGCAGCGCGTCGACGACCTGGTCGACCGTGTCGATGTCGAGGTTGTTCGTCGGCTCGTCGAGCACCACGAGGTGCGGTGCGGGGTCGGCGAGCAGCAGCTTCGCCAGCGCGACGCGGAAGCGCTCGCCGCCGGAGAGCGCGCCAACGGGTCGGTCGGTCGTCCCTCCACGGATCAGGAACCGCGCGAGTCGGTTGCGCAGCTCCTTCTCGGGGATGGACGGCGCGGCCGCGGCGATGTTCTCGAACACGGACTGCGTCTCGTCGAGCCCGTCGACGCGCTGCGGCAGGTAGCCGATGCGGTCGGTATGGGCTTCGGTGCGCAGGTTCGGGTTCGACATGGGCGCGCCGGATCGGAGAGGTGCGCTTGTTCCGGCGTCCGCCACCAGACGCTCCAGCAGCGTCGTCTTGCCGACGCCGTTGCGCCCGACGAGCGCGACGCGCTCGGGGCCCTGGATGATCCACTCGCGGTCGTCGTCGCCGATCGTCACGATGCGGCGGGTGCGCGAGATCTCGGGATCGGGCAGCTCGATCTTCATCGTGTCGTCCGAGCGGACCCGGCGACCTGCCTGGTCCAGCACCGATCTGGCTGCGTCCTCCTTGGCTGCGACCTCGGTTCGCAGGCGGCCGGCCGACACCTCGGCGGCCATCTTGCGGCCGTTCGCGATGATCTTCGGCACCCGTTTCTCCTCGAAGGCCTTGCGGCCCATCTGAGCGCGAGTCGCGAGCTTCGACTCGGCCTCGATCCGCTGGCGCTTCTCCTTCTTCAGCGCCTGGGCGGCATCGCGCTCCGCCTGCTTCGCGGCATCCTGTTCGGCATCCAGCCATGCCCGCCACTGCGAATAGGGCCCGCCGAACACGCTGAGGGTGTGGGCGTACAACTCGGCCGTATCGTCCATGAGCTCGAGCAGAGCGAGGTCGTGGCTGACGACGATGAGCGTGCCCTTCCACGACCGCACCATGTCGGCGAGTTTGGCCCGCGCGTCGCGGTCGAGGTTGTTGGTCGGCTCGTCGAGCAGCGTGATCGGCGCGCGGCGCAGGCGGATGCCTGCGATCGCGACCAGCACGGCTTCGCCGCCGGACAGCTCGCCGATGCTCCGGTCCAGGAACGACGGGTCGAGTCCGGCTTCGGCGAGGGATGCCGCGGCGCGTGCCTCGATATCCCAATCGTCTCCTACGGCATCGAAATGCGCGGGGTCGACGTCGCCCGATTCGATCGCGCGGACGGCGTCGAGCGCTCGGGCGACCCCGAGGAGCTCGGCGACCCGGCGATCGGTGTCGAGCGTCAGCCGTTGCGGGAGGTACGTGATCTCGCCGGTCGCGTGGATGCTGCCGGAGGTCGGCGCGAGTTCGCCTGCGATGAGGCGCAGCAGCGTCGACTTGCCAGATCCGTTGCGGCCGACGAGCCCGGTGCGTCCGGTGCCGAACGCACCGGAGATGCCGTCGAGCGCGTTCGAGCCGTCCGGCCAGGTGAAGGTGAGTCGGTCGAGGGTGACCGATGCATGAGGGGTCGGGGTTGACATGAGTGTCTCCTGTCGAGTGCGAGGGTGCACTGACACCGGGGGATCGCTCGACGCCGTAGCAGGCGGAGGATGCCGTGTCCGTGAAGGATCGTCGGGTCAGCGCGCGGAAAGAGGAGCGCGGAGGCGACGATTCAGATCAAAGGACTTCCAAACACGGCGGACAGGACATGGCGAGATTACCGGCGCGGGCGGATTCGCGCAACCCGGGCGTGTCGCGGGGAACCCGCGAGACGTGATCTGTGCGGTGAGACTTGACTGAGCAGGCCACGTGTCGCTCCGCAATGTAAGTCTCGCGGGCTCCGCCGCGCGGGTCCACCGTGCGGGGGATGCCCACGGATGCGGCGCGGCATAGCGTGGAGGCATGGCAGATGACGGGATGAGTCCGCACGAGGCGCGGCAGCGCGCGACCTGGGGCATCGGCATCGCACTCGGAATGGGCGTCGGCGTCGCGCTGGGGTCCGCGCTCGACAACATGGGAGTCGGTATCGCGCTCGGGATCGCGATCGGCGTGGCCTTCGCGGTCGCATTCGGCCGGACGGGGCGCGGCGAGTCCGGCGGGGCGGATGCTGATGACGACGCCACCGCGGACGATGGCCGGCCGTCGCGCGACTCGTAGTCGCTACTCCTCGCGATCCAACCCGAAATTCCGCTTGACGAGCGCTTGCACGTCGCGGTCGATCCCATCGATCCGCGTGTTGACCGAATCGAATCGCACGTTCATCTCGATGCGCAGCGATCCGATCTCCGTCCGGAGCACACGGACGAACATCGTGGACACGATCGTCATCATGCCGAGCATGAGCGCCGTGAACGATCCGATCATCGTCCAGATCTGCGGCTCGGTCATGCTCAGCATCCCTTCATTGTGCGCTTCGTCATCCAGTTTGCCAACCGATCACGGCCCGCGCCGCGATCGGTGGAGAACTTCGTTTCGGCTCGAACTGTGCAGGGCGATTCAGCCGATCCGCTCCAGCCACTTGTCGAGGAAGGCGCGGACGTCGAGCAGCTCGTCCTCCGAGATGCTGTGCGTGAGACCGGGATACACGCGGCCGGACAGGTCGGCGTGCTCGGGCAGCCAGAGCGCCGTGTGCGCGATCAGGTCGGGCGGGATCACGTCGTCGTGGGTTCCTCGCCCCCAGAACACGGCGGGGCGCAGCTCCCGCAGGTCGTCATCTCGAGGCAGGTCTCCCGGGGTCGCGTAGCCGCTCAGGGCGACGACGGCGTCGAAGCGCTCCGGCTCGAGCCGCAGGGCCTGCAGGGATACGGCGGCGCCCTGCGAGAATCCGAGCAGCACCACGGAGGGTGCCTCGGGTGCCGCGGCATCCAACCAGGCCAGCACCGCACGGGCGGCGGCCGTCGTCGGCTCGGGACTGCGGGAGGTGAGGCCCTCGATCGGATACCAGGAACGGCCGGGCATCGGCCAGGGCGGCGTGAGCGGTGCCGCGATCGATGCGACCGCAACGCCCTCGGGAAGGTACGGGACCAGGCCGAACAGGTCGTGCTCGTTCGCGCCGTAGCCGTGCAGGAGCACGACCAGGGGCCGGCCGTCCCGGTCGCCGGACGCCCAGCGCGTCGCAGTGTCGTCGATTCTCAGCACGTCATCCACGCCACCATCCTGCCAGCGACCGCCGACAGGACCTGCGGTCGGGTGGGGAACCGCGGCTCGGGTCCGCCTGGCGGAGCTGACGATGAGGAACCGCGGCTCGGGTCCGCCTGATAGAAATAGAGCCATGACCGTCCGCACACCCGACCCAGATCCTGAGGACTCCGGCGACGACCTCGCGCGGTTCAGCGAGGTGCCGGCCGGGGCGGCGAATCCGGGCTGGCTGAGCGAGGTCGAACTGGCCGAGGCGCGCCGCCGCCTGCCGATGATCTATGTCGAGGCGCTGCCGGTGCGCACGGACGGGGTCGGACAGGTCACGGAGGTCGGGATCCTGTTGCGTTCGACTCCGCTGGGCGAGATGACCCGCACGATCGTGTCCGGCCGCGTGCGCTTCGGCGAGACGATCCGCGACGCGCTGTTCCGCCACGTCGAGAACGATCTGGGGCCGATGGCGTTCCCGCTGCTGCCTCCGCAGCCGGCTCCGTTCGCAGTCGCGGAGTACTTCCCGATCCCGGGTCTGAGTCCGTTCCATGACGACCGGCAGCACGCGATCTCGCTGGCCTTCATCGTGCCGGTGACCGGCACGTGCGAGCCACGGCAGGACGCCCTCGAGGTCACGTGGTTCTCTCCGGAGGATGCCGCATCCGACGAGGTCTCCGCCGAGATGGAAGGCGGACGGGGCACGCTCATCCGCCAGGCGCTCGCCGCCCTCGGACTGTTGCGCTGACACGCGTCCGCTGCGTCCCGCGGCCGCGTGTGGACCTCGGCGTTGCCGCGCCGACCTCGGGCCCTGCCGCGCCCCTTCGCATCCGCGACACGTCATGTCCGTGCCTGCATCCCGCGCCCCGCACCATCGCCCCGCGTGCCCGATCCGCGTGCCAGGGCGAAACCCCGCACATGGCGCTTCTATCCGATTTCCTATAGGATTCTGAGCACGGCGGCGATACCGCGGCCGAACCCGCTCTAAGGAGATCGCAATGACGCGCCTGTTCAACGATCCGGACGACTTCGCCGCCGACTCCGTGGCGGGGTTCGTCGCCGCGAGTTCCCGATGGGTGCGCCCGGTGACCGGAGGCGTCGTCCGTTCGACGCGGGGCGCAGATCCCATCGTCTCCGTCGTGATCGGCGGCGGCAGCGGCCACTACCCGGCGTTCGCCGGTCTCGTCGGCCCCGGCCTCGCCGCCGGCGCGGTCATGGGAAACCTCTTCGCCTCGCCCTCCGCCCACCAGGTGCACTCCGTCGCAACGGCGGCGCACGAGGGCCGCGGCATCCTGCTCAGCTACGGCAACTACGCCGGCGACGTGCTGCACTTCACGCAGGCGCAGGAGCGCCTGCGGGCGGCGGGCGTCGACTGCCGCACCGTCACGGTCACGGACGACATCTCCAGCGCCCCGGCATCCGAGCGGGAGAAGCGCCGCGGCATCGCCGGCGACCTGGTCGTCTTCAAGATCGCGGGCGCGGCGGCCGAAGCCGGCCGCGGCCTCGACGACGTCGAGCGCCTCGCGATCATTGCGAACGACCGCACCCGCTCGCTCGGCGTCGCCTTCAGCGGCTGCACGCTTCCCGGCGCGGACGAACCCCTGTTCACGGTTCCCGAGGGGCGCATGGCGGTGGGGCTCGGCATCCACGGCGAGCCGGGCATCGACGAGGTCGACGTGCCGACGGCCGCTGGCCTCGCACAGCTGTTCGTCGAGTCCCTGCTCGAAGAGATCCCCGATGGCGTCGTCCGCGAGGGCGCGCGCGTCGTGCCCATCCTGAACGGCCTGGGCAGCGTCAAGTACGAGGAGCTCTACGTCGTCTACGCCGAGGTCGACCGTCTGCTCGCCGACGCGGGCATCACCGTCGTCTCGCCGGAGGTGGGGGAGTTCTGCACCAGCTTCGACATGGCCGGCGTCTCGCTGACGCTCCTCTGGCTGGACGACGAGCTCGAAGAGCTCTGGCTCGCCCCGTGCGACACTCCCGCTTTCCGTCGCGGCGCGGTCGAGGGCCGCATCACCGTCGACACGGTGGCCTCCGAGGAAGAGGAGTTCGTCATCGGTCCGGCATCCGACGACTCACGGGATGCCGCGCAGACGATCGGCCGGGCGCTCTCCGCGATGGCCGCGATGCTGGATGCCGAGGCGGAAGAGCTCGGCCGCATCGATCGGATCGCGGGCGATGGCGACCACGGCATCGGCATGCAGCGCGGCAGCAGGGCCGCAGCCGCGGCGGCCGAGGAAGCCGTCGCAGGCGGTGCCGGCGCTCGCACGACTCTCCAGCACGCCGGTGATGCCTGGGCCGACAAGGGCGGCGGAACCTCGGGTGCGATATGGGGCGAGATGCTCGTGGCGCTGGGCATGGCGCTCGGCGACGACGCGGACGTCGACGCGGATGCCGTCGGATCCGGTGTCGCGCGCATGAAGGACGCCGTGATGTCCTTCGGCAAGGCGACCGTCGGCGACAAGACGATGATCGATGCGATCGTCCCGTTCGCTGATCGGCTGAACGAGCGGCTGGATGCCGGTGACGAACTCGTCGCAGCCTGGGCGGACGCCGCGAAGCTGGCCACCGAGGCGGCAGAGGCCACCGCGAACCTGACCGCCAAGCTCGGCCGGGCGCGATCGCACGGCGACAAGAGCCTCGGCACCCCCGACCCGGGCGCGGTCTCGTTCGCGCTCATCGCACACACGGTTCTCGACATCCTGAAGGGGAATGATTGATATGGCACTTCGACTGGTGATCGGCTGCGACGATGCGGGCTTCGAGTACAAGGAGCGCATCAAGGCAGACCTGCTGAACAACCCGCTCGTCGCCGACGTCGTGGATGTAGGCGTCGACGCGGACGGGCACACGAACTACCCGAAGATCGCGACCACGGCCGCCGAGAAGGTGGCCGCCGGTGATGCGGACCGTGCGATCCTCATCTGCGGCACGGGCCTGGGCGTGGCGATCGCGGCGAACAAGGTGCAGGGCATCCGTGCCGTCACCGCGCACGACTCGTTCAGCGTCGAGCGCTCGGTGCTCTCCAACGACGCCCAGGTGCTGTGCATGGGACAGCGCGTCGTGGGCATCGAGCTCGCCCGCCGTCTCGCCGCCGAATGGCTGACCTACACGTTCGACCCGCAGAGCGCGTCGGCTGCGAAGGTCGACGAGATCTGCGCGTACGAAGCGCGCTGATCATGGCGGACCGGATGCTCATCGGCGCGAGCCTGAAGATGTACTTCTCGCACGCCCGGACGGTGGCCTGGGTCTCGGGCGTCGCCGAGATCCTCGCCGATCATCCGGCCCGGGACGCCGTCACGGCGTTCGTGATCCCGCAGTACCCGTCGATCCCCGCGGCACTTGAGCACGGCGGCGCGCTCGCCGTCGGTGCGCAGGATGTCGCGACCGAGGATGCCGGTGCGTTCACCGGCGAGGTCTCGGCCGCCGTGCTGGCCGAGCTCGGCTGCCGCTTCGTGGAGGTCGGTCACGCCGAACGGCGACGGATGTTCGGCGACACCGACGAGGTCGTCGCCGCCAAGACGCACGCGGCGCTGCGCAACGGCATCACGCCGATCCTGTGCGTCGGCGAGGTCGACCGGATGGCGCCGGATGCTGCGGCAGAGGTCTGTCTCGCGCAGATCCGTTCCGCACTGTCGGACGCATCGGATGCCGGGGTCGCCGGCCCGCTCGTGATCGCCTACGAGCCGCTGTGGGCCATCGGCGCCCCGGCCCCCGCGGAACCGGATCACATCCGCGGCGTCTGCAGCGCGCTGCGTGCTGAATCGGGTGCGGAGGTGTCGGTGATCTACGGCGGCAGTGCGGGGCCTGGGCTCCTCACGCAGATCGCGGACAGTGTCGACGGGCTGTTCCTCGGCCGGTTCGCGCACGAACCAGCCGCGGTTCGTGACATTCTCGATGAAGTGGGATCACTGACGGCGTGATCGCCGTTCACGAGGGAGAAGACGATGACTGACGGGGGACTGCTCGGACTCGAGAGCACGATCGAGCGCCGTGGCCTGCGCGATCACGTCTACGAACGCATCCTGCAGCTGCTGCTGAGCGGCGAGGCGGCGCCAGGGGCCCGGCTCTCGATCGACACGATCGCGCGTCAGCTCAACGTCTCGCCGACGCCCGTGCGCGAGGCGATGGTGCAGCTCGAGCGCACCGGACTCGTGACCCGCGAAGCGCTCAAGGGGTATCGGGTGGCACCGCCTCTCGGCCTCGCCCAGCTGCAGGAGCTCTTCGAGGCGCGCATCATGCTGGAGTCCCGCGCGGCGCGTCTGGCGACGCCGGCGACCGAGGAGATGCTCGACGAGCTGCGCGTCGCCGAGGAGACGCACCGACGCATCGGTGAGCAGGTGATCACGGCGATGCGCGCCGCCACGACGGACGTCGAACTCACGACCGCCTACTTCACCGCCGATGCCGCGTTCCACCGGGTCGTGTTCGCGCACTGCGGCAACCGCTACCTGACCGAGATGTCCGAGTCGCTGGGTGCCCAGCTGCATCGGATGCGGCAGTCCGCCGAGCACGGTGTGACCGACGTGCGCGAGGCGATCGCCGAGCACGAGGCCATCGTCGACGCGTTCGGGAGCGGTGACCCTGATTCGCCGGAAGAGCTGATGCGCCGCCACATCGAGCAGGTCAGGTCCCGTTCGCTCGATCTCGAGCAGTCCTGAGGCTCTCGCTCGAGCGATGACCCCTCGCTCGTCGAGCGACGAGTCGAAACCCGCGATCACCGCCGAGCAGCGTCCGCTCGAGATCGACGCTTGCGCTCACGACTATTTCCTATAGGATCTATGAATACCGACAGGATGTCGGCAACAGGATCGTCAACGGAGTCGTCATGACCGCAACGTCGCAGCCCCTCACCAGTGCGAACTGGCCCATCGCCGTCTGCATGCACGGGTTCAGCCCCATCGCCCCCGACGGGACCCGCCTTCATGACGCGTCCGCCGAGACGTGGGACGGCGTTTTCGGACAGATCGAGCGCCTCGGGTTCACCGCGGTCGAGATCGCCGACAGCCACATCCGCCCCTCCGAGCTGACCGATGAACGCCGGAACGAGCTGAAGACGATCGCCGGCAGCCACGGCATCCAGCTCATCTCCGTGCACGTGCAGCGTCAGAGCGTCATCGAGCCGGGCAAGGGCGAGGAGAACCTCGCCTACGCGCACCGGGCGATCGACGCGGCCGCCGAGCTCGGCATGCAGGTCTTCTCCACCGGCCTGCACCAGCCGTTCACCGAGGCGCAGCGCAAGGCGCTGTGGTTCTGGACAGCGCAGGGACCGGTCGACCCGGACGACGCCGACACCCGTGCCCTGGCGGTCAAGCGACTGCGGGAGCTCGGCGAGCACGCGGCATCCGTCGGCCTGCCGATGTCGCTCGAGATGTACGAGGACACCTACCTCGGCACCGCCGACAGCGCCGTCCGCCTGATCGAGGAGATCGGACTCGACAACGTCGGACTCAACCCCGACATCGCCAACCTCATCCGTCTGCACCGTCCGATCGAGGACTGGCGCGAGATGCACGAGAAGACGCTGCCGTACGCCAACTACTGGCACGTCAAGAACTACACCCGCGACGAATCGGCCGACCGCAGCTGGGCGACTTCAGTGCCCACCAGCATGGAACTCGGCCTCATCAACTACCGCGCCATGGTCGCCCATGCGATCGAGGTCGGGTTCCGCGGTCCGTTCCTCATGGAGCAGTACGGCGGCGACAGCCTCGGCGTCTGCGCCACGAACCGCGACTACCTGCGGACGCTCCTTCCGGACGCCGTCTGAACGATTCACCCAGGAGACGATTGACATGACTGACCAGGAACGCCCCGTCTACGCCGTCATCGGCAGCGGATACATGGGCGGCGGTATCGCCCAGTCGCTCGCGCTGTCCGGTGCCGACGTCCGCATCGCCGACGTCGACATCGAGATCGCCCGCGGCAACCGCGAGCGCCTCATCACCGAGGCCGCGCAGTTCGCCGCCGACGGACTCTTCCCCGCAGACGCGTCGGCCATCATCGCCGAGCGCCTGACCGCTGCGACGATCGAGGATGCCGTGGCCGGCGCCTCCTTCATCGAAGAGGCCGTGCCGGAGAAGATCGAGATCAAGCACGCGACGCTGCGCCGCATCTCTGAGGCTGCGGCACCGGACGCCATCATCGGCAGCAACACCTCGACCATCCTCATCGGCAAGCTGGCCGAGGCCGTCTCCCACCCGGAGCGCTTCCTGGGCGTGCACTTCTCCAATCCGGCGCCGTTCATCCCCGGTGTCGAGCTCATTCCGCACGCCGGAACGGATGCCGCGGTCCTCCCCGTCGTCGAGCAGATCGTCGCGGCCACCGGCAAGGAGACCGCGCGCGTCAAGGACGCCACCGGCTTCGTCCTTAATCGTCTGCAGTACGCGCTCTTCCACGAGGCGACCCAGCTCGTCGAGGAGGGCGTCGCGAGCCCGGAGGACATCGACACGATCGTGCGGACGACGTTCGGATTCCGGCTGCCGTTCTTCGGCCCGTTCGCGATCGCGGACATGGCCGGGCTCGACGTGTACGCATTCTGCTACGCGTCGCTGCAGACCGAGTTCCCGGAGCGGTTCGCGACGCCGAAGGCGCTCGCCGACCTCGTGGAGGCCGGCAAGCTCGGCACGAAGTCCGGGGCCGGTTTCCTCGACGTGCCGGCCGACCGGACGCCCGAACTGATCGCGTACCGCAACAAGGCCTATGTCGCGATGAAGAAGCTCATCGACGAGCTCGGCCCCGCCCCGATCCACCCCGCACAGAGCTGAAGGAGCCGACGATGGCCACTCCCTTTCCCGCAGAGCGCACCGCGATCCTGACCGGTGCAGCCAGCCCCCGCGGCATCGGCCGCGCCACCGCCTTCTACCTCGCCGAGCGCGGATGGAACATCGGCATCATCGATGTCGACGGCGAAGCAGCGGCGCGCACCGCCGCCGAGGTCGCCGAGGCGCACGGTGTTCGCGCCGCAGGCGTCGGTGCGAACGTCGCCGACCGCGAGCAGGCCGTCGCGGCCGTCGACGCGCTCGAGGCGCAGCTGCCGCAGACCGTCGCCCTGGTGAACTTCGCAGGGGTGTCATCCCCGATCCCGTACCTCGAGGTCACGCCCGAGGAGTGGTTCCGTGTCGAGTCGATCAACCTCGACGGTGTGCACTGGATCACCCAGCGGGTCGCGCGCACGATGGCCGACAACGGCATCGGTCGTCTCGTCGGCATCTCGTCGGTGTCCGCCCAGCGCGGCGGCGGCACGTTCTCCAAGACGCCCTACTCGGCATCCAAGGCCGCCGTCATCGGCCTCATGCGATCGATCGCCCGCGAGCTGGGACCGGTGGGGGTCACGGCGAACGTGATCTCGCCCGGTCCGATCGACACCGACATCATGGGCGGCACCCTGACCGAGGAGCGCAAGACCGCGATGGCCGCCGACGGCGTGCTGCCCCGCATCGGCACCCCCACGGACATCGCCGCCGCTGTCGCCTACCTGATCAGTGAGGATGCCGGATTCGTGACGGGTCAGACCCTGAACGTCGACGGCGGCCTCTACATGCACTGAGATCCGCCTGAAACGGAGCATTCCATGACCCGACCCTGGTCCAAGGGGCGCATCGCCTTCCTGGTGCTCGGAGTGATCTGCGTGGCCGTCGGCCTCGTCATGATCATCCCGGCGCTGGGAAGCTGACGCTCCGCACGACATCCACCCCCAACCACCGACTGCTCAAAGGAGAGTCATCGTGTCCTCATCCGAGTTCGGCGAGACGACGCGCGCCAATGTCACTGTCGCGCAGGGCCTGCTCAACAGCCCGCACCTCGCCAGCGGCATCCGCAAGGCGACCTTCCGCCTCATGCCGATGCTGATCATCCTCTACTTCGTCGCGTTCCTGGATCGCACGAACGTCGGCTTCGCCGAAGCGGCCATGGAGGTCGATCGCGGCATCTCCGCCGGCGCATACGCGCTCGGCGCCGGCATCTTCTTCATCGGGTACGCGCTGTTCGAGATCCCCTCGAACCTGCTGCTGGACAAGTTCGGCGCCCGCTTCTGGCTCGCACGCATCGCCATCACCTGGGGCATCGTCGCATCGCTGTTCGCGTTCGTGAACGGCGAGACGATGTTCATCATCCTGCGCTTCCTGCTCGGTGTGACCGAGGCCGGACTCTTCCCCGGTGTGATCATGTTCCTGGCGCAGTGGTTCCCGAACAAGCGCCGCGTGCAGATGTTCGCGCTGTTCTACCTGGCCCAGCCGTTCTCGCAGATGGTCGGCGCCCCGCTGTCGGGTGGACTCATCAGCTTCGGCGAGCAGTTCACACCGTGGGCGGGCTGGCAGGTGATGTTCTTCGTCGAGGGAATGATGGCCGTCGTCGCCGGTATCGCCGCGTTCTTCTTCCTGGTGGATTCGCCGCAGAAGGCGAAGTTCCTCACGGATGACGAGAAGTTTGCCCTGAAGAGCGTGATGGAGCACGAGGACGGCATCAAGGAATCCGATGGTCCACGCGGTATCGGCGCCGCGCTGATCAGCTGGAAGGTCTGGTACTTCACGGCCATCTACTTCTGCCTGCAGATCGCCGTGTACGGCACGACCTTCTACCTCCCGCAGCAGGTGGCCGGCCTCATCGGACAGGACGTCGGCTGGCAGGTCGGCCTCGTCTCGGCCATCCCATGGGCGGTGGGCCTGTTCGCCTGCTACTACGTCGGCAAGTTCGCGACGTCGGTCAAGCGCCGCCGCAACTGGGGAACGCTGTTCTTCTTCATCACCGGGATCGCGATCCTCGTCTCAGCCTGGGCCGGCGCCAACGGGCAGAGTCTGCTCGGCATCCTGGCGATCACAGTCGCCGTAGCGGCGTTCCTCTCGACCGGGCCCATCACGTGGTCGTTTCCGACCTCGTTCCTCACGGGAGCCGCGGCTGCGACCGGTATCGGACTCATCAACTCGCTCGGCAACCTGGGTGGATTCGTCGCCCCGATCATGCGCAACAGCGTGAACGAGACGGTCCCGACGGACAGCGGAGCCTGGGGCGTCGTCTCGCTCGGAGTGTTCGCGTTCCTCGGCGCAGTCCTGATGTGGGCGACGCGCTACTTCAGCGCCAAGGCCGACGCACTGCTGGTCGAGGGAGCCGTTCCCGGGCACTGACGCGGATCGAATGGAAGCGGGACGTGCGTCGGAGGACGCGCGTCCCGCCTTTGTCGTTCACCCGGATGTCACCGGCCCTCGGTAGCGTTCTCGCATGAGCACAACACGACGTCGCCTCGGAGCGGTGGGCATGGCCGCCGCCCTCATCCTCGTGGGCGGCGCAGCCGCCCCGGCCCTCGCCGCCCCGCCCGCGGCATCCGATTCGAAGGGGTCGCGCACCGATGCGCGGTTCGCGACCTTCAACGCCTCCCTGAATCGCGGCGTCGAAGGTCAGCTCGTGACCGATCTGTCGGAGCCGGGCAACGCGCAGGCGGATGCCGTGGCCGAGATCATTCAGCGCGCGAAGCCGGACGTGCTGCTGATCAACGAGTTCGACTACGACGCCGAGGGCGAGGCGCTGCGGCTCTTCCAGGACAATTACCTCTCGATGCCGCACGGCGATGCCGAGGCCGTCACGTACCCATACCGCTATACGGCACCGGTGAACACCGGCGTCCCGAGCGGATTCGACCTCAACGGGGACGGCCAGATCGCCGGTGGCGATGACGCGTGGGGCTTCGGTCTCTTCCCTGGTCAGTACGGCATGGCGGTGTACTCGAAGTTCCCGATCGAGGAAGAGGCCGTGCGCACCTTCCAGAACTTCCGCTGGGCCGACATGCCTGGCGCGCTCCTGCCGGATGACCCGTCGACTCCCGAGCCGGCCGATTTCTACTCCGAAGAGGAGCTCGCGCTCTTCCCGCTGTCGAGCAAGTCGCACTGGGACGTCCCCGTGCAGGTGTCGAAGAACAAGACCGTGCACTTCCTCGTGTCGCACCCGACGCCGCCGACCTTCGACGGTCCTGGGGACCGCAACGGCACCCGCAACCACGACGAGATCCGCTTCTGGGCGGACTACATCTCCGGCGGCAGGACCGGCGCCTACATCTACGACGACGCCGGCCGGTCAGGCGGGCTGCGCGGCGGAGACCTCTTCGTGATCGCCGGCGACCAGAACGCCGACCCGAACGACGGCGACTCGACGGCCGGCGCGATCGACCAGCTGCTCGAGCACCCGGCCGTGAACACCCGCTCCGTTCCGACGAGTGCGGGTGGTGCCGAGGCATCCGTCCTGCAGGCGGGGATCAACGCTGAGCACACCGGGGATGCCGCACAGGACACCGCAGACTTCTCCGAGCCGCCGGGGAACCTGCGGGTCGACTACGTGCTGCCGAGCCGTCAGATCCGCATCCTCGACTCCGAGGTGTTCTGGCCGGAGCAGGCCGACCCGCTGGCCGCGCTGACCGGCGTCTACCCGTTCCCGTCGAGCGATCATCGTCTGGTGTGGTCGGATATCGACGTGCCGGGGGCGAAGCCAGGGCGCTGAGCCGATTCCACCCTTCGAGGAGCTGCTCAGCCGACGGATCGTTCTCGACTTCGACGCGCTCGCGGCCAGCCAATCAGGAACGATTCGAGCGGACCTCGCAGCGCGAGAAACCCCCATCGGCGGGTACGACCTGCTGCTGGCCGGCCAGGCGCTCGCATCCGACCTGACGATGGTGACGAACAACGTCAACGACTTCGACCGGGTTCGCGGGCTGCGCGTCGAGGACTGGTCGCAGCCCGCATGACCCTCGGGCGGCACGCTCCGTGGTTCAGGTCGCAATTGACGCCGTTCTGACGCCGTCGAAACGGCAGAAAGTGCGACCGCAACAGCTGCCGACAGGCCTGAAACGGCAGAAAGTGCGACCTGAAGCATCCCCCGCAGAAGGTGCGCGTCCGTCGAGCGCGGGCCGTACGGTCAGTTCCGCAGCCGCCGCGCGAGCAACTCGATCTCGGGCTCCGTCATGCCTGCATCCCGCAGGTAGGCGCGCACGTCCAGGTCAGCCAGCCAGCTGTCGAGGGCGGCCACTCGATCGGCGATGCGCTCCTCGATCTCCTCGTCGCTGAACTTCGGTTCGACGTAGCCGCCCTGGCCGGGGAGCGGCACCGCGGGAAGATCACGGGAATGGCGCCGGCTGGCCTCGCGGAATCCGGCGCCGTAGTCGAGCAGAATCGCGTCGCGCTCGACCTCGGCCAGCGTCAGCAGCATCCCGGCGATCATGCCGGTGCGGTCGCGCCCGCCGGCGCAGTGGAACAGCGCGGCGCCCTCGGCTGCGGCCAGCGCCGTGAACACGGCGGCGAACCGCTCCGGGTACATCCGCGTGTTGTCGGCGTAGGACCGGGGATGATCCAGCCACGGCCCGCACACGCGCATGAACTCGGCATCGTCAGGGTCCTCCGTCGGCGCGTGGATGATGACGACGCCCTCCGCATGCTCAGCGGCGAGGGCCGGATCCGTGTCGCGTCGCGTCCGCTCCGGGGCGTTGCGAAGGTCGACGATCGTCCGGACGCCGGCGGAGCGAAGAGCATGCCAGCCGGCATCCGTCAGGGTCTCGGGGCGCCCTGACCGGTACACGCGACCATGCACCGTCATCCCGCCGCCGTTCAGCGGCAGTCCGCCCAGATCGCGCAGGTTGAACGCGCCGTCCCAGTCGGTCACGCGGTCGTCAGCCGACCGATCTCGGCGATGAACGCGTCGACATCGCTCTCGGCGGTGTCGAAGCTGCACATCCAGCGCACTTCGTTCCGCGCGGCATCCCAGTCGTAGAAGCGGAAGGATTCGCGCAGGCGATCGGCGACGCCGTCGGGGAGCGTCGCGAAGACACCGTTGGCCTGGGTCGGCTGGGTGAACTCCACGCCGCGGATCGAGCCGTCCGCGAGTCCGGCCTCGATTCCGCCGCGCAGTCGTTGCGCCATCGCATTGGAGTGCGACGCGTTGCGCAGCCAGAGGTCGCCCTCGAGCAGCGCGATCAGCTGCGCGGACACGAACCGCATCTTCGAGGACAGCTGCATGTTGAACTTGCGCGAGTAGATCAGCCCAGCGGAGGCCTCGGGGTTCAGCACGACGACGGCCTCGCCGAGCATCGCACCGTTCTTGGTGCCGCCGAAGCTGAGCACGTCGACGCCCGCATCGCGCGTGAACGCGGCGAAGGGGACGCCCAGCGCGGCGGCGGCATTCGAGATGCGCGCACCGTCCAGGTGCAGCTTCATCCCGCGCTTGTGCGCATGGTCGGCAAGCGCGCGGATCTCGTCCGGCGTGTACAGGGTGCCGAGCTCGGTCGATTGGGTGATCGACACGACGAGCGGCTGGGCTCGGTGCTCATCGCCCCAGCCCCACGCCTCGCGGTCGACGAGTTCAGGAGTGAGCTTGCCGTCGTCGGCCGGCACGGTCAGGAGCTTGAAGCCGCCGATCCGCTCGGGAGCGCCGCCCTCGTCGACGTTGATGTGGGCGGTGGATGCCGAGATCACCGCGCCCCACCGCGGAAGCATCGACTGCAGGCCGGTGACGTTCGCGCCCGTGCCGTTGAAGACCGGGAAGGCCTCCGCATCCGCACCGAAGTGCGAACGGAAGACCTCCTGCAGGCGTTCGGTGTAGACGTCCTCGCCATAGGCGACCTGATGCCCGTCGTTCGCGGCGGCGATGGCCGCCAGAACCTCGGGGTGGATGCCGGAGTAGTTGTCCGACGCGAAGCCCCGGATCGCGGGGTCATGAAGGGTGCTCACCGCATAAGCCTATGTCGGATGTCCGTGGTGACGATTACTCTCGGAGCCATGGACAGGGCCCTTGCGAAACGCGCCTTCGCGAACGTCCTCGTCAACACGCTCATCGCGAACGTGACGACGAGCTTCCTGTGGTTCGCGCTGACGTTCTGGGTGTACATCGAGACGCAGTCCGTGCTCGCCACCGGCATCATCGGCGGCGCCTACATGCTGTTCGTCGCGATCTTCGCGATGGTGTTCGGCACGATCGTCGATCGGCACCGCAAGCACGCCGTCATGGTGCTGTCGAGCGTCATCTCCGCTGTGGCTTTCGGCATCGCCGGCGTCCTCTACATGTGGCAGCCGGAGTCCGAGCTGCTGAACCTCGGCGGCCCCTGGTTCTGGCTGTTCTCGGGGGTCATCCTGTTCGGCGGCGTGATCGAGCAGTTGCGCAACATCGCGCTGTCGACGACCGTGACCCTGCTGATCGAAGAGGACAAGCGCGCGAACGCGAACGGCCTCGTCGGCACGGTGCAGGGGCTCGCGTTCCTCGTGACGAGCGTGTTCTCGGGGCTGTCGATCGGGTTCCTCGGCATGGGGTGGACGCTCGTCATCGCGATCGCCGCGATGGGGCTGACGTTCGTGCATCTGCTGTTCGTGCGGATCCCCGAGGAAGAGCCGCACCCGGATCCGGATGCGTCCAGCGCCCTCGACTTCCGCGGCAGCGTCCGCGCGATCCGGCTCGCCCCCGGATTGTTCGCGCTGATCGTGTTCTCCACCTTCAACAACCTCATCGGCGGCGTCTACATGGCGCTGATGGATCCGTACGGACTGACGCTCTTCAGTGCCCAGGTGTGGGGGTTCGCGCTGGCGTTCGCGTCGACCGGGTTCCTCATCGGCGGGGCACTGGTGGCGAGGTTCGGTCTCGGCAAGCGCCCGGTGCGCACGCTTCTGCTCGTGGTCATGGCGATGGGGCTGCTCGGCGCCGTCTTCATGCTGCGCGAGTGGTGGCCGCTGTATGTCATCGGGATGTGGTTCTACATGATGCTGGTGCCGCCGGCCGAGGCCGCCGAGCAGACGGTGATCCAGAAGGTCGTGCCGTACCAGCGGCAGGGCCGGGTGTTCGGCGTCGCGGCGGCGATGGAGGCGGCGGCAGCTCCGATCACGGCGTTCCTCATCGCACCGATCGCCGAATTCTGGATCATCCCGTACATGAAGACTGCACCAGGTCAGCAGCAGTGGGGATGGCTGCTCGGCGACGGAGAAGCGCGGGGCATCGCGCTCATCTGCCTGTTCGCCGGGATCATCATGGTGATCATCGGGGGACTTGCATTCTTCACCCGGTCGTACCGGAAGCTCACCGAGCTGTACGCCACGGCCCCAGAGCAGGAGGTCGGGCCGGACGCCGAGTCACCCGAGGCCGCACACGCAGGAGACGAAGCGGCGCACACCCCGGACGCGCCTCCGCCTGTCCGCGGCATGCCACCGGAGTTCCCCGAGCATCACGACCGCTGAGCGCCTCGCGACCTCAGATCTCGATGACCGTGTCGTTCAGGTCCACGCCAGCCTGATCCCACAGGCCGACCACTGCCGCCGCCAGGGCATCCGGTTCCAGGCTCTTCGCCCGGAAGACGACGGATGCCGCGTGCAGTTGCTCCTCGGCATCCCGTGCCGCTTTCGCGAAACCGTGGGCGACCGCGCGCGCCCACGCCTCGCTCGCCGCCTTCACCGCGGCGTAGTTCGCACCACCCGCCAGCGGGCGCGCGACAGCGGTGGACGAGACGATCGCGAAGCGTCCGGCATCCGACGCGCGGAGCGCGTCATCGAATGCCCTGCTCGTCGCGCGTACGGCCTGCAGTGCGGGAAGGAGCGCGTCGAAGTCCTCGTCGCTCTGCCCGGCGAGCCCGCCGCCGCCGCGCCATCCGCCGACCAGAGGGAGCACGCCGTCCACCGGACCGATCTTCGCCGCCAGCGACGTCATCGCCTCCAGCGAGGTCGCGTCCGCCACCTCGACCTCCGCCCCGGCATCCCGCAGCGCCGCGAGCCGATCTGCGGAGCGTCCGGTCGCGATCACCTGCGCCCCGGCATCCGTCAGAGCCCGCGTCACCGCCAGACCCGTCTCGCTCGTCGCCCCTGCGACGATCACCACGTGTCCTGCTGCGCTCATGATCTGCTCCTCCCGCTCCGTGCCGACTTCGCTCCGCCGCGCGGTCGGTATCTCGCAGACTGGCATCCTTCTCGCAGGAACTCTCGGATTTCCTGCGAGATCAGTGCTGTTCTGCGAGATCCGTGCATGGCCGCAAGCGCGCTCAGTCGTCCGTCCCGCGGATTCCTGCCGTCGATGCGATCACATCGCGCATCTTCTTCTCCAGCGCCTCGAAGAACATCGACAGGGGGAACTCGTCGTCCAGCACGGCATCCGTGTATCCCTTGGGAGGACCGGCAAGCACCTCATCCGAGAGGCCGCGTGCCCAGACTGATGCCGGATTCGGCGTCACCACCGAGCTGACGAGCTCGTAGGCCGCGAGCCAGTGCGCGGTCTTGGGCCGGTCGATGGAGCGCCAGTACAGATCGTCGATCGCGGCGCCCAGCGCGATCACGGCATCCGGAACCTCGGCCCAGTCGAAGGCGAGCTGCGTGTCGGTCCAGTGCAGGACTCCGCGCTGGTGCAGCCAGGCGAACAGCAGTTGCCCGCCGAGACCGTCGTAGTTGCGCACGCGCGAGCCGGTGATTGCGAATCGGAAGATCCGGTCGAAGATCACCGCGTACTGCACGAGCGCGGCGTGCTCGAGCATCTGCTGCTCGGCATCCGACAGCTCATCGCCCGAGCCGACCCGCGTGGCCAGCCGCTCCTGAATCGCGACCGACGACCGGAACGCGGTCAGATCGCACCGCAGCTCCTCCAGCGAGTACAGGAAGAAGGGCATGCGCTGCTTGATCATGAACGGGTCGAACGGCAGATCGCCGCGCATGTGGGTGCGGTCGTGGATGATGTCCCACATCACGAACGTCTGTTCGGTGAGGTCCTGATCGTCGAGCATCCGTGCCGCCTCGGCGGGCAGGTCGAGCTTCGTGACCTCGGATGCCGCACGCACGACGCGACGGTAGCGCGCGGCTTCGCGGTCCTGGAAGATCGCGCCCCACGTGAACGGCGGGATCTCCCGCATCGCGACCGTCTCGGGGAACAGCACCGCCGAATTCGTGTCGTACCCGGGCGTGAAATCCACGAGCCGGAGCGAGACGAACAGCTTGTTGCCGTAGTCGCCCGCCTCGAGCTCGGCGATGAACTCCGGCCAGATCGCCTGCACGATCAGCGCCTCGACGAGCCGGTCGGACGAGCCGTTCTGCGTGTACATCGGGAAGACGACCAGATGACGGATGCCGTCGACCCGGTGCTGCTGCGGCTGGAACGCGACGAGGGAATCCAGGAAGTCCGGCACGCCGAACCCGGATTCCGCCCAGCGCTGGAAGTCCGCCATCGACGCGCTCAGATACTCCGCATCGTGCGGGAAGGCGGGGGAGAGGGCGCGGATCCCCGCGACGATCGCGGCGACGTGCTCTCCCGCGGCGGGGTGGTCCGCGGCATCCGGGATCGACCCGTCCTTGATCTGCAGTTCGCGGATCGCGATCGCCGCATCCTTCAGCTGCGCCCACGCAGCACTCGTCTCAGCGATCGAAGCGTCCTCGACGACCTCGGGTTCGCCGATGATGGCGTTGGCAGCAGGAAGAGTGGGCATCGGGACCTCCGATTCTGAGGTTTGACGGAATATCTCCGGCGAATGCCGGATATCACCGATATTCTTCCATGTATGGAAGATGCTGTCGACCGTGCGATCATCACCGAGATCTCCCGCGATGCGCGCGCCACGCTCGCGCAGCTGTCCGAGGCGGTGGGGCTGGGCACGTCCGCCGTGCAGTCGCGTCTCAAACGGCTCGAATCGCGCGGCGTCATCACCGGCTACCGTGCGCTCATCGATGCCGAACAGGTCGGCAAGCCGCTATCCGCCTTCATCGAGATCACCCCGCTCGACCCCGCGCAACCCGACAACGCACCGGAGCTCCTCGAGCACCTCACGGCGATCGAGGCCTGTCACTCGATCGCCGGCGCGGCGAGCTACATGCTGTTCGTGCGCGTTCCGACGCCGCGGGCCCTGGAAGAGCTCGTGCGCGACATCAGGCTGGCGGCCAACGTGAGCACCCGCACGACGGTCGTCCTGCAGACGTTCTACGAGCACCGACCGATCGTCCCGGCCGGGTAACGGTTCAGAGCGCCGCGCCCACCATCGCCTCCCCGAGCGGCGTGCGCAGATGCAGCATCCGATTTCCGTCGCGTTCGCTGGCGATCAGGCCGGCATCGCGCAGGATGCCGAGGTGGTGGGATGCCGTCGACACGGCGATCCCGGCATCCCTGGCCACCTGCGATGTGGTGCGGGCGGATCCGGCCGCGAGCAGGACGTCGGCGCGCGCCGGTCCCAGCAGAGCGCCCAGCGCGGCATCCGTCTCGGCGGAATCGCGTGCCCACCCGGCCGTGACACCCCGCGCCGGATAGAACAGCGTGGGCTGCGCCGGCGGTTCGGTGAGCACCATGCATCCCCACGACGACATGACCGATGGCACGAGGACGAGCCCGCTGCCGCGGCAGTCGACGTGCTCGCTGTGCTTGCGCAGGCGCACGCGCACGGCGCCGTCGCCCCAGCTGACGCGTTCGTGCAGGTCGCCCGCCATGGCGGAGATCCCGGACGCCGCGATCGTCCGCGAGCGCGTGGCAATGTCGGCGCGCAGGATGCGCTCGAGCTGCGGCCACACCGGGGCGAGCGCGGCATCCCAGACCTCCGACCGGGCATCGGCGATCATGCGCCGTGCGCGGATCGGATGCGCCTGCATATCGCGCAGCGCCTGCTGTCTGGCGCCCTGCGAGCGCAGCACCATCTTCCCGAAGTCGACGCGCATCGGCTCGAGTGCTGCCGTGCGCAGGGCGTCGACCTCGGCATCCGGAGTCATGTCCCAGCGCGGGGCGGCCGTGAGGAAGTCCGGCATGTAGCCGTCGTCGCCGATGACTGCGGCCAGCAGGGCGAAGCTGTCCCGAGGGAGGCGCTCGCGCACCGAACGCAACCAGCCCCACTGCAGCGGATGCTGCGCCGGACGCAGCAGGACCCGAACGGCGTGAGCGAGTTCGTGTCCGGGGGAGATGCCGAAGCGCACGGCCTGGATGTCGCCGTGGCTCAGCTGGAACTCGACGCGATGGTCCGGGTGCTCGACGCCTTCGACCGGACGGGTGTTTCGATCCACATCGAAACTCTAGGATGCCGTCCGCGCAGTGTCGAGACTGGAGCCATGAACAGCACAACGCTTCCCGAAGGGGTCGTCGCCGCAGCGGATATCCGCATGGGCAGTGGCCGCAGCCGCAAGTTCGTCGGGCAGGAGCACGGCGCCGACGTGTCGTACTTCTACGTCGAGAACCAGCCCGGCGAGGGGCCGGGACTGCACTGGCATCCCTACTCCGAGACCTGGGTCGTCCTCGAGGGCACCGCCCGCATCACCCGTGCAGGCGAGAGCTTCGACGCGGTCGCCGGAGATACCGCGACGGTCGCCGCTTACGTGCCGCACGGATTCGTGAACGCCGGCACCGGCGTGCTGCGCATCCTCTGCATCCACGCATCCGCCATCATGATTCAGACGTTCCTCGACGAGGACTGAACAGGAGACCCCATGTCCTTCCAGGCGTACCTCGACAACATCGAGACCAGAACGGGCCTCACGCCGCGTCAGTTCCTCGACCTCGCGACCGAGAGGGGATTCGGCGCCGAGACCAAGGCGACGCCGATCCTCGAATGGCTGAAGGCCGACTACGACCTCTCGCGCGGCTACGGCATGGCGCTCGTGCACGTGATCACGAAGGGCCCGCAGATCAGCAGCAAGCACGTCGGCACCGACGGTGCGCACGCCGATGCAACCGACACCCTGTGGCTGGACGGCAAAGACACGAACCCCGCAGGAAAGGACCGTGCATGACCGTCCGCGTCGATCTCAACATCTCTCTCGACGGCTTCGCCGCCACCGCCGATCAGACTCCGGACGACCCGATCGGGAAGGACTGGATGCGCCTTGTCGCGGCCTACACCGCGACCCGCACGATGCAGCAGCGCGTGTTCGGCGACACCTCGGGCGCCGGGACGACCGGCGTGGAGGAGAAGTACGCGAGCGCGTACTTCGAAGGGATCGGCGCCGAGATCATAGGCGCCGGCATGTTCGGGCTGCACATCTACGGCAACGACCCGGAGTGGCGCGGATGGTGGGGCGAAGAGCCGCCGTTCGGCTGCCCGGTGTTCGTGCTGACGCACACCCCGCGCCCGTCGATCGCGTTCGACAACGGCACGGTGTTCCATTTCGTGGATGCCGCGCCCGCGGACGTTCTCCGCCAGGCGGTCGAGGCCGCGGGGGATGCTGACGTCCGCGTCGGCGGCGGGGTCGACGTCGTACGACAGTTCCTCGCCGCAGGCCTGGTCGACCGGCTGCACGTCGCGGTCGTCCCGATCGTGCTCGGCCAGGGCGCGCGCCTCTGGGACGGCCTGCGCGGGATCGAGGACGGCTACGACGTCACGAGCGAAGTCGCGGAGAGCGGCGTGACGCACCTCACGTTCCAGCGCTCCTGACGCAGGCTGCCACGGGGCGCATCGGTGCGGCCACTATGATTCCCCCGTGGCATCCAGCAAGCGATCTTCGAAGAAGCGTCCCCGTACGAGCGGCAACCCGGCCAGACGACCCATCGTCGAGGCACCCCCTGTGACCTTCGGCGACTGGGTGGGCGCCGCACGGCTGCGGACGCTGCCGCTCGCGGTCGCGCCGGTCGTCATCGGCACCGGAGCCGCGCAGATCGTCGACCCGCGACTGCACTGGGTCCTCGCGCTCGCCTGCCTCGCTGTCGCTGTCCTGCTGCAGATCGGCGTGAACTTCGCGAACGACTACTCCGACGGCATCCGTGGCACCGACGCGCACCGGGTGGGGCCCGCTCGCCTCACGGCATCCGGTCGCGTCTCCGCGAAGAGCGTGCTGATCGTCGCGCTGGTGTTCTTCGCGCTCGCGGCCGTCGCCGGCCTCGCGATCGTGATCCGCACGCAGCAGTGGTGGATGCTGGCGGTCGGCGCCGTCAGCATCATCGCCGCGTGGTTCTACACGGGCGGCAAGCGCCCGTACGGGTACTTCGGCCTCGGCGAAGTCTTCGTCTTCGTCTTCTTCGGGCTGGTCGCCACCCTCGGCACCACGTGGGTGCAGGCCTTCGCCCTCCCGCAGGAGGCGTGGCTCGGCGCGATCGCGGCCGGCCTGTTCGCGTGCGCCGGGCTGCTCGCGAACAACCTGCGCGACATCGATCAGGACCGGGTGGCCGGCAAGCGCACGCTGACGGTGCTGATCGGAAAACGGGCGACGCAGGTGCTGTACACGCTCTTCCTGATCGTGCCGTTCCTGATCTCGAGCTTCATCGCGCTGCTGTACCCGATCGCCTGGCTGGCGCTGCTCGCGCTGCTGGCGGGACTCCCGGCGCTGGCGATCGTGTGGAGCTACCGCAAGGCGAGCGAGCTCGTGATCGCGCTGGGACTCACTTCGCTCACCGCGCTGCTCTACGCGGGCGGGCTGTACTGGGCGTTCGTCGGCTGACGCCCGATCCGCCGGTCGTCCCGAGGCTCAGTCGGTGGCGGCGTCCTCCGCCGCGGCATCCTCAGCGGCCGTGCTGCTCCGGCTCTGCCCGGTGACGCGTCGCTCGTGGAGCTCGGACGACGCATCCGACAGGGGCTTGCGCAGGAACAGGAACGAGATGCTCATTCCGATCAGGGCGGCGAAGATCGCGGTGAGCCACCAGTACTCCCGCAGGATCGGGAAGAACAGCCACATGATCGCGAGCGGGACGACGAACGCCAGCAGGCGCAGGACCGAGTACACGAGCAGCGGCGGGATCTTCACCCGTCGAGTCTAAGCGGCGCACCTGTGCGGCATCCGGAGGTCGGATGCCGCACAGGAACCGTCAGCTGCTGCGCCTGATCGCGCGGATGCCGACGAGCAACCCGACCACGGCTACGACGACGCCGGCCAGCCAGCCCCAGGCGATCGCGGTGTTCGCGTAGTCGCCGGCGAACAGCGCGCGCTCGGCCTGCACGACCCAGTTGACCGGGTTCACCCCCGCGACGACGCGCATCCAACCGGGACCCCCATCCAGCGGCAGGAGCATGCCGGACAGGATGAGCAGGGGGAAGATCAGCGACTGCTGCACGCCCCAGAAGAGCCATTCCCGGTCCTTCGTGGCGAGGGCCAGCGCGTAGGACAGCGACCCGAGCCCGACGCCGAAGACCGCGAGCAGTGCAAGACCGGCGATCAGGCCCAGCGGGTTGATCGTGAAGCCGAACGGCCAGGCGATCAGCACGATGATCAGCGCCTGCACCACGATCGGCGCGACCTCCTTCAGGGCCCGACCGACGAGCAGCGAGGACCGGGCGAGCGGTGCGACGAGGGTGCGCTCGTGCGAACCGGTCATCATCTCGTACTGCAGGTTGGAACCGGTCGCGCCGGTGCCGAACAGCACGATCATCACGAGCACGCCCGGCACGAACCACTGCAGCGTCTCGCCGGCGGGCTGACCGGACGAGCCGATCAGCAGCGGCGCGAAGAGCCCGAGGAACACGAGCGGCTGCAGCAGGCTGAAGATCAGGGTGAACGGATCCCGCAGGGTGGGCCGCAGCTCGCGGACGAGCACGTTGCGGGTGTCGCGGGCGAGATTCGCGCGCACCAGGGTGTCTGGGGTGGTCATGAGAGTGCTCCTGTCGTGATGGTCGTGGCCGCGTCGCTGCCGCTGTCATCGGCGGGAGCGTCGCCGCCTTCGCCGGCCTCGCGCAGCGTGCGCCCGGTGAGGGCGAGGAAGACGTCGTCGAGGGTGGGCGGAACGCCCGTGGCACTCGTGACGGCGATCCCGGCGGCGTCGAGTTCGCGCACGATCACGGGCAGCAGGCGATCGCCGTCGGGCACCGCCAACGAGAGCGATGCATCCTCGCGAGCGACCGCGCGGGGCGTGAGCCGAGCGACGATCGGTTGCGCGGCCGCGGCCTGCGCGGCATCCGCGAAGCCGAAGGTCAGCACGTCGCCGGCGAGCGTCGCCTTGAGCGCATCGGCTTGATCGTCGGCGATGATGCGCCCGCGATCCATGACCATGACCCGTTCCGCGTACCGGTCGGCCTCCTCGAGGTAGTGCGTGGTGAGGAACACGGTCGTGCCGTGCTGGTGGCGCAACTGCAGGATGTGCTCCCAGAGGTTCGCCCGGCTCTGCGGGTCCAGACCCGTGGAGGGCTCGTCCAGGAAGAGCAACGGAGGCGCATGCATGAGCCCGAGCGCGATGTCGAGCCGGCGCTTCTGCCCCCCGCTGAGCTGCTGGACGGTGCGGGTGGCGAACCCGCCGAGATCGAGCGACTCGATCAGCTCGTCCGCGCGACGGATGCTGTCGTGTCGGCTCATCCCGTAGAAGGCGCCCTGGCTGAGCAGTTCGTCGCGCACGCGCTGGGCGAAGCTGCCGCTGGTGAGCTGGCCGACGTATCCGATGCGCGCGCGGACGCCCGCGGCATCCGTGCGGATGTCGTGACCGACCACGCGTGCCGTGCCGGAGGTCGGCGGGATGAGGGTGGTGAGCATGCGCAGGCTGGTGGACTTGCCGGCGCCGTTCGGCCCGAGGAAGGCGACCAGCTCGCCCCGGTTCGCTGCGAAGGTGAGGTCCGTGACGGCGGCGACCTCGGCCTTCTTGACGGTGAAGACCTTGGTGAGGCCTTCGGTCTCGATGATGTGTTCGTCAGTCATGGGACGAGAGTAGGAACAGTTGCGGACAGATGCTGTCCGCAATCTCTGGCAATCTTGACCACATGACCGACACCACCTCCCGCGCGCTCGCCCTGCTCAACCTGCTGCAAACGCACCGCCACTGGTCCGGCGCCGAACTCGCCCGCAGGCTCGAGGTCACCGAACGGACTGTGCGCCGCGACGTCGATCGGCTGCGGGAGCTCGGATACCGCGTCGAGTCGGCACCGGGATCTGCTGGCGGGTATCGCCTCGAAGCGGGCAGCGCCGTCCCGCCGCTGCTGCTCACGGACGATGAGGCGGTCGCGATGGCGATCGGCCTGCGGGTGGCGGCGACGCAGCAGCTCGTCGGCGGCGCCGAGGTGACGCTCACGGCACTCGCCAAGCTGGAACAGGTGCTCCCCTCGGCGCTGCGGCGGCGGGTGAACGCGCTCGCCGGCGCGGTGCAGCCCGCGCGCATCGGTGACGGACCGGCCGTGTCGCCGGTCGTGCTGGGCGAGCTCGCGCTCGCCGCGCGGGACAGCGAGCGGGTGCGATTGCGTTACACCGATGGGCAGGGCGCGCAGAGCGTCCGCCGCGTCGAGCCGCACGTGCTGTCCCCGGCCGGTCGCAAGTGGTATCTGCTGTGCTGGGATGTCGAGCGCGAGGACTGGCGGACCTTCCGCGTCGATCGGATCGAAGACGTCGAGCACACGCGCGTGCTCTTCGCACGGCGCGACATCACGGACGAGGAGGTCGCCGAGCGGATCCTGATCGCGACGTCGTGGTCGCCGCAGAAGATCGAGGCCGACGTGGTGATGGAGCTGCCGCTCGAGCAGATGGAGGAGCATTTCGGCGTGTGGGCGCAGGGCGCAATGGCAGAGGACGACAGACGCACGCGCTGGCCGCTCGGCGGCGGCGACTGGCGGGAGGCGCTGTACGGGATGCTGTACATCCCGCCGGGCGTCGACTACGTCACGGACTTCCCGGAGCCGGAGCGCTCCGAGCTGCGCGAGTCGCTCGTGCGGGTGCAGCGAGCACTGGACGCCGATCCGCCTGCCCCGCGTCATCCCGCGTCATCCGCTGACTCATAGGGTTATCCCAGGCGGCAGCTCTGGCCTGGAAGATCACGGGCGGGTAACGTCGATCGCGTTGCAAGACATCGCGGCGATCCGGGCGGTCCCGGGCTCCAGTTCATACCTGAGAGCGCTGCGGGTTCGACTCCCGCCGTCGCGTCCACTCTCGAAGCTGCGCACCCGTGGCGCGACAGGCCGCGGCGGACGACCTGGGTCAGCGCCCCGCACCCGGCGAGCGCAGGGCGTGCGATCGGCCGTCGGCGATTGCCGCGGATCCGGCCTGGACGATCGCTGCGATCTCGAGAATCTCCCCGTGCGCGATAATCACGGTGCCCTGGCGGTAGGAACTGATCACGCTCTCCAACAGGCCGACGAGCATCCCCTCATTCGCCTCGATCTCGAACTCGATGTCGCCGTCGGACGTGCGCGCCCGACCGCGCGTCCACGGGTTCCACTCCGCTGGACCCGAGATCGTCGCGCTCCTCCCGTCGTCCCACAGCAGCCGAAGGCCTTCGCTTCCCGGCTCGACGCGATCGCATCCGGGCCCCAGCGCGGCCACGGCCAAGTCGACGAGATGCACGCCGTACCAGGCCAGCCCCGGATGCCCCGGCTGCACGACGATCGGACCGCTGAGGTCGATCGAGGAGACGTCGCTCGACAGTATCCCCTGGACCTGCGGCGTGAAACGCTTGGGTGAACCGCTCAGCACGAGGCAGTCGTGCGCATCGGCGGTCTGAAGCATCTTCCGCGCATCCTGCACATTCGCAGCGAAACGGGTGTCGACGTAGACCGGCTTGCCGAAGGGCGCGATGCGCTCGAACTGCTCGCGGCGCGTGCGCACGTCTGAGGAGACCAGGAGCAGCGCATCGGATGCCTCGGCCACCTCCTGCGCGGAACCGAGGAGCTCGACGCCCAGACCTGCGAGGGCGTCCGCGTTGCTGTCGTTTCGGTCACGACTGGGCGGGAAATCCGCCGACGTCGGTCCCTTCCAGGCGGAGATGACCGTCGCGCCCTGGACACGCCCGCGACCATCTGCGAGCAACCGGGTGAACTGCAGCGCGTGGGACGAGTCGACGCCGATCAGGCCGAAGCGCAGCGGCTCGATCATCCCTTGATCCCGCTCGCCGTGATGCTCTCCACGATGTGGCGCTGGAGGAAGATGAAGATCAGGAAGCAGGGGATGAAGCTGATCAGCGCCGCCGCCATGATGTTCGACGTCGACACCGTCTCCGTGTTCAACGTGGCGAGTCCGACCGTGAGCGTGCGCGCGGCGTCGGACTGCCCGACGACGAGCGGCCACAGCAGGTCGTTCCAATGCCAGAGGAACACGAAGATCGCGAGCGTCGCGAGCACGGGCTTGATCAGCGGCAGGACGATCGACACGAACGTCCGCCACTCGCCTGCGCCGTCGATACGGGCGGCATCGAACAGTTCATCCGGCATATCCATCACGAACTGGCGGATCAGGAAGACGGCCTGCGCGTTCGCGAGCGTCGGCAGGATCAGCCCCCACAGCGTGTTCACGCCGCCGGCGCCGGCGATGAGGATGAACGTCGGGATCAGCGTGGCCTGCATCGGCACCATGAGGGTCGCCACGATCGCCCACAGTAGCGCGTTGCGCCCGGGGAAGCGCTTACGGGCGAGTGCATACGCGGCCATGGATGCGGTGAACAGTACGATCACGACCGAGACGACCGAGTACACCAGCGAGTTCCACACCCACAGCGGGAACTCTCCCACGTTGAAGATGCGGAGGATGTTGTCGATGGTGAGCGACTCCGGGATCGCGTGCGGGATGGTCGGAGCGTCGACGGGCGACAGCGCGAGGACCACGACGGCGATCAGCGGCGCCACCGTGAACAGCGAGATCACGATGAGCGAGACGATCGTCCATCTCTGCCCGCGGTTGCGCTTCCGGCGCGCGGGGCGAGACGGCTGTGCGGAGGGGCGGACGGTCTCCGCCGCAGCGACGGGAGGCAGGCTGGTGGAGGTCATCACCGCTCCTTCCTTTCGAAGAGTCCTCGCTGGATGAGCGAGAGGATGAGCACGATGACGAACAGCACGATGCCGACCGCCGCCGCGTATCCGAAGTCGAAGAACTTGAAGCCCTGGTCGTACAGGAAGTAGATGAGGCTGTAGCTGGCGCGGGCGGGGCCGCCGCCGGTCATCACGTAGATGGTGTCGAAGACCTGGAAGCCGACGATGGTCTCGATCACGAGCACGAAGAACAGCACGGGCTTGAGCAGCGGAAGCGTGATGTGCCAGAACGACTTCCACGCTCCGGCGCCGTCGATCGTGGCGGCTTCGTGGACCTCGGCCGGCTGGGCCTTGAGGCCCGCGAGGAAGATGAGCATCGAGTACCCGAAGCCCTTCCAGACCGCGACCACGGCGAGGCTCGCGAGTACCAGCCACTGGTCGCCGGTGAGGAACGGCACCGGCTCCAGTCCCACGGAGGTGATGACCGTGTTCAGGGGGCCGTCCGATGCGAAGATCCACTTCCACACGATGCCGGCTAGCACGAACGAGCTGAGGTACGGCACGAACAGCAGCGCCCGGAACAGGCCGCTCAGGTGCACGAGCCGGTTCAGCAGCACGGCGCCGGCGAGCGAGACAACGATGATCAGCGGGACGAAGAGCACGACGTACAGCAGCGTGACCCACAGGCTCTGCCAGAAGTGCGGATCGGCGAAGAGCCGGGTGTAGTTCTCCGCTCCGAGGAACTCGACGTCGCCGTTCAGCCGGTATCGAGTGAGGCTCATCGCCCCGGCCCCGATGATCGGCAGGAACTTGAACAGCGCGAAGATCGCGAGGGTGGGCAGGACGAACAGGATGCCGGCCATCGCCTCTCGGCGGCGTGCGGCGCGGCCCGCGACGGCCCGGGCGTCGGCGGCCCGACGCGGTGCAGTGGTGACGGACATGGCGTCCTCTCGGAGAGGGTGCGGGGGCCGGGGCCCCCGCACCTGGTTGGTCAGGAGCGGTCGAGAACGGCCTGCGCCTCTTCGGCGGCCTTGTCGAGGGCCTCCTCCGGCGAGAGGTCGCCGCGGAGGGCCGACTGGATGTACGGCGCGAGCACCGCCATCACCTGGCGGGCGGAGGGGTTGGGCTCTCCTGGGTTCGCGACCGCGAGCGCATCCTCGTACGCGGCGCGGTCGCGCTCGTCACCGGCGACGGGGACGTCCGTCCGCGTCGGGAAGTTCCCGGCCGTGGCGTTCAGCTCGGTCTGGAAGTCCTTCGAGGTGAGGAACGAGAGCACCGCATACGCGGCGGCCCGGTTCTCCTGCTTGTTGATCGAGGTGAGCGAGAGCAGGCCGGGGTTGCCGTACGTCGCCTCGACCTCGCCGGTCAACGGCGCGCCGACGGCGACGTTGTCCTCACCGAGTGCGGCGCGCATCTGCGCGAGCTCGGCGGGCGACGTGGTGGGGCGGATGCCGACCTTGCCTGCGGCGAGCGGAGAGCCTTCGATGCCGACGGCCTGGGTGGCGGCATCCGCGGGGAGCCCGCCCTCCTCCTGCAGATCGACGAGGAACTGGAGCGCCTCGACGCCCTCCTCGGAGTCGAAGGCGATCTTCGTCCCGTCCTCGGAGAACACGGTGCCCCCGGCCTGCCACAGGAACGGGTAGAAGCTGAGGTTCAGCGTCTGCTCCGGGGTGCCCAGGTAGTCCATCACGGCGATGCCGTTGTCGGCGAGCACCGGGGCCGCCTGGCGGATCTCGTCCCAAGTGGTGGGCAGTTCGAGCCCCGCGTCCTCGAAGATCTGCGTGTTGTACGCGGTCGTGAACACGTTCTGGAACAGCGGCACGCCGTACAGTTCGTCCTCGAACGTGGCCGCGTCCAGGGTTCCGGGGAAGAAGATGTCGCGGTCGTCCGCGATCGCGTCGTCGACCGGCAGCAGGCCGCCGACGTTGAGGTAGGTCGCCGCCTGGTCCGGCGTGATGAGCACGATGTCCGGGCCGGAGTTCGCGGCGAGCGCGGCGGAGATCTGCTCGTCGCGCTTGTCGAACGTCTGCAGCTCGATGTTCAGGTCGACGTCGGGGTGCTCCTTCTCGAAGTCGGCCTCGGTCTGCTCCCAGAAATCCTTGCTGGCCGCCTCGTCCCGGATGACCGGATACATCCACAGGGTGACCTCGCCCGCCACCTCCCCGTCGGAGGCGGGATCCGGTGTCGACGAGGGGGAGGAGCAGGCGGTGAGGGTGAGAGCCGCGACGGCGGTGAGGGCGGTCGCTCGGGCGATGCGGTGCTTCATTGCAGTGTTCTCTTTCTCGGGTTCGGGGGTTCAGGCTGGCAGGTCGACCGGCGCTGCGCTGTGCATGCGCGCGATCTGTTCGAGGGTGGTGAGGGCGAGGGTGTGACGGGGGGAATCGGCATGCCGAAGCAGCGGGTCGTCGGTGGATCGCATCCACTCCCACAGCGCGGCCGCCAGTTCGGCGACCTGCGGCTGCCGCTCGGGCATGTGCACGACGTTGCGCAGTTCGTCCGGGTCGTCGAGGAGATCGTAGAACTCCATCACCGGGCTCGTGCCGATCGTCGGGCCGGTGAGATCGATCGGGAGGCAACGGTGCATCCAGGACTGGGTCGGATCCATGGCCCGCGGGGCGTTGGAGAAATTGACGATGAGCTTCGCGGATGCCGAGCGCACGGAGCGCTTCGGATCGAAGTAGATGTGATGGCTGAGCTGCCCGAACGCGTACTCGCGGACGGGGGAATCGTGTTCCACGAGCGGTACGAGGCTCGTGCCCGACGCATCGGATGCCGCGGCATCCGATGCGAGCTCCAGCAGGGTCGGCACGACGTCGACATGACTGACCAGTTGCGGCACGCGGCGCCCCCGCCACGCCGGCCGATCCGGCACACGCAGGAGTAGGGCGACGCCGGTGCCGGCGTCGTACAGCGTGCATTTCGCGCGGGGGAGGGCCAGTCCGTGGTCGGTCGTGAAGACGACGATCGTGTCGTCCGCGAGGCCGAGCTCGTCGAGTCGTCGCAGGATGGCGCCGACTCCCTCGTCCATCTGGCGCACCGCACCCTGCAGCTCGGCGATCTCCTCGCGGGCCTCCGGCGTGTCGCGGAGGTAGGGCGGAATCGAGCTGCCTCGCGTGTCGTCCGGGACGACCCCGTCGCCCAGGAAGCCCATGACACCGGCCCGATCGTGCGGGGAGGGCGTGCGGTGCGGCTCGTGGAAGCCGACCTGGAGGTAGAACGGCCGGTCCGACGCCGCCGCGCGCTCGAGCGCCTCGGTCGTGCGCTCCACGACGACGTCGCGGTTGCCGCCGGTGCGAACCCTGTCGAACCCGAGGCGGACCGCGAGTTCGTCGTCGGGCAGCGTCCTGGACTCGTGATGGACGCCGATGAGCTCGGTACCGAATCCCTGTCGCTTCAGCCGGTGCGCGAGATGGGTGGTCGGGTCCTCGAGGTCCCAACCGAAGGGCTCGTGCGTGAGGCCGAGCACACCGTGCTGCTGGGGGTAGGCGCCGGTGAACAGCGAGGCGCGCGCCGGGCTGCAGTGCGGGGAGGTCGCGAAAGCGGACTCGAACAGCGTCGACTCGACGGCGAGGGCGTCCAGGTGCGTCGTGGTGACGGTGCTCGCGCCGTAAGTGCCGAGGAGGCGGCCGAGGTCGTGGCAGTGCAGCAGCAGGATGTTGTGCGCCATGGTCAGCCCATCCGTTCGAGCGCGTCACGCGTCACGCGATGCCGGAGTTCCCGACCGCTCAGGAAACGACCGATCTCGTCGACGACGATTTGTCCGGCGCGGGCGCGGGACTGTCGAGTCGCTCCGGAGACATGCGCGGTGAGCAGGACGTTCGGAAGGGCGCGCCAGCGGGCCGCCACCGGGAGCGGCTCCTCGTCGAAGACGTCCAGCGCCGCATCCAGGCGGCCGGCGGAGGCCTCGTCGTAGAGGGCATTCATGTCGACCAGCGAGCTGCGGGCGGTGTTCACGAGCCCGGACCCGTCGGGCAGCAGTGCCAGCTCGCGCCGTCCGATCATCCCGGTGGTTTCCGCCGTCGCCGGTGCGTGCAGGGCGACGATGTCGCTGTGCGCCAGGACATCGTCGAGCCCGGCCGCCAGTTCTGCGAGCGGGTCGCTCCCGGACAGGTACGGGTCGAAGACCAGGACGTCGGCGCCGAGCGCGCGGCACATCCGGATGTACTCGCGACCGGTGCGGGAGGCGCCGATCACGCCGATCCGGGACCCGGAGAGTTCGCGGGCGCGGTCGAAGGCCCGTGCCTGCTCCCAGGTTCCGCCGGTGCGCAGGACATGATCCATGCGGTGGGTCCGTCGAAGAAGGGCGAGCGTGAGGGTGAGGGACATCTCGGCGACGGCGGGTGCCATCGCGGCACCGGACTGCGACACGGGGATGCCGGATGCCCAGAACGCGTCGCTGATGAGCGATCGCACGGACGATGCGGCGTTGACGACCAGGCGCAGGTGCGGCATCCGTGCCAGCAGGTGCTCGTCCAGGCGGGGGAATCCCCAGGCCACGACGGCGATGCCGATGCTCTCGAGGTCGCCGGAGGCGAGCACGTCGCTCGGATCGATCGTCGTCACCTCGCCCGCGCTCGAGAGCGCCCGCAGCGTGTCAGCAGGGAAGAACGCCTCGCGCTCCGGGGGCGCGACGCTCAGGAGAATGCGAGGGGTTGCGGAGCCCTCGATCGGTACGACGTTGTGCGACATGCGGGAAAGTCAACAGGGCAATGTTCGTTTTGTCAATGACAAAAATAATAGGATGAGTGCCATGGCTCAAGGACGAGCGGTGCAGAGCGCACCGCAGCACACTGTCGAATGGTCGGGTGGACGCGTTGGCAGCAAGGCGTTGATCCGCGAGATCAACGAGGCACTCGTGCTGGACGTGGTGCGCCGGCGCGGCACGACGTCGAGGGCGGAGATCACGAATGCGACCGGGCTCAGCCCCGCGACCGTGACGGGGATCACCAGCCAGCTGGTCCGCGATGGGCTTCTCCTCGAAAGCGACGTGCTTCGAGGGACGGGAGGCCGCCCGGCCCGGTTGCTGGAATTGGGGCGCGATGCCGTCGTCGTCGCCGGGGTCCGGTTGTCTCCTGACGCGATCGAGGTCGCGCTGGTCGATCTCCGCGGCGACGTCGTGTCGAACCATCGGATGCCGCTGTCGGCGACCGATCCGGAGACGGCCGCCGACGCAGTGGTCGCGGCGGTGGCCGCGGTGCGCGCTGTCAGGCCGGATGCGGCGCTGCGCGGCGTCAGCATCGCGCTGTCCGGCATCGTGGACCGGCGCACGGGCGTCGTCCGTCACAGTGGAGCGCTCGGGTGGCAGGAGGTGCCGTTCGCCGCGATGGTCGCGCAGCGCACAGGGGGCAGGGCGGCGATCGACAGCCTGGTCAACAGCGTCGCGACCGGCCTGGTCCTCGTCGACGAAGCACTGGCCGAGCGGGATGCGCTCGTCTTCAGCGTCGGCGCGAGTCTCGGCGCCTCGCTGCTGGTGGCTGGGCGCATCCACCGGGGGTACGGCGGTTCGGCCGGCGGGTTCGCGCACTCGGCGCTCGGCGTGCGTGCCGGGGGGCGGCCCTGCCACTGCGGCGGCTCGGACTGCCTGGAGACGTGGAGCAGTGTCTGGGGATTGCAGCGCGAAATGGAGCGTCGCGGCACGGCCGCGCTGGATCTCGATGCCCTGGAGGCGGCGAACGTGCTCCGAGAAGGGGGCGCGCATCTGGGGATCGCCATCGCCAACGCCGCGAAGATGTTCGGCCCGGAACGCGTGGTGCTCGTGCTGTCGCCCGAGGTGCGCGCCACCGCGTTCGCGGCGAGCTGCCGAGAAGCGTTCGCCGGCGAGTACGCGTTCGGTGACGGGGCGGCACCCGAACTGGTCACAGTGCCGGCTGACCCCGACGTCTTCGCGCGCGGCGCCGGCTACAGCATGATCACCGAGTTGTTCAGCGCCGACCGCGCAGACTCGACCTGAGACGCGTATGGTGAGTCGTGTTCGCTTGCTGAAACGAACATGAACGCACAGGAGGTGCAGCATGGTCGCTGCCGCCCGACACGACGCGATCCTGCGGGAGCTGGAACTGCGCGGCTCGCTCCGCGTGGCCGGGCTCTCGGAACGGCTCCGCGTCTCCGACATGACGCTGCGGCGGGATCTGATCGAGCTGGAATCGCGAGGACTCCTCGTGCGCGTGCACGGAGGCGCCGTCTCTCTCGCCGTCTCCGCCCAGCAATCGAGGTCGGCTGCGGACGCCGCCCCACGGCGCCCGATCGCCACGATAGGCATGATCGCGCCATCGGCGACCTACTACTTCCCGCAGGTGATCCGAGGGGCCAGCGAAGCGGCACGAGAGCTGAACTGCCGGCTCGTGCTGGGGACGACGAACTACTCGGAGCGGGAAGAGCTGCGTCAGGCCGAACGCCTCATCGCGGGCGGCATCGATGGACTGATGATCACGCCGCATGCCGGTCTCGCTGAGGGAGAGCCGCTGCTGCGGCTGCTCAAGGAGTCGCCGGTGCCCGTCGTCGTCATGGAACGCGATGTCGATGAGCGACTGGCGAGCCGTGTCGAATCCGTGCGCAGCGACCATGCGTACGGCGCCGAACTGGCGGTGGAGCATCTGCACGAGCGCGGCCATCGTCGTATCGCGCTCGCCGCGAGAGAAGCGCCGACCGTGCGCGGACTGCGCGATGGCTACGAGCGCTCCATGGCGCGCCTCGGGCTCGCGGACGACATGCTCTACCGGGAGCTGCCGACTCCGGCGGTGGGTGCGGATCCCACGACGGACGTGCTGGAGGAGTTCCTGTCCGAGTGCCTCCGCGCCGATATCACCGCGGCGCTGATGCTCGGCGACGTCGACTCCATGGCATTCGCGGACCTCGCGGCCGAACGCGGCATCCGCATTCCGGAGGACTTCGCCCTCGTCGCCTACGACGACGAGTTCTCGGCTTTCGCGGCCGTTCCGCTCACGGCCGTGGCGCCTCCCAAGCACGACCTCGGACGCATCGCTCTGAAGCTCTGCCTCGACCGCATCCGGAATCCATCGGATGCCGGGCGCGCAGTCACCCGCACGTCACTGCTGCCCACGTTGATCGAGCGTGAATCGACCAGGACATCCTGATGTTTGTTTGAAAATGTTTGTTTTGAGCGTCTTTGCTTGCGTTGACGGATCATCTCGGCTTCAGTGTGGTTACCCGATCCACATTCGAAGGAGAATCCGGACATGCACAAGCGTCGCATCACTCTGGGCGCAGGAGCGCTCCTGTCCGTCGGCGCTCTCGCCGTCGGCTGCTCCGCCAGCCCCGCCGCACCTCAGGAACCCGCCGAAGCACCCATCGGCGAGATCACGTTCTGGTCGTCGCTGAGCGGCATGGCCGACGTCGCCGCCGCCTTCAACGAGAGCCAGGACGACATCGTCGTCACCTTCGAGGAGATCCCCAACGGCGCCAACGGCGGCTACACCAAACTCGCTGCCGCGATCGATTCCGACACCGGCCCCGACGTCGTGGGCATCGAGTACTACCGGCTGCCCGGATTCGTCGGCGCCGAGCAGGTCATTCCGATCGACGAGCTCGTCCCGTCGGACGTCGTCGGCGAGTTCGGCGACCAGGTGCGCGATCTGGTGACCTTCGGCGACGCGACCTACGCCCTGCCGTATGACGCTCCGCCGCTGGTCATGTGGTACCGGCAGGACGTGCTCGACGCCGCGGGCGTCGAGGTTCCGAAGACCTGGGATGAGTTCGAGGATGCGGCGCGCGCCGTGCGGGCGTCGAACCCGGATGCCTACCTGACGAGCTTCTTCACGAACGAGCCGCAGCTCGCGCCGCTTGCCTGGCAGGCCGGAGCGGAGTGGTTCACGGTCGAAGACGACCACTGGAAGGTGTCGATCGACGACGAGGCCACCACGATGGTCGCCGACTACTGGCAGAAGCTCATCGACGAGGACCTCGTCAAGCCGCAGCTCGGATTCAGCGACGAATGGACCGCCGATCTGGCGAGCGGCGTGGTCAACGGCTGGGTCGGCGGTTCGTGGAGCGCGTCCGGCCTGAAGGCGCGGACCGAGGAGAGCGGCCAGGCCGGCAAATGGATCGCCGCCGCACCGCCGTCCTGGGACGGCGAGCAGACCGGAGCGCTCAGTGGAGGCACCGGATTCGCGGTGACCGAGAGCTCGAAGAACACCGCGGCAGCCGCGGTCTTCCTCGAGTGGCTGACGACCGACCCAGCGGCCGTCGAGGCTCGCGGCGAGGTCGGCACGGCGTACCTCGCCTACCCCGCCCTCAACGAAGCGGCCGAGAAGACCGCTCCTACCGACTACTTCGGCAACGACATCTACGAGGTCTTCGACGAGGCATCCGCGAGCGTGCTCGGCGGCTGGGCCTGGGGGCCGAACTTCGACATCACGAACACCGCGATGAAGGATGCCGTCACCACCGCCCCCACGCTGGGCGAAGCCGTCGAGGAGATGCAGACCGACACCGTCGACGGCCTCGAACAGCTCGGCCTCGACATCTCGGAGTAGCACTCGGATCGGTGCCGGCGGCCACGAGCCGCCGGCACCGGCCCCATCGAAGGGAACCCCATGACCATCCGATCCACCGTCGGGACGCGGAAGCTCCGGCACCGGCCGCTCGCCGGCACCGGCGGACGCACCGCCGCCATCTTCCTCAGCCCCTTCTTCGTCCTCTTCGTGCTGGCCATGGTGGCCCCCGTCATCTACGCGATCGGCATGAGCCTGTTCGCCGAGCGCCGCAACGGGCTCGGCTTCGGCGGAGCCGTGGTCGAGTTCGTCGGCCTGGGCAACTACGTCGACGTGCTCTCCAGCGAGACGTTCGTGGCCGGATTCGGTCGCCTCGCGCTGTACTGCATCCTCTACATCCCCGCGCTGCTGGCCGTCGCCCTGCTGTTCGCCCTGCTGCTGGACGCGGCAGTCGCGAAGGCCAAGCGGGTCTTCCAGCTGCTCCTCTTCCTGCCGCACGCCGTCCCCGGCGTGATCGCGGCTCTGATCTGGGCTTATCTCTACACGCCAGGAGTGAGCCCGTTCGTGTCGGCGCTCGAATCCGGCGGCATCCAGATCGATTTCCTCTCCCTGCAGATGGTCCTGCCCTCGATGGTCAACATCGCCGTCTGGGAGTGGGCCGGGTACAACGTGATCATCCTGTTCACCGCTCTTCAGGCGGTGCCCCGCGAGGTCCTCGAGGCGGCACGCGTCGACGGTGCGAGCGAGATCCGCACGGCACTGTCGATCAAGACGCCTCTCATCGCACCGGCGCTCGGCGTCGCTCTGCTGTTCACTGTGATCGGCTCGCTGCAGCTGTTCACGGAGCCGAAGATCCTGTCGACCGCGACGACAGCCGTCACGAGCACCTGGGTCCCGAACATGTGGGCGTACGACGCGGCCTTCAACCGCAACAACCTGCCGCAGGCGGCGGCGGCCTCGATCATCCTGGCGGTTCTCGCCGGGGCGCTCTCGTGGGTCGTCACCCGCTTCACTTCCAAGGAGCGCACCCGATGACTGCGACACTTCACGAGCCGCCGCTGACCGTCGCGTCCGCGCCGGCCGACGCCCAGCACTCCGCGGAACCGGCCGCGCCGCGTCGGCGCCCGCGCCGACACATCGCCTCGACCGGTGCGGTGAACGGCCTGCTCGTCCTGGGCTCCGCCTACATGGTGCTTCCCCTGCTGTGGCTGGTGTTCGCCGTCACGAAGGACCCGGCCAGCCTGTACGGCTCGAGCGCCTTCACCCCTGGTGGCGCCTTCTTCGAGAACATGCAGCGCCTGGTCACCGAGGACGACGGCCTCTTCCTGCGCTGGCTGGCGAACAGCATCCTGTATGCCGGCGTCGGCGCGATCGTCGGCGGCTTCGTCGCCCTGATGGCCGGCTACGCCTTCGACAAGTTCTCGTTCCGCGGCAAGAACACCCTCTTCGGCTCCGTGCTGATCGGCGTGCTGATCCCGAACACGGCGACGGTCATCCCGCTGTACCTCCTCGCTGCCTCGATCGGTGCGACGAACACGATCTGGGCCGTGCTGATCCCGGCGTTCTGCAATCCGTTCAGCGTCTACCTCGCCAGGGTCTTCAGCGCCGGCTACCTTCCGGACGAGACGCTGGAAGCGGCGCGCGTTGACGGTGCGGGGCCGATCCGCAGCTTCTTCAGCGTCGGTCTGCCCATGCTGGTGCCCGGGTTCGTCACGATCGCCCTGTTCCAGTTCGTCGGCATCTGGAACAACTTCATGCTCCCGCTGATCATGCTGCAGAACCGGGATCTGTTCCCGACCAGCGTCGGCATCTTCCTCTGGCAGAGCCAGGTCCAGCAGAACCCGGAGTACCTCCCGCTGGTCATCGCAGGCTCGTTCCTGTCGGTCGTGCCGCTGATCATCGCGTTCGTGCTGCTGCAGCCGTTCTGGCGATCGGGTCTGTCGGCGGGGAGCGTCAAGTGACCCGGCCGCGCCTGCAGGTCGTCTTCGCCATGGCCCCCGATGCTCTGCGGCGCATCTTCCCCGATCCGCGCCGCGCGCGCATCGCGGAGATCGCGGACGTGCGCGGTGTCGTCACGGAGTTCGAATCGGATGCGGCGCGCACCGCGCTCGCCGAGGCCGACGTGCTCATCACCGGGTGGGGCTCGCCGTTCATCGATCTGGACGTGCTGCGGGCGGCACCGCGACTGACGGCGATTCTGCACTCCGGCGGGACGATCAAGCCGTACGTCTCGGATGCCGTCCTCGCCCGCGTCGACGTCAGTACAGCGGCCGCGGCCAACGCCGTGCCCGTCGCCGAGTACACGGCCGCGATGATCGTGCTGGCCAACAAGAAGATCCTGCCGATCGCCGCGCGCTACCGCCGGCTCCAGGAGGAGTTCGACGTGGAGGGCGCGTTCGGCGGCATCGGGAACTTCGACAAGCGCATCGGCATCGTCGGTGCCTCGAAGATCGGCCGCATCGTCATCGAGCTGCTGCGGGCGTACGATCTCGAGGTCGTCGTCCACGACCCGTTCCTCTCGGCATCCGACGCAGCAGACCTGGGCGTCCAGGCGGTAGAGCTGGACGAGCTGCTGGCGACGTCCGACGTCGTGTCGGTGCATGCGCCGTCGCTGGAGGAGACCCGGAATCTCATCGATGCGCGCCGGATCGGGCTGATGCCTCATGGCACGACGCTGGTGAACACAGCCAGAGGCGAGCTCGTCGACCAGTCGGCGTTGACCGAGCGCGTCGTGGCAGGGGAGCTGTGCGCGATCCTCGACGTCACCACGCCATGGATCCTCGAGCGCGACCATCCCCTCTATCGGCACGAGAACGTGATCCTGACTCCGCACATCGCCGGCTCCGTCGGCACCGAACTGCACCGGCTCGCCGATGTCGTCGCAGCGGAACTGGGCCGTCTCGCCGCCGGCGCGCCCCTCGCTCATCCGATCGCCGTCGACCGGATGGCGATCACCGCCTGAACCCGCATCCCCTTCCGCCCACGAACTCAACGAGGAGACATCATGACCGAATCACGGACGTTCACGCGCAGGACCGTGCTCCAGGCGGGCGCCGTCGGCGGACTGCTGGCGGCTGCGACGCTGCTGCCCGCCACCCGCGCTCACGCCGTCGGCGCACGGCCGATCGGTCGGGGCGAGGCGCCCACGATCACCGATCTCGGCCCGGCCGTCCAGCAGTTCGGGCTGATGAGCGCCCTGCTCGTGGGCGACACGGTCTACGTCGGCTCTCGCAACATCGAGCCGACGGGGGTCATCGGCTTCCATCTGCCCACGCGCACCGTGACGGTGCGCACCGAGGTCGCCACCGGCTACAGCGTCCAGGCGATGGCCGCCGACCCGACGGGCCGATACCTCTACTTCGGGGTGCTGCAGAAATCCGGTGGCCCGCAGGCGAACCTGTACCGGTGGGACCTGCAGACACCCGAGTCGCCGGCCGTCGCGATCGGACGGATCGGCGACCGCGACGTGCGCGACCTCGCGGTCGCGCCGGACGGCGTCGTGTTCGCCGTCGGCGGCGGCAGCGGCACCGCACCCGCACTCTGGGAGTACGACCCGGCGACGCAGCAGGTCCTCGACCGGGGGATTCCGGATGCCGGGGCGACTCTGGCCAGGGCCGTCGCCGCGACGGATGACTACGCCTTCTTCGGTGCCGGGAGCACGCTGGGCGGCGGCGGGACCACGAGCCGCGCCTCGCTCTACGCGTATGACCGCGCCGCAGGCACGTTCGCATCGGTCGCGCCGGTGGAGTTCGCCGTCGATCCCAGCATCCGGGAACTCGCGATCGTCGGCGATCGCCTGATCGCCACGACGGCGGGCGCGGGCGAGCCGTCGAAGGCGGCGGCCATCGATCTGCAGAACCTGAGCTCGTACACCGTGGCGACATCGGTGGGCAAGACTGCGAAGAACATCACGGCCATCGGCGAGGACGTCTACTTCGCGAACGAGACCGGACTGCTCGTCTGGGAGGGCGCGTCCGGCGCGATCCGCGCCGTCGATGTCCAGGGCCTCGACCTCGGTGAGATCTGGGGCGTCGACGCGCGCGATGGGGCGCTCGTCGTCGTGTCCGCGTACAGCTTCGTCGCCGAGATCGATCCGCGCACCGGGGAATCGACCGTGACCGACCTCGGCGAGGCGGGGGCGCCGGTGAGCCCGCAGACCTGCATGGGGCTCGCCGCCGGCGGCGGCTTCGTTTACGTCGGAGGCAACGGGGTGATCGCGCGGCATTCGCTCCGCACGGGCGAGGTCGTCAATCTGCAGGCGCCCGGTGAGGCGAAGGACGCCGACATCATCGACGGTGTCCTGTACACCGGGCAGTACAACGCACAGGGAATCTGGGCCTACGATCCGCGGCACGGCGATCCGATCATGCGGGTGGCGTCCTTCGACCCCACCCAGAACAGGCCGTTGGACACCGCCTGGGACGACGACAACCGGCTGCTGCTCGTCGCAGCCCAGTCCGACACCGAGGGCGGCGGGTCGCTGTGGACGTACAGCCCGGACACGAAGGCGTCGACGATCGTGGTGAACCCGATCGACGACATCCAGCTGGTCCGCGCCGTCGCGGTCTCGGACGGGATCGCCTACCTCGGTGGCGACAACGCGCAGAAGACCGGCCCGCGGGGGACCGTCGTCGCCTGGGATCCGGTGCGCCGGAGCGAGCTCTGGCGGATCGAGACCGGTCTGGGCAACGGCATCGCCGCGCTCGCCGTGCGTGCGGGGCACCTGCACGGCCTCACAGTGCGGGGCGGATTCTTCGTCATCGACCTGGCCACCCGGACGATCGTGCACACAGCCGACCATCGGGCGGTGAGCCCGGGGTTCGCCGCCCTCGTCGAAACCCGCGGACTGATCTACGGCGTCTCCGACACCGACCTGTTCCGATTCGATCCGAAGACGTTCGCGATGACGGTCGTCGTCTCCGACATCAACGGCGGGTGGTACAGCGGCGCGCATCTCAACGTGGACGAGCGCGGGCGGATCTACACGCTGCGCGGGCGCAACCTCGTCCAGATCGAGGACCGGCCGCGACGCTGACGCACCCGCACGCGATGAATGTTCCGTCATTCGCGTAATGAATCCGCAGGACCGACGTCTCTCCCTGTGACGGGCCACCCGAACGGCCTGTCATCTCGGGTGCCGCCCAGGCGGCGCCTTCGCGAAGGCGCGTGAAGTTCGCGCGCCTTTCTGTGTGTTCGTGCGCTGTGGTGGCGTGCGTTGGGGACAAGGGGAAAAATGTCCAAGGACGATTCGGCGCGCCCTCGCGCGCGCACTCTCATGCACTGGTTGGCCGGGATACTGGTCGCCCTGCTCGCCGTCGGAGGCGTCAGCACTCCGGCGTTCGCGGCGGGCGGCAAGGTCACGCTGTTCCCGGTGGAATCCGGGAGCGAGCACAACGGGATGCCGGTGCTCACCGAGGGCGGGACCTACAACCTGCAGCTCGGCTACGGGAGCATGGACGACGGAGCAGCGGTCGAGATCACCCTGCCCGAGGGGATCACGATCCCCGATCCGGCGCTCGTCGTTCCGGTCGGCAACACCGCCGTCGAGTCTCTGGCGGTGAATGACGCGGGACGGCTGGTCGTGACGTTCAAGGATCCGTTCCCGACGGACGTCAACCAGGGCGTGCTGGATCTGCAGTTCACGGTCGACGTCGTCGAGGAGTCGGAGGTGCGCGATCTCGTCTGGGAGGTCGACGGAGAGCAGACCACGCAGACGGTGATCGTGACCGACGAGGGCGACTCTCCGCGCGACACCACGACCTGGTCGAACAAAGCGGCCTCGTGGGTGTCGATCCCGCACACCGTCGTCGACGGGAAGATCGTCTTCGACGAGAGCGTTCTCGACATCGAGATCCCCTACACGGTGACGATCTCCAGCGCCGAGGCGCGTGAGGTCACGCTGACCGACACGCTCGGCGCGCACCTCGCGTTCGTGGACGGGTCGCTGTCCGGTTCGAAGACCGTCCGCGATGAGAACGACCTCAACCCGGTCACCACGGCCCTCGACGGCCTGCCCACCATCTCGGGCACCACCTTCACGTACGCCTTCGACGCCGAGGCGAACTCTGTCCACACCTTCACCTACAAGGCGCGGATCGCGGATGCCGCGGCGCTCGCCGCTCTGCGGGACGAACTCCAGGCCGCGTACGACGCGGTCGACGAGGTGAACGGTGGCGGCTACTCGGTCGCGCTGACCAACGCCGCTGACATCAACGGCGAGAAGCGCACGACGACGACGACCGTCAGCGGTTCGGTCAAGGGCCAGGACCGGCCCGGTGGCGGCAGCACGTTCACGAAGACTGCTGACCCCGTCGCCGTGACTCTCGACGAACAACTCGCCGGCGGCGCGACGCTCGCCGACGGCATCCCCGTCACCTACACGCTCGGAGCCGACCTGACCGATTTCGCGGACTTCGCGGACGGACCCTTCGCGCTGACGGAGAACCTGGTCATCGTCGATTCGCTGCCGGAGCAGAGCGCGTGGAACGTCGACGACGAGGGCTTCATCACGCTGACCGATCAGGACGGCACGGCGATTCCGCTGTCACCCGCCGTCGGGATCGGGGACGACGCCGAGAACGAGATCGGTGCGGACGAGTACGTCAACACCTACCTCGTCCGCGGAACGTCTCTCTTCCTCAACATCGGCAAGGACGTCACGAAGAGCTACACCATCACCGCGTCGGCGACGATCGTCTCGCTTCCGCAGGACGCTCGAAGCGATTCGCAGTACGCGACGACGTACGAGGTGCCCAACTGGGCGTACTTCCTCCTGCCTGGTGACGCGTACGAGACCAGGAAGGCGACGACCACGATCACGGTCCCCAAGGACACGAGCGGCGGCATCGACGATCCGAGCAAGTTCGCGAAGACCACGCAGGGCGGAACGGTCACGATCAGCTCCGGCACCGCCGCGCAGATCCCGTACACGTTCACGATCGGCCAGGGCGTCGGGGATGCCGCGGCTTCGCGCATCGTCGACGACATCGACCACGATGTGTTCGACGTGTCGGAGGACACGCTCCCGCAGATCAAGGCGTCGCTCACCGGCATGTACGACTGGAACTATCCGCTGGACGGCGACACGTTCGACGTGTCGATCGACGACGCGGGCGACCTCGTGATCGCGCCCAACGCAGCCTTCCCGAAGGCGGCCTCGTGGGGTGCGACGGCTGCGGCGCCGTACACGGGGACGTGGAACATCACGATCACGCTGCCCACGCACGTGCTGCAGGGCAAGCAGACGCTCGACGTCGTGAACTCGGCGCGCTACGAGGGCACCGACCAGGAGATCGTCTACACCTCGAGCTCGAGCACGACGGCGACCAGTTACGGCAACGAGATGGAGGTGCGCAAGCGCGTCTACGACGCGGCGAGCGGAACCTTCACCTCGAACCTTCGCGTCGAGACGGACGACGACGGTTCGTTGGTCCAGGACGAGTTCATCTACCGCGTCGAACTGATGCCGCACGGCACCTTCTCGAACATGGTCGAGGACGTCGTCGACCGGCTTCCCGAGGGCGTCGAGTTCGTCGGCTTCGTGAACGATGTCGCGTCGGGTTCGACGGTTGCGGGCGACACCTACGCGATCCCCGATTCTCAGTTGGTCGCGTCCTACGATGCGGATGCCGGAACGGTGACGGTCGAGCGGGGACGCATGACGAGCGGTAAGACCGTCGCGCTGCACTTCGCGGTCCGCATCGTCGAGCACGAGCCGAACATGGGCATCACGAACGTGATCGGTGCGGCGGGCGCGACCATCACCCCGACGAACGACTACCCGCTGAGCCTGCTCAAGCGCGACAGCACGAACGCGGCGAAGATGATCACGGATGCCGGGGCTCGCTTCTCGGTGCTCGCGGATGATCAGAGCACGGTCGTGCTGAGCGACCTGCGTGTCACGGACGGCAAGATCGTCACGGCGGACGGGGCGACTCCGGTCGTCGCAGAGCCCGGCGGCTATTGGCTGCGCGAGGACGTCGCTCCGGCCGGATACGAGAAGGCTGCGGAGCTGAGCCGGATCGTGGTCGGAGAGGACGGCGGCTCGGCCGATGTCGTGCTGTTCAACACTCCTGGTGAGACCGTCGAGCCGGAGCGGACCTACGCGATCGGCGATGTCGTCTGGATCGACGCCGACAAGGACGGTCAGCAGGAGAAGGGCGAGGAGGTGCTGCCCGGCGTGAAGGTCGAGCTCATCCGCGACGGCGAGGTGATCGACTCGACGACGACGGACGAGTACGGTCGCTACCTGTTCGACGAGCTGCCGGCGGGGGAGTACCAGGTGAAGTTCACCCTCACTGATGAGCAGAAGGAGATCTACATCTTCACCACGGCGGATGCCGGTGACGACGATGCTGCGGACTCCGACTCCGATCCGGCGACGGGACTGACCACCACGATCGTGCTCGGCGAGGACAACACGCGCCTCACGCACGACTATCCGTGGGGCGAGATCCGCGCGAGCGAGGGCATCGACCCGACCTGGGATGCCGGTGTGATCGTGCGGGACGTGGATCCGGTGGATCCTGTGGATCCTGTGGATCCGGTGGATCCTGTCGACCCGGTGGATCCGGTTGATCCGGTGGACCCGGTGGATCCTGTCGATCCGGTGGACCCGGTGGACCCGGTGGATCCGGTGGATCCGGTGGACCCGATCGATCCGGTTGACCCGACGGACCCGACGGTTCCGGTGGACCCAGTGGACCCGGTGGACCCGACGGACCCGACGGTTCCGGTGGACCCGGTGGACCCGGTGGACCCGGTGGACCCGACGGTCCCGGTGGACCCGACGGATCCCGTTGACCCCGTGGACCCGACCAACCCCGTGGACCCGGTGGATCCGGTCGACCCCGTCGACCCGGGGACGCCCGTCGAGCCGTCACCCGAGCACCCCGCTCCGGTGGCGCCCGAGAACGGCGGGGTCGACCCCGCGCACCCGGGTACGCCCGGCGTGAACGAGTTGCCGCGCACCGGCGGTTCGCTTCCGCTGGGTCTGGCTGCGACGGCGCTCGTGCTGGTGTTCGCGGGCGGAGCAGTCCTGTTCTGGCGGCGCCGGAAGGCCTGACGCAGACGATCGGGACGGCGCGGACGCGCCGTCCCGATCTGGCCGGTCTTCAGTCACCCTCCGTCCTGAAGCCGGCCGCTTTGTGGGTGCCGTCGCAGAACGGCTTGATCGACGACAGCCCGCATCGGCACAGAGCCACGGTGCGTCTGTGCCGTGGAACGGGTTCGCCGTCGGGTGTGCGCAGATCGACGTCTCCGCGCACGAGCAGCGGCCCGTCCGGGTACGGCGTTATGGTCACGCGCTCGCCGGTCATGAGCCCGCCTCCGCGCGCAAGGAGGATTCACCGCGCGACCACGTGTCCAGCATGTGCTCGCCGACCCAGCCGTCGACGGCCAGGCAGGCGGCCGCCCCGAACATGATGTCCGCCAGCAGGTCGGGACGGTCCTCCGCGAGGGACCCGGCCAGGTCGCGCCCGGCGATCTGCTCGTGGACGGCATCCGCCTCGACGTGCTCATCGAAGTAGTCGGTCACGTCATCGCCGAAGCCGAGCCGACGCAGGCCGTCGGCGTACATGCGGTTCGGGATCGATGACGTCATCTCGAATGCGGCGAGGTGCCCGACGATGGCGCCGAGCAGGCGCCGGTTGAGGCCGAACATCGACATCATGTTGTGCGATGCGATCGTGATGGCGGGGACATCGTCCACGTATGCGCCGTAGGAGTCGTCGAGCCCTGCGCCGCGCATGGATGCCGCGAAGATCGTGGCGTGCACCCGGTCCGCCCGTCCGCCGCCGTACTCGTCGGATTGGATCTCCACCAGGGCGGCCTTCGCCCGCCCGTGCAGGCGCGGAATCGCCCAGGAATGGGGGTCCGCTTCGCGCAGCGTGTACACCGAGCGCTGCACGAGGAACTCCCTCGCCTGCGTCGGCGTCGCCGTCCTGGCGAGATACCGCGACAGGCTCGGACCCGCATCGACGGACGTCAGCGCGAAAAGCGATCGCGCGACGGCATCCGCGCTGGGCGGCGGCAGCTCGGGCTGCCGGATCCGGGAGCGCAGCGCCTGTTCGAAGTGCTCCTCCAGCATCCGTCGCGTCGAGATCAGCTCCGGGTCCCACTCTTTGAGCGGGGAGAACGCATCGATCGAGCCGTACGCCGAGGCGTACAGCGCGAAGAGAGCGAGCTGGATGTCCTCGTCCCTGATGGGGTCGGACGTGCCTGCGAGCGCACGGCGCGCCTGCTCGGCGAGGTCGCCGTCGCCCGGCTTCCCGCTGAGCGCCTGCAGCACGGCATCGCTGAGCGGGCCGCGCCCGGAGAACGGAAGGCGGACGGCGGGCGCGACGGTGGCGAGGGACACGATGATCTCCGATCCTGGGTGGGATCGACTGGATCCGATCCCGATGCTGTCCGCCAGTCTGCGGTGCGGCGTCGTCGGAGTGAACAGCCTTGACCGAGGCTGCCGGACGGGATAGGTCCCGACACCTCTCAGCCTGGGGACTCCGAACCGGCCTAGACTGAGGGCGTGGTTCGACTGTTGTTCATCGGAGGCCTGCTGGCCCTCGTCTTCTGGGTGTTCAGTATCGTCGACTGCGCGGTGCAGCCGGCGACGCGGCACCGCGGTGTGTCCAAGGGCGTCTGGATCGCGATCGTGGTCCTCATCCCGGTGATCGGCGGCATCCTGTGGTTCACCATCGGGCGCTTCCGCGCCGGCGGCCGGGGTGCAGCGCGCTCGGTGGCACCGGACGATGATCCCGAGTTCCTGAAGAGCATCAGCAAGACCGAGCAGGATGACCGCATCCGCCGTCTGGAGGAGGAGCTGGCTCGCCTCGACGACGAGACCGACCCTCCGGCGGAACAGCGGCCGTGACGTCGTCCCCGGCGACGGATGCGGCGGCCTCGCTGCTCTCGTCGCTCATCGCGCACGGGGTTCGCGATGTCGTGATCTCGCCCGGTTCGCGTTCGCAGGCCCTCGCGCTCGCCGCGACGCACTTCGCCCGCCAGGAGTCGCTGCGCGTGCACGTGCGGATCGACGAGCGCGTCGCCGGGTTCACCGCGCTCGGCATCGCCCGTGAGCAGCGGGCACCCGTGGCCGTCGTCTGCACGTCGGGCACAGCAGTGGCGAACCTCCTGCCCGCGGTGATGGAGGCCTTCCACGCCGGCGTGCCGCTTCTGCTCCTGACCGCCGACCGGCCACCCGAGCTGCGCGGCGTCGGCGCGAATCAGGCCACGGTTCAGCCCGGCCTGTTCGAGCGGTTCGCGCGGCTCAGCATCGACGCGCCCGTCCCTGGCGACGATCACGGCTTCGACTGGCACGCGCTCGGCACTCAGGCTGTCTCTGCGGCCCTCGGAATGGTCGGCACCTCATCCGGCGACGCCGCACCCACGGGCACGGACACGTTCGCCATCGACCGATCGACCGTGCTCCCGGCATCCGTGCACCCACGCGCAGCCGAGGATCCGCGGCAGACCGCGGCACCGGTGCTCGACGGCATCGCCGGTCCCGTTCATCTGAACCTCCCGTCCCGCGAGCCCCTGTCGGCAGCACTCGCGTCGTCGAAGACGGCGACGCCGGGTCCGGCACCCTTCACGGCTCCGATGCCGCCTCTCGAAGTGCACCACGGGCCACGGACACTGGTCATCGCAGGAGCCGATGCCGGACCGGATGCCGAGGCGATCGCCCATGCCGGCGGCTGGCCGCTCGTGGCCGAGATCGTCAGCGGCGCACGGTTCGGGCGCAACCTCGTGCACGGGTACCGCGAACTCCTCCGGGACGAATCGCTTGGCGGCCGCGTCGAGCGTGCCATCGTGCTCGGCCATCCGACGCTCAGCCGCGAGGTCACGGCGCTGCTGCGCCGGAAGGACGTAGACGTCATCGCCGTGCGCTCCGGTGGCGAAGCGCTGAACCTCAACGGGCGCACGGTCGCCGCGGCATCCGTCGTCGTGGCCGCGGGCGAGCCCGACCGAGCCTGGCTCGGCGCGTGGCGTGCGGCGTCGGCCGCAGCATCCGTCGATCTGTCGGACCCGGCTCCGGATGCCGGAGGCCTGCTGTCGACCGACGCCGCGACCAGACGTGATGCGGTCAGTGTCGAGCTCGCCGCCGTCCGCCGCCCGCTGGACAGGGCGCTGCTCGCGGACGCCGTCTGGCGAGCCACCTGGCCGCACGATCGGCTCGTGTTCGGTTCCTCCCGGCTGGTCCGCGTCGCGGACGCGGTGCTCCCGGGCAAGAAGGTCCCGGTGCACGCGAATCGGGGACTCGCCGGAATCGACGGCACGATCGCCACGGCCACGGGCATCGCGATCGCCAGCCAGGCTGCGGGAGCCGCCGGCATCACCCGCGTCCTGCTCGGCGACGTCACCTTCCTGCACGATGTCGGTGCGCTGCTGCTCCCGCCGGACGAACCCGAACCGCGCCTGCAGGTGATCGTCGGCAACGACCGCGGCGGCACGATCTTCGACGCGCTCGAGGTCGCATCCGAGGCCCCGGGCGACGACCTCGACCGCGCGTTCTACACGCCGCACACCGTCGGGATCGAGCACCTCGCGCGCGCGTACGGCTGGGAGTACCAGCGGGTCACGACGCGAGCGGCGCTCGACCAGGCGCTCACCACCCCGGCCGGCGGTCGGCAGATCATCGAGGTCCCGCTCGAGCGCTGACCGCGCCCGACGTTCCCTCCGCCTGATCCCCGACGGGTCGTGCGCCACTTCTCGGCGTCTGCGACACCTTTTATGTGGCGCGAACTCGGAGAAGTGTCGCAGACCTCGGCATCCGGCAAGATGGGCGCATGAGCACACACGGCTGGCATGCTGAGGCATCCGAGATCCTGCGAGTGGGCGATGGGTTCCGCCTCTCGGATGTCGACCCCGACGGTGCCCCGGGGTACGACGGCGACAAGCACTCCGCGGCGAAGGATCTCTCCACCCGGGTCCATGACCTCGACGATCTGCAGGAGCGGCTGTGGGCGCAGAGCCGCACCGGTGACGCGCAGGATGCCGTGCTGCTCGTGCTGCAGGCGATGGATTCCGCGGGCAAGGGCGGGATCGTCCGCCACGTCGTCGGCGGCGTCGACCCGCAGGGCGTCGAGCTCGCCGCATTCAAGGCGCCGACCGACGAGGAGCGCGCGCACGACTTCCTCTGGCGTGTCGAGAAGCGCCTGCCCGCTCCCGGATTCATCGGTGTCTTCGACCGCTCGCACTACGAGGACGTGCTGATCGCCAAGGTCCGTTCCCTCGCGGATGCCGCGGAGATCGAACGACGCTACGACGCGATCAACGCCTTCGAGGCGCGGGTCGCGGCATCCGGAACGCGCATCGTCAAGGTGATGCTGCACATCTCGCCGGACGAGCAGAAGGAGCGGCTCATGGAGCGGCTCGACCGCCCGGACAAGCACTGGAAGTACAACCCCGGCGACGTCGACGAGCGGATGCTGTGGCCCGCGTACATGGACGCCTATCAGACCGTGTTCGATCGGACATCGACGGATGCCGCGCCCTGGCACGTCGTCCCGGCGAACCGGAAGTGGTACGCGCGCCTCGCCGTGCAGGAGCTGCTGCTCACGGCGCTGCAGGACATCGAGCCGCAGTGGCCGGCGGCGGACTTCGACGTGGATGCCGAGAGGGCGCGCCTCGCGGCGAGCTGAGCGGTGGCCGCCTACGCCAGCGCGTCCACCAGCGGCCGGAACTTCACGCGCGTCTCCAGCAGCTCGGTCTCCGGATCGCTTCCCGCCACGATGCCGGCGCCCGCATACGCGGTGACGGGGATCGGGGCATCCGCTTCGGCATCCGTCCCGAACTGGGCGCAGCGCAGCGCGATGGCCCATTCGCCGTTGCCCGCGGCATCCACCCAGCCGACCGGCCCGGCGTAGCGCCCCCGGTCGAACGGTTCGAGCTCGCGGATCGCGGCGATCGCGGCATCCGTCGGGGTCCCGGCCACAGCGGCCGTCGGATGCAGCACGCCGACCAGATCCAGCGCCGACTCCCCGTCGGCCAGCTCGCCCTCGACGTCGGTGGCGAGGTGGAACAGGTTCGGCAGCTTCAGCAGGAACGGCTGCTCGCTGGCCGCCATCGCCCGCACGTGCGGGCGCAGCGCCACGAGCAGACTTTGCACCGCGTACTGATGCTCGTCGAGATCCTTGGTGCTGGAGGCGAGGGATGCCGAGGCGACCGTATCCGCGTCCGGATCCGCCCCGCGGCCGATCGTCCCGGCGAGCACGCGCGCGGTCACGGACCGATCCTGTGCCGTCACGAGCGTCTCCGGGCTCGCGCCGATCAGCCCGTCGACGGCGAAGGTCCAGGTGTCGGGATACCCGGTCGACAGGGCTCGCGCGAGGCGGCGCAGATCGGACCCGGCCGGGATCGTCCCGGCGAGATCGCGCGCGAGGACGACCTTGCTCAGCTCGCCGGTGGCGATGCGATCGAGGGCGGCGTCCACCGATGCCTGATACCCCTCGGGCGTCTGCGCGCCAGGGCCGGCGGTCCCTGCCCAGTGCGGGCCGTACTCCCGTTCGGCGAGCGGGGCATCGGTGTCGCCGATGCGGGTGATCCAGCTGCGTCCTTGGCGTTTGCCGATGATGATCGACGGCACGATCAGGATGCTGTCGGCATCCGAGTCCTCATCGAACGTGAGCGTGCCGAAGGCCACGAGGCCGGTACCGGGGAGGTTCACGGCGTCGTCGACCACGGCATCCGCGCAGAGCGCACGCCAGGCTTCGGAGGCGATCGCGGCTCGCGAAGGGCCCCTGCCTGCGGGGATGCGGATGACCGCGGCGGCTCCGGAGCCCGCCGCGACGAATCCGTCGCCGCGGCGCAGCCAGGCGAGGGGGGATGCCGGGTCGGCGTGGACCAGCAGATCCTCGACCGGTTCGATCTCGCGGGTCTGCACGACCAGGCTGTTGCTCACCCTTCCAGGATATGGCCGTCCCGCCCCCCCGCACGCCCCGCGCGTTCCCGTGCTGTGCAACTGTTCCCGGCGATGGGTGCGCAGACGCCCCGCATAGGCTGGCACCATGAGCGACCGCCCCGAACCCGGCACCGAGATGACCTTCCAGTGGCGCAAATGGGACGGCTCGCCGCACTGGCGTCACGAGTGCGTCTACCTCGGATCCGACCAGTGGGGCGACTGGGTCGGGCAGCCCGTCGGCTTCCACAGCGCGCGACCCGGTGCGGCCTTCGACGCCGACGTCCCGAACGTCACGCTGATCCCCGCGATCGACCACGTCGGGCAGCGCAACAAGGTCACGCTGATCCCGGATGCCGCCGACTACGCTCTCACCGTGAACCGCGATCATCCCCGCGATCTGCGCATCTACATCGACCTCGCCTGGGATGTCCGCTGGGAGAGCCCCTTGCTCGCGACCGGCATCGACATGGACCTCGACGTCGTCCGCCGCACGAACGACGAGGGGACGTACGTCGACGACCGCGACGAGTGGGCTGATCACAGCGCCCGGTACGGATACCCCGCCGACGTCATGGAGCACCTGGAAGCCTTGACCCTCGATCTCGAGGATCGCGTGCGCCGTCAGGAGGCTCCGTTCGACGACGCCACCGGGGATGCCTGGCTCGACCGCCTCGTCGCCCTCGGCCTCGATCGCTGAGTCGGGCGGGATTCCGGATGCCTCCCGGCATGTTGGGGGTGCGAGGTGCCGACGCGCGGTCACCCGCCTGCAATTCGGCACGGTGAGGGCCCCGGTTGTCCCCGTCCGAGCTGGTACCTGGGCCGGATTCCTGATGCCTCCGGGCGTGTCGGGGGCGCTCGGCGCCGACACGCGGTCAGCCGTCCGGAGTTCGGCCCGGCGATGCACGCCGCCCCGAATCGTCCCGCGACCGCCGCCTAGACTGGATCCCGTGACTGAGCCCAACCGCGCCGATCTCGGCAAGGACCCGTCGCGCGTCAGCGGCATGTTCGACCAGGTCGCCGAAGGATACGACCGCACCAACATCGTGATGACGTTCGGCAACGACGCGCTGTGGCGCGCGGCATCCACCCGGGCCGTCGCCCCGAAGCCGGGGGAGCGGATCCTCGACCTGGGGGCCGGAACGGCATCGTCATCGGCATCCCTCGCCCGCAGCGGAGCGGAGGTCGTCGCAGCCGACTTCTCACCCGGGATGCTGGCCGAAGGCCGCCGTCGCCACGGTCATCTTCCGAACCTGTCGTTCGTCGAGGCCGACGCCATGGACCTGCCGTTCGAGGATGCCGCGTTCGATGCCGTCACGATGTCCTACAGTCTGCGCAACGTGCACGATCCGAAGAAAGCGATCCGCGAGCTGTACCGGGTGACGAAGCCGGGGGGACGACTGCTGATCAACGAGTTCTCCACGCCGCCGAATGCGGTGTTCCGCGGGCTCTACCGGTTCTACAACGCGCAGGTCCTGCCCCGCGTCGCGCGCGTGGCCGGCACCAATTCCGAGGCGTACGACTACCTGAACGAGTCGATCCGCGACTGGCCGGACCAGAAGACTCTCGCGAGCTGGATCCGGGATGCCGGATGGATCGACGTCGCGCACCGCAACCTCACCCTCGGCATCGTGGCTCTCCACCGTGCGACCAAGCCGAAGTCCGCCGTGCCCTCGGCCAAGGCGACCGCCGCACGCAAGCCGGAGCCCGCCGCCAAGCGCCCCGCTGCCAAGCCGGCCGCGAAGCCCAAGCCCGACTCTGCTCCCACCCGCACGTCCGAGAAATCCGACTGACCGATCGACCCAGGCCATACGGGTAGGCTGACAGACGTGACTTCGAGCCCTACCGCTCCGGGTTCGCGCCTGGCGAGCCGACTCGGCTTCAGCGACCGCGTCTTCATCGGCCCCGCGGCCCGTCGCGTCGCGCGGGAGATCGAGGACGGCCTCGAACTGGTCGAAGAGGGCCTCGCCGTCGACCTGCGCGTCGCCGACTCCGTGGCTGATGCCGCGAGCCGCTATCTCCTCGAAGCCGGAGGCAAGCGCGTGCGCCCGGTGCTGACGCTGCTGACCGCCCAGCTCGGCGACGGCAACACTACCGCGGTCATCGACATCGCCAAGGCCTTGGAGATGACCCACCTCGGCTCGCTCTACCACGACGACGTCATGGACGGCGCCGACCGTCGCCGCGGCGTTCCGGCCGCGCACGCGGTGTGGGGCAACAGCGTCGCGATCCTCACCGGAGACATCCTGTTCTCCCGCGCCAGCCAGCTCATGTCGAAGTACGGCGACCGCGCCATCCGTCTCCAGGCCGACACGTTCGAGCGCCTCGTCCTCGGGCAGCTGCACGAGACCGTCGGTGCGCAGCCGGGCGATGACCCCATCGAGTTCTACATCCAGGTGCTCGCGGACAAGACCGGATCCCTCATCGCCGCGGCGACGCAGGCCGGTGCCCTGTTCTCGAACGCGCCGGAGGAGTACCACGAGCCGCTGCGCGTCTACGGCGAGAAAGTCGGTGTCGCCTTCCAGCTCATCGACGACGTGATCGACCTGTCGGCCAAGCCGGAGGACACCGGCAAGGTCCCGGGGACCGACCTCCGCGCCGGGGTACCGACGATGCCGTACCTCCTGCTCAAGGCTCGAGAGGATGCCGAGGCGCAGGCCCTCGCGGCCCGCATCGATGACGGGGTCGCCCGCATCGCGGAGGGCGCAGACCCGAGCATCCTCGACCAGCCGCTGGCCGAACTGCGCGACCATGCCGTCACGCAGCAGACCCTCGAACTCGCCCGCACGTGGACGAACGACGCGATCGCCGTGCTCGCTCCGCTCCCGAAGGGCACCGTGCGCGAGGCGCTGACGCGTTTCGCCGATACCCTCGCCGGCCGCAGCAGCTGACGCGGTCAACGCAGCATCCGAAAGGCAAACATGACCAAGCTCAGGCTGGCCATCGTCGGGGCAGGCCCCGCAGGCATCTACGCGGCGGACATCCTCCTCAAGACCGAGCGCTCCTTCGACGTCTCGATCGACCTGTTCGAGCAGCTCCCCGCGCCGTACGGCCTCGTCCGGTACGGCGTCGCGCCGGATCACCCGCGCATCAAGGGCGTCATCGGTGCTCTGCGCGACGTGCTCGATCGCGGCGACATCCGCATCTTCGGCAACGTCCGCTTCGGCGAGGACATCACGATGGCGGACCTCAAGAAGCACTACAACGCGGTGATCTTCGCCACTGGAGCGATCCGCGACACGACCCTCGACATCCCGGGCGCCGACGCCGAGGGGTCGTTCGGCGCGGCCGACTTCGTGAGCTGGTTCGACGGGCACCCGGACTTCCCGCGGGACTGGACGCTGAATGCCGAGTCGGTCGCCGTGCTCGGCAACGGCAACGTCGCCCTCGATGTGGCACGCATCCTCGCCAAGCACGCCGAGGACCTGCTGCCCACCGAGATCCCGGACAACGTCCACGCCGGCCTCGTGGCGTCCAAGGTCACCGACGTCCACGTCTTCGGGCGCCGCGGGCCTGCGCAGGTGAAGTTCACGCCGCTCGAGCTGCGCGAACTCGGTGAACTGCGCGACGTCGACATGGTCGTGTACGACGAGGACTTCGACTACGACGACGCATCCAAGGCGGCCGTCGAGAGCAACAAGCAGGTCAAGGTCATCGACCGCGTCCTGCAGCAGTGGCGCACCCGTCCGGGCGTGAACAACGCAGGCGGCGAGGCATCCCGCCGCCTGCACCTGCACTTCTGGGCCCGCCCGGTGGAGATCAAGAAGGACGCGACCGGTCGCGTCGCGGCGATCGTCTACGAGCGCACCCAGTCGGATGGCTCCGGCGGCGTCGTCGGCACCGGCGAGCTGCGCGAGATCGCGATCGGCCAGTTGTACCGCGCGATCGGCTACTTCGGATCGCCCCTGAAGGACGTGCCGTTCGACAAGAAGCACGGCGTCATCCCGAACCACGAGGGCCAGGTGCTCGCGAAGGACTCGAACGAGCGCGTCCCCGGCGTGTACGCGACAGGCTGGATCAAGCGCGGACCCGTCGGCCTGATCGGTCACACGAAGTCCGACGCCATGGAGACCGTGCAGCACCTCGTCAACGACCAGGGCTCGTGGTGGCAGCCGGAGGACCCGTCCGAGGACGCGATCCCGGCGCTGCTCGCTTCGCGTGACGTCACCTGGACCGACCTCGACGGCTGGCACCGCCTCGACCAGCACGAGATCGCGCTCGGCGCCCCGCACGACCGCGCCCGAATCAAGGTCGTCGACCGCGACGAGATGGTGCAGATCTCCCGCGACTGAACCGGGTTCGGTCACGCTTCCGGTGGGTGGATGCCGCGGCATCCCGCCCGTGCCGTGACCGTTCCGCGGTTCGGTCACGCGCCGGGCGACTGCGCGTGCCCTGAGCCCGCCCCAACCGTGACCGAGCGTCCGATGGGTACCCTGGGCACATGACCGATTGGGCCCCCGACATCCTCGGCGACGAGTTCGAGCAGCTGACGCTGCCGCTCGGGTCGGATGCCGAAGGCGATGTCGTCGCGACCCTCGTCCGCGCTCTGCCGACGCCGACGCGTGCGCTGGAGCAGCCGAGCGGCTGGGACCGGTTCATGCGCCGACTGCGCGGACGCCCGCTCGCGGTGCCCACGCCGGACCTCGCCGACGTCGACGTGCTCTACGTGCACGGCTGGTCGGACTACTTCTTCCAGAAGCGGCTGGCGCGCTTCTGGACGGCCCGCGGGGCGCGCTTCTTCGCCCTGGATCTGCGCAAGTACGGCCGGAGCCTCCGCGACGGTCAGACGCCCGGGTACATCGCCGACCTCGCGACGTACGACGCCGACATCGCCGCCGCTCTGGACGCCATGACGGATGCCGCGGCATCCGGTCGTCGCCTGGTGCTGGTCGGGCACTCCACTGGTGGGCTGGTGCTGAGCCTGTGGGCGTCGCGCAACCCGGGGCGGGCGGCCGCGGTGGTCCTGAACTCTCCGTGGCTGGAGTTCCAGCTCGGTCCGATCCGGCAGGCGATCGCTCCGATGGTCGGGTGGGGTGCGCGGGTGCGCCCGCTGGATGCCGTGCCGCAGGTGGATCTCGGCTTCTACACGCGGGCGCAGGCCGAGGCCGCCGACCCGGACGACCCGATGGAGGTCAACCTCGCGTGGCGTCCAGAGCAGACGATGCCGGTGCACACCGGATGGCTGCACGCCGTGCTCGCAGGTCATGCGAAGGTCGCCGCCGGCCTCGCGATCGATGCGCCGGTGTGCGTGCTGCTGTCCGCACGGACCGCCGTGCCGACGCGCTGGTCGGACGATCTGACGAGTGCCGACAGCGTCCTTGTCGTCGACGACATCGCCAGAGCTTCGCTCAAGCTCGGGTCGTCCGTGACGGTCGAGCGGATCGACGGGGCGCTGCACGACGTGTTCCTGTCGCGGCACGAGGCGCGCGAGGACGCCTACCGCCGGCTGGACCGGTGGGTCACGGGGTGGGCGGCGTCACGCTGACGCGTGTCGTCACGCCCCACCGACCCGCGTCGTCCGACGAATCCCGGATGCCGTGACGAATCACGGACGACGGATGACGGATGCCGTGACGAATCACGGATGCTGTGACGAATCCCGGATGCCGTGACGAATCACGGATGAATCCGGTGAATCCGTCCGTGATTCGTCATCGGGTCCGTGAAACGTCATCGACCACTCGCCCTGCACAGCCGTCCGTCGGTCGCGGGTTGTCCACAAACGGCGATGTCGCCGCCCGGCGGAGGGCCCGTTGTCGCAAGGTGGTCGGCATGCTCTCTGCAAACGACACCATCACGCGGCTCGGGGGAATCGCCCGCGGTTCGACGCTGCAGCATCTGGGTTTCACCCGACAGGCTCTCGCGGTGGAAACGCGTCGAGGGACGATTCAGCGCATTCGGAACGGCGTCTTCGCGACGACGACCTTGAACGACGATGTGAGGACGGCGATCGAGCACGGGGGAGCACTCACCTGCGCCAGCGTTCTGCGGGTCCGTGGAGTGTGGGTGCTTCCGCGACCGGACGGACTCCATGTCTGGATGCCGTCGAAGAGGCATCCCCTCAGCCACCCGTCCTGCACCTGCGTCTCGCACTATTTCCGCGGAAGTCCGCCGCTCGGATCCGCGTCGATCGAGACGGCTCTGCTGCACCTGCGCCGGTGCGCGGGGGACGAGGCGTTCTTCGCAGCATACGAGTCGGCATGGAGGCAGCGGCTCCTCTCCCGCGCCGCCCGTGCGCGCCTTCGCAGCGCGTTGCCGGGAACGGCGCGTTGGCTGGTCGACATCGCACGAGCGGATGCCGACAGCGGTCTGGAGTCCCTGCTCCGATTGAGATTCCACCTGCTCGGCATCCGATTCGACTGTCAGGTGACATTGGACGGGGTGGGTCGGGTCGACTTCGTCGTGGCGGGCCGCCTGATCATCGAGGCGGACGGGGACGAGAACCACGGGTCGTCGACGAAGCGCCATCGCGATCGGGTGCGGGATGCCGCGGCATCCGATCTCGGATACGAGACTCTCCGGTTCGACTATGCCCAGATCGTGCATGATTGGCCCACGGTCCAGGCCGCGATCCTCGCGGCACTCCGCCGTCTGCGGATGATGCGGTGACGAATCACGGATGCCGTGACGAATCACGGATGAATTCGGTGAATCCGTTCGTGATCCGTCATAGGGTCCGTGAAGTGACGCCGGTCACAGCTCGTGGATGGCCCGGCTGACCTGCTCTGCGGCATCCGCATCCCCCGTCGTCAGGGCGTCGCGGAGCGCCCGATGAAGCGCGAGCATCTCTTCCCGGTCCTCCGAGGCCAGTTCTCGGAGGTTGCGTGCGAGCGCCATGCTGACTTCGCGCAGCACCTGATGCTGCAGTGCGTTCCCGCTGAACTCCGACAGTCGGCCGAACAGCGCCTTGCGTGCGAGGGAGTAGCGAACCGGCTCATCGATGCTCTCGTCGAGAGCATCGATGAGCGTCGACACCGTGTCCCGTTCGGCATCGGTCATCCGCGCGGCGGCGAGGCGGGCGACGAAGCCGGCCTGGAACGCGGCGAACTCATGGGAGTCGGCGACGACCTGATCGGTGACGGACGTGACCTCGGTGTACCTGCTCGGATACATCGTCACCAGCCCGATCCGTTCGAGACGTTGCAGCGCCTCGCGGATCGGCATGCGCGACACGTGCAGCTGCACGGCGAGTTCGGCATCTCGGATGCGCTCGTTCGGTGCGAGATCGCCGTTCACGATGGCCGTGCCGAGGTGCTGGAACACCTCCTCGGCCAGCAGCTTCTTCGTGCGTCCGATCCGTCGCGAATCCCCAGTCATCGCCTTGCCCCCAAGTGCGTCTCTTCCCCAGCCCCTGCGTTGCGGCCGGGGTGTTACTACATCACGAACCGGCGCGGGATGCCAACCCGGGACGTGCTGTGGCCGGCGGGCCCCGGGGGTGCCGGCCGACCACAGGCGGTGCCGGCCCGGCATACGCCGACGGTCCTCCTCGTTCCCCACCGAGGACGCCTCTGATCCCCCGATCAGAAGAGGCACCGCCTACCAGCTTCTCGGATCGCAACCCGTATATCAGTATGTGATTCCGGGTGCCCGATCAACCCGACGGATCCGGCGGGCGGCCCGGATACGACGAATGCCGGCATCCGTCGGGATGCCGGCATTCGTCGCGCGTCAGCGATAGTTGATGAATCGCACCCAAGCGATGGTGCAATATTGGCCGCTTACGTGATCCGCGTGATTACGGGGAAAGACTGCTGGCAGTCGATGGTCCTTCATGGGCGCGGGGGCGAGTTCTGCGGACTTTCTGCGGACCGTGCTACTGCTGTGGCGGGATGTAGAAGCCGGGGTCGTTGTCGTAGACGACGCCGTTCTCGTCGCCGACGCTGGTGATGGCGTACATGTCGAGGTTGAGGGTGTCTCCGGGGTAGAGGGCGCTCGCGCCGTTGCGGCGGACGGAGTTCACCATCTCGATCCAGATGCGCTGCGTGCACAGGCGCTCGCCGATCGCCCATAGCGTGTCCCCTTCGGCTACTCGGTAGGCAACAGGTGTACCTGCGTCGTTGAGGGAGACATCGCCGGTCGCGCCGGTGCGGGGACCAGTGTCTCGGATCATGTCGTTGCGGTAGCCGACGACGCGGTCGGGGTCGGAGTCGTCGACGGGAACGAGGGCGATCGGTCCGCCGCATTCCTCGCGGTACGTTTCGCTGGGCGTGGGCTCGGTCGCGGGCTCGGCCTCGACAATCGACTGCGCAGCGGGAGCTTCCGTGCTCGTCGGTGCCGGCATCGGCGTCGACGTCGTCGCGGCCGGTGTCAAGTCATCGTCGACGCTGACGAAGGCAGGGACAGCGAGGGCGACGAGACCGGCGAGGACAGCGACACTGACGGCTGCGGCGATGATCGTGGTGCGACGGTTCGGCATGACCAGGATCGTAGGCGATCGCGCAGACAATGCGCAGCGGGTCCGGCGAGTGAACACCCATAGAGTGGTTGACATGCAGTGGTGGGCATGGGTCGCATGGGCACTCAGCGTGCTCACGGCGCTTACCGCCCTTTACTTCGGAGTCCGTGCGGATCGACGCGCGCGCTACCCGCAGCTCTGGGTGCTGAAGACAGACCCGCCGCGTGCGTCGAACCGCACGGGTGAAGACGCACACAATGTGCTCGTCTTCATCGAGGACCGTGAGCGGGTGCTCGGGGTATGGAAGGCGGAATCGATCGAGCCGGACGACGATATACCGCTTCCGGGCTTGGCGATTGGGAACGAGGTGACAATCATCTGGATACGTCCTTCGTCGGGCAGATTGCACACATGGCCTTGGGGTTGGATCGTGAGATGGCGCTCTCGACGTCTTCGATGGCACTGGTGGAAGACGAACATGCGGCATCGACTCCGAGCTCTACGCAGACCCAGCCTCGACGCTGAGATCCTGAACCGGTCGTAGGCCGGCGAGCAGACATCGAAGACGTGCCCGTGCGCCGAGGATGAGTCCTGCCGTTGTAACGCTTTTCGCGCCACGCGCCAATCTCCCGCGTCGAGGTCTATCGACCTCCTGGACTGCCTCGGCGGCTCCGTTCGCGCGCCGAACCCCACACGCACGGCCCCACAACCCCGAAACAAAAAAATCGCGGGGAGAGAAGGGCCCTATGCCTCCGTGAGGGCCGCGGGAGGGGCGGGAGGGTGGTCCCCCCACCCGTGCCGTTCAGCGATCGTGGGCGCCATCGGTCGATCGTGGTTGCTCGGTCGTTTCGATGATGTGCGCTTCTACCCATTCACGCACCTCTGTTTCGACGTACACGATGGTCTTGAGTGTCGGTTTCCGGTATCGCGGACCAGTTCCGTTCTCCCGCATTGCTCGAAGACGTCGAACAGTCAGGCCGGGGACGAGGTCGCATACCTGCTGTGGCGACAGGTAGCGATGTTCGGTGGCGTCGCCATGGTATTCCCCGCTCATCGTCAGGGCTTCGAGTCGGGCATCGTCTCTATGAGCCGGAGATAGCGTGCCTGCTCCGCTGGAGTGCAGAACTCCGGGAGTATCTCGGTCCGTATGCGTGCCAGGAGGTCCTCCGGGATCGCGAGGGCGGGGGCGTCCGGGTCCTCGAGCATCGAGGTCAGGGCTTCCCACGGTTCCCCTCCGGCCATGAGGATGTCGAACACCTCGAGCAGGCCGGGAGACGTGGCCACGGACGGGCGGAGCGTCTCGACGAACTCGTAGAGTTCCGGCTCCGTGGTGATCATGATGGCATCCTACGATCGGTTGCTGACGTTAGGGATCGGCTGCGCCCCGAGACGTGGGTGGCCGTCTCGGGGCGCGAATGGTTCAGCGTCACAGAACGAGCAGGCCGTGCCACGTGACGGGCGGCGTCCCGCCGGTGATGAAGCTCGGGGCGAGGCGGGCGTTTACGGCGTAGCTTCCTGCCGGGATGATGCTCGGCGGGGTCGTCGCCGTGTACGGCCCCTCGTGCACCAACTGTCGTGTCTGGCCCATCTGATGCTGGAACCAAGACGACGAGACGACGATCTGCTTGCCGTCGGACTGGCGGCGCAGACCGATGCGCAGCTCGTAGCGGTCGTTATGGGACGCATCGAGCAGGTTGCCGCTGCCGTCGACGATCTTGTCGACTCGGAGGGACATAGGACCGCGTGCATGACTGCGGAACGTCGGGTACTTCTTGAGTTCACCGAGCGGGTCGATTCGCCCGCTGAGGGAGTAGTTGGCCATGGGTGCCTTTCGGCTTAGGCCCAGGTGCATCCTGGGCGGTTGGGGATGGGATTCGTGTGATCGGTGCGCCGCGTGTGGTGGCCTGTCGAGGAGGGCCGCGAGCAGGCGGCGCAGGAGCGCGCATGCCGGGGGTTACTCGTCTTCGGTGTCGTCGAGAGGATCGGTGTCGTGATCGGCCGCGTAGGCGTCGAAGGCGGCGGTGCGGTCGCGCCTGTGCTCAACTACTGCGGCATCGCGTGCTCTGGCGGCGGCCTGTTCGAAGGCTTCCGCGAACGTGCGCTCGTCCTCGCGGACCTGATCGGAATTGCGGAGCAGCGGCCTACGGATGTCGAGGTGTGCGAACGACATCTCCCCGAGCTCCCCAGCGTCGCGGCGATCCTTGCTCTCGATCCGCTCGGCGAGAGCGTTGTACTCTTCGTTCGCCCGTACCAGCTCGGGGTACTGACTGAAAACATGTGGGTCGACCCGGCCGCGTCGGCCCTCTCCCTCAGCTCGGTACTGCGCGGTGACGAACCGCTGCTTGATGTCGTCGTACTGTTGCTTGGCTTCGTCGTAGGACTCGCGCTGAAGCTTGAGCCAGTGGCCGACGTTGGCTCCGCGCTCGGCGATCGCGACAGCCTCGACGTTCTTGTACGCAACCCATGCAGCGAGCGCGTCTCCGTTGTGGGCGACGGCGTCTTCGAATGCTTCGCGTGCCTCGCGAACTCGGCGGTTGAACCGGGACGGCCACTCGGCATCGCGCTGCTTGACGAACTGGTTCAGCGCTCGTCGACGGGCACGCTTTGCTGCCTGTTCTGCTTCGTCTTTCTCGGCGTACAGGCGGGCGGCTTCGGCACGCGCTTGTTGCGCGGCGGCCTCGGCGGCGCGGATCTGATCCTCGATGGGGCGAAGCTGGTCTTCGATGGGGGTGCTCATGGTGTGTCTCCTTGCTTCTCGGTGCTCAGTGGGTGGTCGGGTGTCCGGTGATCGGATCGACGGCGGTGTTCTGCGCGAACGTCGTGGCGGGGAATCCGCGGCGGACCGCGTCACATGTCACGAGTGCCTGGTTCGCGCGCGCTTGCTGCTCGGCGGGAGTCGTGAACATCGCCGCGAGATGCTCGGCCTTCTGCGCGGTCGACGTCGGCGTCGCGGCCGGCGGCGTCGCCAGCGGATGCTGGGTGACTTCGTGCGCGGCGGCGCGTGCGATCTCGAGTGCGGCTTCGATCTGCGCTTTCTTCTGATGCTCGATCGTCGCCATGGCGATCTGGTCTTGGTTCATTCGGTGCTCCTGTTCTTGTCGGTGGTGCCGTGGTTCCCGGCGGGTTGGTCATGGCAGTGGGGGTCGGCCGTTTGGCCAGACGTGCGTTGGCAGTGGTTCGAGGACTCGTGCTTGGGTGCGGGCGCAGTCAGCGAGGACGAGGGTCCGCAGAGCTCGCACTTCGGATTCGGGGAGTTGCGATTTCAGTCCGGCGGTCCAGAGGTGGCGCTCGAGGACGGCGGGCAGGTCCCCGCGTTCGGGGCGGCGCGGACGGGCACTGGCGCCTGTTGAGTCGGTGGTGGTGGTCATTGGTCGGTTCCTTCGAAGAGTGCGGCCCAGAGGCCGTCGTGGTCGTGTTCGTTGGCTTCCCAGGTGCACTGGTTGCACGCGTACCAGGTCGGTGCTCGTGCTTGCCGGGGAGGGATGATGTGGACGTCGAGCAGCTCGCAGTCGGGGCATGGCTTGTTGGCGCGTCGCCGGCGGTCCGCGAGCGGCCAACGGTTGAGTGCGCGGCTGATGGTCCAGTAGTCGTCGTGGCCGGGGATCTCGTGCGGCATGACGATCGCCCACCATTGCGGGAAGGCGTCGGCGTCGTTCGCGATCGCGTCGTAGTCGGCGAGGATCCGGGCGATGCCGTCTTGTGCGTGCGCACGCCATGCTGCGGGCGAGGCGTCTGCGGTCGTCGACGGGGCGTAGATCGCGGCCATGATGTCGCGGGAGGCATCGACCGCGGAGACGTCCATGGGTGCGGTTCTCGGCTGCCGTGATCCGGTTGTGCGTTCGTGCCCGTAGCGCTTCGCGGCCGCTTGGCCGATCGACGAGCGGATGTGCTCGATGAGGGCGGGTGTGTCCTCGAGGTGGCGTCGGAGGCGTCCGTAGCAGCGGGAGCAGACCATGGCGCCGTCGCGAGCTTCGAGGGGTACGCATCCGGTGCACTCCCCGTCGGCGCGTCCGTAGTCGGCGCATGCGGCGTAGTGCTCGCCGGTTCTCACGCATCCGCTGATGCACGCCCGATCGCTCATCGGTAGTCCTTCCCGGCCCAGAATCCGGCCGTCGGGCGCGCGGCATCCGCGTACGCGGCGCAGAGATCGCGGATGCCGCACTCGTAGCAGCGCGCGCGCATCTCAGCGGCGTCGGTCCGATTCAGCGCCGCGGCGTCCATGGTGAAGCGATCGTCGCCACGGCATGCCGGGTCCTGCGTCCGGAGAGCCGTGGTGAGCGCGGACAGTTCGGTAGGGGCGTCGCGGGTAGACCTGGTGGGCGCGGTGTCGGTGCTCGCGGGGAGTCGGTCGCGGGGAGTCGGTCGCGGACGGACGGGGGAGGAAGTAGCGCGGTCACGATTTCGCCTCCGGCATGGTCCGCTCGAGTGCGGCGCGCCACGCGGGCGAACCTTCGGCGAGTGCTCCGTCGTCTCGGGTGCCGCATCCGCACCAGCCCGACACGGGGTCGAACATGTGGCGGGCGCACACGCGACCCGGTACGGGCGAGATCGTGCGGGAGATGCGCGCTGAGCGCTTCCCCTGCGTGGTCGAGCCGATCCCGCCGCCGAGATCCGCGTAGGTCGGGCTGATGCTCATACTGGGATCCCTTCGAAGATGGCGATGACGAACGCGAGCGATGCGGCACATGCGAGCGCGCACGCGCCGATGTCGGCCCATCGCGGATGGATGCTCATGCGACGTCCCACAGCGGGTCACGGCTCTCGCAGAAGTTGCACGTCCCGTTCGGCAGCCAGCGATGCTTGCCAGGACCGCAATCGATGACACGGGGACTCATCGTCGTTGGGGCACGACGCGTCCTCGTGGCTTCCGCTGCGCGGCGATCGACCGCACACGCACGGCACGGCTCGGAGTGCTCCCAATTCGGATGGCGGAGACAGGTTCGGGCGGGCGCGCTCGCGCGCGTCTCCTCCTCTCTCTCCTCTTCTTCCTTGGGCGGTACGGACCGTACCGCCTGTCCGGTACGGTCCGTACCGCCTCTCGGGGCGGTTCGTACCGCCTCTCGGACCGGACTGCCGGTGTGATCCGTACCGGCAGTCGTGTCCACTGGCGGGACGATTCGTACCGCCAGATTCGAGTTATCCACAAGGGCAAGGGGAGAGCCGGTGCCATCCTCGAGGAAATAGGTGGATCGTCGCCCGGTATGCGCCTTGCCGTTCTCGTCGAGCACGACGTAGCCGACCTCGCGAAGACGCCTGAGCGACTGTCGTACAGCCGACGACTCAGTACCGGCGATCGCTCGCAGGAGAGCATCCTGACCGCCGAAGAACGACGGGCGAGGATCGGCGTCGCGGGCGGTCAGCGCCATGTAGGCGAACAGACGCATACTGCGGTGATCCTGGAAACGGTCGGCGTCGGCGAGAGCAAACGCGGCCTTCACAAGTCCTGCGCCCATCATGGCCGTGCCTTCCCTGTTGCTCTGGCGGACGCCAGAGCGTCCTGCGGGATGCAGATGAACTCACCGTGCTCGTCGAGTGGGTCAGGCGTGGCGAGTATCTGCCACGTCCCGCGGAAGGTGAACGCGTACCCACGCCCGCGGCGGTGGGGCGTTCGCTGCGCCACGTTCTCTCGGCGGCACCAGTTGTCGGGGCAGCGCTGTGCGTCGTGTGCGGTTACGCGGGTGTATCCGCTCGACTCCTCGACTTGCTCGAGCACGTGCACGCGATCGCCGGGAGAACCGTCGACGTTCCTCGGCCGGATGCGCACGACCGGCACGTCCTGCCACGCCATATCGTCGACGAGCGCGGCGACCGCGTCGCGACGAGCGTGTCGAAGCCTGGCTATCCGGAGATCCAGACGGGCGATCTCAGCACGCGGGTCCCGCGCTTGTCGTTTCGACGTGGTCATCACGCGTCCGCGAAGCCCGCATCGATGAACGCATCGAGGTCATCCGGTCGGATGCAGACGCGGCCTCCGACCTTGCCGACCTTGAGTTGTTTCGTGGCGATCAGCCAGCGAACTGAGTGCTCGGAACGTCGGAGGATCGTCGCCACTTCATCAACGAAGTAGAAACGCGGACGCTCCGTGGTGACCGTTTCAGCCATAGCCTGACCTTTCTAATAGCGCAGATGCTTGCGTTATAGCGAAGGTATTGGAACTTGCGTTATATGTCAACTAGTCTCTTTGCATGGGAGCTAGCGGGCGCATGCGTGGAAACGACATCGGCGAGATCGGTCGACGCGTCGGCGAGCGAGTCCGTCTCATTCGCCGTGAGCGCGAGATGACGCAGGAGCATCTCTCGGCTACGCTCGCTGCTATCGGCCGCCCGATGCCGACTGCGAGTATTGGACGGCTTGAGTCGGGTGACCGACGCGTCGATGTTGACGACCTGATGGCGTTGGCGTACGCACTCGACGTCTCGCCGCTGTCGCTGCTGTTGCCGTTCACGGACCGGCCCGATGATCGGTTCAAGCCGGCAGGTGTGGGGCGTGAAGTCGAGGCCGTCAGCGCGTGGATGTGGGCGGCGGGTGTAGGTCCGGGACGATATGACAGCGGCAATGCGGAGTATCAGGAGAAGACGTGGCGCCAGTTTCGCGACGTGTCGCACCCGTGGTGGCTTCAAGTCGATGTGCGCCTCGACGAAAGACTGCGTCCGGCGTACGGCGATCTAGGCCAGCCAGCATTCGAGGAAAATCGCAAGTGGACACCGCCCTGGTGGCCGAAGGGACCGGAATCTGCCGATGGCGAGCATCAAGCAGAGGCCTGATGGGGTCTGGCGTGCACGATACCGCGATGACGCCGGTAAGGAACATGCGCGTCACTTCAAGCTGAAGCGGGACGCGCAGCGGTGGCTCGATGAGGTCGCGGCATCCGTGGTTACCGGCCAGTATGTCGACCCGAAAGCGGGTTCTGTTCGGTGGTCATCATGGGCGGCGGATTGGATAGCCCGGCAGTCATGGGCTACCGGGACGACCGATGCGGCACGTACGGCCGTTGAGAGCGTCTCCTGGGCTGAAGATCCGATCGGGGGAGTGAAGCCGTCCCACGTCCAATTGTGGATCTCGGCGGAGTCGAAGCGCGGCCTCGCCGCCTCGACGATCCGCACGCGTCTGAACTACGTCCAGATGGCATTCCGCGCTGCGGTGCTCGACAAGGTGATCTCCTCGAGTCCCGCGGCTGGCGCGAAGGCGCCACGAGTCCGGCGCACCGAAGCGTCGATGAAGATACTCACGGCGGAGCAGGTGCACGCTGTGCTCGAGGCGTCCGGAGACTTCCGCGCGTTCGTCGAGGTGTGCGTGTTCGCCGGGTTGCGGCTCGGTGAGGCGGCGGGGTTGCAACTCGGCGACGTGAACTTCCTCGCTCGCACGATCAGCGTCAACCGCCAGGTGCAGGGGTCGACGAACAAGGCCGCGACCCTCGTTCCTCCGAAGTACGGCAGTGAGCGAACGATCTTCGTCCCCGGTGAGCTCACGGCGGCGATGTCATCGCATGTCGCGACCGAGGGGATATCCGCACCTGGTGCGCAGATGTTCCGGACGCCTCTGGGGCGATTGTGGCACCGCAACAACGCGGCCGACGAGTGGCGACGGATCCGCGAAGCGGTGAAGCTCGGCGACGACGTCACGCTACATACGCTGCGCCACACATTCGCGTCCAACCTGATCGCGTCGGGCTGCGACGTCGTCACGGTCCAACGCGCGCTCGGCCACTCGCAGCCGTCGATCACGCTCAACGTTTACTCCCACCTGTGGCCATCCGCTGAGGACAAGACGCGCGCCGCTACATCTGCGTTCATGTCTGCGGTTTCGCAATCGCTGGTGACCCTCGATAGGAGATCGAATGCCCTCTGAGGTAACGACCGACTCGCCTCTGAACATCTCCTCCTCCGATCCGGAATGGAGAGTCTTCGAGAAGGACGTCGCCAACATGGTCGCGCGGCTCGACGTAGGTACGAGCCGCGTCACGCACGATGCACGGTTGATGGGGATCAACTCCGAGGTCGAACGCCAGGTTGATGTGTTGATCGAGGGGATGCTCCATGGCATGCCCATATCGATCGCGATCGAGTGCAAGAAGTACGGCCGCAACATTGATGTCGGCGACGTCGATGCCTTCATAGGAAAGTTGCATGATCTCGCCGTCGATAAGGGGGCGTTCTACATCTACAACGGTGTCTCAGCGGGAGCGCGTACGCGTGCATCCAGCGCTCGTCATCCAGCAGTAGTGCTTCGAGAAGATCTTGGAGGGGGAATCCCCGACGACTGGGATGAGATCCTTCCCGACTGCCCGAATGAGAATTGCTACGGCGGCACCATCGCGTGGACGAGCAGTAAGCAGCCGGCCGGCGGCGCGGATGTTGAGTGGGGATACTGCGACTTCTGCGGGACGGTCGCTTTCTGCTGCCGAGACTGCGGGGAGATCGAGATCGCCGATGCGGGGGAGTGCTTCACTTGCGGTGCAAAATACGAGGTATCGACCGTTGACTACCAGTCAACCGATGTGGGCGACGTAGTACAGATAACTCGCGGAGTCGACTGAACTTCCCTCTTCTGGCGGACTCTCTGCGGACCGCTCCGAAGAAATCCCAGGTCAGAGGCTACCCCTACCGGTAGTTGATGAACTGCAGGTCGACCTCGAGGTCCGACCCCTTGAGCAGCGCGATCACGGACTGCAGGTCGTCGCGGCTCTTGGACTGCACGCGCAGCTCGTCGCCCTGGATCTGGCTCTTCACGCCCTTCGGGCCCTCGTCGCGGATGATCTTGCTGATCTTCTTCGCGTTCTCGGAGGAGATGCCGTCCTTCAGGGACGACACGATGCGGTACTCCTTGCCGCTCGCGAACGGCTCGCCCGCGTCGAGGCTCTTCAGCGAGATGCCGCGCTTGATGAGCTTGGACTGGAAGACGTCCAGCACGGCCTTCGCGCGCTCTTCGGAGTTGGCCTTGATGAGGATCTGCTCGCCGCTCCACGCGATCGAGGCGTCGGTGCCCTTGAAGTCGTAGCGCTGCTCGACCTCCTTGCGGGCCTGGTTCAGGGCGTTCTCGGCCTCCTGGTGGTCGACCTTGGAGACGATGTCAAAAGAGCTGTCAGCCATACAGGAAGTGTAGCGAGCCTGTCGATCCGACGAACTCTTGAAAACGCTTCCAGCCCGAGAACACGCGACTGGGTACGGTCCCAGGCGGTTCTCTCGCCATCCGTCGTTGCAAAAGCAGGTGATCTCGTTGCATACTGTAAGCGCTTGCAGTCCTGCAGGCCATCAGCACTCAGAGAGGCACACACCAATGAAGGTGAACAAGAGGGGCATCGTCGCCGCCGGCGTCATCGCCATGTTTTCCACGCTGACACTGGCCGGTTGCTCGACCGCCGGCACCCCGGAAGAGGGCTCCGGCGAAGAGAGCACCGGGTCGCTGACGGTGTGGGTGGATGCCGAGCGCGTCGATGCCCTGGCCGGAGCGGCCGAGGCGTACGAGGAGAAGACCGGCGTCAAGGTCGAGATCGTCTCCAAGGACGTCGACACCATCAAGGACGACTTCATCCAGCAGGTTCCGACCGGCAAGGGCCCGGACATCACCATGGGTGCGCACGACTGGCTGGGCGAGCTGTCCACCAACGGCGTGGTCGCGCCTCTCGAACTCGGCGACACCGCAGAGGACTACCTCCCGGTCGCCCTCCAGGCCTCCACCTACGACGGCACCGTCTACATGCTCCCGTACGCGGTCGAGAACATCGCGGTCCTGCGCAACGCCGATCTCGTCCCCGAGGCCGCGACCAGCTGGGACGACATGCTCGCGAAGGGTCAGGCCGCCGGCCTGGAGCACCCCTTCGTCGTCGAGCAGGGTGCTGAGGGCAACCCGTACCACCTGTACCCGTTCCAGACCGCGTTCGGCGCTCCGGTGTTCGGCACCGACGAGTCCGGCAGCTACGACGCGACCGACCTGCAGCTCGGCAGCGAGGGCGGCTTCGCATTCGCCTCGTGGCTCGGCGCGCAGGGCGCCGCCGGCAACTTCAACACCGACATCGACGGTGAGATCGCCAAGCAGCAGTTCCTCGACGGCACGGCCGCCTTCTGGCTGACCGGCCCGTGGAACGTCGGTGCGGCCACCGATGCCGGCATCAACGTCGCGATCGACTCCGTCCCGAGCCCGACCGCCGAGGTCGCCTCGCCGTTCGCCGGCGTGAAGGGCTTCTTCGTCAGCTCCGAGTCCAAGAACAAGGTCGCCGCGAACGACTTCCTGGTGAACTACATCGGCACCGAGGACGTCCAGCTCGAGCTGTTCAAGACCGGCAACATCCTGCCGGCTCTGACGGCAGCAGCGGATGCCGCGGCATCCGACCCGATCATCGCCGGATTCCAGGCCGTCGGCCAGGATGCCGTGCCGATGCCCGCCATCCCGGCCATGGGCTCGGTGTGGGAGTACTGGGGCGTCGCCGAGGCGGCCATCATCAACGGCGAGGACCCGACCGCGACGTGGCAGAAGCTCGTCGACGACGTCACCGCCGCCATCAAGTAACGAAGTGCAACCCCCGTCGGGGCGGACCAGGCGTCCGCCCCGACGGCTTCACCACGGGGAAGACATGACTGACACCGTCGAGGTCGACGAGGCCGCAACGCCGCCGACAAAACGCCAGCGCCAGGCGGCGCAGATCGCCGAGGCCGCCTCCGGCCGCACCGGATGGATGCTGCTGAAGATCCTGCTGCTCGCGATCGTGGACGCCGTCGCGCTGTACGCCGTCTTCGTACTGTTCACGCACCAGGAGTGGCTGGTGCTGGGCATCGTCGTCGCTGTCACGGTGCTGGTCAACTACATCTACTTCTCCCGCAAGCGGATTCCGGCGAAGTACCTCACACCCGGCATCATCTTCCTGATCGTGTTCCAGGTGTTCACGCTGCTGTACACCGGATACATCGGGTTCACGAATTACGGCACCGGGCACAACGGCAACAAGGATCAGGCGATCTCGTCGCTGCTCGCCTCCGCCCAGGAGCGCGTCGAGGACTCGCCGACGTATCCGGTCACGGTCGTCGAGCAGCTCGGCACGCTCGGCCTGCTCGTCACGGACCCCGAATCGGGTGACGCCTCGGTCGGCACGAACGAGCAGCCTCTGCAGGACGTCGACGCGACCATGGAGGGCGACAAGGCGGTCGCGACCGACGGCTGGACCACGCTGGCCTTCGCCGACGTGCTGTCGCGCTCCGAGCAGATCGAGAAGCTCTCCGTCCCCTTCAGCGATGATCCCAACGACGGTGCCCTGCGCACGCCGGATGGGCAGAGCGGTTACCTCTACGTCTCGACGCTCGAGTACGACGAGGCCGCGGACGCCATCATCGACACGCAGACCGGCGAGGTGTACTCCGACATCGGCACCGGTGCCTTCACCGCCGAGGACGGCACCGAGCTGCTGCCCGGTTGGCAGATCACGGTCGGCTTCGACAACTTCGTCCGCGCCGTCACGGATGCCTCGATCCGCGGACCGCTCATCTCGGTCACCATCTGGACGTTCGCGTTCGCGCTGATCTCGGTCGCGACGACGTTCTTCCTCGGGCTGCTGCTCGCGCTGGTGTTCAACAACACCCGGATGCGGTTCCGCAACGGCTACCGGATCATCATGATCCTGCCGTACGCGTTCCCCGCGTTCCTGTCGGCCCTGGTGTGGGCGGGCATGATGAACGAGAGCTTCGGCTTCATCAACCAGGTGCTGCTCGGCGGCGCCGAGATCCCGTGGCTGACGGATCCGACCCTCGCGAAGGTGTCCGTGCTGCTGGTGAACCTGTGGCTCGGCTTCCCTTACATGTTCCTGGTGTGCATGGGGGCGCTTCAGGGCATCCCCGAGGACGTCAACGAGGCCGCCGTCATGGACGGCGCGAACCCGTGGCAGATCTTCCGCCGCATCAAGCTGCCGCTGCTTCTCGTGACGGTCGCTCCGCTGCTGATCTCGTCGTTCGCGTTCAACTTCAACAACTTCAACCTGATCTACATGCTCACCGGCGGCGGCCCGCGCTTCAGCGACGTGTCGATCCCGGTCGGACACACCGACATCCTGATCTCGATGGTCTACAAGGTGGCCTTCACCGGCCAGACGCGCGACTACGGTCTCGCCTCGGCCTTCACCATCCTGATCTTCATCGTGGTGGCGACGATCTCGATCGTCAGCTTCCGCAAGACCAAGGCACTCGAGGAGTTGAACTGAGATGAGCACCGACATCGCCTCGCGTCGCCGCCGGAGCTTCGGCGGTTGGTTCGCCGACACCGGATGGCGCCACCTCGTCGCCATCGTGGTCAGCATCTTCGCGCTGTTCCCGCTGCTGTACGTGCTCTCGGCATCCCTGAACCCGAACGGAACCCTCACCGGGTCGAACCGGCTGTTCTCGGCGATCGGGATCGACAGCTATGTGCGGATCCTGACCGATCCGCAGAACCCGTACCCGCAGTGGTTCCTGAACACGCTGATCATCGCGGTCGTGACCGGACTGGTCACGGTCTTCATCGGCGCGTGCGCCGCGTATGCCTTCTCGCGCATGCGCTTCGCCGGACGCCGCGTCGGGCTCGTCACGATCGTCGTCGTGCAGATGTTCCCGCAGCTGCTCGCCGTGGTCGCGATCTTCATGCTGATGTCGACCCTGGGGGACTGGTTCCCCGCGATCGGCCTCAACACGCACACCGGGCTGATCCTCGTCTATCTGGGCGGTGCGCTCGGCGTGAACACCTACCTGATGTACGGGTTCTTCAACACGATCCCGATGGAGATCGACGAGGCGGCCCGCATCGATGGCGCCGGCCACGCGCGCATCTTCTTCACGATCATCCTGCGTCTGGTGGCGCCGATCCTCGCGGTCGTCGGGCTGCTGTCGTTCATCGGCACGGTCAACGAGTACGTGATCGCCAGCGTCATCCTCATCGATCCGGAGCAGCAGACGCTCGTCGTCGGCCTCACCAAGCTCGTGTCCAACCCGCGCTACGCGGACTGGTCGGCGTTCTCGGCCGGTGCCGTGATGGCGGCGATTCCGGTGATGGTGCTGTTCCTCTTCCTGCAGAAGTACATCGTCGGCGGCCTCACCGCCGGCGCCACGAAGGGCTGACCCCCGCCCCGGCCCGGGCCCTCGGCCTCGGGGCTTCTGCTACACATCTCCGAGTTCGCGCCAGCAACTATCTGTCGCATTCTCAGAGAAGTGCAGCAGAACCGGAAACATGGGCCGGGTAGGGTGAGTCGCCCGCACGCCGTCGACCCCACCGGGAGAATCCATGACCCTGCTGCCGCACCACGACGGCTCGCCGCTGCACGTCTCGAACGATGCGCCGGTCCTCGGCGAGGTGGTGCGGGTCCGGCTGCGGGTTCCGACCGATTTCGGGGATCTGGATGCCGTGCGCACCCGCTCCAACCCCGACCACGAGCCGGAGTGGACGGATGCCGTCCGCATCGGGACGGCCGACGGCTGGGACTGGTGGGAGGCGCCGATCACGGTGCGCAACCCGCGGCACGGGTACCGGTTCGTACTGCTGCATGCCGACGGCGGCATCCAATGGCTCAACCAGACCGGTCTGCACCGGATCGAGACGCGCGACGATGATGATTTCGCTCTCGTCGCGCACCCGGCGCCGCCGTCGTGGCTGCACGACAGCGTGATGTATCAGGTGTTCCCCGATCGGTTCGCGCGGTCGGCGCAGGCCGACGAGCACGAGATGCCCGACTGGGCGATCCCGGCATCCTGGGATGACCCTGTCGACCCGGTGTCGCCCGGTCGCGGTCGGCAGTTCTACGGTGGCGACCTTCCCGGCATCGCCGAACACCTCGACCACCTCGTCTCGCTCGGGGTGAACCTGCTCTATCTGACGCCGATCTTCCCTGCGGCGTCGAATCACCGCTACGACGCATCGAGCTTCGACCGGATCGATCCGGTGCTGGGCGGCGAAGCCGCCTACATCGCGCTGATCGAGCAGGCGCATGCCCGCGGCATCCGAGTGATCGGCGATCTCACGAGCAACCATTCCGGCGACCGGCACGAGTGGTTCCGGGCGGCGTACGGGCATCCCGGCGCGCCCGAGCAGGCGTACTACTACTTCACGGATGCCGAGAACACCGCATACGAGTCCTGGCTGGGTCATGACTCGCTGCCGAAGTTCGACTGGTCGAGCGAGGAGCTGCGCGAGCGGTTCATCACGGGCGAGGACTCGATCGTCGCGAAGTGGCTGAAACCGCCGTACGGGATCGACGGCTGGCGCATCGACGTCGCGAACATGACCGGGCGCCTCGGCGCCGTCGACCTGAACGCCGAGGTGCGCGCACTGCTCGCCGAGACGGTGCGGCGGGTGAACCCGGATGCGATCCTGCTCGGAGAATCCACCAACGACGCGGCGAGCGATCTGCAGGGCGACGGATGGCACGGCGCGATGACGTACCCGTCGTTCACGCGTCCGGTGTGGGGCTGGCTGAGCGAGCCGACCGGTATTCCGTATGCGGAATGGGATGGCACGGTCACCGCCGAGCCGTGGTTCTTCACGCAGCCGCTGGGCGGGATCCCCCGGTACACAGCCCGCGATTTCGTGGATGCTGTGACTCGGTTCACCGCCGGGATGCCGTGGCGGGTGCGGCTGGGCAACATGCAGCCGCTCGATACGCACGACACCGCGCGGTTCGCCACGAACGCGGCTCCGGGGACCGTGCCCGTCGCGGTCGGATTGTCGATGACGCTGCCTGGGGTTCCTGTGGTCTTCGCGGGCGACGAGTTCGGGCTCGTCGGCGCCGATGGTGAGTCGAGTCGAACACCGATGCCGTGGGGGAGCGAGGGCGATCCGGCCGTGGCCGCGCGGCTCGCTCTGTACCGGTCGCTCGTGACGCTGAGGCGGGACCACCCGGTGCTCGCGACCGGCGGCCTGCGGTGGCTGCACGTGGACGACGAGTCGGTCGTCTTCGTGCGCGAGTCCGCGGAGGAGTCCGTGCTCGTTCTCGCCACGCGCGGGGGAGCGGACGTCGAGCTTCCCGCCGGGGCTGTCTCGGTGGCCGGTGCCGAGGCGCTGTTCGGGGATGCCACCGTGGCCGCGGCATCCGATGGGTCGGTGGTGCTGGCGGCCGAGGGCCCTGCTTTCGCCGCCTGGAGCCTCTCCGGCGTGCGTGTGCCCTGACCCGCGTTCGGCCGCCGTACCCGGCTGCTCCCGTCGCACTTGCTGTCGTTATCGGATGCCGTCGTCGGCTTCCCGTCGCAGTTCATGTCGCTTCGCGCGCGCGTCGACGGCACGAACTGCGACCGGAACCTGTGCGTCGCCTCGCGGAACGACGTGAACTGCGACCGGAACCCTCGAGACCGACCCCCGCAGCACGGCGTTTCACCCTGCCGCCTCGGTCACCCGGTCGTAGCCTCAGCACATGGCACGCGTGGGAGGGCGCAATCTGGCGATGAGCTGGATCGTCGGCATCCTGTGCGCCGGCGTCGTCGGCGCGCTGCTGTGGCTCGCGATCCCCGCCGGTCCCGCGGTGATCGAGATGGTCGGCGACAGCCTGCGCCAGCTCACGCCCTGACCTGTCGACACGTCGGCACGCCTCCCGGAGCGCCCGCGCCAGCGGCGATACCCTCGCAGTGCACATATCCGACGAGAGGCGCCCCCATGAGTGACCCCGAGGTTCCCCAGCCCGAGAAGCCGACCGACGTGAACGACGTCGTCGACAGCGCCAAGGCCGGTCTCGAAGAGGCCGCTGCTGCCGGTGCCGACGTCCCCGCTGCGAACGATTCCGGCGCCGGCGAGCCCGACGCATCCGAGCCCGCCGCCTCCGCATCCGACGCCGGCGAGCCGGGCGCGACCGACGCATCCGAGTCCGCTGAGTCGGCCACCGAAGCATCCGAGCCCGCCGTCGACCCCGACCTCGCCGCGTTCGAGGAGATGGAGAAGGCACACCCCGGCACGTTCTCGAGCCTGCCCGACGACATTCCGGCAGCCCACGACGGAATCGCCGGCGACGAGACGATCGCCGCCGAAGCATCCGCCGACTCCGCCGACTCCAAGGCCGCCGAGATCGCCACGGCCGCCGCCGCGAACGAAGCCATCAACGAGCGCTCAAACATCGTCGCCGAAGAGCCGACGTCGGTCACTTCCGTCTACGACGAGCCGACGGATGCCGAGACCCGCGTCCTCCCGTCCGAACCGGTCGTCGTAGCCGGAGCCGGAGCAGGAATCACCGCCGCCGCAGCCCCGGCCGCCCTCCAGCCGATCTTCGTCCAGGCGCCCGAGCCGCCCCGCGACCGCGGCAACCGCGGCACGGCGGGCCTCATCGGTCTGCTCGCGACACTCGTGTTCGCGGTGCTCTACCTCGGCGTGGTGCTCGCGGTCGGCGCGATCGAGGGCGACGTCATCGCCGAGAACATCGGCGATGCCGCTCTCGCCCCGCTGACGACGTGGGGCTTCTGGACGCCGGTCGTCGTCTTCTTCCTGTCGTTCTGGCTGCTGGGCGCGATCATCAACCGTGGACGCTGGGGCCTCTGGGTGATCTTCGGCCTGCTGGTCGGCGTCGCCACGTACTTCGGCTTCATCCTGGGGCAGCTCTTCGAGGCTCCGTTCTGGATGATCACGGCATCCCAGGGCGTCGAACTCGTCAACGAGCAGCTGTTCTCGCCGCTCGCGATCGCCGCCTTCGTGCTGGGCCGCGAGCTCACCATCTGGTTCGGCGCATGGGTCGCCCGCAGCGGGGCCCGCAAGTCCGAGCTGAACGCCGAGGCGCAGCGCGAGTACGAGCGCACGCTCGAGGCCGGCCCGACGCTGCCGAGGTAAGCCACGAACATCTCCACGCCGAACCCCCGCGGGCCCGAGTCCGCGGGGGTTTCGGCCGTCCTGGCGCTGGCGCTCTCGACCATCAGCTTCTTCGCGCTGGCCATCGTCGGCCTCGGGGCCGTGAGCTTCGCGACGGATGCCGACATCATCGCCGTTCCCGACCTCGGCCAGGGGCCCGGCGTGATCGGGATGGCCGCCGCCGTCGCAGCCTTCGCCGGCGTGCAGTGGGCGGCCGTGCGCATCGCGAGGCCGCTCTACCGGTCGGTGTGGGTGACGGCGCTGACGACCGCCCTCGCGCATCTGGTCGTCGTCGCGGTCAGTGCCCTGATCATCGCCGGCGACCCCGTGACAGCCCTCGCCGTCGCGGGCGACCTGGTCACTCGGGGTGCGAGCCTGGTGGTCCTGCTGGCCGCGGCGATCGCGGCCTGGGGAGGCATTGCGCTGCGCCGCACGCGTGCTCAGCATCCGCGCTGGCCCTGGGAGCGCGACGACGACGAGTAGCCGTCGACGCCCGGCGCCGACCTCTCCCGCGAGACTTGTTCTGCGGGGTGACACTTGCCTGGCCTGACCACGCATCACCGCACAAACCAAGTCTCGCGGGCCCGGGCGGGCGGGAATCACCCGAAACCCGCCGCACTCGCCGTACCCTGTAATCGTGGAGCGCTCACTGGAGACGCAGGTCGACCAGGCCGTCGAGGCCTGGCTGCGCTGGGTGCCGCGCTGGGAGCCGGCCACCCACCGCGGACGCGTCGCGCCCTGCCGCCGCTGCCTCGGCTCGCCGATCCTGTCCGCGGTCGGCATCGGCGGCAACGTCCCGCACGGCGTGCAGCACGGACTCTCGACGCGCATCAAGACGATCGTCGACCACGCCGTCGCCGACTACACCGCGCACAATCTCCCGACGCTCCAGCGCGAGCTCGACCAGCAGGCCGCCCGTAATCGCGCCCGCAGCTATCGGCCCAGTGAGGACCTCGCACCCGAGTTCGAGGGGATGCCGCTGGACCCCGACCCGGTACCGGGAGCGCCTTTCCTCTTCACGATCGCGGGTCTCGCCGACGAGGAGTCCTCCGAGCTGCCACCGCTTCCTCCGCTGAGCGACGACGCGAAGGCCGCCCTGCGGCAGGAGGTCACGCTCGCCGACGAGTACGCCAACATGGTCGGACGCGAGATCTGCGGCATGCTGCTGCGGCATCGGCTGTCGGTGCAGGCGGCGATCTCGCAGTACGTCGAACCGCAGATCGAGGCGATGCTGGAGGAGCTCACCCGCTCGCTGGATGCCCCGTTCGACCCGGACGCCCCCTGACTTCAGGCTTCGTCGAGGTACTGAGGCCTTGCCTTCATCGCCGGGTCCCGCCCTGCCCGCCCCGCTGTCACCCCCAGCCCCACCGCTGTCACCCTGTGACAGCGCCGCGACAGCATCCTGAAAGCGCCCGGCCGGATGCTGTGGGCATGACAGATCTCACCGCAGACTGGGCCGTCGAGGCCGAGGGACTCGTGAAGGTGTTCGGGCAGAACCGGGCGGTCGACGGCGTCGACCTCCGGGTCAGGACCGGCACCGTGTACGGAGTCCTCGGGCCCAACGGCGCCGGCAAGACCACGACCATCAACATGCTCGCAACGCTCATGCGCCCTGACGCCGGCAACGGCCGCATCTTCGGCCACGACGTCGTCCGCGAGGCGCAGATCGTGCGCCAGCTCATCGGCGTCACCGGGCAGTTCGCCTCGGTCGACGAGACGCTCTCAGCCAACGAGAACCTGATGATCTTCTCCCGACTGCTCGGGCTGTCGCGGGCAGAGGCACGCACCAAGACCGTCGAGCTGCTCGAGCGCTTCGGCCTGTCCGAGGCGGCGCGCCGCCCGCTGAAGGGCTTCAGCGGCGGCATGCGGCGGCGCCTGGATCTCGCGGCATCCCTCATCGCGCAGCCGCCGCTGATCTTCCTCGACGAGCCGACCACGGGCCTCGACCCCCGCACCCGCGGGCAGATGTGGGACACGATCCGCGAGCTCGTCGCCACCGGGTCCACGGTCCTGCTGACCACCCAGTACCTGGACGAGGCGGACCAGCTCGCCGACCGCATCGCCGTGATCGACCGCGGTCGGGTCGTCGCGGAAGGCACGGCAGACGAGCTCAAGGCCTCGGTCGGCAGCTCGAGCCTGCAGCTGCGCCTCGCGGATGCCGCGGACAACGCCGATGCGCTCATCGCCATCGAGCGGATCCTGGGCGTCGCGGGCACCCTGTCGCCGGAGGCCGCACGCATCACCGCGCCCATGGCCGATCCCGACCGCATCGCCGACCTGCTCATCGCCCTGCGCGAGGGCGGTATCGGCGTCGCAGAGCTCAGCGTTCAGAAGCCCACACTCGACGAGGTCTTCCTCACCATCACCGGCCACGACGCCGCCGATCAGGATGCCGCGGACGCGGCCGCACAGAAGGAAGAGGTGCCCGCATGACCGCCACCGCCATTGCGCCCGCGGGGCGCACGATGATCGTCCCGGCATCCGAACGCCGCCTGAAGAATCACACCGGCCTCGCCCAGACCGTGCAGAACACTCTGACGATGGCGTACCGCGGACTCGTCAAGATCCGCCGCACGCCGGAGCAGCTGGTCGACGTCACGCTCCAGCCGATCATCTTCACGCTGATGTTCACCTACATCTTCGGCGGGGCGATCTCGGGAGACGTCGCGTCCTACCTGCCGGTCATCATCCCCGGCATCCTCGTGCAGACGGTCATCACGACGTCGGTCGTCACCGGCACGCAGCTGCGCGAGGACATGGACAAGGGCGTGTTCGACCGCTTCCGGTCGCTGCCGATCGCCCGCATCGCACCGCTGTCCGGGGCGCTGCTGGCCGACACGGTCCGCTACGCCATCGCGACGGTGCTCACGTTCACGATGGGCTTCCTCATGGGGCTGCGGCCGGACGGCGGCCTCGCGGGCGTCGTCGCCGCAGGCCTGCTCGTGATCGCCTGCTCGTGGGCGATCAGTTGGATCTTCGCCTTCTTCGGCGTGATCGCGCGGAGCGCGTCCAGCGTTCAGGGCATCTCGATGCTGGTCCTGTTCCCGCTGACGTTCCTCTCCAACGCCTTCGTGCCCGTCGAGACGATGCCCGGCTGGCTGCAGTGGTTCGTGAACATCAACCCGGTGTCGCACCTCGTGACCGCCGTGCGCGACCTGGTCAACAACGGCGTCTTCGGCGTCGACGCCTGGGTGTCGCTGCTCGGTGCCGCGGTGATCGTCGCGATCTTCGCACCGCTGACCGTCCGCGCCTACATGCGCAAGGCCTGACGCAAACGCATCCTCGGCATGCGTCGCCGCGACGCGCCCGACCCCGATGCGCCCGATACCGCAGCACCCCGAAGCGCCCCGAACGGCTCAGTCCGTTCGGGGCGCTTCGAACACCCCGAACGCGCGCCGCACGAGCTCGTCGTCGGTGAGCGTCCTCGCCGCCGCGCGGGCACCGGCCACGGCATCCGCTCCGGCGTGCGCCTCGGCATGGGCGCGCAGGACGTCCAGGTGCAGGCTCGGCAGGTCCTGCCGGCAGCCGAGCGCCTCGGCGAACGCCAGTGCTTCGAGGGCGGTCGCTCGCGACTCGGGCACCGTGACCGCCCAGGCCGACCACCCAGCGAGGGTGGTGCCCAGCACCGGATGGTCGACCTGAGGGCGCAGCCGACGCGTCGCGATCACCCGGATGCGCAGCCGGTCCGACCAGAAGGCCGTCGTCTCCGCGATGGGCAGATCGTCCAGAGCGGATGCCGCGACGAAACTGGCGAGCGCCAGCAGGAACCACGGCGACGCCCGCTGATCCGGCGAGCGGAACGTCGCGATGGATCGCTCGTAGCGCGTCACGGCGAGCTCCAGATCTCCGCGGGAGCGGGCGATCTCGGCGAGGCCGAACCAGCCGACCGATGCGAACTCGAGTCCCTGCGCGGTGAGGTCGGTGACGAGGGTGAGGGCGTCGAACAGCCGCTCCGCCTCGTCGAGCCGGCCGAGGCTCAGCAGGCTCATGCCGCGGGTCCAGTCCTGTTGACGCAGTTCGTCGAGCGCGCCGAAGTCGTCGAAACCGTGTCGTGCGCGGTCGAGCCAGGCGAGCGTCTCCTCTGGCCGTGCGGACTGGCTGGCGACCTGGGCGGCCGACGATGCCGCGAGCGACGACAGCCATCGGTCGCCGATGCGCTCCGCGAGTTCCCAGGCGCGGTGCGATGCCGCCTCGGCCAGCACAGGGTCGCCGGCGTTCTCGGCGTACTGCGCGGTCATGAACTCGGCCACGAGCCGCACGGACGCCTCGGGCGATTCGCGCAGTTCGGCGAGCCGGGCGACGAGCCTGTCCGGTCGCGCGACGTCGGCGGCGACCGCGAGCAGGGCGCACCACGCCGGGCTGAGGCCCTCGGCATCCCGGCGCAGTCGGCGGATGCGGCCGAACACGCGCAGCCCGCGGGCATCGTCCCCCACGAGCGCGGCGAGAGCGCAGACGAGCAGCACCGGCGCGAGGGCATCCGCAGGGACGGCGTCGTCCGGCATCCGTTCGATCGCGGTGAGCATCGCAGGGGCGAACCCGGCGAGCTCCGTGAAGGCGCCGCGGACCACCCACGACGGCGTCAGTGCGGCGAACACGAGCACGGCCGCGGCCGCCTGGTCGGTGTCGAGCGCGTGACGGAGAGCGGCGACGAGGTTGTCGTTCTCCGCCTGCAGATCCCGCAGCACGTCGGCCCGCACGGGCGCGCAGGGGCCGAACAGCGCCGCCCCCGGCATCCGCGTCCAGCCGGCGGCCCACGTCAGCACTGCCGACCAGGCGTCGGCGGTCGCACCGTCGTCCAGTCGGGCCAGGCCGAACTCCCGAACGGTCTCCAGCATCCGGAAGCGGATGCCGCCGTGCGGAGCATCCGCGACGACCAGCAGCGACTGGCCGACGAGGCGGTCGAGCAGGTCGTCGACATCGTCCTCGCCGAGGACGGCGGCGGCGGTCGTCGCCGAGAATCCACCGGGGAGGATCGACAGGCGCGCGAGGGCCCGGCGGGAGTCGTGATCGAGCAGATCCCAGCTCCACTCGATCACGGCCTGCAGGGTGCGGTGCCGCTGGGGAGCCGCGCGGTCGGCGCTGGTGAGCAGCGCGAACCGGTTCGCGAGTCGTGATTCGATCTGCTCGGCGGTCATGGTCCGCACCCGGGCGGCGGCGAGCTCGATGGCCAGAGGCAGCCCGTCCAGCCGATCGCACAGCCGGACCACGACCTCCGGGGTGAGCGCGGCGCCGGGGCGCACGGCGGCCGCGCGCTCGAGGAAAAGACGCACGGCGGGGCCCGGTTCGTCGGATGCCGAGGTCGCCAGCGCCGCGAGCGGGTACACGGTCTCCGCCGCGATCGACACCGGTGTGCGAGAGGTGGTGAGGATGCGCAGACTCGGCAGCGAGGCGAGCAGGTCGGCGGTCCAGGCGGCGACCGCGTCGATGATCTGCTCGCAGTTGTCGAGCACGAGCAGGGCGGGGCGCTCGCCGAGGAATGCCGCGATGCGCGCGTGGAGGTCCGGCTGGGCGCGGGCATCGGCCAGCGTCCCGCTCGTTCTGGCCTCGCTGATACCCAGCGCCGCGCCGATGGCCGGCTCGAGATCGTCGTCGGCGCGCACTCCGGCCAGGGCGACGACGGCGACGAGGCGGGAGGCGGATGCCGCGGCGGCCGCCTGCGCGAGACGGGTCTTGCCGAGCCCGCCGGGTCCGAGGATCGTCACAAGACGCGAGCGGGTCAGCAGATCGGCGATCTGCTCCAGGTCGTCGTCGCGGCCGATCAGGTCGTTGGGCGCGGCGCGCAGTCCGATCCGCATCGGCGCGTGTGCGGGGGCGGTCTCGCCGCGGAGGATGCGGGCGTTGAGCGCCGCGGATGCCGCGCCGGGGGAGGAGCCGAGGTCGTCGCGCAATCGTGCGCGCAGTCCGGCATGAACGGCGAGGGCCTCCTGCGTGCGCCCGGCGTCGGCGAGCGCCGTCATGAGCAGCATGTGCACGTCCTCGTCGTACGGGTGGGCGTCGGCCTGCCCGCGGAGGGTGTGCACGGCATCCGTCGGCCGGCCCAGCGCGATCAGCGTGCGCGCCCGTGCGGTGTCGAGCCGGTCCCGGAGAGCGGCGGCGTCTTCGGCGAGGACCTCGGCGATGGGCGCGCCGCCGAGGTCGGCACCGGGCTCGCCGTGCCAGAGGGCGACGGCCTCGTCGAGCAGGGTGAGCCTGGCCGGGTCGGCTTCCGCGAGAGCTGTCGCGCGTCGTTCCAGGTCGCGAGCCAGGGCGAGATCGGAGGAGACCCCCTCGCCGAGTGCATAGCCGGCGACGTCGCTGCGCACGAGTCCGACTCCGGCCGCTGCGCGCAACCGGGACACGAGGGTCTGCACCGCGCCGCGCGGGTTGCCCGGTGCGTGTTCCTCGTCCCAGACCTCGGCGGTCAGAGCATGGATGCTGCGGGACGCGTCCGCACCGAGAGCGAGCGCTGTTAGCAGGGCGCGTGCGGTCGCGCCGGCCGGCTCGACGGCGGTGCCGTCCTCGGTCGTCACGGTCACCGGCCCGAGCACCGCGACGCGAGGAGGCTGCTTGTCCACCGTGCCAGCCTAGAACCAGACTTCGCAGAACCCGGCGTGGCCACCATGCCTCATTTGACCGCGTACGTTACGCGGCATTACACTTGATCAGGTGTGTGCACGTCTCGGCGTGCCTGCACACGGGCTCCGGTCCATACCGGTCTGCCCCCACGGCATACCCACCACACCAAAAGCGCGTCGATTCCGGCGTGCCGGTGGGTCTGATGTGATTCCATCGCGCTGTCACCGTGCAGCACAACTAGGAGAGAACGTGCCAACCATTCAGCAGTTGGTTCGCAAGGGTCGCTCGCCCAAGGTCACCAAGACCAAGGCGCCCGCCCTGAAGTCGAACCCGCAGCAGGCCGGGGTCTGCACCCGCGTCTACACCACCACCCCGAAGAAGCCGAACTCGGCGATGCGCAAGGTCGCTCGTGTGAAGCTGCGCAACGGGACCGAGGTCACCGCCTACATCCCCGGTGAGGGCCACAACCTGCAGGAGCACTCCCTGGTGCTCGTCCGCGGCGGTCGTGTGAAGGACCTCCCCGGTGTGCGTTACAAGATCGTCCGTGGCGCCCTGGACACCCAGGCAGTCAAGAACCGTAAGCAGGCTCGTTCCCGCTACGGCGCGAAGAAGGGTTGAGTTAGATGCCTCGTAAGGGTCCCGCCCCCAAGCGCCCCGTCGTCAACGACCCGGTATACGGCGCTCCGATCGTCACATCGCTCGTGAACAAGATCCTCGTCGACGGCAAGAAGTCGCTCGCCGAGTCGATCGTGTACGGCGCACTCGCCGGTGTCCACGCCAAGAACGGCGAGGACGCTGTCGCCACCCTCAAGAAGGCGCTCGACAACGTGCGCCCGACCCTCGAGGTCCGCAGCCGCCGCGTCGGTGGCTCGACCTACCAGGTTCCGGTCGAGGTCAAGCCGCACCGTGCGAACACGCTCGCGCTGCGCTGGCTCGTCAGCTACGCGAAGGGTCGTCGTGAGAAGACGATGACCGAGCGTCTGCAGAACGAGATCCTGGACGCCTCGAACGGTCTCGGTGCCGCGGTCAAGCGCCGTGAGGACACGCACAAGATGGCCGAGTCGAACCGCGCGTTCGCTCACTACCGCTGGTAAACAGCTTCGCCCGCTCCCGGCTGACATCACGGCTTTCGCCGAGAAGGATGCCGGGGGCGGGCACCCTCCCTCTCCTCGCAGCAATCCTGCAAGAAAGATAAGGACACTCCTGTGGCACAAGACGTGCTCACCGACCTGAGCAAGGTCCGCAACATCGGCATCATGGCGCACATCGATGCCGGCAAGACCACCACGACCGAGCGCATCCTGTTCTACACGGGCGTCAACCACAAGCTCGGCGAGACGCACGATGGCGCCTCGACCACCGACTGGATGGAGCAGGAGAAGGAGCGCGGCATCACGATCACGTCTGCCGCCGTGACCTGCTTCTGGAACAACAACCAGATCAACATCATCGACACCCCCGGTCACGTGGACTTCACGGTCGAGGTGGAGCGTTCGCTCCGCGTCCTCGACGGTGCCGTCGCCGTCTTCGACGGCAAGGAGGGCGTCGAGCCCCAGTCCGAGACCGTGTGGCGTCAGGCCGACAAGTACAACGTCCCCCGCATCTGCTTCGTCAACAAGATGGACAAGCTGGGCGCGGACTTCTACTTCACCGTCGACACCATCGTCAGCCGCCTGGGCGCGAAGCCGCTGGTCATCCAGCTGCCCATCGGTGCCGAGAACGACTTCGTGGGCGTCATCGACCTCGTCGAGATGCGTGCGCTGGTCTGGCCCGGCGATGCCAAGGGTGACGTGACCATGGGCGCCTCGTACGAGGTCCAGGAGATCCCGGCCGACCTCAAGGACAAGGCCGACGAGTACCGTCAGCAGCTCCTCGAGACCGTCGCCGAGACCGACGACGTCCTGCTGGAGAAGTTCTTCGGTGGCGAGGAGCTCACGGTCGCCGAGATCAAGGGCGCGATCCGCAAGCTCGTCGTTGCTTCCGAGATCTACCCGGTCCTGTGCGGTTCGGCGTTCAAGAACCGCGGTGTCCAGCCGATGCTGGATGCCGTCGTCGACTACCTCCCCAACCCCCTCGACGTCGGTGCCATCGAGGCGCACGACCCGAAGGACGAGGAGAAGGTCATCGAGCGTCACCCCGACGCGAAGGACCCGTTCTCGGCCCTCGCGTTCAAGGTCGCCGTGCACCCGTTCTTCGGTCGCCTGACCTACGTGCGCGTGTACTCGGGTCACCTGGACTCCGGCTCCGCGGTCATCAACTCGACCAAGGGCAAGAAGGAGCGCATCGGGAAGATCTTCCAGATGCACGCCAACAAGGAGAACCCGGTCGACTCGCTCACCGCCGGCAACATCTACGCCGTCATCGGCCTGAAGGACACCACCACCGGTGACACCCTGGCCGACATCAACGCCCCGGTCGTCCTCGAGTCGATGACGTTCCCGGAGCCGGTGATCGAGGTCGCGATCGAGCCGAAGACGAAGGCCGACCAGGAGAAGCTGGGTGTCGCCATCCAGAAGCTCGCTGAAGAGGACCCGACCTTCCGCACCGAGCTCAACCCCGAGACCGGTCAGACGACCATCAAGGGCATGGGCGAGCTGCACCTCGACATCCTGGTCGACCGCATGAAGCGCGAGTTCCGCGTCGAGGCGAACGTCGGAAAGCCCCAGGTGGCGTACCGCGAGACGATCAAGAAGGCCGTCGAGAAGTACGACTACACGCACAAGAAGCAGACCGGTGGTTCGGGTCAGTTCGCCAAGATCCAGTTCACGATCGAGCCTCTCGATCTGGACTCGGAGAAGACGTACGAGTTCGAGAACAAGGTCACCGGTGGTCGCATCCCGCGCGAGTACATCGCTCCGACCGATCAGGGCTTCCAGGACGCCATGGCGGCCGGTGCACTGGCCGGTTACCCGATGGTGGGCGTGAAGGCGATCCTGCTCGATGGCGCGTCGCACGACGTCGACTCCTCGGAGATGGCGTTCAAGATCGCCGGTTCCATGGGCTTCAAGGAGGCCATGCGCCGCGCGAACCCCGTGCTGCTCGAGCCGCTGATGGCCGTCGAGGTCCGTACTCCTGAGGAGTACATGGGCGACGTCATCGGCGACCTGAACTCGCGTCGTGGTCAGATCCAGTCGATGGAGGATGCCGCTGGCGTGAAGGTCGTGCGTGCTCAGGTTCCGCTGTCCGAGATGTTCGGCTACATCGGCGACCTGCGCTCGAAGACCTCTGGTCGCGCTGTCTACTCGATGGAGTTCCACTCCTACGCCGAGGTCCCGCGGGCCGTGGCGGACGAGATCGTCCAGAAGACCAAGGGCGAGTAAGCCCTTATCCGGGGGCGCTCCGGCGCCCCCGGACAACACACAACTTCATAACGCTCTCTCTACTAAACTGAGAATCAAACCCCGTAGGGAACCGGTCACAATCCAGTGCCCGACAACCTCTACACGAACGTCCTGAGGAGGACCCAGTGGCCAAGGCCAAGTTCGAGCGGACCAAGCCGCACGTGAACATCGGAACGATCGGTCACGTCGACCACGGCAAGACCACGCTCACCGCAGCGATCTCGAAGGTTCTTGCTGACAAGTACCCGTCGGCGACCAACGTTCAGCGCGACTTCGCGTCGATCGACTCCGCTCCCGAAGAGCGTCAGCGCGGTATCACGATCAACATCTCGCACGTCGAGTACGAGACGCCGAAGCGCCACTACGCGCACGTCGACGCCCCGGGTCACGCTGACTACATCAAGAACATGATCACCGGTGCTGCTCAGATGGACGGTGCGATCCTCGTCGTCGCCGCCACCGACGGCCCGATGGCTCAGACGCGTGAGCACGTTCTGCTCGCCAAGCAGGTCGGCGTTCCGTACCTGCTCGTCGCGCTGAACAAGAGCGACATGGTCGACGACGAGGAGATCCTGGAGCTCGTCGAGCTCGAGGTCTCCGAGCTGCTGGCTTCGCAGGGCTTCGCCGAGGACGCTCCTGTCGTCCGCGTTTCGGGCCTGAAGGCGCTCGAGGGCGACGAGAAGTGGGTCCAGTCGATCCTCGACCTCATGGAGGCCGTCGACGAGAACGTTCCGGACCCGGTGCGCGACAAGGACAAGCCGTTCCTGATGCCGGTCGAGGACGTCTTCACGATCACCGGTCGTGGAACCGTCGTCACGGGCCGCGCCGAGCGTGGCACGCTGGCCATCAACTCCGAGGTCGAGATCGTCGGCATCCGCCCGACGCAGAAGACCACGGTCACGGGTATCGAGATGTTCCACAAGCAGCTCGACGAGGCATGGGCCGGCGAGAACTGTGGTCTGCTGCTCCGTGGCCTCAAGCGTGAGGACGTCGAGCGCGGTCAGGTCGTCGTCAAGCCGGGTTCGGTCACGCCGCACACCGACTTCGAGGGCACCGCGTACATCCTGTCCAAGGACGAGGGTGGCCGCCACAACCCGTTCTACACGAACTACCGCCCGCAGTTCTACTTCCGTACCACGGACGTCACCGGCGTTATCACGCTGCCCGAGGGCACCGAGATGGTCATGCCCGGCGACACCACCGACATGACGGTCGCGCTGATCCAGCCGATCGCCATGGAGGACGGCCTCGGCTTCGCCATCCGTGAGGGTGGACGCACCGTCGGCGCCGGTACGGTCACGAAGATCATCAAGTAAGTACTTCTCTTACTCCTCAGCGGGGTCGGGCCTTCGGGTCCGGCCCCGCTGTCGTTTTTGCCCGGGGGATTCTCGGGATGCCGTCGCTACTCTTGAACTCCGTCATCGAAGGAGCCCCATGAGCGAGATCCACGTCGGTCCACCGCCGCCGCGCAGCTACGCGCGCCTGTGGGTCTCGACCCTGCTGCTGGTCCTCTACACCGCGTTCGTGCTGCTCGTGACGATGTGGCCGCGCCCCCAGGATCTCGAGTTCGACAGCATCGCGTCGCGCGTACTGCGGGCGCTGCACAACCTCGGCGTCCCCGAGACGTTCGGCTACGACAAGCTCGAGTTCACCGCGAACATCGCGATGTTCGTGCCGCTCGGGTTCCTGTTGGGCCTGGCGCTGGCGCGCAAGGCGTGGTGGGTGGCGCTGTTCCTGCTGCCGGCGTTCTCGGCCGGCATCGAGCTGACGCAGGGCTTCGCGCTGGAGAGTCGCGTCTCGACGTTCTACGACGTGATGGCGAACTCGATCGGCGGGTTCCTCGGTCTGCTGTTCGCGATGATCATCCGCGCGATGATCCACGTGCGCGATCGCACGATGATCGAGCGCGAGCTCTGGGAGCGCCGCCGCGCGGCCGCCGAACTGCAGCGCCAGAACGCCGCGAGGGCGGCCACACGCAGGCCTCAGCCCGCGCCGGCCTGGGCCGCGCAGGCAGAGCCGGTCTATGTCGAGCCCGATCCCGTCACGCGGGTGCTGGATGCCGACTTCTGGGCGTCGCCGGATGCCCCGACGCAGCGGATCTCGGTCTGAATCCGGATGCCGTGAAGTCGGTGCTGTGAGATGACCGCTTGTGCCACTTGGCGCGGGTTGCATCCGTGCAAGCCTCATCGCCGAGGCACACGCCCCTCTTTCTCGCGAAGCTCAACGACTGAAAGTGCGAACATGGCTCGACGCGTACGAGACCACAGGTCGCATCGTTTCTCAGCCCACTAGAGCACGAACACGTCAGCTCGTTCTGGCAGCCTAAGCAATCAACTACCTGTCCGGGATACGGGATTAACTTTGGTGCGATAACATCGCAGACATGACCGAGAATTCCCTGAGCATCGTTCGCTCTGACGGTACGCAGTTTACTGTGGAGGAAGTCGCGGGGCTGACCGTGTCATTCGCGGGTCACGGGAGCACCGTCGAGATCGGGGAAGGATCGGTTTTTCACAACTGTAAACTCTTCATCGGCAACGAGGGCAGAGTACAAATTGGGACAACCCATCCTCGTGGGATCCGGAACTCCACCATCAACATGGGCGGGAAATCGGTAGGGAAAGCCCTCACGATTGGCGCTGACACCTCGATCGAGAGTTGTCGTTTCGCCATGGCGAACGAAGTGGGCGAGGAAATCATCATCGGAAAGGGGTGCATGTTGAGTAGCAACATAACCTTCCGAACAAGCGATGGTCACTCAATATACGACATGACATCCAAGAGGCTTGTTAATCGCACTCGTCCTATCACCGTAGGCGACAATGTCTGGATCGGCTCGGGGGCGACGCTCACGAAAGGAAGCCGCGTACCGAGCAATACCGTAATTGCAACTATGGCTTTGGTCTCACGGCGTTTCGAAGAGGAAAACACCGCGATCGGCGGTAATCCAGCGCAAGTCTTGAAGCGAAACATTGGTTGGTCGCGAACGTATGTGCCGAAGTACATCGAGCCTCTGCCGGAGGATGAGCCGTCGCAACTCGAAGCGGTGGGCGCATCGCGATGGCGCAGGCTTGAACTTTTTCGTAGACGCTGACGTTCGCCGGTCAGTCGAAGCCGCTGCGGCGTAGCGATAGCAGTGGAGACGCGTTGGAGGATGACCTGGTCATACATGCGGGCGTCGACGGAGTGCGCATAGCGGGTTCGTTGCCACACCATGGACGCTACCCAGGCCTTTCGACGCTCAGCCAGTACGCAAGCCGCACCCCACAGGCTGGGGCCTACGCATGTCCCGCCACTCGGGCACTATGGATTGCGCGGACGCACGGGGCCAGGGCGCGCCACACCGTGCTCAGCGACGACGCACTGGGGACCTCAGGCTCGTCCCAGACCTGCAGTGTGTCCGCGCCCGAAATCAGACTGCACCGTCTCCCATGGGTGGCGTGGTGAGACGGAACGAACGCTTCCGTTGACAGCCCGGTGCCGATCATGAGCCTGCTAGCATGAAACATCGCGTGCTGACGCGTCGAATGCCCCCAGAGTTAGGTCAACGGTGAAGTCTGTATTCTATTGGAGCCCAATTCTCGACTCAGTGACCGGCCAATTCAAGGTCAAAGAGGTCCAAGAGGGGCTTCCCGCGTTCAACTTTGGTGATGTGCTCGGCATCGAGATCCTTAAGCACGTTGCGCGCAAGCGATTCGCGTATGGAGCAATCAAGATCGCGGACATCTTCGTCACAGGCACCGTAGGCCAGTTGATCGAGATGCACGGTGGCGCGAAGGAAGGCGCCGTGATTGCGGGGATTGGCACGGACCCTACGCGTGAGACCAAGATCGACTGGCAAGGGACGTACGACGTTCGTATGGTCCGTGGCCCGCTTACACGCGAACTCTGGCGTCTGCCTAAGGAGATTCCGATGGGCGACCCTGGACTTCTCGCGCGGGAGGTCTACGGCGAGGTGGAAAAGCGCTACACAACGGGTCATGTTCGGCATTTCAAAGATCGCACTCCGATCCCAGACCACGTTGCCAACGACCCCAACGCGATTGTGATTGAAGCGGCCGGCGCGCCTGCCGACGTTATTCCATTGATCGCTGCGTGCAACCAGATTTCTACGAGTTCACTTCACGGCGCTATTGTCGCCGATTCGTATGGAATTCCCTGGAGTAGGCACGGCGCGCCTGTCGGTCTTGGGCGCAAATGGGAAGACTACTCGCTCGCGCTGGAAGAGCGTGGGATCGAACGCCTCAAGTCCGACATCACGGATGTCCTGAGCGTGCTTTGACGATTCGATCATCAAGATAGGAGCACTGGTAGCGTGAGGCATCCAATTCTCACCGTGGGAATAACGACCTATGAGCGCCCAGGCGCGCTCCGACGTGCTATTCGTAGCATTCTGGAGCAGGAAAAGATTGACGCGGGCACTGTTGAGCTGGTCGTGGTCGACGACGCTTCACAATCGGAACCCGCGGTGAAGTATCTCGAGTCGATCAAGGATCTCTCCAGCGAATCGATCTCTGTTCGACTGCTTCGACATGCGGACGGAACGGGCGGACCTTCGGTCGGCCGGAACGAGATCATCGACGCTGCAACAGGTGATTACGTCTTGTTTCTCGACGACGACAACTCTATTTTTCCCGGAACCCTGAATCTGGTCGTAGCACACCTCTCAACTACTTCGGCCGATTGGGTGTCTTTGCGTCGGCACCGCAACGGCAAGTCTTTCTTTCGTGCTCCGGAGTCGATTAACGAGAACCTGACGCGCGCAGGTGCGTTGTGGACTCTTCTGATCGCCGGCGCATTTAGGAGAACGGCGCTGTTGGAATCGGGTATCAGGTTCGATCCCGCCATATCGTATGGGGAGGACAATGAGTTCGTCCTTCAGTTTGTAACGCACTTCACCCGATTCACGGCAATGTCAGACCGTGACTATCTCCTCGAGGGTGACCCGCTTTCTGGTGAGCTTCCCCATATTTCGCACCTCCGTCCTGGTGCTGAGTTTGTACAGATCCTTGTTGCTCATGTTGGACGCTTGTTTGGTATTATCGCCGACGCGAATCTGTCGGATTCGGAAGCCGATACCCTTGCTGCCATTATCCTCAATAGAGCCACTGGATCGTACAATCTGCATCGCAAGATTGCTGGTCTTGCGGATGATGGCGTCGTTAGGCAGTTCCTGCTGCAGTGGTCGGCGGCAATCTCACGCGTTTTGACTACGGAGCGCGCCGTTGAACTCGCCTCGAAGCGGGATCTCGATCGCGTCATGCGTGCTGTATTCTCCGCGGATGTCCAGGAGCTTCGAGAATCTGTGCGCTCTTTGGCGTGAGTCGCTACATCGGAGTTTCGTCGTCGAGACTGCTGCAGCGTTCATGTCAGCCGCGCTTCTCTGGTCTAGGAGCCGCTGGTGCGAGTGTTTCCGGTTCGTCCCATCTCAGAGGACCTGATGATCTTTCGACGTGACAGACAAACTAAGTTCGCGAACGACGCTATCCAGCGTGAGCTCGAGACCGAGTTGCGCGGACTGCTGAAGCCGCGTATCGGAATCACCGGTTCGTTTGGTCGCGGCAACTACGGCGATGAGCTTTTTGTTCGGGTGTACGAACACTGGCTCGGGCAGTGGGCGGATCTCACTTTACTGACGGCCCTGCATCGCCCGTGGTACTTCCGAGATATTCGCACGACGCAGGCTGATCTGATGGATGCCGTGGTTCTTGGCGGGGGCGACCTACTTTGTCCTTACCGGGAGTGGATCGATCCGGACTTTATCAATCCCATGTACCTTCGGCGCCCTGTCCACGTGGCCGGAATCGGTGTCGAAAATGACAGGGTGGAAATTGACTCTTCGGTAGTCGAGCGTTGGACTGACTTCCTTACGCACCCGAGCGTGCGTTCGATCTCGACTCGAGACGTCGGTTCGGCCGAGTGGATCACGGAGCAAATCAACCCTCATGTGAGAGTGACTTCCCACGCGGACCTCGTCTGTGCTTTGCCGTTACCGCCAGTCGATCGCCGCGAGGACACGCCTATCCTCGGAATCGTTACGCGGTACGCCAGAGACCCCAAGGACTACCGGCAGCTCGAGGAGATCGCAGCAGCTTTCATCTCGAAAGGCTGGCATGTTCGCCACATCATCGGTGGTGTCGAGGACCACGGCCGGCGTGATCTCAGGAACGCTGAGCAACTCAGGGTGGAAGGTAAGGAGACCTTTCACTCCAACCAGATCGATGACGTCACGCGCGCGCTCGGTGAGTGCAGCCTCCTGCTGAGCATGAAGTTGCACACGACGATCGTCGCAACTATGTACGGTGTTCCGACCGTATCTATTCATCCCGTACCTAAGACTCGCGCCTTTATGGCGTCGATTGGACGGGAGGAATTGGTTGTGGAACCAACCGATCCCCGGTTGTTCACGATCCTTGAGGAAGGCGTTCCAGACGTGTCGATGGACAAGGTGGACGAGCTTCGAGCGCAGGCCGTCGCGTACCTCAAGGAACTCAGCCAGCGAATCTGGGACGACTACCGGAACGCTTCGGCCGCACGCCAACACGTTCTTCCCGCGACCGTGGCCTGGGTTGACGGAGACGAGTCATAGTCCCGCAAGGGTTCGTGAGCACGTGCCTGGCCTGGATACGATGGTGGTATGGATCTCCTTGTCGTCGGGTCGGGTTTCTTCGGCCTCACTATTGCTGAGCGTGCTGCTGCTGCGGGTCGTAAGGTCACTGTCATCGATCGTCGTCATCACATCGGTGGGAATGCGTACAGTGAGGCGGAGGCGTCGACGGGGATCGAGGTGCACCGGTATGGGGCGCATCTGTTCCACACGTCGAATGCGACGGTGTGGGAGTACGTGAACCGGTTCACGTCGTTCACGGATTATGTGCACCGGGTGTACACGAACCATAAGAGCGTGGTGTTCCCGATGCCGGTGAATCTGGGCACGATCAATCAGTTCTTCCAGGCGGCGTATTCGCCGGCTGAGGCGCGGGCGCTGGTGCGGGAGCAGGCGGGGGAGTTCGATGTCGCGACGGCTGCGAACTTCGAGGAGAAGGGCATCGCTCTGGTGGGGCGGCCTCTGTTCGAGGCGTTCTTCCGTGATTACACGGCGAAGCAGTGGCAGACGGACCCGCACAAGCTGTCCGGCGACATCATCAGCCGTCTCCCGGTGCGGTACACGTATGACAACCGGTACTTCAACGACACGTGGGAGGGGCTTCCCACGGACGGGTACACGGCGTGGTTGGAGCGGATGGCGGATCACCCGAACATCGAGGTGAAGTTGAATGTGGACTTCTTCGACGAGTCGCAGCCGTTGCACAAGAAGGCGATGGTCGGTCAGGTTCCGGTCGTGTACACGGGTCCGGTGGACCGGTACTTCGAGTACACCGAGGGGGCGTTGAGCTGGCGGACGCTGGACTTCGAGCAGGAGGTCCTGGAGATCGGTGACTTCCAGGGCACGAGCGTGATGAACTACCCGGACATGGATGTCCCGTTCACCCGGATCCACGAGTTCAAGCACTTCCACCCCGAGCGCAAGGACATCTTCGCGCAGGACCGCACGGTCATCATGCGGGAGTTCTCCCGGTTCGCGGAACGCACCGACGAGCCGTACTACCCGGTGAACACGACGGACGACCGGGCCGGGCTGCTCGCGTACCGGGAGCTCGCGAAGGGCGAGAAGGACGTCCACTTCGGCGGACGCCTGGGCACCTACCAGTACCTCGACATGCACATGGCCATCGGCTCCGCCCTGTCCATGTGGAACAACCAACTCGCATGATCCGTCCGCTCTGGAGCGGAACGGATCGAACGAGGAAGAGCGACAAGCGGGCACTCATCGTCGGCCCGTATCGGGTGCACAATTTCGGTGACGATCTCATCGGTGCGGTCATAGCCACGCATCTGCAGGAACGCGGGTATCGCGTCTCGATTCCTAGGCTTTCGGCGGAGAACGCGAGATGGCTGGGCACGCAGCACGCGGAATCCTACGATGGGCTCTTCGAGACCGCTGATCTGGTGGTCGTCGGTGGCGGCGGCATCATGTCGGATACTGCGGGGGCCAAGCCGGGGGCGTCTTACCTGGAAATCATCTCGCGGGCAGTGGACCAGGGCGCGTTGACGACTCAGCCTCTCGTTGTCACCGGTGTAGGGGCTGGCCCATGGCTGCGCGACAAGTCGCGGCGTTTGGCGCTTGAGGTCTCGGGGATCGCTCAGGCAGTCGGGGTTCGTGACCAAGAGTCATACGAACACTTGACGGACCTCGGCGTCGACGAGAACAAGATTGTGGCTGGTGCCGATCTGGCGTTGCTCACTTCGGACTACCTGCGGTTCGGTCGCCGTCGAACTCGTGCACGAAAGATCGGAATTCAGTTCGATATTGCCCTTTTCGAGGATATGAAGGAGAACTCCAACCTCGGTGCGATCCAAGACGCCGTGGTCGAGTTCGCGAATGACAATGCGCGAAACGTCGTGCTCGTCAGCAACGGCCGGCACCGATCACAACTGGCTGATGCCGCGCCCGGGTGCGAGCTTCTGCGCTATTCAACGCTGAAGGATTTCTTGCCGAAGCTGGCGGGTCTCGACGTGCTCATGACGTCTCACCTGCATCTTGCGATAACGGCGTACTCGCAACGCATCCCATCGTTCTCGCTCTTCGTCAGAGAGAAGACTCGTCGCTTCTATGACCAGATCGGCCACCCCGAGCGGGCCGTGGATCTGCGGACTGCGACCCTCGATGACGTACATCGCCTGGTGGAATCGCTCGAGGGTGCCCGGTGGATGCCAGATGATGAGGCGAGGCTGCGAGCGCTGAAGGCGCAGTCCCGAGCATTGCTTGACCTGCTGCCTTAGCGCGCGCCGGCAAAGCTTGTCAGCGTGGACGTGAACGCGACGGTCGCAACGCGCGCAAAACGAGCTGTGCGTCCATGCCGCGGTCGAGCGCGGCCAAGGCATCGATTTCTTCGAGAGGGAGGTAGGCGATTTTCTGCTGCGCACCGCGGAACACGCCATATACGACTTCAGTGACCATGTCGGATACTTCGGGCGCGAGGTCTCTTGATCCCAGCTCGCGGATCATCGCCAGGTAGCTGAGATAGTAGCCCTTCGCTGAGCGGAGATCATCGAGGCCCGTGATCGTGGATCCCGGGCGGATACGACGCGCGTAGAAGTCGAGCCGCACATGGGCGACCCGCTCCGCATGGAGAAGCAACGAGAACGTGTAGGGGTTGTCCTGGTGCACGATCCCAGGTACAAACCTGGTGCCGACCTTTCGGACGAACTCGGTGCGCGCGAGATACAGACCGACGTGTGGGCGGTAGTCGCGCCTATCGCGCATGTCGGCGAGCATCTGCACGCCGGATCGCGCGCTCCGGTACTCCTGCGACCGCTGGTAATAGGTCGCGTATCGCTCCCACGTAGAACTTGCCACTTCACCATCGCGAAACGCGAACGAGTCGAAGAGCAGGAGGTCCAAGTGCGCGGATTCCGCGTATTCGACCAGTTCGGAAAGCACGTCGCCCTGCCAGAAATCATCACTGTCGAGGTAGATCAGGTACCGACCGGCTGCCTCATCCAAGCCACGGTTGCGTCCGACCGATTGACCGCTGTTCGCCTGCGTGACGATTCGCACGCGCTCGTCCTTCTCTGCGATGCGCTGAAGAATGATCGCCGACCCGTCCGTGGAGCCATCGTCCACGCAGATGAGTTCCAGTGTGACTCCGGTCTGCGCGAGAACGCTGGACAGGCAATCCTCGAGCCATGCCTCAGAGTTGTAGACCGGAATCACAACACTCACGTCGGGAGAATCGACGAGCGGCATAGGCGTCCACGAGCGAACAGGGTGAGGTGTGGGAACACTCTCGCCCATCGCAGAAGATGTCGCCGCGCCAGCACGGGATTTGACGGCTCGGGACGAACGTCCGCGGGCCGACTTGAGAGCGCGTGGCAACCATGTGGCGGCGCGCCCGATTCGGTACGAAGGCGACGTCTCGAGGTGTCGCAGCCGCGTCACGGCGGCGTCTCGCTGTCGACGCGCGATCGCAAGTTCTTCTGCGACATCCTGCTCGTCGTCGGGGGTCTCGTTGACAGTCATTTTCCCGCAATCTCACGTGGGTGCACGGACAACGTACAGTACGTCACCTGTTCGGGCGCGTCGGTCCAGACCCGTAAGATCGAGCATATGATTCGCTCGGGGGATGCTGCGACTGCGCGGCGCTGGCACACTAACGACTTCCTGATTCGACTCGCGAACGGTGAGGAGCCGACGTCGTCAGCCGCGGACGTTCCGGCTTGGGCTTCGACGGACACCTCATCCAGCGCAGGCGCTTCCTTCGGCGTTCCTTCTCTCTCGCTCGTCGCCGGCGACGCACCGCGCCATGAACAGTTGTCCGTGTTGCGCAACGACGCCTGGGAGGACCGCACGCTGGAGGTGTTCGGAGCCCGGACCCGCTCACGGTGGGCGCTCGACGTGCTCGTCGGCAGGGCGACGCACTTCGGCCATGACTGGGCATCTTTACGCGCAGCGGGTCTCGCGGGGACGAATGCGGATGGCAAACGTCGATCGCCCCTTGATTCCATCTCGGTCAACAAGCTGTTCGCGCTCGTCGAGACGCTCCACGAACGCGGGATTGATCGCGAGGCGGAGAAGGCTCTTCTTAGCGTGATCGCCGAGCGGTTCATCAACGGGGAATCTCTGGGCAAGAGCCACCAGAGTTCCTTGGCGGTGCTTCTGGTCCAGAACGGCCTGATCGATCAAGCGCGACTGGTCTCGCCTCTGTTCGTGAAGGACACATGGCTGACGCACGCGGTATCCGTTCAGCTGGAGCACCCTGGCCTCGGGGGCTCGATCGACACGATGCTGGCACGAATGAACGAGCCCTATCGACGGTTGGCTATCGAGAGCATTGAGCTGGACGGCGTTGAGCCGTCGTTCGCCGGTCTTCGTGCCTCGGCCCAAACACAGGTTAACGATGGGGCTCTGGTCAGCGTCGCGGTGATCTACGACCGTGTTGACGAAGCGCTGCTCGCCTCGGTGCGGTCGATCCTCGCGCAGACTTACCAGAATTGGGAGCTGCTGCTTGTGGGCGCATCGCCGAGTGCCGCGCTCAAGAAGCTCGCCTCGTCCGATGCACGCATTCGTCTCGTCTCCATCGTCAAGTCTGCAGACCCGCGATCCTTGCGCAACGAAGCGCTTCAGACAGCGACGGGTGAGTACTTCACATTGCAGGGTGCAGCCTCGTGGGCTCATCCCCACAGGCTCGAAGCTCAGGTCTACGATCTGACGGCGAACCCGTCGCGAATCGCGAACACCGTGCACGGACTTACGGTATCCGAGCGTCTTGATTTCGTCACCGGCGCTGGCGCCGCGTTGGCCATGTCCGACTCGACGCTCCTGTTCCATCGGAGTACGGCACTTGAGGTGGTCGGTTATTTCGATGCTTCCAGCCCCATCATCGACATCGATTACCGGACCAGGCTTGAGGCGGCCAGCAAGACCACGGTCGAAGCGCTCGTTCCCGGTGCACCGCTGATCTTCGACCTCGAATCGGAAACGAACGCGCCAAGCACCGGCGTATGGCACCCGTTCGCGAAACTGGCTGCGCTTTCGGCGGAAAGTTACCGTGCGAAGCTCATCGAGACGGGTGAGCTGGATCCGCATGTGGACATCTCGGGACCGGGAGCCCCAGTCGATAGCCCTTCGGACGCTCATTTCGACATCATCGTGGTGCTCGACGGACGGGAACTCTCAAGCCGTCGCAGATTCCTGCGGGCCGTCGTGGCGGAGGTCCGTGCCGCACGTGCAGCGGGGAAGAGCGTCGCTCTCGTGCAGTCGTACTCGATGCTCGGTCCGCGAGCGAATGCGAAGTTCCCAACTGACCTGCAGGGTCTGATCAGCAGAGGCGACGTCACGCTTCTCGCCGATGATGCTGACGCCGATGCTAGGACGGTGATCGTTCGGCATGCTGGTGCCGCCCAAGGGCACCCCGCCGAGAAGCGAGCGATCACTGCGGAACGTGTGGTCGTCGTCGAAGACACGCGCGCCGGAGACGAACGTGGCCGCACGATCGCAAGCTCGGACGTCATCGGAACAGTCAGCGCATGGTTCGGCAAGGCGCCGGAGTGGGCGATCGCCCTCCCGGAGATGCCGGTAGCCACGGTCAGCGCAGTGGCGTTCGATGCTTCCGGTCTCCGACTGATGATCTCCGACTCGTCGCCCGAGCGGATCCGACGAGTCCGGGTAATCAATGGCGAAACGACCGTCACCTTAACACCGACCGTCGTCTCGGCAGAGCTGGTCGCGGCGGCCGATCCATCCGGTGAGTTCGTGGCTGGTGAGTGGAAGGTCGTCCTCGAGACCGATGCTGGCGGCGGCATCCTGGTTGATCAAGCATGTCCGATCTCGCCGGACGTCGTCATCTGGAACAGCCAGGACAACGTGGCAGTTCGAGTCGCGAATGGCGAGGCGCTCCGCCTGCTCCCTGACCGCTCTTCCGACGATGCGTTGAGCAGCGTCGAGTTCAGCCGAAAGTACCTGATCGCCTCGGTGACTGAAGCGAAGGCCGACCAAGGGCGCTTCGTTCTCGCGATCGACGGCAAGAATGCTTCGCCGCTCACGGGCGTGTACGCGCTGCGTGAAGTCGACGGTGGCGTCGTACGCCGGCGCGACTTCACAGCCGCGACCGAAACGGGCCAGAAGACATGGCGACGTACGCTGGCGAAGTTCGCCGGCTCGCGCTGGCGCCTGTTCGGCAGTTTCCAGACCCCGCTCGGGCGAGTGGAATTCCCCCTCGTGCTCGACGCAACCGCAACGACCGCGGGAACTCGGGACTGGCAGCCACAGGTTCTGTCGGGTGGACGTATTTTCATCGCGCCGCCAGTTCCTGGACGAATCGCGTCTGTCGGTCAGCGGGTTTCGAAGGCGGCCCAGGGAGCGGTCATCGAGCCCGCGTGGAAGGCTCTGCGCACGATCGCACCGCGCGGTGGCACGAAGGACCGGATCGTGTTCGGGCCTCAGCACGCCGTATCGCGGTTGGCGAGCGCGCCGACGGTCTCGATGGTCATGCCCGTCTACAACGTCGAGCCCTATCTCGACGTCGCCATCTCCTCGGTGCTCGACCAGGATTTCGCGGATCTCGAGCTGATCATCGTCGATGATGCGTCGACGGACAACGGGCGCGCGATCATCGAGAAGTACTGGAAGAAGGACAAGCGCGTCCGTGTCTTCGGGCTCGACCACAACACACTGGGCGGGGCGGGGATTCCAAGCAACGTCGGAATCCGCGCGGCCCTCGGCACGTACGTCGCTTTCGCGGACAGCGACGATCACGTCACTCGTGACGGGCTCGCAATGCTCGTCGCGAGCGCTCAGAGCAACAAAGCGGATCTCGCGGTCGGCGACTTCCGCACTTTCACCGCGGAAGACGCGACAGGTACGGAATCGTACGACCGTGCCGTGTGGGCAGACCTCCCCGTAGGAGAAGTGATCTCCGCCGCCAGCAACCCCGACCTGTTCCGGCTCTCGCCGGTCCCGTGGCGGAAGCTGTATCGCCGTGAGTTCCTGCAGGAGCACGACATCCTGTACCCCGAGGGTGACTACTTCTACGAGGACAACCCCCTGCACTGGTTTGTGCTGTCCCGGGCCGAGCGCGTCGTGCTGTGTGACACCGTCGTGAGCTTCCACCGTATGGAGCGCGAAGGCCAGACGATGAGCGCTCAGACGTACAAGCTCGGCGCGTTCGTAAATCATGCGAACACGACGATGCGGTTCCTGGAAGGCGCCAAGGGCGCTAATCGCACGGCACTCTTCGAGGCGTTCATCGGTTACCTCGACCGCACGCATTGGACGGCAACGCGGCAGAGTCAGCCGGTGGCGTCGGCGCTGGTCAAGCGAGGTTTCGGCGAGGTATATCGCAAGTCAGTCGCAGCGGCTCCCGGCGTGAAGCTGTCGCCGCGGACCAAGACGAAGATGGCTGAAGACCAGGCTGCGTATCCGGACGTGGACCTCACGATCGTCATCCCTGTGTTCAACAACGCCGATCTCGTCAGCGGGACCATTGACTCGCTGCTCACACTGCGCGGCATCAGCTTCAACGTGCTGCTCGTGGACGACGGGTCCACCGACGACTCGCTGGCTGTCATGCAGGGGTACGAGTCCCGGCACTCCAACGTGCACGTCTTCGCCCAGGGAAACCGAGGTGCTGGCCGTGCGCGCAACTCAGTGATCCCTCTCGCCACGGGTCGCTACACCTACTTCCTCGACGCGGACGACCACATCGACAGCCGGTCGCTCGCCGCCGCCGTTCGGCATGCCGACGCCACCTCCGCCGATCTCGTCTTCGTGAAGTATCGGATCGACTACGTGGACGAGGGGCGCACACGGGGCATGTTCGACGCCGACCGGGATCTGTGGAAGCAGGCGGAATCGGCGAAGACCGGGCCGGAAAAGGAGAATTTGGCGGTCCGGCTGATCAATTATCCGTGGAACCGGATCATCCGCACGACACTGTTGCACGACGCGAACATCTTCTTCGGTGCAACGATCGTCCACAACGACGTCCTGTTCCACTGGCACAGCATCGTGAGCGCGAACGCGATCGAGTTCTTCGATGTTGAGGTATGTGTCCATAAGAAGTTCGCGGTGCGCCAGCAGGTGACGAACGTGAACGATGGGCGTCGCATGGCAGTTCTCGAGGCATTGAGGGACACGCATTCGCGCATCTCTCACCTGGACCACTACAGCGACGTACGCGAGGAATGGCAGAAGTTCGCAGCGCATCTGCTCACATGGGCACAGGAGCGCATCCCTGCAGACTTGCAGAGTGAGTACGCCCGAAGGCGGGCCCAGCTCACAGCCTCGTTCGAGCAGAACTGAGACGTAATGGCCCCGGTGCAGTGATGCGCCGGGGCCACTTGTTTCTGAGTGCAGCTATCGGGCGCGCAGCCAGCCCTTTGCCCTGTGTGCCAACGGGCGCAATCCGGGGACTTTCTGGAGTGCCTGCCTGCCGAGTGGCGCAGCCCAGGTCCACAGGCGAATGCCCAGTTCCGCTGGCGCAGCGGACGGGCGCGCCGAAGGGCGCGAATGGGAACGGGCGGCGTAGAAGGCGAACAGCCCGAGCAGGACCCGAGCATCGTCCGGTGCGGGTGGTGGTGAGAGCTCCGGCGATGGTGAACCGTTCAGTAAATCGACGTACAGGCGCATGTAGTCGCGATCGAGTACGCGCCTGGCGCTGACGATCGAGGCTCGAGAGAGCCCGAGATACGTCTCTCGTGTTCCGGTCGCGCGGACTATCTGGCGCGCCAAGCCGCTCGAGTCGCCTTGTGGAACTGACACGATGCCGTCATTGTCCTGAACGAGAGTGAGCCAGGGCAGGTCGTACATGAACACAGGAAGACCACGCGCCTGAGCCTCGGCGATCGTCAACTGATATCCCTCGATCAGACTCGTCGTCACGAAGGCATCGGCAGCATCGATCTCGGCCTCGAGACGGGCACCGCGCAGAGGGCCGATCGCGACGACTGCGTCAGCGACACCGCGCTGTCGGGCTCGCGCGTTGAATTTCCGCGCGGTCACATCATCCCAGTCGGGACCGATGACGGTGATCGAGAACGATGCTCCCTGTGCGCGCAGTTGGACGCCGACTTCGATCAGCTCATACACCTGCTTCGTCTTCTGCTCCAGACGACCCCACCACACCAGACGAATCGTCTCGCCTGGAGAGTTCTTTTCCGGCGCGTGCGAGAGGCTGTCAAGCAGCAAAGGTGACGGGGGGTTCGGCGCGAATGAGACATGATCGATTCCGCGAAGCTTGAAATAGGCCACGTCGAGCGGGGAGAGCACCGTGATGTGCGCGAGGGTGTTGGCGCAGGCCTCGATCAGCTCGAGCCGATCAGTGCCGTCCAGCACGGGGCGTGCGACGAAGTTGTGAATCCAACCGACGGTCAACGCACCTTCCGCGCGTGCAGCGAGGGCGAACTCCGGCCAGTACTGCGTGTACAGGACCTGGTGATCGATGACCACGTCGATGTCGTGATCTCGGCAGATCGCCCGCCATTCCGCGAGTCGGGCGAGCAGATCACGAGAAGCGAGCTCTACGAAGTCGACGCCTTCCGGAACCGCGTGAGGTTCGCTCCCCGCGCTTCGGGCGACGACCGTCACGTGATATCCGGCGTCGGTGAGATACCGAGCTTGGGATGTGAGGACGGCAGATACGCCGCCGGTGCGAAGATTCGACGTCGCCAGCAGAACGTTCCGCACAGGCCGGGTGCCCAGAGACGCACGCGGCATGTGGAACTTCAGAGTCTTCAGCGTCACAGGATAGAAGCGTGCGGCCGCGCGGACGATATCGTCCGCTGGCGCGAGAGACATGAGATGGGCGAGCGCCATGTCGAGGACGTCTGCATCGCTGCGTTCGACGAGCTGGAAGCAGACATAGCCGATGATCGACGACCGCGCTGACTCGTACGTTGCTTTGAGCAACGCGGCATCGCCATGCGACCTTGAGAGGTCATCGACCGCATGGCGAATACTGTCGATCGATCGGATCGCTGACGCATAGAACTCGGCGCGCGCAGGGGAGTCGACGCGGTGACCGCTGCCGCCGCGTCCGAAATGGTAGCGGTAGAGCTTGTCGTTCGTGGAGACGTAGCTCTCAGCCAGCCCAGCGACGAGAAACATCAACGGAAGATCGTTGATACGCGGGAGCTCGAGATCTTCCGGCAGCATCGCGTATGCAGAACTCAGCACGCTCGTACGGAAGAGGTATCTCCAGAGCTGCCCCTGGGCGGGTTTGTCGATGGGGAACAGGCCGCGCAGCACATCATCACCGCGCAGCGCGCCGTGGATCGGCTGCAGACGCCGCTCGTAGGCGTTTCCTGTGCGGCCGTCGCTTTCAACGATCGTCACGCCGAAACCGACGAGATCAGCATCGCTCGAATCAGCGAGCGCCAGGGCCGTCTGCGCCGCGGCGGGGACCAGTTCGTCGTCGCCGTCGAGGAAGAGCAGGTGCTTGGCTCGTGCGGCGAGCACGCCTGTGCGTCGGGCCTGGAATGCGGAGGCGTTCTTTTCATGGCGGATGAGGCGAACGCGCTCATCTCGCGCGACGAAGCGCTCGATGACTGCATCAGTGCCATCCGTGGACGCATCGTCGACGCAGATGATCTCCACGTCGTGGAGCGTTTGAGCGAGCGCGCTCTCGAGGGCGAGTGCGATCGTCGCCGCATCGTCGAAAACCGGCATCACGATCGATACAAGCGGCGCAGTCATCGGTCTGACTTTACTCGCTCGGGGGCGTCCGACCCGCAACTAGGCTGGGCACATGAAGATCGCCATCGCCGGGACCGGCTACGTCGGCCTGTCCAATGCCGTCATCCTCGCTCAGCATCACGAGGTGTTCGCCGTCGACATCGACCCGGCGAAGGTCGAACAACTCAGCCGTCGAGTTTCACCGATCGCTGATGTCGAGCTCGAGGACTACCTCGCCACCCGTGAGCTCAATCTCACGCCGACGCTCGACGTCGATGAGGCGTACCGCGACGCGCAGTTCGTCGTCATCGCGACGCCGACGAACTACGACGAAGTCACGAACTACTTTGACACGTCGTCGGTCGAAGGCGTCATCGAGACGGTGCTGGCAGTCAATCCAGACGCCGCGATCGTGGTCAAGTCGACCGTGCCCGTCGGATTCACTGCTCGCATGAATGCTGAGTACCCCCGCGCGACGATCATCTTCTCGCCGGAGTTCCTGCGCGAGGGACGTGCGCTGTATGACAACCTGCATCCGTCGCGCATCGTGGTGGGTGATCGGGGCCCCGTCGGGCAGCGCTTCGCCGAGTTGCTGCTCGAAGGTGCGATCGCCACCGACGTCCCCGTGCTGCTGACGGATGCGACCGAGGCAGAGGCGATCAAGCTCTTCGCCAACACCTACCTGGCACTGCGCGTGGCGTACTTCAATGAGCTCGACACTTACGCGGCGGTACACGGGCTCGATACCAAGCAGATCATCGAGGGCGTCGGACTCGACCCGCGCATCGGATCGCACTACAACAACCCGTCGTTCGGCTACGGCGGGTACTGCCTGCCAAAGGACACCAAGCAGTTGCTGGCCAACTACTCCGAGGTGCCGCAGAATCTCATCGCCGCCATCGTCGACGCCAACAGCACACGCAAGGACTTCGTCGCCTCGGACATTCTCGCCCGCGGGCCTCGGACTGTCGGCGTGTATCGTCTCGTGATGAAGTCGGGATCGGACAACTTCCGCGCCTCGTCGATCCAGGGCATCATGAAGCGCATCAAGGCGAAGGGCGTCGAAGTCGTCGTCTATGAGCCCTCGCTCGAGGATGACGAGTTCTTCCACTCAGAGGTCGTCCGCGACCTTGACGAGTTCAAGTCGCGCGCCGACGTCATCATCGCGAACCGCGCAGCGGAAGCACTCGACGACGTCGCGCACAAGATCTACACCCGCGACATCTACGGCCGCGACTGATTCTTCTGCGGCGGGTGCCTCAAGGCGGTGGGGTATTATCTTCCGATATGCCCGCCCGGTGCGGGCGTATCGTGCGTCAGGGCAGAGAGATAGAGGATTCCGAATGGGAGCGATGGCTGTGTCGCCCGCGACCGCGGGCCTGACAGAGCTCGGGACGCGACCCCCGCTTGGCGCCTACTTAGCCGAGACCTGGCGCATGCGCGCATTCGCACTACGGCTGGCCGGTAGCCGCATGATCGCTGGCCTCTTGCCGAATCGACTCGGTGTGCTCTGGATCGTTCTGAAGCCGCTGTCGTTGGCGATCATCTACGGAACGATCTTCCATTTCATCCTCTCCGGAGCCGCTCGGCCGGCGAACTTCGTGCAATACGTCATCGTCGGCGTGTTCGTCTTCGAGTTCTTCACCGGATGTTTCGGGGCCGGATCGAAATCGATCACGAACAATGCCAAGCTCGTGCAGAGCTTCGGATTCCCGCGTATCCTGCTCCCGATCTCGATCGTCGTCGAGCAGGCGATGCGGATGATCCCCGTCGTGCTGTTGCTGGGCATCCTCCTACTCATCTTCGGTGAACCGATCACCTGGTCTTGGTTGCTCATCTTCCCGATCTTCGTGGTCATGGGGGTGTTCAATCTCGGCCTCGCTCTCGTCGTCGCCCGGATTTCCGTGCGCACACGGGACATCCAGCAACTGATCCCGATCATGAATCGTGTGCTGTTCTACGCCAGTGGGATCTTCTTCAACATCGACGGTGCGCTCGCCGACTACCCGACTCTCCTCACGATCGCGCACCTGGTCCCGACGTACGAGTTCATCTCTCTCGCTCGAGACGTGCTGCTGGATGGGTACTCGGCCCCGTTGCTCGCCTGGATCGCGGCACCGATCTGGGCGCTGGTCATGATCGTCGGCGGCACGATCTTCTTCTGGCGTGCTGAGGCGAGGTACGGCCTCAGTGAGTGAACTCCTTCTCCCCAGCGAGACGCGGGTGCCCATCGATGACGGTGGGAGGCCGATGATCGTCGCCGACAACGTGCACGTGAACTATCGCGTGTACGCGTCGGGTAAACGGGTGAACACGAACGAGTCGTCGTTCAGCCTGCGTGCTATTCGGGGCGGGCGTGATCTGAAGACCATCCCGGCGTTGCGTGGCGTGTCCTTCACGGCGAGGGAAGGCGAGTCGATCGGTGTCGTCGGGCATAACGGATCCGGCAAGTCGACACTCTTCAAAGCCATGACGGGGCTCATTCCCCCCTCCGAGGGTCACATCCTCGCGCGTGATCGCCCGGTGCTCCTCGGGGTGAACGCGGCACTGGTGCCCGAGCTCTCCGGCGAGAACAATATCCGACTCGGCCTCTTGGCAATGGGGTTCAGCCCGGAGGAAGCGGCGGCACAGGTCGATGAGATCGCCGAGTTCGCCGAGCTCAACGATTTCATCTATCACCCCATGCGCACCTACTCGTCCGGCATGGCCGCGCGATTGCGGTTCGCCATCGCGTCGGCGAAAGCCCACTCGATCCTGCTCGTCGACGAGGCGCTCGCGGTGGGCGACCGTCGCTTCCGCACGAAGAGCGAGAAGCGCATCAACGAGCTGCGTGCGAGCGCGGGTCTCGTGATGATCGTCAGCCACTCGGCAGGTTCACTCAAGGAGACCTGCGAGCGTGTGCTCTGGGTGCACAAAGGTGAGCTGATCGCTGACGGCCCCAGTGGCGATGTCATCAAGGAGTACCTCGCCTGGACTAAGAAGCCGGGGGCCGGAGCGGTCGGCGCTGCTTCGGCTGCGAGGCCCCAGTCGAAGAACGCCCCCATCGCTGTGGGCTTTGAAACGCGCGCGGAGGCGGGCGAGCAGACGCCGATCGCTCCCGCGGCAAGTGTCCTGCCGGCAACGGCCATCGCGTCCGAAACCACCGAGACACCCCGTGCCCTCGCCCGCCGCGAGCGCCATCGCCGAATGGAGCAGCGCCAGCGCAAGCGCAGCTACCTGCTCATGGCGCTCACCGGCGTCGCGATTCTCCTGGCTGTTGCCGCCGGCGCGATCATCGGAACGCTCGCGAGCGCCGGCGCGCCGGCAGACACCACGCCGTCTCCGCGGCCCACGCCCGAAGAGACGGCGGGCGCCAGCGCGGATCCGGTGATCACGAGCTTCAGTGCCAACGCCACCACAGTCGCCTGCGAGACGGACGAGGGCGAAGCCCAGGTGCTGCTGAGCTGGGACATCGAGAACGCGAAGAGCGTCGCCATCGGGTCGGGCAACGCGCAGGTCGACGCGCTCGAGTTCCCGCTGGCCGCAGCTTTGCCGGCGAAGCTCACTGATCGGGCGGTTCCCTTCGACTGCACGCAGGAAGCTGTCGTCTACACGGTGACCGCCGAGAACGAAGACGGCGTACGGGTCAGCTTCCCCTATATGGTCACGCGCGTGCTGCCGGTCGAGACCGAGGAGCCCGACGAGGACAACTCGTCCAACGAGCGCCCGCGCGAGGACCCGGTCGAGCCGGACCCCGCACCCGAGCCCGAGCCGTCGACTCCGGTCGAGCCCGAGCCGACGACTCCAACCGAGCCGACGCCGACGACCCCGCCGGAGACGACCCCGCCGGTCACAGACCCGACGACACCGCCGGTCACCGAGCCGAGTCCGCCCGCCACCGACCCCACCGCCGCGGCGACCAGCTGATCGCTCAAGGCGGGATGCGCGCCGTCCGACAACGGTCGGCGCGGGGCGACCGACTAGATTTGCTTCATGCGCCGCCGGGATTCACGACCATCCACACCGCCGCGCCCGAGCACAACCTTCGTCTCTCTGACCGGCCCCGCGGGCAACATCGGCGACGCCCTCATCCGCCGCGAGACCCTCGAGTGGGCGGCCGGGACGAGCGATGAGCTCGTCGCCTACACGGGCGACGCCCCCGACGTCTGGCTGACCCAGCTCAGCATCCCCGACGATGCCGTGGTGCTGAGGTCCAAGAAGTCCGTACCGCGATGGCTCTGGCTGCTCGTCACCGCACCGCGGCATCCGGTGCTCGTGTTCGAAGCGGGGGAGATCCCGCTCGACCGCGGCAACGGCGTCAGGGAGCTCGTGTTCCTCGCCGAGACGCTCATCGTCCGCCTCAAGGGCGGCGTCGTCGTCCGCCCGCCCCGCGGCATCCGGGCGCCGTCGCAGCCGTCGCTCGGCATCCATCGCCTGGCGACCCGCCTGTCGCAGGTGACGCTGTGGCGCGACGCGGCCACGCTGGCCACCGCCAGGACGGGACGCCTCGCCCCCGACATCGGCTTCTCCGCCGGCATCCGCCCAGGGCTCGACTGGAACGAACGTACCGACCTGATCGTGAGCCTGCGCGGGGCGCGGCCTCTGCCCGACGAGCGCTGGATCCGCGCCGTGCGCGACAGCGCGGAGCGTGCAGGCCTCGGCATCCGCACCATCGTGCAGGTGCGGGAGGACGAAGACCGGGCCCGCGAACTCGCCGAGCTCCTCGGCGGCGTGTTCGAGGAGTGGGGCGACACCGATCCGCTCGTCCAGGAGGAGCGCCTGCGCGAACGCTACGACGCCGCGCAGCTCGTCATCAGCGACCGGATGCACGTCCTCGTGCTCGCCGCCCTCAGCGGAGCCGTTGCCCTCGAGCTGGTGCCGCAGCCGACGGCGAAGATCCGGGAGGCGTTCGCGGCCATCGGGCTGGACCGCGTCTCGGTCGACGCATCCACGAGCGATCCGGAGCACCTTCGGGAGGCTCTGCGCCCGACGCCGGAGCGCGCCGCCGAGGTCGTCGAACGCGTACGCGGTGCGGAGGCATCCCTCGCCGGCATCCGGCAGATGATCCGTGCCGGCATCCGCAGGGTGCGCGCATGACGCGACTGCTGTTCCTCTCGCACAGCCATCCGTTCGGTCCGTTCCGGGTCGGCAGCCACCACTACGCGCGCGTGCTCGCCGGGCGAGGAGCGGATGTCGTGCACCTGAGCACGCCGATCTCGCTGGCGCATCGCGTGACCGGACGTGTCAGCCGGGCGGATCTCGCAGTCGTGCCGAGCCGCCCGCGGCGCGACGCGGACGGCGTCCTGAACATCGTGCCCCGCACGGCCCTGCCGGTGCCGGTCGGCGCCCCCACCGTCGCGCGGATGCTGAAACGCGCCGGAATCGATACCCGGTTCGATGCGGTGCTGATCGACCAGCCCCTGCTGTGGGACTCCTCTGTGCGCTCGCTTTCGGATGCCGTGATCTACCGGCCGACCGACCTGTACCCGTCCGGGGTCAAGCACCGGCTGCAGCAGCAGATTCTGGATGCCGTCGACGGCGTCATCGCGACCTCCGACGAGGTGCTGCGGGGACTCGGGCCACTGCGCGTGCCGACGCTCGTGCTGAGCAACGGCGCGGACGTCGCGCGCTTCGCGGCGCCGGCCGGTGCAGATGCTGCGCGTGCTGCCCGCTGCGTCTACGTCGGCGCGCTCGACGATCGGTTCGATTGGGCGCGTGTCGACGGCTGGGCGCGTGCTTTCGGCGACGTCGAGTTCGTGATCGCCGGGCCCGGTCGATCACCGCAGCCGCTGCCGGCGAACGTCTCGCTGGTCGGCGCTGTGCCGTACGCCGACGTCCCGGCGCTGCTGCACACCGCGCGCGTGGGTCTGCTGCCGCTCTCCGACAACCCGCTCAACGCGGGACGCAGCCCGATGAAGCTGTACGAGTACTTCGCGGCCGGTCTCGCGGTCGTGGCTCGCGAGACGCCGGGGATCCGGGGGCGATCGGATCTCGGCATCGAGGTCTACACCGGTGACGAGGATGCGGATGCCGCGCTCGAGCGTGCGCTGCGGCATCCGTCTCCGAACGTGGCGGGGGAGCGGGCCGCGGCCGACGCGTCGTGGGAGCGCAAGACGGACGCGCTCGAGGAGTTCCTGCGGGCGGTGCGAGACCGTTCCGCGTAGCGGTCAGCCCAACATCCGGCTGATCGTCTCCGAGACGATCCGTGCCGTGCGGCCCCAGTCGTACCCCTCAGGCGGATCGACCCGCCGCGCCGAGGACACCGCGCCGGTCAACGCATCGGCCCACTCATGCGCGTCGTCGGGCGACGAGACCGCCCACCCGCGCTCGCCCACGATCTCGGCGACCGCTTCGCACCCGGCCCAGTACAGCACCGGCACACCGCAGCGGATCGACTCCAGCGCTGGTAGCCCGAATCCCTCCAACATCGACGGCATCACCGTCGCGGCGGCGCCGCGATAGAGCCCGGCGAGCTGCTCGTCGTCGACGCCGCTCACCCAGCGCACCCTGGCGCCGACGCCGCGCTGCGTCGCCCGCGCGCTCAACTCGGTGATCTCGCCCGCGGGCACGACGGCCACCAGGCGCACGTCGCGCGCCGAGCCGAGCGCGTCGAGCACCGTGTCGAGGTTCTTGTGCGCGCGCCCGTTGCCGACGAACAGCAGGTACGGATCGGCGGCATCCGCGGCATCCCCGGGGAAGAACGCGTCGGAGCATCCATTGCCCGCGTTGACGATCTCCACCGCGTCGTCCTCGACCCATTCCCGCAGCGCCCGCGCGGACGTCTCCGACACGGTGAGCACGACCCCGGCCCTGCGCACGACCCGTCGCACCGGTCCGGCGTAGTAGGCGGCGAACTTCCACCTCGAGAGCCCGGGCGCCTGCAGCTGGATCAGATCGTGCAGCGTGAGCAGCTGCCGCCGGGCCCGCACGAGCGCGCCGTAACCGGGGGAGTAGACCACGGCATCCGGGGCGGCGGCCGACGGAACCGATCGGAACGCGTCGGTCGGACGGAACGGCGTGCCGTCGAGCCCCAGGTCCTGCCACGGAACCGTCAGCCGGGGGAGCACCTCGGCCGCGTACCGGCCGATGCCGTGCGTGCCGCGGTACCGGTCGTCCACCAGCACGCGCGTCATGCGCCTGCTCCGTCGACCGAATCGTGCACCCACGCGCGGATGCGGTCGGCGAAGACCTCTTCCGAGAACAGCATCCCCTGCGTCCGGCAGTCCTCGGACGAGACCCCGGATGCCGTCGTGACCGCCCTGCGCAGCTCATCGTGCGACCAGTGCTCGACGAGCGCGCCGGTACGTCCGTGCACGATCGTCTCGGCAGTGCCGCCGATCGCGTTGGCGATGACGGGGCGTCCGGCGGCCATCGCCTCGACGGGGACGATGCCGAAGTCCTCGATGGCCGGGAACACGAGTGCGAGGCAGCGCTGCAGCAGCGCCCGGTACAGCTCCGTGCCGGGGGAGTCGACGAAGACGACCCGGCCGGGCGCGCGCTCCGCGGCGAAGGAGCGCAGACGGGCTTCGTCCGGGCCGGCTCCGGCCAGCACCACCGGCACGTCGGCCGCGACGCCCGCCTCGATGACGAGATCCAGCCTCTTATAGGGGATGAACCGCGAGAACCCGAGCAGGAACGTCTCCGGCAGGGCGTCGAGCGTCTCCGCGTCGTGCTCGTCGAGCTGCGCGGGACGCAGGAACCCGGTCACATCGACCGGCGGGTGGATGACCGTGCTCTCGCGATGCCAGGCCTGCGCGATCCGCTCCTGCACGAACACGCTGTTCGCGGCGATCGCTGCCGGCTCCTGCGCTCGCCGCCGATCGAGCCGCTTCAGGGGCGCGGCGATGGCGCGGGCGGGAAGCGAACTCCCTCGGCCGTCCAGTTCCGGGTTCCAGATGTAACGCGCCGGGGTGTGCGCGTAGACGAGCTTGGGCGCGTGACGTGCGGTGCCGCCGAAGCGCGCGTGGTGCGCGAACAGGTGCGAGCTGGCGAGGATCCACTCGGCATCCACGTCCGGCAGGCCCCGCCAGGCGAAGGGCATCAGGGGGAGCGCCGCGGCCTTGTGGCCGCGCAGCGGCGTGCGGGCGAGCCAGGTCTCGCCGTCCACCGTGAACCGGCCGTCGCTGTCGTTCCAGAGGCAGTAGCGCGCGGCATCCGGGAAGATCCGCGTCAGCGACTCGAAGACGTTCTCGGACCCGCCCCTCGGGGCGAGCCATTCGTGCACCAGCACGCCGCTCACGGCACGGGCCTTGCACGAAGAAGCATGCACCGAGTCTAGGGAGGAATGCTCGCACGACCGACTCCGGGGTCTGTCAGGTTGATGCCGGTAGGTTTGAAGCGACCACCCGGGGGGAAAGGACACGATGGCTCTGCGCTTGACGAAGAAGACCACGATCATCATCGCGAGCGCGGCGGCCGTGCTCCTGGCCGGAGGAGGCGTCGCGACCGCTGCGGTGATCCTGTCGCAGCAGCCGGAGCCGCAGCCCACTGCGGAGTCCGAACCCACACCGAAGCCCACGGCGACCACGCCGCCGCCCGAGCCGCTGGCCGAGGTGCCGGTGACGAACGTCGCGCGTGCATCGATCGACGGGTGGACGCTCGCCGACCGCACGGTCGTCGGCGCCGTGCTCCCGGAGGTCGGCGACGCCGCCACCGGTGCCGTGTCGCTGCGGGTGGATGCTCCGGCCGACGACCCCGACATCATCGCCGCCTCCGCGCCGGTCGCCCTCGTGCCCGAGACCGAGTACACCCTCCGTCTCTCCGCGCGCCTGCTGGCCGAGAAGAAGGCCGACACCGGCATCCGCCTGAATGTCGCAGGCCAGACGTTCACGCTCGACGAGCTGGATGCCGAGTGGGAGACGATCGAGTTCCCGTTCACGACTCCGGCCGACCAGGCCGCCGCCTCGACGGTCGACATCGTGCTCTCCGGAGCGGTGCGCGGGTTCGGCGTCGACGACGTCTCGATCACGGGTGCGAGCGGAGAAGAGTTCGTCGCGAACGGCTCGTTCGAATCCGTGCAGGCCCCGGGCGGCATCGTCAACGACTCGCTCATCCTCACCGACAAGAGCGCGGTCATCGCCGTCGCGGCCCCAGCGGGAGCCGTGACCTGGAGCGCGACGTCCACCTCCGGCGGCGACCCGATCACCGGCCAGGCGACGGCCGAGGGGCCCCTGACCGCGCTGCCGCTGACCGGCGTGCCGCAGGGGCACTACGCGATCGCGGTCGACGACGCATCCGGTCGGCACATCGAGACGAACGTCGCGGTGATCGACACCGGAACCTTCTACGTCCCGCACGACTCGCGCTTCGGCGTCGCCGCCCACGTCGAGAAGGAGACCTTCGTCGGCACGGGGACCATGGCCTCGGCGCTCGGCTTCGCCGAGGTGCGCAACGACATCTCGTGGGAACGCAACGAGAAGACCAAGGGCCAGTACACCTGGGATGAGAACTACGTGCGCGAGTTCTCGCGCATGCATGCCAACGACGTCAAGCTGCTCGGCATCGTCGCGTACGGCAACCGGCTCTACGGCACCCGTCGGGCGCCGTCGGGCGAGGAGTCGATCCAGGCGTATGGCGCGTATGCGAAGGCCGTCGCCGACCGGTTCGACATGGTCGGCCTCGAGGTGCTGAACGAGTTCAACCACCGCGAGACCGACGTCCCGTGCGGCCAGGCACCGTCCTGCTACGTGCCGATCGCGCAGTCGGCCTGGGATCACGTCAAGCCGGCGCATCCCGACCTTCCGCTCGTCACGGGCTCCACTGCGCTGTACGACCGCGACTGGTTCGTCGGGTTCTGGCAGGCCGGAGGGATGCCGGTGACGGACGTCGCGAGCTACCACCCGTACGAGTCCTGGATCGACCGGGACGCCGACCTCATCGCCGGAACCGTGCAGCAGTCGATCGCGGACATGCAGGAGGTCGCCGGCGAGACGCGTCCGGTGTGGGTCACCGAGATGGGCTTCCCCACGCACTACGACGGCGTCACCGCTGCCGAGCAGGGTCAGATGATGGTCCGCAACGAGGCGCTCGCCTTCGCGAACGGCGTCGAGAAGTACTTCTGGTACGACCTCGTCAACGACACCCCCGATCTCGCCGCCGGCGAGGCGAACTTCGGTCTCTACGAGAACGGACCGCGGGCGGACGTCGTCGCGCTGGCACCCAAGCCGGGAGCCTTCGCGCAGGCGCTCATGATCACGCAGATCCGCGACCGGGGCTTTCTGGCCGACGAATCCGACGACACGAGCTCCGTGCAGGTTTTCGGCACGGGTGACGACGAGCTCCGGGTCGCATGGGCGAAGGATGCCGACGTGCAGCGCGCCTTCGCATCCGACGTCGCGCTGTCGGTGACCGACCTGTCCGGGCACACCGAGCTCGTCCAGCCGGTGGACGGTCAGGTCACGGTGGCCCTCGGCGCATCCCCGGTGTTCATCGCAGCGCTCGAGGCGGAGGAAGCGGAAGCGGAAGCGGACTGACCGCTCTCGGCATCCTCCAGAATCGTCGCAGGTAGACTGCACCGGTTGCATCCCGTACGAAAGGCAAGCCCTCCATGAGCGCTGAGAGCAGGCGCGCGCAGAGCGTCGACGAGCAGACGTCGGACAAGTCCCGTCGGCGGCGACGCGTCTGGTTGATCCTCACGCTCGTGATCATCGCCCTCCTCCTCGCCGTGTGCTGGGTGGGTCTGCGTGCCATCGCCGTCAAGGACGGACTCGTCAAGAGCCAGGAGCTCGTCAGGGAGATCCAGGCCGGCGGGAGCCTCGATGAGGCGCTCCCCGCGCTGTCCGAGAGCGCCGCGAGTGCGGCGTCCGCGGCATCCGATCCGGTCTGGTGGCTGATGGAGTGGGTCCCGGTGGCGGGCGACAACCTGCGGGGCGTGCGCCTTGCGGCGCAGTCCCTGGACGCGCTCGTCAACGGGGTCGCGATGCCCGTGATGGATGACGGTGATGACAGCATCCCCGTCACGGTGCGTCTGCTCGATGCATCCGAGGAGGAGGGCGAGCGCATCACCCAGCTCGCGGACGGGCTCGAGTCCGTCTCGAAGTCGCCGTTCCTCATCTCCGTCGTGCGCGACGGCGTCGATCAGGTCGACGAGGTGATGTCGGCGGCGGCACCGATGATCGGCATCCTGCCCGAACTGCTCGGAGGCGACGGCGAACGCAACTACCTGCTCGTCTTCCAGAACAACGCCGAGTCGCTCGCGCTCGGCGGCAGCGCCGCGGCGCAGACGCTGGTGAAGGTCGACAAGGGCGTGATCTCGATGGGCGCGCAGGGCGACAGCGGGAGCTACCAGAACGGCACCGCCGTGGACGTCGCCGTCCCGGACAGCGCGATCCAGTTGTACACGAGCTACCTCGTCGACCACATCAACACGTCGACGAGCCGCCCTGATTTCCCCACGGCGGCGCAGATCCTGCGCGCCTGGTGGCAGCGGGACATCGCGCCGGATGAGGTCGCTGGCGTCATCTCGATCGACCCGATCGCGCTGTCGCGCATCCTCGTCGCGACCGGACCCATCGAGCTCGCATCGGGCGAGGTGCTCTCCGAGGAGAACGCGGTCTCGCTGCTGCTGAGCGAGGTCTACGGACGCTGGGACTCGTACAAGGAGCCCGAGCTGGTCGACGGATTCTTCGCCGACACTGCCGCCGCCGTCTTCGACGCGATCGCCAAGGGAGACTTCAACATCAAGGACATGATGTGGGCGATCACCGAGAGCGCGAAGCAGGGCAGTGTCCTCGTCTGGGGCGATGACGAGCAGATCGCCGAGGCGATCAAGGGCACCCGGATGAGCGGCATCCTGCCCGAGAACAACAAGAACACGACCTCGGTCGGCATCTACTTCAACAACAGCAACGGGTCGAAGATCGACTACTTCACCGAGACCGCGACGTCGGCGACGGCCGTCTGCGAAGGGGACACGGCGACGTACACGGTGACCGGGGCGCTGACCCTTCCCCTGACGCAGCGCCAGGCCGAGGCGCTGCCGCGCTACGTGCAGAGCATGACGTTCGGTGCGCGTTTCCGTGACTGGATCTACGTCTACGGCCCTCCGGGGACGACGCTTGCGGATGCCACGTTCAACGGCGACGAGGTCTCGGTGATGCACCGCGACGTCGACGATCTCGGCCGTCCGGTCGTCGCGTTCGAGGCGTGGTTCGACCCGAGCGACTCGGTCGACGTGACCGCCACGTTCGTCGGCCCCAGCGGCGATTACGGCCCGCTCCAGGTGCTGACCAACCCGATGGTCAACAGCGAGAAGCCGGTCGTCAAGGACGGCTGCGCCGGCTGAGAACGGGGCGTCCCCTCCCCGGAAATTCCAAGACCGCTAGAATGACTGCGGTTCTGGTGTCCGTACAGGGGGTGATGGTCGTCGTCGTTCAGCTTGAGCGCGGCAGCTCCGACTCCTCGGAGGAGCCGATGAGGCCTGCGCGGATTCCGGTCCAGAAGGCTCGCCCGGGTGCATGGACGCGACGCTATGCGAGCCGGCTGTTCTACAGCGACGTCGTCGTCATCCTGATCGCGCTGGTGGTCTCGGCGACCATCGTGCTCCCCGCGCTGTCCACCGGCGTCTCCTGGCCGAGCGGGCCGCGGATCTCGTACATCACGGCGCTCGTCGTGATCGGGGTGCTCTGGCTGCTCGCGCTCGACGCGACGGATTCCCGCGACCGGCACATCGTCGGTCAGGGTGCGGATGAGTACCGCCGCATCGTCAACGCGTCGGTCGTCGTGTTCGCGGTGACCGTCGCGATCGCGTTCTTCCTCGGGATGAACTTCTCGCGTGCACTCGTCGCGGTGGTCTTCCCACTTGGGCTCGTGCTGCTCCTGCTGTCGCGCTGGCTGTGGCGTCAGTGGCTGCGCCGACGGCAGAAGGCCGGGCGGTACCTGCACAGGGCCGTGGTGGTCGGCGAGCCGTCGAAGGTGGCCCATGTCGCGCGCGAGATCCGCCGGGCCAAGAGCAGCGGGTACGAGATCGTCGGCGTCATCACCGAGGGCGCGTCCGAGGACGTCGTCGCCGGCTTCGAGGTGCTCGGCGACATCGCGAACGTCGAGACGCTGCTGGACGACGTCCGCTTCGATGCGCTGATCATCGTCGGGTCGGACGATCTCGATCCGCTGACGATGCGGCATCTCGGGTATGCGGTGTCGGACCGCGACATCCAGCTCATCATGGCGCCGGTCCTCACCGACATCGCCGGCCCCCGCCTGCACACGACGCCGGTCGCAGGCCTGCCGCTCGTGCACGTCGACTTCCCGCGGATGGAGGGCTCCAAGCGGTTCCTCAAGCGCACGTTCGACATCATCGGCTCGATGCTCATGCTCGCGCTGCTCTCGCCCGTCTTCCTCATCACCGCGATCGCGATCCGCGTCGACGGGCCGGGGCGGATCTTCTACTACCAGGACCGCGTCGGCCGCGGCGGGCACACGTTCGGCATGCGCAAGTTCCGGTCGATGGTGGCCAACGCCGACGACCAGCTCGCCACGCTGCTCGACCTGCAGGGCAAGGGCGGTTCGCCCCTGTTCAAGGTCGAGGACGACCCCCGCATCACCCGGGTCGGTCGGTTCCTGCGCAAGCATTCGATCGACGAGCTGCCGCAGCTGATCAATGTGTTCCGCGGAGAGATGAGCCTTGTCGGCCCTCGCCCGCAGCGCGCGTCCGAAGTGGCGCTGTACGACGACGTCGCGCACCGGCGCCTGCTCGTCAAGCCAGGGATGAGCGGACTCTGGCAGGTCTCCGGGCGCTCCTCGCTGTCGTGGGAGGAGACCATCCGTCTCGACCTCTACTACGTCGAGAACTGGTCGCTCATGCAGGACATCATCATCCTGTTCCGCACCGTCCGTGCGGTCTTCCGGCCCGGCGCGACGGCGCACTGATTCTCGGGGGTCGTCCGCGGGCTTCGGGGGTCGTCGGCGGGCTTCGGGGCCGTCGGCGGGCTTCGGGAGTCGCGGCGCGGGGACCGGCTGGCGTGGCGGGCTTGCGATGCCGTGGCGGGGATCGGCTTTGGATGTCGTGGCAGGGAGCGGTTGGCGTGGCAGGAATGCGGCGGCGGGCGGGCGGCAGGCAGGGTGGGCATCGAGTGTCAGCGTCATCAGCGCCGTCATGTGCGTTCACGGGATCGTGCAGCCGGTGAAGCTGTGGTCCGCCCATTGGGCGAGGGGCCGGCCGTGCGCTGAGGTTGTCGCGGAGTCTGGCCGGGGCGGTGAGGCTGCAGTGGCGGGGCTGGCGGGGCTCGGCCGTGTGGCGGGTTCGTCGGCGGGCGGTCGGGCGGTGGGCGTCGAGCGCCGTGGTCATCAGCGTGGTCATGTCTGCCGGGGACCGTGCATTCCCTCGCGGCACAGTCCGCCCTGAAGCTGATACCAGGCGGTCTGCGTCTGTGGCCGGTGGGAGCAACTACGTCGACTAGAGATATTCGAATATTTCTTTCGAACATCTCTTCCATTTTGGATGCTGTCGGGGTAGTCTGGGGTTATGTCGACGACGCATCTGGATCCTCTGCACGAGGCGGTTAGCCGCCTCGATGCGGTGTGGTCGGATGCTTCGGATGCGGCGGGTCTGGACCGGGCGGGACTCGTGGCCGCGAACGCGGCACTCGGGGTGCTGCACCGGCTGGTGGATGGGTTGGAGGCGGAGGTCGCGGCGCGGATCGCGCACGAGTCCCGGCCCGAGCTCGGCGCGGAGTCGCTGGCGAAAGAGCAGGGGTTCCGCACCGCGGGACAGTTCGTCGCGACCGTCACCGGACGGTCTTCCGGGGAGGCGTCGCGGTTGGTGAGGGTCGGGGAAGCGACCGCACCGCGCAGCGACCTGCTCGGGGCGCGGCTGCCGGCGAAGTACCCGGCCGTTCAAGCCGCCCTCGCCGGTGGGCGGATCGGGGCCCCGGCGGCCGGGCTCATCATCGCCCTGCTCGACCGGGTCCGATTCAAGATCGACATGGATCGGCTTGCCGAGGCAGAGGCCGCCCTGGCAGACAAGGCGGCCGGGTTGTCGTTGGACGAGGTCCGTAAACTCCTCACCCACACCGAAGCGCACCTCGACCCCGACGGAGTCCTGCCCCGGGAGGAAGCAGCCCGCGCGCAGAACAGACTGGTCATGTTCGAACGCGAGGGGCGCCTGCACATCGACGCCGATGTCGACGTCGCCACCGGTGCGCCGATCAAAACCGCGATCGAAGGGCATGTCACCGCGGTGCTGAACGCGCGGGCGAACGCCCTCGACCCGGACGCTCCGGACGCCGACCGGCGCAGCATCGGACAGTTGCAGGCCGACGCTCTCGCCGATATCGCCGCCCACGCCCTCGGCTGCGACAGCAACTCCCCCGCCCTGGCCGGGGCGACCGTGATCGTCCGGGTCGGGGTGAACGACCTGACCGATGGAACCGGATACGCGACCATCGACGGCATCGACCAGCCCATCAGCATCAGCGCCGCCCGACGCATGGCCGCATCCGGGGGCGTCATCCCCTACGTCCTCGGCACCGACAGTGAGATCCTCGACTGGGGCCGGGAGAAACGCTTCTTCACCCGCACCCAACGCCTCGCCCTCGTCGAACGCGACGGCGGCTGCGCCGGATGCACCCTCCCACCCTCCATGACCCGCGCCCACCACATCGACTGGTGGCAACGCGACCAAGGACGAACCGACCTCGACCGCGGGGTCCTGCTCTGCGACAACTGCCACCACCGCGTCCACGACAACGGGTGGGAAATCAGAATCGAAGGCACCGGTGTGACCGCGAAAGTCTGGTTCATCCCCCCACCCAGCGTCGACCCCGAACGCACCCCACGCCTCGGCGGCACCGCCCGCTATAACCTCGCCGCCTGACACCGGCGACGCCTGAAAGCTTGTGCGTCGATGGCGCTGAGCACCTTTAGCGTTCCAGCATCGAAAGCACTTGAGCGCCGCTGGCGTTTCGAGCGCCGACAGCACTTGCGAATCAGTCTGCCCGAGCGCCGACAGCGCCTAACCTCCTCGCCGTCTGCGCGCCGACAGTGCCTGACCTCCTCACCGTCTGTGCGCCGACAACGCCTGACCCTCACCGTCTGCGCGCCGACAACATCTGGTCTCCTCACCGCCTGACGCCGATGGCACGTGCGGGATGCGCAGACGCCGGAGCGCACCCGCCCGCACGAGCACGGCGCCCATCGTCGGGAAGGCGTCAGCGCAGATGCGAAGCGATGCCATACACCGGCACCGCTGGCAACACGCCCGCCGCCTGACGCCAACCGCACGGGTGGGCACGCGTGAGACGTGGGGTGACACCGCATCCGTCCCGACTCTTCCCCTCGCGGCATCCGCCGGACAGAATGTGAGAGTCGGCCGGAACAGGCCGGCAGAGAACCGGATAGGGGATGCAATGGGAATCGATGAGGCAGTCAACAAGGGCAAGGACCTCTACGAGGAGCACAAGGACAAGATCGCCGAGGCCGTGAAGAGCGAGCAGGCTGAGGACATCAGCGACAAGGTCCTCGACGGAGTCGCCGACTTCGCGAAGAAGGTCGCCCCCGGCGCCGCCGACAAGATCGACGAGATCCGCGACGGAGCAGACAAGGCCGTCGGCAACGAGTGAACTCCCGAAGCGCCTCTGCAGCCTGATCCGACGGCTGCAGAGGCGCTTCGTCGTTCCGGTGCGCGGTCGCCCGTTGCGGACGAGGGGGCCTTTACGCTCCCAGTCTTCGTTCAGTAGGTTCATAGGCGGAGGGGGGCTCCGTCGGTGCTCCCTCAACGAACGCACGGAGAGTCACAGCATGCCCTCGAACGCAGCGGACACCAGGTCGCCATTCCTCCGAGTCCTCGTCGCAATCGCCGCGGCCTTCGCCTTCATCCTCGCGGGGCTCGTCGTGCCGACCGCCGCACAAGCGGCGGAATCGGCCGTCACGATCGACAAGCAGGTCGACGGGCTCGATCTTCAGGACGGGCTGGCACCCGGCGACGAGTTCATCTACACCGTCGACCTCGCCTGCTTCGATGCGGACTGTCAGAACGTCGTCCTGACCGACACGCTGCCGGCCGAGCTCGCCGGCTTCGAGATCGTGGGCGCGACCTACACGCCGACGACGGTTCCGCTGACCCTCACGAGCGAAGGATGCGTCGAGGACGGAGCAGGCAACCCCGTCGAAGTCAGCGATTCGTGCACGTACGAAGTGGACTTCCAGCAGCCGATCGACGACGGCGCCGGCGAAGGGCTGGCCGCGGGCGGAACACTGAAGCTCAGCCTCGCGCTGCAAGTCCCTGCGGATCTGCCCGCCGACTGGGAGTACAACACCGATCAGGTCACCAACACCGCCAGCACCACGTGGGACAACGGGCCGGGCGAGGTGCCGACCACGATCACGGACTCCGCCGACGTCATCGTCACCGTTCCGACGACGGTCGCGGTTGAGGCATCCAAGTCCTGGGAGCCTGCGTCGCAGCAGTTCGAACCGGGCGTGGAGTCGACCATCACCATCGGTGCGCAGAACCAGTCGAACCTCGGCGGGGACTCCCTCGTCATCCAGGAGCCGACCAGCGCCGCCGACGGCGCGAACTCCCTCGGCGCCGACAACCCCTTCCGCATCGTCGACTTCGCCGGCTTCGCGTCCACGACCCTCCCGCCGGACGCCACCACCGTCCAGGTCGACGCATACGTGTACGACGAAGGGACGGGCACCTGGAGCTGGGTGTCCGGTGCCCCGGCGGCGGCCCCCGCACTGCCCGACGGCGTCGAACCCGCAGAGGTCGGCGGCATTCGGCTCACCTATGCCGGCGGGACGATCGAGGCGGATGCCGCGGCATCCACTGCCTTCACCGTCGAACAGCGCTCGACCGACCGCAACGACGACTCGAGCCTGAACACCGGTTCCGCCGTCACCAACGAGATCACCTCGACCGTGAACGCGGGCGATCAGACCGACAGCGACACAGCGGAAGCGCCCTACACGATCGGTGCGCTGACCATCGATGTCGGCGCCGAGAAGACGATCACCCCGGGCGAGCTGGCCGCCGGGGGAGAGTCGACCGCGCAGCTCGTCGTCCGCAACGACTCCAACGGCCCAGTGCAGACCATGACGGTGTCCGAGCAGGGCTTCTTCGACGCCGACATGGTGTTCGGCGGGTTCCCCACCGGCATCGCATACCCGGCCGGCGCGACCGCGGCCACCATCACCTGGTATGTGGACGGAGTGGCGCAGACGCCGGTGCCGTTCGCGAACGGCGAGGCGCCGGTCGCGCCGGCCGGCGTCATCACCGGGTTCGACATCGTCTTCACCGGTGACATCGAAGCGGGCGCCGCAGCCACCTTCGACGTCACCATCCTGCCCGCCGTGACCTTGGTCAGCGAGGCCGAGCCGACAGCCAGCCGCACCAACACGATCGACGTCACCGCCGAGAACGCGGTCGGCGAAGCGACGAACGAGGCAGAAGCTCCGATCACGGTGTACTTCCCCGAGATCAGCATCGCGCTCCAGAAGAACATCAGCCCCGGCGGCGCGGTCGAGCCCGGCACGAGCGTCGTCGCGGGGCTCACCGCCACGACCGGATCCGGCACGGCACAGGTCTCGCCGACCCAGATCGTCGTCGAGGACTCCTGGCGCGAAGGCGACAGCGGCGACTTCTGGAACGCGTTCGACGTCGCCGGCATCGCCCCCACCCAGGTGCCGGCCAACACCACGCTGACGGTCGTCTACTGGACCGCGGACGGTGTCGAGAAGACACTGACCGTCGTGCCCGCGCAGCCGACGGCGCAGACGTTCCAGATGACGAGCGCCGAGATGGCCGCCGCGCTCACGCCGCCCGACACGCTCTCCGACGTCACGGGCATCCGCTTCGTCTTCGACAACCCCGACGGCTTCCCCCAGGGCTTCAGCGTCGAACCCAACGTCGTCTTCGACGCCCGCAGCGAGCTGCGCGACGGCAGCGGCCCGACGGACGCCCGCGACGAGCCCGAGGATGACGCCGCCGCTCAGGAGCCGACGATCTACGAGGACGAGGCCCGCGCGCAGAGCCACGCGGATGTCGACGGCATCCCTGATGGCATCTCCAGCGACATCGTCCCCGCCACTGACACCATCGGCGTGCAGGTTCCGGCCGACGGCGAAGGGCCGGTCGGCGTCGACAAGCGCTGGGTCGACAGCGGCGACAAGACCACCGACGTCAACGTGCTGGATGCCCAGTCCGGCGCCGTCGTCTCCACCCGCAACGAGTGGCGCGTCGGCACGCCCGGTGTGCAGCAGCTCATCCTCAGCGACCCGGCGACCCCGGACGGCCAGAACCCGGACGGCCCCGCCGACACAGTGTTCCAGGCGTTCGACCTGCTGAGCATCGACCCGGTCAGCCTCGCGGACGATCCGCTGCTCGCGTGGGATGACATCGCCGAGGTGCGTCTGTTCACCGACGGCGCGTGGACCGTGATCCCCGCTCCGGACGGCAGCTGGACCGCTGCCGACGGCAGCTTCAAGGGGTACACGCTGACCGCGGAGCAGACGGCGGGCACCACCGGCGTCGCGCTCGTCTACGTTTCCGACGACGCGGCCCGAGCCGCCAGCACCGACCCGACCAGGCCCGAACCCGGCTCGGGTCTGGCGACGTCGGCCGTCGGACAGTACCGCCCCAGCTTCCTCACCTGGGAGCTGCGCAACGTCGTGCGTGACGACGCCGGCCTCGACGCGCCCTGGGTGACGCAGGACCAGCTGTTCAACGACGACGAGAGCGGCACGATCTGGAACACGGTGCGCGGCGACTACGTGACCGCAGAAGGGCCGGGCTTCGACAGCGATCAGGACAACATCGCGTTGATCGACCAGCCGCCGCTCGTGAACGTCACCAAGACCGCGGAGCCGGCCACGGTCACGATTCCCGAGTCGGCCGACGTAGACCCGGCGAACTACCCGACCGTGACCTTCGACATCGTGGGTGGGAATGGCAGCACGGCGCGCGCGTCGTACGTGCGGCTCACCGACCCGATCACGTGCGAGGCCGGAAGCATCGAGGACTGCGTCAGCGCTCCGGACGCGTGGGACGCCGACCCCTTCGACGGGGCCGCCTACGACGCCGACTCGAACCCGTACGAGCGGCTGAACATCCTCTCGCTCGCGTTCGCCTATCCCGCGTCGGTCGACCCGACGGCCTCGATGGCCACCCTTTGGGATCGCGCCGAGGACGGCACGCTCTCCACGAGGACGATGTCGATCACGGATGCCGCGGCACTCGCCGAGGGCGATCTCGCGACCGTCGTCGGTGTGAGCGCCGTTTTCCAGGGCACCGACCCCGAGACCGACGGCGGGCTCATCGCGAACGGCGACGATCTCGGCATCACGATCCAGACCCGCGTGCGCCAGTACGAGCGCAGTGACGCCGACCAGCTCGTCGCACCGGGAACCGTCGACAACGACGTGATCGCGCAGTCGTACGATCCGGTGCTCACCCCGAGCGGGCAGGCTTCGACGCCGTTCGACCAGAGCGACGCGTCGGTGCAACTGCTCGTCGCGATGCTCGACGCGACCCTGGAGAAGACGATCGCGCCGGAGACGCTGCTCGAACCGCAGCTCGGCGACCCGGTCGCCGTCACCCTCGACGCCACCGACGGCGAGTCCACCGCTGCGACGCACCAGGTCGTCATCACGGACGACGACGCCGACTTCTGGAACGGAGTCCGGCTGGCGGACACGCCGAACCTCGCGGCCACGCTTCCCGCAGGTGCCGATCAGGTGCGCATCGACGCGCTTGTCGGAGCTGACTGGACCGAGGGCGCGTTCGGTCCCACCGCAACCCTTCCCGCCGTCGACCCAACCGCGGTCGTCGGTCTTCGCGCCGTGTACTCGAACTCGACAGGCGAAGTGCTCTCGCACGCCAATCCGCCCGCCGACTGGACGGCTCAGCTGCGCTTCGACGTGCAGGTGCTCACCACCCAGCGCGACGGCACCGAGCTCGCACCGCCGGCGACGATCCCGAACCAGGCCACGGTCCTCAGCGAACGAACCGACGGGCGCTACGCCGATGCGGACGACACCGCCGACGCCTCTCTGAACGTCGAGCCCGGCACGCACACGATCGACGTGGTCAAGGCCCAGCCGGGAACGAGCCACATCGTGGGGATCGGCTCGTCGCTGCCCTGGACGCTGACGTTCACGAACACCGGCACCGGGTTCCTGACCATCGACGAGCTGGTCGACACGCTGCCCGAATACCTGGAATGGGACTTCTCCGACCCCACGTACGTGACCAGCGACGGGGGAACGCTCTCGACGGATGTCACCGCGGTCGCCGACGAGACGGGCAAGATCATCACGTTCACCTGGCCGGAGGGCGGGCAGCAGATGTCGCCCGGCGAGTCGTTCACGATCACGATCAACCTCACGCTGCTGCCCGGACTCGGGCTCGAGGAGTTCACCACGAACTCGTTCGTGGTGACCACGGCGGAGGAGCTGTCGGCCTGCACCAACACGTCGGGCAACGGCGAGGGCACGATCGATGGGCTCGACGCGAACCAGTGTGGCACGACCAACTACGTCCAGCCCGCACCCGGTGGCGCGCTTTCGGCCAGCAAGTGGGTCAAGGGCGAGATCGACGGCGCCCTCGTGGACGGCCAGGTGAACCCGGCCAACCCTGCCCAGGCATGCCCGCTCGACGCGGACGGCTACACGCGCATGCCGTGTGCCGCCTACACGGCCGTCGGTGCGACCGATGACTGGAAGGTGTCGGTGCTCAACGCCGGCACGGTCGGCTTCCCGACGGTCTCGATCGTCGATCCGCTCCCGCAGCCTGGCGATCGGATGCTGGCCACGGGCTCCGCACGCAACTCGACGTTCGCGAACGTCCTGATCCGGGAGTCGCTCTCGCCGGAAGCTCTGCCCGCGGGGGCGACCTACACCTTCGACGTCACCACGTCGGCGGCCCCCTGCTACGGAACCGGAACCGGGTCGGCCTGGTTCGGCGACCTGCTGTGCGACACCACCGCGGACTGGGTGCCCATCCTCGACTACACCGGCGCGTGGGAGGCCGTGACCGGCATGCGTGCCACGATCGATTTCGCCGCGACGGCATCCGGAGTGTTCGGCCCCGGCGACGAGCTGGGTCTGCACTACCAGACGCGCAACACCCCGGCATCCGCCGAGTTCCCCGACCTGGCGCCGATCGAGGTGCCCGATCAGGGCGGCTTCGCCTGGAACCAGATCGGTGCCGTCGGCACGGATGCCGCTGGTGCCGAGTACTCGGTCGCCCCGGTGCAGGCCGGCGTCACACTGCTCAACGGCGATCTCGGGCTCGAGAAGGTCATCGACGGCGCTGCCGACCTGGCCCCGGACGCCTTCCAGTTCGACGTCGTCTGCACCGTCGACGGCGTCCCGCTGACGCTGCCGGGCGGAGGGAGCGTCACGCTGACCGCCGACGCCGACTACACGTCGCGCATCGACGGCCTGCCGCTCGGATCGGTCTGCGACGTCACGGAGACCGGCGACCCCGGCAGCTACGGCGAGATCGACCGCTCCGAACCTCAGCAGGTCGAGATCACGACTCCGGCGACCGACGATGGCGAGATCCCGGAGACGCAGGTCGCCTCGATCACGAACACGTTCCAGTACAGCGGTCTGTCGGTCACCAAGACGGTGGAGACGGATGCCGAGGGCGCGTCGTTCGGTCCGTTCGACTTCACGCTGTCCTGCACGGACCCGCTCGGGGAGCCGGTGGAGTTCGAAGGCGGCGTCACGGAGCTGCCGTTCACCCTCAGCGACGGTGAGACGTTTACCGCACCGGAGGACACGATTCCGGCGAACTCGACATGCCTCATCACCGAGGTCGACAGCGCCGCCGCGGACGAGATCGTCGTGGTCGGGAACAACGTGACAGACAACGGGGACGGCAGCGCGACCGTGCTGGTCGGCACCACGGACGCCACGGTCGAGTTCACGAACGGCTTCGACTCGGGCATCCTCACCGTGCAGAAGATCGTCGACGGCGAGGGCGGCGCACTCTACGGCGACGGTCCGTTCGACTTCACGGCCGTGTGCACCTACCAGGGCCAGACGCTGCTGGATGAGACGTTCGTGCTCGAGCCGGGCGCGCAGCGCACGTTCGGCGTCTACCCGACCGGAACGGAGTGCGTCGTCGCGGAGACGAGCACCGGCGGTGCGACCAGCACGGTGCTCGACCCGGTCGACGGCGTCGTCGTGATCAGCGACGACGCGGATGCCGCGGCCACCGTGACCGCGACGAACACGTTCGATCTCACGTCGATCCAGATCGTCAAGGAGATCACGGGGCCGGCAGCCGCCTACGCCGACGACGAGTACCTCGTCGACGTCGTCTGCACCGTCCGCGGACAGGACGTCCCGCTCGGCGACGACGCGGTGGTCGAACTGAACGAGGCGAACGGGTTCGCCTACCGCATCGACGGCATTCCGACCGGCGCGTCCTGCGACGTGACGGAGCAGGGCGAGCTCGGCGAGTACGGCGAGACCGGACGCACCGGGTCGCCGACGGTCATCGACGTGACCGAGGTCGTCGCACCGGATGCCGAGGTCCCCGCCGCGCAGGTCGCGACCGTGACGAACGACTACACGTACTCCGGCCTGTCGATCAGCAAGATCGTCGACACCGAGGCGGAGGCCGAGTTCGGTCCGTTCGGCTTCACTCTGACCTGCACGAGCGCGACCGGCATCCCGGTCGTCTTCGACGGCGACGCCACCGAGGTGGCGTTCACGCTCGAAGGCGGTGAGACGTTCACGGCTCCGGAGGACACCATCCCGGCGAACTCGACCTGTCTCATCGCCGAGGTCGACAGCGCAGCCGCCGACGAGATCGTCATCGTCGGCGACAACGTCACAGACAACGGCGACGGCACGGCGACCGTGCAGGTGGGCACGGAGCCGGCGAGCGTCGAGTTCACGAACGGCTTCGACGCCGGCATCCTGACGGTCCAGAAGGTCGTCGACGGCGCCGGAGCCGAACTGTGGGGCGCAGGTCCCTTCGAGTTCACCGCCGTCTGCACCTACCAGGACCAGACGCTGCTGGACGAGACGTTCGTGCTCGAGCCGAACGCCCAGCGCACATTCGGGACTTACCCGACCGGTACCGAGTGCACCGTCGCCGAGACCGAGACGGCCGGCGCGACCACGTCGGTGCTCGATCCGACCGACGGCGTCGTCACGGTGGGCGAGGACGAGGGTGCGACGGTCACGGCGACCAACACGTTCGCCCTCACGTCCATCGAGGTCGTCAAGACCGTCACCGGCGACGCGGCGGACTACGCGTCCGACGAGTTCCGCGCGGACGTGGTCTGCACGGTCGGCGGCGCGAACGTCCCGCTCGGCGCCGACGCATCCGTCGTGCTGAACGAGGCGAACGGCTTCACCCAGCGCATCGACGGCATCCCGACGGGTGCCACGTGCGAGGTGACCGAGCAGGGCGCCGTCGGCGAGTTCGGCGAGACGACCCGCCCTGCGCCGGTCGCGATCGTCACGGCAGATGCCGTCGTGACCGAGGACGACGAAGTGCCGGCGGAGCAGACGGCCGAACTCGTGAACGACTACGCCTTCTCCGGCCTGTCGATCACGAAGCGGGTGGATGCCGAGGCCGAGGCGGGCTACGGTCCGTTCGACTTCACGCTGTCGTGCACGAGCGCCACCGGGATCCCGGTGACCTTCGGCGACGCGGGCACCGAGCTGACGTTCTCCCTCGAGGCGGACGGCACCTTCACCGCCCCGGAGAACACCATCCCGGCACGCTCGGAGTGCCTCATCACCGAGGTCGGCGCCACCGCTGATGGCATGGTCATCACAGGCGACGGCGTCACAGACAACGGCGACGGCACGGCATCCGTTCAGGTCGGAGTCGATGAGGCGGAGATCGAGTTCACGAACTCGTTCGACTCCGGCGTCCTCACCGTGGGCAAGGTGGTCGACGGAGCTGGAGCGGACCTCTACGGCACCGGCGAGTTCACCTTCACCGCGGTCTGCACCTACGACGGACAGACGCTGCTGGACGAGACGTTCGCGCTCGCCGGCGGTGCGACGCGCTCGTTCGGTCCGTACCCGACGAACACCGAGTGCGTCGTGGAGGAGACGGATGCCGGTGGCGCGACATCCACCGTGCTCGACCCGAGCGACGGCACCGTCGTCCTCGAGGCGGACGGCACCGCGACCGTCACGGCGACCAACACGTTCGATGTCGCATCGATCACGGTCACCAAGGAGCGCGTCGGAGACCTGAACGCCGACGGCGCGCACGGATCGTTCACGGTCCGCCTCGAGTGCGCGGACGGCGTGACCGTCCCCGGCGGCGCCGAGCGGGTGCTGAGCGCTCAGGGCGGCTACACCACGGTTTTCCGGGACCTCCCGGTGGGTGCGGACTGCCGCATCTCCGAGACGGATGCCGGGGGAGCGGTGAAGACGACCATCGTCGTCACCGCAGCCGACGGGACCGCGGCCACGAGCGACGGCACCTCGGCCGATGTCGCGCTGGACGGCGACGTCGACGTCGAGATCACGAACGAGTTCGTCGCCGGCCTCCCGGCCACCGGACTCGCGATGCCGATCATCCTCGGCATCCTCGTGCTGCTGCTCCTCGGAGGCGGTGCGCTGGTGCTGCTGATCGCCCGCCGACGCCGGGCACTGGACGCCTGACGACGCGGTGAGAAGGCCGGGTGCGAAATGCTCGCACCCGGCCTTCGTCATCCCCTATGCTGAGTGCAGCCGCCTGGGGATCTTGCGGCTGGGATCGCGAAGGGGTTCGCGATTCCGAATCGCACGGCTGGGCCGTGCACACGACTGGGGAACGACTTTGGGGATCGATGCTTCCGCGACGCCTTCTGCGCGTCGCGCGCTGCCGCAGCGGCAGTCGATCCGCCGAGCCTCCGACGGGGATCGGGGCGCTCCTCCCGCGCCCTGAACCCCGCGTTCGGCGCGCCCCCTCGCGCTGAACGCATCCCCACGTGGGGCGAGGCATGGGGATGCCTCGCCCCACGGTCGTGGCCTCGGATGCCGGCGCGACACGCCCGGGTTTGCAGAACCGAAATCAGTCATGGCAGAATAGGTGAGTTCCACATTCCGGGGGTGCGCTGTGCGCGTCGGCCGGATCACTACCAGGGCAGTGCATAGACGGCGCCTCTTCGTGAGGCAGCAGGGTTCTAGGCCGCGGGTAGAAGAACTCCCCGACACCTCTGCTGAGAGGTTCTGCCGTGCGCCGCGAGGGGCACGGACTGACAGAAGAACAGTGGTGCGCAGATCGGCTCTTCGGAGTCGTTCGAGTGCCGAGGCGTGAACAGCGCCATGGTGCGTCCAATGCCCCTGAGTCACCCGGCCCAGGACGGTAAGACGCTTGAAGAGAGTGAGCAGACAATGGCGGGACAGAAGATCCGCATTCGCCTGAAGTCGTATGACCACGAGGTCATCGACACGTCGGCGCGCAAGATCGTCGACACTGTGACCCGTGCGGGCGCAACCGTCGTCGGCCCCGTGCCGCTTCCGACCGAGAAGAACGTCGTGTGCGTCATCCGGTCGCCCCACAAGTACAAGGACAGCCGCGAGCACTTCGAGATGCGCACCCACAAGCGTCTGATCGACATCGTCGACCCGACGCCCAAGGCCGTCGACTCGCTGATGCGTCTCGACCTGCCGGCTGACGTCAACATCGAGATCAAGCTCTGAGGATCGACATGGCTGACATCAACGCAAAGATTTCCAAGGGTCTGCTGGGCACCAAGCTCGGCATGACGCAGGTGTGGGACGAGAACGGCAAGATCGTTCCCGTCACCGTCATCGAGCTCGCACCCAACGTGGTCACGCAGGTCCGCACCCCCGAGAAGGACGGCTACAACGCCGTTCAGATCGCCGCGGGCCAGATCGACCCCCGCAAGGTGAACAAGCCCCTGACCGCTCACTTCGAGGCCGCTGGCGTCACGCCGCGTCGCCACGTCACCGAGATCCGCACCGCGGATGCCGCTGACTACGCGCTCGGCCAGGAGCTCACGGTCGATGGCCTCTTCGAGGCCGGCCAGCTGGTCGACGTCGTCGGCACCAGTAAGGGCAAGGGCACCGCGGGTGTCATGAAGCGTCACAACTTCAAGGGCGTCTCCGCATCGCACGGTGCACACCGCAACCACCGCAAGCCCGGCTCCATCGGCGCATCGTCGACCCCGAGCCGCGTCTTCAAGGGCATGCGCATGGCCGGCCGTATGGGTGGCGAGCGCGTGACCGTCCTGAACCTCACGGTGCACGCCATCGACGCCGAGAAGGGACTCATGCTCGTCAAGGGCGCCGTCCCCGGTGCACGTGGCCGCGTCGTCTACGTCCGCAACGCAGTGAAGGGTGCCTGAACATGGCTGACTCGACTCTCGCGCTCGACGTCCTGAAGGCCGACGGCAAGAAGGCCGGCTCCATCGAGCTGCCCGCCGAGCTCTTCGACGTCAAGACGAACATCCCGCTGATCCACCAGGTCGTCGTCGCACAGCTCGCCGCTGCGCGTCAGGGCACCCACTCGACCAAGCGTCGTGGTGAGGTCTCCGGTGCCGGCCGCAAGCCCTTCAAGCAGAAGGGCACGGGTAACGCCCGTCAGGGTTCCATCCGCGCGCCGCACATGACCGGTGGTGGCATCGTCCACGGTCCGAAGCCGCGCAACTACGCGCAGCGCACCCCCAAGAAGATGATCGCGGCCGCCCTGCTGGGTGCGCTGAGCGATCGCTTCCGCGGCGAGCGTCTGCACGCAGTCGAGACCTTCGGCATCGACTCCGCTCCTTCGACCAAGACCGCCGCGAGCCTGCTCGCCCAGGTCGCCGGCCCGAAGAACGTCCTGGTCGTCACCCAGCGTGACGACGAGGTGACGCTGAAGTCCGTTCGCAACCTGCCGAACGTGCACTGGCTCACCTACGACCAGCTCAACGCCTACGACGTGCTCGTCTCCGACGACATCGTCTTCACCAAGGCCGCACTCGAGGCGTTCATCGCTTCGAAGACCGGCGCAACCGAGGAGGTCTCGGCATGACCGAGCAGGCAACCGTCCTGACGACCGCTCTCAACAAGGACCCGCGCGACATCATTCTGAAGCCGGTCGTGTCCGAGAAGAGCTACTCGCTCATCGACGAGGGCAAGTACACGTTCCTCGTCGACCCGCGCGCCTCGAAGACGGAGATCAAGCTCGCCATCGAGAAGATCTTCAACGTCAAGGTCGCAGCGGTCAACACGATCAACCGCGTCGGCAAGGCCCGCCGCACCCGCTTCGGCACCGGCAAGCGCAAGGACACCAAGCGCGCCATCGTCACCCTGAAGTCGGGCACCATCGACATCTTCACGGCAATCGGCTGATCCGGGGGATAAAGGACAATCATGGCTATTCGCAAGTACAAGCCCACGACCCCGGGTCGTCGCGGTTCGTCGGTGGCCGACTTCGCCGAGATCACCCGATCGACGCCCGAGAAGTCGCTGCTGCGTCCCCTGTCGAAGACCGGTGGCCGTAACAACCAGGGCCGCATCACGACCCGTCACATCGGTGGTGGCCACAAGCGCCAGTACCGTGTCATCGACTTCCGTCGCAATGACAAGGACGGCGTCAACGCCAAGGTCGCTCACATCGAGTACGACCCCAACCGCACCGCACGCATCGCACTGCTGCACTACTTCGACGGCGAGAAGCGCTACATCCTCGCGCCGAACAAGCTGAGCCAGGGCGACATCATCGAGTCGGGTGCATCGGCTGACATCAAGCCGGGCAACAACCTGCCGCTGAAGAACATCCCCACCGGTACCGTGATCCACGCGATCGAGCTCCGCCCCGGCGGCGGCGCGAAGCTGGCTCGTTCGGCCGGCACCTCGGTGCGTCTCGTCGCCAAGGACGGTCCCTACGCGCAGCTCCGTCTGCCGTCGGGCGAGATCCGCAACGTCGACGCACGCTGCCGCGCCACCATCGGCGAGGTCGGCAACGCCGAGCAGTCGAACATCAACTGGGGCAAGGCCGGCCGCAAGCGCTGGAAGGGCGTCCGCCCGACCGTCCGCGGTGTCGCCATGAACCCGGTCGACCACCCGCACGGTGGTGGAGAGGGCAAGACGTCCGGTGGACGTCACCCCGTCACTCCTTGGGGCCAGGCTGAGGGTCGCACCCGCCACGCCAACAAGGAAAGCGACAAGTACATCGTGCGTCGTCGTAACGCCGGCAAGAAGCGCAAGTAGGAGTAAGAGAAGATGCCTCGCAGTCTTAAGAAGGGCCCCTTCGTCGACGAGCACCTGCTTCGCAAGGTGGTCGTGCAGAACGAAGCCGGCACGAAGAACGTCATCAAGACCTGGTCGCGACGCTCGATGATCATCCCCGCCATGCTGGGACACACCATCGCCGTCCACGACGGTCGCAAGCACATCCCTGTGTTCGTGACCGAGACCATGGTCGGTCACAAGCTGGGCGAGTTCGCGCCCACCCGCACCTTCCGCGGCCACGAGAAGGACGACAAGAAGGGCCGCCGCCGCTGACGCGGGGGCGATAGAGGAGAGAGAAATGGTGGAGTCCATCGCACGCGTGCGACACATCCGCGTGACCCCTCAGAAGGCTCGTCGTGTCGTCGCGCTCATCAAGGGCAAGCAGGCCCAGGAAGCTCTGGCGATCCTGAAGTTCGCACCGCAGAGCGCCAGTGAGCCGATCTACAAGCTTGTCGCGTCGGCTATCGCCAACGCGCAGGTGAAGGCGGATCGTGACGGCGAATACCTCGACGAGCAGGACCTGTACGTGGCTAACGCCTACGTCGACGAGGGCACGACGCTCAAGCGTTTCCGCCCCCGTGCACAGGGTCGCGCTTTCCAGATCAAGAAGCGCACGAGCCACATCACGGTCGTGCTCTCGACGCCGGAGGTCGCTGCCGCGGCCGAGGGTGACAGCAAGAAGAAGGCGAGCAAGTAATGGGACAGAAGGTAAACCCGTACGGCTTCCGCCTCGGTATCACCACCGACCACGTCTCGCGCTGGTTCTCTGACTCGACGAAGCCGGGTCAGCGCTACGCGGACTACGTCGCCGAGGACATCAAGATCCGTAACCTGCTGAAGACGCAGCTGGATCGCGCCGGTGTCAGCAACATCGAGATCGAGCGGACCCGCGACCGCGTGCGTGTGGACATCCACACCGCGCGCCCTGGCATCGTCATCGGTCGTCGAGGAGCAGAGGCCGAGCGCATCCGCGGCGACCTCGAGAAGCTCACCGGCAAGCAGATCCAGCTGAACATCCTCGAGGTCAAGAACCCCGAGGCCGACGCTCAGCTCGTCGCGCAGGGCATCGCCGAGCAGCTCTCTGCTCGTGTGGCGTTCCGCCGCGCGATGCGCAAGGGTCTGCAGGGCGCTCAGCGCGCCGGCGCCAAGGGCATCCGCATCCAGGTCTCCGGCCGTCTCGGCGGCGCCGAGATGAGCCGGTCGGAGTTCTACCGCGAGGGTCGTGTGCCGCTGCACACGCTGCGCGCGAACATCGACTACGGCTTCTACGAGGCCAAGACCACCTTCGGCCGCATCGGCGTGAAGGTCTGGATCTACAAGGGTGACCTCACCAACAAGGAACTCGCTCGCGAGCAGGCCAACGCGCCCAAGTCGCGCGGTCGTGACGACCGCGGTGGCGACCGTCGCCGTGGCCCTCGCAACGAGGCCCCCGTCGCAGAAGGAGCGTCTGCCTGATGCTTATTCCCCGTAAGGTCAAGTTCCGCAAGCAGCACCACCCGGGTCGCAGCGGCCAGGCAACCGGCGGCACGAAGGTCTCCTTCGGCGAGTACGGTATCCAGGCGCTGACCCCCGCTTACGTGACGAACCGTCAGATCGAGTCCGCTCGTATCGCGATGACCCGTCACATCAAGCGCGGTGGCAAGGTGTGGATCAACATCTACCCCGACCGTCCGCTCACGAAGAAGCCGGCCGAAACCCGCATGGGTTCCGGTAAGGGCTCCCCCGAGTGGTGGGTCGCAAACGTCAAGCCGGGTCGCGTCCTCTTCGAGGTCGCCGGTGTCAGCGAGCAGCTCGCTCGCGAGGCCCTGACCCGTGCCATTCACAAGCTGCCGCTCAAGGCACGCATCATCAAGCGCGAGGAGGGCGACGCGTAATGGCGATCGGCACCAAGGAGCTCGCTCCCAGCGAGCTCGACACGTTCGAAGACCAGCGCCTCGTCGAGGAGCTGCGTAAGGCCAAGGAGGAGCTGTTCAACCTCCGTTTCCAGTCGGCCACCGGTCAGCTGGAGAGCCACGGCCGCATCCGCGCCGTCAAGCGCGACATCGCGCGCCTGTACACCGTGATCCGCGAGCGCGAGCTGGGCATCCGTGCGACGCCCGCTCCGGTCGAGGTTCCGGCGAAGAAGGCGTCCAAGGCAAAGGCGAAGAAGGCCGACACGGCTGACGCGCCGAAGGAGGAGGCCGAGTAATGGCTACCAAGAAGGAAGCCGCCGTCGAGGCTGAGCACGCTGCGCACGACGTGCGCGACGCGGACGCCCGCGGTTACCGCAAGGCACGCCGCGGCTACGTCGTCAGCGACAAGATGGACAAGACCATCGTCGTCGAGGTCGAGGACCGCGTGAAGCACCCGCTGTACGGCAAGGTCATCCGCCGCACCTCCAAGGTGAAGGCGCACGACGAGGGCAACACCGCCGGCATCGGCGACCTGGTCCTCATCAACGAGACCCGGCCGCTCAGCGCCACCAAGCGCTGGCGTCTGGTTGAGATTCTGGAGAAGGCCAAGTGATTCAGCAGGAGTCCCGCCTCAAGGTCGCCGACAACACCGGCGCGAAGGAACTGCTCACCATCCGCGTCCTCGGCGGCTCGCGCCGTCGCTACGCCGGCCTCGGTGACACCATCGTCGCGACCGTCAAGGACGCGATCCCGGGCGGCAACGTGAAGAAGGGCGACGTCGTCAAGGCGGTCATCGTCCGCACCAAGAAGGAGACGCGTCGTCCCGACGGCTCGTACATCAAGTTCGACGAGAACGCCGCCGTGATCCTGAAGAACGACGGGGAGCCCCGCGGCACCCGTATCTTCGGGCCGGTCGGTCGTGAGCTTCGTGACAAGAAGTTCATGAAGATCGTCTCGCTCGCCCCGGAGGTCATTTGATCATGGCGAACATCAAGAAGGGCGACCTGGTTCAGGTCATCACGGGCCGCAAGCAGGACAAGGGCGGCGACCGCGGCAAGCAGGGCAAGGTTCTCGAGGTCCTCGTGGCCGAGAACCGCGTCATCGTCGAGGGCGTCAACTACGTCACCAAGCACACGCGCGTCGGCCAGACGCAGCGCGGCACGAAGACGGGCGGCATCGAGACCATCGAGGCTCCCATCCACATCTCCAACGTCCAGGTCATCGACCCCTCGACGAAGAAGCCGACCCGCGTCGGCCACCGCGTCGAGGAGCAGACCAAGGACGGCGTGAAGCGCACCGTCCGCGTGCGCTACGCGAAGAAGTCAGGTAAGGACCTCTGATGAGCACCGACACTGCCGCGCCGGCTGGCAAGATCCAGCCGCGCCTGAAGCAGAAGTACAAGGCCGAGATCCAGCAGAAGCTGCAGGACGAGTTCGGCTACGAGAACGTGATGCAGATCCCCGGCATCGTCAAGGTCGTCGTCAACACCGGTGTCGGTGAGGCTGCCCGTGACAGCAAGGTGATCGATGGTGCGGTCGAAGACCTCACCAAGATCACCGGCCAGAAGCCGATCGTCACGAAGGCCCGCAAGTCCATCGCGCAGTTCAAGCTGCGCGAGGGTCAGGCCATCGGCGCGCACGTCACCCTCCGTGGCGACCGTGCGTGGGAGTTCATCGACCGCCTGGTCTCGCTCGCGCTGCCCCGTATCCGCGACTTCCGCGGCCTCTCGGGCAAGCAGTTCGACGGCAACGGCAACTACACGTTCGGTCTCCAGGAGCAGAGCGTGTTCCACGAGATCGATCAGGACAAGATCGACCGCGTCCGCGGCTTCGACATCACCGTGGTGACGTCGGCCAAGACGGATGACGAGGGCCGCGCGCTTCTGCGCCACCTCGGCTTCCCGTTCAAGACCGACGACGCACAGGCGTGATGCGGTGACGCGGGGAGGGTCCGTCGCAAGGCGGCCCTCCCCGCGTGCCGTACAATTGAAGATTGCGTGCTCATCGCAGGCCGTCTGTCGTGTAACGGCAGCCGGAACCTCATGACTGAAAGAAGAACACAATGACAATGACAGACCCGGTCGCAGACATGCTGACCCGTCTGCGCAACGCGAACTCGGCACACCACGACTCCGTGACGCTTCCGTCGAGCAAGCTGAAGACGCACATCGCTGAGATCCTCCAGCAGGAGGGCTACATCTCCAGCTGGGAGGTCACCGACGCCCGCGTCGGCAAGAACCTCACGCTGTCGCTCAAGTACGGTCCGAACCGTGAGCGCTCCATCGCCGGCATCAAGCGCGTCTCGAAGCCCGGCCTCCGCGTCTACGCGAAGTCCACGGAGCTGCCCAAGGTCCTCGGCGGCCTCGGCGTGGCCATCCTGTCCACCTCCTCCGGTCTTCTCACCGACCGTCAGGCAGAGCAGAAGGGCGTGGGCGGAGAAGTTCTCGCCTACGTGTGGTGATACGAAAATGTCGCGTATTGGACGACTTCCCATCGAGATCCCCGCGGGCGTGACCATTTCGGTCGACGGCCGTGTGGTCGCGGTGAAGGGCCCCAAGGGTGAGCTCACCCTGACGGTGGCCAGCCCCATCGAGGTCGCGGTCGAGGAGAACCAGGTTCTCGTCTCCCGTCCCGACGACGAGCGCGAGTCGCGGTCGCTTCACGGCCTGACCCGCACGCTCATCAACAACAACATCATCGGCGTCACCCAGGGCTACACCAAGGGCCTCGAGGTCGTCGGCACCGGTTACCGCGTGCAGCAGAAGGGCGGCTCGGTCGAGTTCGCACTCGGCTTCTCGCACCCGGTCCTGATCGACCCGCCCGCCGGCATCACCCTGACGGTCGAGGGCAACAACAAGCTCACGGTCAGTGGCATCGACAAGCAGGCTGTCGGCGAGGCAGCTGCGAACATCCGCAAGATCCGCAAGCCTGAGCCGTACAAGGGCAAGGGTGTCCGCTACGCGGGCGAGGTCGTGCGTCGCAAGGCCGGAAAGAGTGGTAAGTAACCATGGCTCTCAAGTCAAAGTCTGACGCCCGCGCGCGTCGTCACGCCCGTCTTCGCAAGAAGATCGTCGGCACCGAGCAGCGTCCGCGCCTCGTCGTGAACCGCTCCGCCCGTCACGTCTTCGTCCAGCTGGTCGACGACAGCAAGGGCTTCACCGTCGCCTCGGCATCCACGCTCGAGACCGACCTTCGTGGCTTCGAAGGCGACAAGACCGCCAAGGCCCGCAAGGTCGGCGAGCTGCTCGCCGAGCGCGCGAAGGCCGCCGGCTTCACCGAGGCCGTGTTCGACCGTGGTGGCAACCGCTACGCGGGTCGTGTCGCGGCGATCGCCGATGGCGCCCGTGAAGGGGGGCTGGCACTGTGAGTGACAACAAGGAGAACGAAGTGACCGAAGCGGCACCTGCCACTTCCGAGACGGCCGCAGGCACCACGCAGGCTGAGCCGCAGCGCGAAGGCCGCCGCGGCGGTCGTGACCGCAACCAGGGTGGCCGTGACCGCAACTCGCGCGACCGTGGCGACAACCAGTTCCTCGAGCGCGTCGTGACCATCAACCGCGTCTCCAAGGTCGTGAAGGGTGGACGTCGCTTCAGCTTCACCGCCCTCGTGGTCGTCGGAGACGGCAACGGTCTGGTCGGCGTCGGCTACGGCAAGGCCCGTGAGGTGCCCCTGGCCATCTCGAAGGGTGTCGAAGAGGCCAAGCGCAACTTCTTCCGCGTTCCCCGCGTCGCGAAGTCCATCCCGCACCCTGTGCAGGGTGAGGCCGCGGCCGGTGTCGTGCTGCTTCGTCCGGCCGCTGCCGGTACCGGTGTCATCGCCGGTGGTCCGGTTCGCGCCGTGCTCGAGTGCGCCGGTATCCACGACGTGCTGTCGAAGTCGCTCGGCTCGTCGAACACGATCAACATCGTGCACGCGACCGTTGCCGCCCTGAAGCAGCTCGAGGAGCCCCGTGCGGTCGCCGCACGTCGTGGCCTCGAGTTCGACCAGGTCGCACCGGCGCGTCTCGTCCGCGCGGAGGCCGAGGCGGCCGCAGCGCAGAAGGTAGGTGCCTGATGGCTGCGCGCCTCAAGGTCACGCAGATCAAGTCCAAGGTGAGCGAGAAGCAGAACCAGCGCGACACGCTGCGCAGCCTCGGTCTGAAGCGGATCGGTGACACCACCGTCCGCCCCGACGACGCGCAGACGCGCGGTTACGTCCGGACCGTCGCCCACCTCGTCAAGGTTGAGGAGATCGACTAATGGCTGAGAAGAACGAAGCCGTCGAGGCCGAGAAGGCCCCGAAGAAGGCCGCCCCCAAGGCTGCCGCTTCGAAGGCCGCCACGGCCGAGAAGAAGGCTCCGGCCGCCAAGAAGCCGGCTGCCAAGAAGCCCGCCGCCAAGAAGGAAGCCGAGACCACGCGTCCCGGCGTCCTGAAGGTGCACCACCTGCGTCCGGTCCCCGGCGCCAACACCGCGAAGACCCGTGTCGGTCGCGGTGAGGGCTCCAAGGGCAAGACCGCCGGTCGCGGCACGAAGGGCACCAAGGCCCGCAACACCGTGCGCGTCGGATTCGAGGGTGGGCAGATGCCGCTGCACATGCGCACCCCGAAGCTGCGCGGCTTCAAGAACCCGTTCCGCGTCGAGTACCAGGTCGTGAACCTGGAGAAGCTCGCCGAGCTCTACCCCAAGGGTGGAGACGTCACCGTCAGCGACCTCGTCGCCAAGGGTGCCGTTCGCAAGAACGAGAAGGTCAAGGTCCTCGGTAACGGGGACATCGCGGTGAAGCTCACCGTCTCGGTCGACAAGGTCTCGGGTTCTGCCGAGCAGAAGATCGTGGCGGCCGGCGGTTCCGTCAAGTAACCACAGTTCAGAGGGGTCGGAGAATTCTCCGGCCCCTCTGTGCGTTACTCTGGTCTTTCGGCCGTCTGCCTGTCGACGGCGACCTTTCTGGAGGAAATCCCTTGTTTAGCGCCATTGCGCGGATCTTCCGCACGCCCGACTTGCGTCGGAAGATCGGTTTCACCCTGGCGATCATCGCCCTGTACCGGTTCGGCTCGCACATCCCTGCTCCGTTCGTGAACTTCCCGAACGTCGAGCAGTGCATCGCCGCCACCTCGGGCACCGAGGGCCTGCTGAGCCTGGTCAACCTCTTCTCCGGCGGGGCGCTGCTCCAGCTGTCGATCTTCGCGCTGGGCGTGATGCCGTACATCACGGCCACGATCATCACCCAGCTGCTGCGCGTCGTCATCCCGCACTTCGAGACCCTGCACAAGGAGGGGCAGTCCGGTCAGGCGCGCCTCACGCAGTACACGCGGTACCTCACGATCGCCCTGGCGCTGCTGCAGTCGACGACGCTCGTCACCGTGGCGCGAAGCGGCCAGCTGTTCGGCACCACCGACATCGCAGCCTGCCAGAACCTGCTGACCAACGACGTGTGGTGGGCGCAGCTGCTGATGATCATCACGATGACAGCCGGAACCGGCCTCATCATGTGGTTCGCCGAGCTCGTCACCGAGCGCGGCATCGGCAACGGCATGTCCCTGCTCATCTTCACCTCGATCGCCGCGACCTTCCCGACCTCGATGTGGATGATCTTCGAGGCCAAGGGCCTCGAGGTGTTCCTGCTCGTCCTCGCCGTCGGCATCGTCGTGATGGGGCTCGTCGTCTTCGTCGAGCAGTCGCAGCGCCGCATCCCGGTGCAGTACGCCAAGCGCATGGTCGGCCGTCGCACGTACGGCGGCACCAACACGTACATCCCGATCAAGGTGAACATGGCCGGTGTCATCCCGGTGATCTTCGCGTCGTCGCTGCTGTACATCCCGATGCTCATCGCGCAGTTCAACACCCCGCAGGACGGCACGGAGCCGGCCGCGTGGGTCACGTGGATCTCGCAGTACTTCACGACGGGCGATCACCCGCTGTACATGCTGGCGTACTTCCTGCTGATCATCGGCTTCACCTACTTCTACGTCGCGATCACCTTCAACCCCGTCGAGGTCGCCGACAACATGAAGAAGTACGGCGGGTTCATCCCCGGCATCCGTGCGGGTCGCCCGACGGCCGAGTACCTCGACTACGTGCTGACGCGCATCACGTTCCCCGGTTCCATCTACCTGGGTCTGATCGCTCTCATCCCGCTGGTGGCGCTGGCCACTGTCGGCGCGAACCAGAACTTCCCGTTCGGCGGCGCGTCGATCCTCATCATCGTCGGTGTGGGTCTCGAGACGGTCAAGCAGATCGACGCTCAGCTTCAGCAGCGCCATTACGAAGGGCTCCTCCGATGACATCATCCGCACGTCTCCTCATCGTCGGCCCGCAGGGCTCCGGCAAGGGCACGCAGGGTGTGCGCATCGCATCGGCGTTCGGCATCCCGGTGATCTCCACCGGCGACATCTTCCGCGCGAACATCAAGGGCGGCACCGAACTGGGCAAGCAGGTCACCTCGATCCTCGACCGAGGCGATCTCGTCCCGGACGAGCTGACCAGCGAGATCGTGCGCGACCGGCTGTCGCAGGAGGACGCCGCCCACGGCTTCCTGCTCGACGGATATCCGCGCAACGCGGTTCAGGTCCAGCACCTCGAGCAGTTCCTGTCGTCGCGCGGCGAGGCGCTGGATGCCGTCATCCTGCTCGACGTCCCGCGCGAGGAGAGCATCGAGCGCCTGCAGTTGCGCGCTGCGGAGCAGGGCCGCTCGGATGACACGGCCGAGGCCATCGCGCACCGCCTGGACATCTACGAGCACGAGACGGCTCCGATCCTTTCGACGTACTCGGAGCGCGGTATCGTCGACCGGATCGACGGCACAGGCGAACTCGACGAGATCACCGAGCGCATCTCCGCTGCGCTGGACGCACGCGGCCTGCGCGTGACGGTCTGAGCGTGTTCCGCCGCTCGATCTACAAGACCCCCGCGCAGCTGCGCGCGATGGTCGAACCCGGTCTCATCACCGCGGCATCCTTGGATGCGGCAGCCGCGGCCATCGCGCCGGGCGCGACGACGGCCGACGTGGATGCCGCGGCATCTGCCGCCGTGCTCGCTCGCGGGGCGGAGTCGAACTTCAAGCTCGTGCGCGGGTACAGTCACACCACCTGCATCTCGGTCAACGAGCAGGTCGTCCACGGCATCCCCGGATCCCGGGTGCTGGAGCCGGGCGACATCGTGTCGGTGGACAGCGGGGCGCAGTACCAGGGGTGGAACGGCGACAGCGCGCGGACGTTCGTGGTCCCGGACGCGTCCCGGCCTGAGGTGGTGGCTTCACGGCTCGAGTTGTCCCGCGTGACCGAGGGATCGATGTGGGCGGGCATCGCCGCCATGGCGTCGGCTCGGCATCTCGGCGACATCGGCGCGGCGATCCAGGACTACATCGAGGCGCAGGGGGACTACGGCATCCTGCGCGAGTACGTCGGCCACGGCATCGGTCGCAAGATGCACGAGGCCCCCAGCGTCTTCAACTACCGGACACCGGATGCCGGGGCAGAGGTCAAGCCCGGACTGGTGCTCGCCATCGAGCCGATGGTGACCGCCGGCGGCGAGGCCACGTTCGTGGAGGACGACGATTGGACCGTGTCGACGGTCGACGGCAGCGACGGCTCGCACTGGGAGCACAGCGTCGCACTGCACGCTGACGGCATCTGGGTGCTGACGGCGGCTGACGGCGGTGCCGCTGGCCTCGCGCCCTTCGGCGTCGTGCCGACCCCCATCGCGTAGTTCGCTCCCGGCGCTCGGCACGCGGTTCGCGAGAAACCAGCTGAGTTCCGGCGAGAAACCAATCGCGGCGCGAGAAACCGCAGCAGAGATGGTTTCTCGCGCGTGAAGTGGTTTCTCGCCGGCAGCGCATACTGGCCTTCGCGCCTAGCGCCCTGACCTCTGTGCCTGGCGGCGTCGGTCTCGCAGCGTCGCAAGCATCCCCGGCTCGCTCGGTCGAACACGCTGGACGGATGCCGCATGCAGGGCGTCACCCAGCGGAGTCACGCGAAACACATCCTTCAGCTCCCAACGAGCGAAGGGATGACCGCGGCGACGTAGTCGATCTTCACGGCGCTTCTCGTCTTTGAGAAGCTCGGCCGCCCGCGTGGGGTCCTGCTCCATCTTGTACTTGCCCCACCCGTCGGACTCGCCGATGGTTTTCGTGTCCTCGAAGAGGAAGTCGACACGATCCGTGCAGCCGTCGTAGTGGAAGGTGGCCTGCGGCACGGGTGCGGGAAATCCGCACCACGCGATCACGGCGCGGCTGAGGCTCTCGCCGGATGATTCCGAGCGAGGATCCGCGTGCGCCCACAGCCAGCGCAGTTGGACGGCACCACGCTGATTCTGTTGGGCGGAGGCGTGCTCCTGAAGCGTCGCCGCCGTCAGCGTCCCGCCCTGCGCAGGAGCGATCGCCGCGTCTACGACAGCCAGCGAGAATGCCGGCGGCAGCACGCGCGCGAGATCGATCGTGGTGTCGAGGAGCCCGGTGACGAAGACTCCATCCACTTGGACGACCTGGCGGGGGTCCGCGCTGGTATGCACGCACACATCGCCGAAACGCCGAGATGAACCGCGGTCGGGGTCGTACACGTGGATGTCGCGCGCCTCATCGAACAGCGGGAGTCCGAGGACTACGGCCGCCGATTCCAGGCACAGCACAGCGTCCGGATGCATCCGAGCGAATGCATGCACGCGGACCGCGTACTTGCGCCATGGCGGCAGTTCCTCGAACGCGACCCGGTCCACGTAGATGCCGTGTCGCACGCGCTGCCACCGGGGCGAGGAGACGTCATGACCCAGCATCCTGGCTTCGGATGCTGTCATCAACGGCAGGGGAGATGACGTCATCGCGCGATCGGCAAGAAGCAACGGCATCCAGACATCGTGCCGCGTCGGAGAGTGCAATCCCACGTTCGGTGGACAACGCCGCTTCTCGTCGCTCTGTGGAGGGCGAGTGCACAGAGCTCGAGAAACCAATTCACGCTCGAGAAACCAGACCTGCGATGGTTTCTCGCGCGCCGAATGGTTTCTCGCGCGCCGAATGGTTTCTCGCGCGGGGAGGAGGGACGGGAGGCGGGACGGGGGGATAGGGGGTTCACAACGGGCGCATAGGATGGGGCGGCAGGATTGAGGGGGCGCTGTGCGCGCCGGAGGACTTCGAACTGTGGACCGCGCGATCGCGCGCGTCTCGAGAGAACGGGAAAGCAATGGCAGCAGCGCAGGGCAAGACCAATTGGTTCGCCATCTGGATCTCGGCCGCTGTGGTCGTCGTCCTGGTGGCACTCGGCGGCGTCGTCGTGTTCCTGAACAACCAGGCCACGGCCCCGGGAACCGCACCCGAGACCGCCGGCATCGTGAACGGCGACACGGGCGCGATCTCGTTCGGCGAGGGCGACACGACGATCGACACGTACGTCGACTTCATGTGCCCGATCTGCGGTGACTTCGAGGACGCGTACGGCGCTGCGCTTCAGGATGCCGCGGCGAACGACACGATCACGCTGAACATTCACCCGATCTCCATCCTGGATGACGCGTCGCAGGGGACCGAGTACTCGTCCCGTGCCGCCAGCTCGATGTACTGCGTCGCCGCCGAGGCACCGGACGCGGCGCTGGACTACTTCAACCTCCTCTTCGAGAACCAGCCGGAGGAGAACACGACCGGCCTCACCGACGAGCAGCTCGCCGGGTTCGCCGAGCAGGCCGGCGCAGGCGCGGCTGCCGACTGCATCGCCGACGGCACGTACATGAAGTTCGCGCAGGACCAGGTCGCGAACACGCCGCCGGACCCCGAGACCGGGCGCGTCGGCACGCCGACCGTCGCGATCGACGGTGACCGCATCAGCAACGCCGACATCGGTACCCGCTTCGCCGAGATCCTCGGCTGAGGCACGCCACCGCCCGGTTCCACCCCGGATCGACACGACGGCGGCGCATCCCATTTGCCGGATGCGCCGCCGTCGTCTAATATTGATCTTTGGTGCTTTGCGCCTAGTTCGGCGTGTCCGGCTAAGGTGCGCATCCAACCCATCCATCCACCGCAGATCGGCCGATCTGCAGAAGCGTCAGCGAGTTTATGGCTAAGAAAGACGGTGTCATCGAAATCGAGGGCGTCGTGTCCGAGGCGCTGCCCAACGCGATGTTCCGCGTCGAGCTCACCAACGGACACAAGGTTCTTGCAACGATCTCCGGAAAGATGCGGCAGAACTACATCCGCATCATCCCCGAGGACCGCGTGGTCGTGGAGCTCAGCCCCTACGATCTGACCCGCGGCCGCATCGTTTACCGCTACCGCTGATCGGTCGAGAAGTAACGCCCCAGGCGATCACGCCTGCCCGGTGAAGACAGCGAACAGGAAACATCATGAAGGTCAACCCCAGCGTCAAGCCCATCTGCGATCACTGCAAGGTGATCCGCCGTCACGGCCGCGTCATGGTGATCTGCAAGAGCAACCCGCGCCACAAGCAGCGCCAGGGCTGATCTTCCGGATCTGACTCCACAACTCAATACACACAGGCAGGATCAGAACCCACTCCGGTGGGGGACACCTCGGGGCGGAGGCCCGGGCACCGATCCTGCTCCACACCTCCATCACATTTCAGGAGATTCGCATGGCACGTCTTGCCGGCGTTGACATCCCGCGCGATAAGCGCGTGGTGATCGCACTTACATACATCTACGGCGTTGGCCGTACCCGTTCGGTCGAGATCCTCAAGGCCACCGAGATCGACGAGTCGATCCGCGTGAAGGACCTGAGCGACGACCAGCTCATCGCACTGCGCGATCACATCGAAGGCAACTACAAGGTGGAGGGTGACCTGCGCCGCGAGGTCGCCGCAGACATCCGCCGCAAGGTCGAGATCGGCTCCTACGAGGGCATCCGCCACCGTCGTGGTCTTCCGGTCCGCGGCCAGCGCACCAAGACCAACGCCCGTACCCGCAAGGGCCCGAAGCGCACCGTCGCCGGTAAGAAGAAGGCCCGCTAAGCAGCGGCCAGGGAATAGGAGAAAACTTTCATGGCTGCACCCAAGGCCGCCGCGCGCAAGCCGCGCCGCAAGGAAAAGAAGAACATCGCGCTGGGCCAGGCCCACATCAAGTCGACGTTCAACAACACGATCGTTTCGATCACCGACCCGACCGGCGCTGTCATCGCGTGGGCATCGTCGGGTGGCGTGGGCTTCAAGGGCTCGCGCAAGTCGACCCCGTACGCCGCAGGCATGGCCGCCGAGTCGGCCGCCCGCCAGGCTGCGGAGCACGGCGTCAAGAAGGTCGACGTGCTCGTGAAGGGTCCGGGTTCGGGCCGCGAGACCGCGATCCGCTCGCTGCAGGCCGCTGGCCTCGAGGTCGGTTCGATCCAGGACGTCACGCCCCAGGCTCACAACGGCTGCCGTCCGCCGAAGCGCCGTCGCGTCTGATTTCGTTCGAGGATGCCGGTGCTTCGACGGGCTCAGCGGCCCGTCGAAGCAACCGGCATCCTCGCCGCAGGTTTCCACAACTCAAGAACCTCACCCACCACATGTCATATAGCGGGCATGTGATCGAAAGGAACACACAGTGCTCATCGCACAGCGTCCCACACTGACCGAGGAAAAGATCGTCGAGAACCGGAGCCGGTTCATCATCGAGCCGCTCGAGCCCGGTTTCGGCTACACCATCGGCAACGCGCTGCGTCGCAGCCTGCTCTCGTCGATCCCCGGCGCTGCTGTCACCAGCATCCGCATCGACGGCGTGCTGCACGAGTTCAGCACCATCCCCGGCGTGAAGGAGGATGTCACCGAGATCATCCTCAACATCAAGCAGCTGGTCGTCTCCAGCGAGCGTGACGAGCCCATCACGGCCTACCTGCGCAAGACCGGCGCCGGCGAGGTCACCGCAGCCGACATCTCGGCTCCGGCCGGTGTCGAGGTGCACAACCCCGAGCTCGTCATCGCGACCCTGAACGACACCGCGAAGTTCGAACTGGAGCTCACGATCGAGCGCGGCCGCGGCTACGTCTCGGCCACGCAGAACCGCAACGAGTACGCCGAGGCCGGTCAGATCCCGATCGACTCGATCTACTCGCCGGTCCTCAAGGTCAGCTACCGCGTCGACGCCACCCGTGCCGGCGAGCGCACCGACTTCGACAAGCTCGTCCTGGATGTCGAGACCAAGTCCTCGATCAGCCCGCGCGACGCCGTCGCCTCGGCTGCGAAGACCCTCACCGAGCTGTTCGGTCTCGCCCGCGAGCTGAACGTCGAGGCCGAGGGCATCGAGATCGGCCCCGCACCGGTGGAAGCTGTCGCCTCCAGCGAGCTGTCGATGCCGATCGAGGACCTCGACCTGTCCGTGCGCTCGTACAACTGCCTCAAGCGCGAGGGCATCAACACAGTGTCCGAGCTCGTCGCCCTCTCGGAGACGCAGCTCATGAACATCCGCAACTTCGGCCAGAAGTCGGTCGACGAGGTGCGCGACAAGCTCATCTCGCTCGGTCTGTCGCTCAAGGATTCGGTGCCCGGTTTCGACGGCGCCCACTTCTACGGCGGCAGCGAAGACGAGTCCTTCTGACCTTCCCGAAATTCTGACCAGGAGTTAGACGAATATGCCTAAGCCCACCAAGGGTCCCCGCCTCGGAGGCGGCCCCGCACACGAGCGCCTGCTGCTTGCCAACCTCGCGGCTGCTCTGTTCACCCACAAGTCGATCAAGACGACCGAGACCAAGGCCAAGCGCCTGCGTCCGCTCGCCGAGCGCCTGATCACCTTCGCCAAGCGCGGCGACCTGCACGCCCGCCGCCGGGTGCTGTCGGTCATCGGCGACAAGACCGTCGTGCACGAGCTGTTCACCGAGATCGCCCCGCTCGTCGCGGACCGCGAGGGTGGCTACACACGCATCACCAAGGTCGGCAACCGCAAGGGCGACAACGCGCCCATGGCCGTGATCGAGCTCGTCCTCGAGCCCGTCACGCCCAAGAAGAAGGCCGCCAAGGCCGCCCCGAAGGCTCCGAAGGCCGAGAAGGTCGAAGAGGCTCCGGCTGAAGAGGTCGTCGAGGAGACCACCGAGGCTCCGGCCGAAGAGGCTCCCGCCGAGGCCGCTGCCGAGGAGAAGTCCGAGTAAGCACCCGCTTGCGCACGAAGCCCGCCATCCCGAAAGGGATGGCGGGCTTCGTCGTTCCCGTGCGGCGATGCGCGCGGTCAGTCCCGCGCCCGGAGATCCTTGCGCAGGATCTTCCCGGATGCCGACTTCGGCACCGCCTCGATGAACTCGACCAGCCGCACCTTCTCATGCGGGGCGACGCGTGCGGCGACGAAGTCCATCACCTCGGCATCCGACAGGTCCGCACCGGGCTGGCGGACGACGAAGGCCTTCGGCACTTCCTGACCGTCCTCGTCGAGGGACCCGATGACCGCGGCATCCGCGATCGAGGGATGCTCGAGCAGCACGGCCTCCAGAACGGCCGGTGCCACCTGGTAGCCCTTGTACTTGATGAGCTCCTTGAGCCGGTCGACGATGCGGAAGATGCCGTCGGCCGTGACGGTCGCGACATCGCCGGTGTGCAGCCAGCCGTCGTCGTCGAGCATGTCGGCGGTGGCATCCGGCCGGTTCAGATAACCTTTCATGACCTGCGGGCCGCGGATGAGCAGTTCGCCGGGTTCGCTCGCGCCGTCCGCGGGCACCGGCACGTCCATGCCGCTGTCGGCATGGATCAGGCGCGCCTCGGTGTTGGCGAGCAGGATGCCGACGCTCGAACGGTCCAGCTCCGGGCGACCCACGGGGATGACGTGCGTGACAGGACTCGTCTCGGTCATGCCGTATCCCTGGCAGACGGTGCATCCCAGGCGGGCGGCGACGGCGGAGGCGAGTGCGCCGTCCAGCGGAGCAGCCCCCGAGAAGATCACCTTCACGCCGGACAGGTCGTACTGGTCGACGAGCGGATGCTTGGCCAGCGCGACCGCGATCGGCGGCGCGATGAACACCCAGGTCGTGCGGTGCTCGGCGACGATGCGCAGGAACTCGGTGAGCTCGAACTTCGGCATCGTGACCAGCGACGCGCGCTGGCGCAGCGCGAAGTTCAACAACACGGTCATGCCGTAGATGTGGAAGAACGGCAGCACGGCGAGGACCCGGTCTTCGTCGGTGAGGGAGATCGTGGACGAGCACTGCGCGACGTTCGCGACGAGGTTGCGATGCGTCAGCATGACGCCCTTGGGTCGTCCGGTGGTGCCGGATGAGTACGGCAGGACGGCCAGGTGCTCGGCCGGGTCGAACTCCACAGCGGGAGCCGGACGCCCTTCGCCGAGCAGGGAACGCAGGTCGGGGTGGCCGTCGGCGCCGTCCAGGACGATGACGTGGTCGTCCGCGATGCCGAGTTCGGCAGCGGCCGCCTTGGCACCGGCGAGCAGAGGCGTCACGGTGATGAGCCAGCCGGCCTCGGCATCCCGCAACTGGTTCGCGATCTCCTCCGCCGTGTACAGCGAGTTGATGGTCGTCGCCGTGGCGCCGGCGCGCAGGATGCCGTGGAACACGGTCGCGAAGGCCGGAACGTTCGGGCAGAGCAGTCCGACTTTCGTCCCCACCCCGACGCCACGGGCCGCGAGCGCCCCGGCGAACAGGTCGATCTGCCCGATCAGTTGACGATAGGTGGTCGTCGCCCCGCTCGTGCCGTCGATCAGGGCGACCGTATCGAGCCGCGATTCGTCGAGATTCCCGAACAGGTAGTCGTACACCGGGACATCGGGGATGTCCACGTCGGGAAGGGTGCTCTGGACCATGCGATCTCCTTTGATCGTCGGGTGCGATGGTGGGATTCAGTTTCGCACACAACGGTATGCAGTCCCATGCGTGGGCGCCATGGCAGGATGCTGGACAGGGGAGAGGAGCCGCCGTGCAGGATCAGGGCGAGATCGACCGGCGCGTGCGCGCGTACTACGGCGGCCTGTTCGACGAGGGCGCGCGGCTGACGACCCGTTCGGCGCAGGGGCCGCTCGAGCATCGGCGTACCCAGGAGCTGATCGCCGAACATGTCAATACGGGACGTGTGCTGGACGTCGGCGGAGGCACCGGAGTGCATGCGCGATCGCTGCGGGCCCGTGGCCTCGATGTCGTCCTGATCGACCCGGTGCCCGAGCACGTGGCTGCTGCCGCGGCATCCGGCATCGACGCCGTGCGGGGCGATGCCCGCAGCCTGCCCTTCGAAGACGACGCTTTCGACGCCGTGCTCATCCTGGGCCCGCTCTACCATCTGGCCTCCGAGAGCGAGCGCCTGCAGGCGCTACGCGAAGCACGCCGGGTCACGCGCAGCGGCGGTTTCGTCTTCGCGGCGGGCCTGTCGCGTTTCATCGCCCTCGGCGCGAACGTTCTCGGTCGTCCGGTGCGGTCGGATGGCGCGATCACGGCACTGTGGGAGCAGGGTCTTCCCCCGGAGGGCGATCGATTCCCGGCCGGGCACTTCCACACCGCGGAGGAGCTCGCGGATGAGGTGGCCGATGCCGGGCTCGAGGTGATCGCCGTCCACGGCGTCGAGGGCCCCGCGGGGCTCGCGTTGGAGGGGATGCCGATCGATCGTGACGACCTGACCGAGGCCGCGCTTGTGCTCGCACGCGCGATCAGCGCCGAACCAGGCATCCGCGACTTCAGCGCCCACCTGCTGGCCGTCGCGCGCGTGCGCTGACGGAGCCGCGATCCGGCGGGCGTAGGGTGGACGGGTGAGTGACGCCCGGATTCAGCGCAGCCCCCGGGCGTACGCATCGTTCATCGTCATCGGCCTGCTGGCGGGTCTGCTCTCCGGACTCTTCGGCGTCGGCGGCGGGACGGTCATCGTGCCGCTGCTGGTGCTGCTGCTGCGTTTCGACCAGCGCCTCGCCGCAGGCACCTCGCTCGCCGCGATCGTCCCGACCGCCACCGTCGGTGTGATCTCCTACGCCGTGCACGGCTCGGTGGCATGGATCCCCGCCATCATCCTGGCCGCCGGAGCCGTCGTCGGCGCACAGATCGGCACGCGCCTGCTGCCGCGGATCTCGCAGACCGCACTGCGGTGGGGCTTCGTCGCCTTCCTCGTGGTCGTCATCATCATGCTGTTCGTCGTGATCCCGTCGCGCGGCGTCGAGTTCGACCTGACCTGGCTCTCGGGGTCCGCGCTCGTGCTGGTCGGCGTGGGCACCGGCATCCTGTCCGGCCTGATCGGGGTCGGCGGCGGCGTCGTCGTCGTGCCGGTGCTGATGCTGGCCTTCGGGACCAGCGACCTCGTCGCCAAGGGCACCTCGCTGCTCATGATGATCCCTACCGCGATCTCGGGGACCGTCGGCAATCTCCGGCACCGCAACGTCGACCTCACGGCAGCGGTGACGATCGGCCTGGCCGCCTGCACGACGACGGCGCTGGGCGCGTGGCTCGCGACCCTGATCGACCCGCTCGCAGGCAACATCCTGTTCGCCGCGTACCTCGTGGTGATTGCGGTTCAGATGGCGCTCAAGGCGGTTCGCGGGCGCAAGCGCTGAGGTCTTCCCTTGCGGATGCCGGGGGGATCGCCGAAAGTGAAGAAACCCTTATGTGAGCCTCATATCCGCCTCACAATGGGCCGACACCATGGGGTCATGACCTTCTCACGCCGTATCCTCGTCCCCAGCCTCCTCATCTCGCTGCCGGTGGTCGTCGCCGCGGGAAGCATCGCGCTCGCGCAGACGCCTGGGGCACCGCAGCTGCCCCAGGATTCGGTGGTCGTCGAGTTCGCGACGCCGACTCCGACGCCCGAGCCGGAGGCACCGCGTCCGGCTCCGTCCGCTGCGCCGGTCGCGCCGCCGGCACCGCCTGCCACCGGAGATGACGACGGTGCTGGCGACGGCGCCGGTGCAGGAGACGACGGTGCTGGCGACGACGGAGACGACGGCGGCACCGGAGACGACGATGACGACGACGGTGCCGGAGATGACAACGGAGACGATGGCGACGATGACTGACACGACGACAGCGCCCATTCCGACGACGGCGGCGCCCGCTCCTTCGGCCGAGCCGCTCCCCGCCGAACCGGCGCGACCGCCGCGGAGCCGGTTGCGCGCACTCCCGGCGCGCTGGCGCATCACTGCCTGGATCATCGCCAGCACGGTCGTCACGCTGCTCGCGGTCGGCCTGATCGGACGCAGCATCTTCCTCGCGGACATCGAGCAGTCCGCCAACGCGGACGTCGAACAGGAGGCGCAGGAGTTCCACCGGTTCCTCGCCCAGTCCGCCTCGGACTTCACCTCCGCCGACGAGCTGCTCGTTGACTATCTCGGCAGGCAGTCCGTACACGCGGGCGAGGTCATCGTCGGCGCCGTCGACGGCAAACCCGTGGCACTGGCCAACGGGCTCGTCGAGGGCGAGTCATCGCTGGGAATCTCCGGGGGAGACGCACTCGCCCTCCGGCTGCTCGGCAGCGAGGAGAAATCGGGAACCGTGTCGTCGTCCGAAGCCGGGCCGCTGCGCTGGGGGCGCGTGGACTTCGCCGCCGGCGACACCGAGGGCTCGCTCCTGGTGATGCAGTTCACCCAGGCGCGGAGCGCTGCCGTGGATCAGTCCGTCGTGACGATCGCGTGGGTGGCCTTCGCCGGTCTGCTGCTCAGCTCGGGGATCGCGTGGCTCGTCGCCGGTCAGATCCTCGCCCCGGTCCGAGAGGTGCACCGTGTCGCCCGCGAGATCAGCGAGCACGACCTCACCGCGCGCGTTCCGGTCGAAGGCAACGATGACATCGCGGCCGTCGCCACCACGTTCAATCAGATGCTCGACCGACTCGAGGGCGTCTACGCCACCCAGCAGCGCTTCGTGGACGACGCCGGACACGAGCTGCGCACTCCGATCACGATCGTCCGCGGACACCTCGAACTGCTCAGCGACGACCCGGTCGAGCGCCGCGAGACGCTGCGTCTGGTGAGCGGCGAACTCGACCGGATGAGCAGGATCGTCACCGACCTGCTCGTGCTCGCCCGCGCCGAGCAGCCCGACTTCGTCCGCGTCGCCGGATGCGACATCGCGTCGCTCACGCTCGACATCGAAGCCAAGGCGCAGGCGCTCGGCGATCGGCGCTGGCAGCTCATGGAGGTCGCCGAGGGGCAGGCGCGGCTGGACCCCCAGCGCATCACACAGGCTGTGCTGCAGCTGGCCGCCAACGCCGTCCAGATCACCGAGTCCGGGGCCCGCATCCGCATCGGATCCCGCTTCGAGGGCTCCGGCCCAGAGCGGATGCTGCGGCTCTGGGTGCAGGACGAGGGACCCGGCGTCGCCCCGGCGGACGCCGAGCGAATCTTCGAGCGCTTCGTCCGCGGCGGCGCGTCGGGGGAGGGCACTGCGCCCCGACGCGGCTCCGGACTGGGCCTGGCCATCGTCCGCGCGATCACGGATGCCCACGGCGGCTCCGCCTGGGTGGACAGCGTGCTGGGTGAAGGAGCGACCTTCGGTCTCGACATCCCCGCCCCGAACGACGCCGACCCCGTCATCCCCCTCGACAGCACCCTCGTGAAGGAGGCCTGACATGCGCCGCATCCTGATCGTCGAAGACGATCCCCACATCACCTCCTTCGTCCGACGCGGCCTTCGCACCGCCGGCTACGAGACCTCCGAGGCCACCGACGGCGAGAGCGCCCTCATCATGGCCCGAACCCGTCAGTTCGACCTCATGCTGCTCGACATCGGCCTGCAGGGGATCGACGGCTTCACGGTCCTCTCGCACCTCCGAGGCGAGGGGGTCACGGCTCCCGTCATCATCCTCACCGCACGCGATTCCGTGATCGACACGGTCCGAGGGCTCGAGAGCGGCGCAAACGACTACGTCACCAAGCCGTTCCAGTTCGCCGAGCTGCTCGCCAGAGTGAAGCTGCGCATCGGCGACGGCGAGCAGCGCGTCGCCGGAGCGGTCCTCGCGCACGGCGACGTGACCGCAGACATCCGCACCCGGAGGGTCACGGTCGGCGACGAGTCGGCCGACCTCACCTCGCGGGAGTTCTCGCTGCTCGAGGTGTTCCTCCAGCATCCGGGTCAGGTGCTGTCGCGCGACCAGCTGATCGGACAGGTGTGGGGAATGGACTTCGACCCGGCATCCAACGTGGTCGACGTGTACGTGCGAGCGCTGCGCAGCAAGATCGGTGCGGAGCACATCGAGACCGTCCGCGGCGCAGGGTATCGGTTCCAATGAACACCGCACCCATCCGCGTCCTGTACGCCACTCGTCCCCCGGAGCGGTTCGCGCCGCCGACCCCGGCGCGGCCTCCGCGACCGCCCCGCGCCTCCCGCCCGCCGCGCACGCCGCGACCGCCCCGCGACCGCATGCGTCTGCGGAGCGTCGTCGGTCTCGTCGTCGTCGCGGTGGCCGTGATCGCACTCTGCGTCGCCGCCCTCGCGTCTCCGGCGGGCGACAGCGGTGCGCCGACGCTGCCGATCGCCGCCACGATCTCGGTCTTCCTCCTCGCCGTCTGGGCGTGGATCTGCACCTCGCTCGATGACACTCTGGTGGCCTTCCTCGCCGCGGTCGCGCTCATCGCCATCGGCGTGCTGCCCGACGAGGACTTCTTCGCTTCGCTGGGCGACGAGACGATCTGGCTGCTGCTGTGCGCCTTCATCATCGCGGCCGGGGTCAGCGCGTCCGGGCTCGCGCTGCGAGGCACCGCGCTGCTGCTGCGCCGGGCGCGCACACCGCGCGCACTGTTCCACCTCACGACCTTCGCTCTCACGGTCACGACGTTCGCCGTCCCGGCGACCTCGGGGCGCGCCGCGCTGGCGATCCCCGTGTTCACAGCGCTCGCGGTATCGCTGGCCGATCGTCCGGCGCTCATCCGGGCCCTGTCGATGCTGTTCCCCACGGTGATCCTGCTGTCCGCCGTCGGCTCGCTCCTCGGTGCCGGCGCGCACGTGATCACCTCGCAGCTGCTGGAATCCGTCGTCGGGCAGGGCTTCGGATTCCTCGACTGGCTGTGGTTCGGCCTTCCGCTGGCGATCATCTCCTCCCACCTCGCGTGCGAGATCGTGCTGCTGCGGTTCACCGGCAGGGCAGAACGCCGCCGCGGCATCCCGAACGTCGTCGCCGACCTCGCCCGCACCGCACCGACCCCGATGAGCGGACCGCTCACGGGGATCGAGCGCCGCGCCGGCCTGCTGCTCGTCGCGGTGGTCGTACTGTGGTGCACCGAGCCCGTGCACCACATTCCGCCCGCACTCGTCGCGCTGTTCGGCGCCATCGTCGTGGTGTCACCGAAGATCGGATGCATCACACTGCCCGTGGCCGTGAAGAAGGTGCCGTGGGGGCTGCTGCTGTTCCTCGCGGCCACGCTCGCACTCGCCTCGGCGCTCACCGCCACGGGTGCCGCCGATTGGCTCGGCACCTGGGCGCTCGGGCCGATGGCGGGGCTCGGCTCGTCGGCCGGCGTCGCCTTCGTGCTCACCGTCATCGCCCTGTCGCTCGGCGCGCACCTGATGATCCCCTCGCGCTCCGCACGGTCCGCGGCGATCATCCCCATGGTCGTCGCGCTCGCCCCCGGACTCGGCGTCGACCCCGCCGCCGCGGCCTTCGCCTCGACCGCGGCCGCCGGGTTCTGCCACACCCTGCCCAGCTCGGCCAAGCCCGTCGCCATGTTCGCCGACCCGGAGATCGCACCGGGCGGATTCCATCCGCGCGACCTCCGCTCGCTCTCGGCAATCCTCGCACCGGCGATGTTCCTGCTCGTCGTCTGCTTCTCGTTCTGGATCTGGCCGGCCATGGGGATGCCCCTGCTGCGCTGAGCCCGCGCACCACAGCATCCCCTCGTCCTCGCCCTCGTCCTCACCTCTCCACCACCTCGACGTTCGTCGTACCCGGATTCGGGTCCATCAGAAGGAGTCCCCATGTCCATCCACATTCCCCAGCGCGTTCTCGTGGCCCCCAGCGGATTCAAGGAGAGCCTCGACGCCGAGACGGTCGCCCGCGCGATCGCATCGGGTGTGCGCCGCGTCATCCCCGGCATCCAGGTCGACGAGTTCCCGATCCCCGACGGCGGCGAGGGCACCGCCGCCGCGCTCGCCGCAGCGACTGGTGGCGAGCTCGTCCCCGTCACCGTCACGGGTCCGGTCGGCGATCCCGTCGTCGCGCACTACGCCCGCCTCGGCGGATCGGCACGCGGCACGGCCGTCGTCGAGATGGCGCAGGCGGGAGGGCTGCGCCTGGTCCCGCGCGATCGGCGCGACCCCGGCGCCACGACGACGCTGGGCGTCGGACAGCTGATCGCCGCTGCGCTCGACGGCGGCGCGGAGCGGATCATCGTCGGCTGCGGCGACTCCGGCACCAGCGACGGCGGGGCCGGCGCGCTGGAAGCACTGGGCGTCCGGGTGCTCGACCGGAACGGGAACCCGCTTCCCCGCGGCGGTCGGAACCTCGTCGACGCGGCGTCCCTGGATCTCAGCCACCTGCATCCGCGGGCCGCCGAGGTCGAGATCGTCCTCGCTTGCAACATCCACAACGTGCTGTGCGGACCCCGAGGCGTCGCACGCGTGTTCGGCCCGCAGAAGGGCGCTTCGCCGGCCGACGTCGAGCAGCTGTCTGAGGCGCTCGACACCTGGGCCGACGTGCTCGAGCGCTTCGGCACCCACGGCGCGGCGATGGATGTGCGCACCGGCCCGGGTACCGGGGCATCCGGTGGCCTGGGAGCAGGACTCGCGGCGGTCCTCGGCGCCCGCCTGGCACCGCGATTCGAGGTGCTGCTGGACGGCGACCTGCTGCCGCGCAACCTGGACGACCTGCTCGAGAAGGCCGACCTCGTCATCACGGCGGAGGGCGCGATCGACTTCCAGACGCCGCGGGGGAAGGTGCCGGCCGAGGTCGCCATGCGCGCACGCATCGCAGGCGTCCCGGTGCTCGGCATCGCCGGTTCGCTCGGCGAAGGAGCTCCGGCCGTGCACGACATCGGCATCGGCGCGATCGCGTCCATCCTCACCGTGCCGATGCAGCTCGAGCAGGCCGTCGAACAGGGGGAGGCTCTGCTGCGGGACGCCGCAGAGCGCAGCATGCGGCTGGTGATGCTCGGCTCGGCCCTCGCCGCCAGGGCGGCCTGAGTCGTGTTTCCCCGGCCGGCGACAGGGAGTCGGTCGGGGACGGTCGGTAGACTCGTCTGGTGCCAGTCAACACCGAACTTGTCGGCCGGGAGTTCCCGCCGACGGCCCCGTACCTCGTCGGTCGTGAGAAGGTGCGCGAGTTCGCCCGCGCCGTCTTCGCCGACGCTCCGCTGCACACCGATGTGGATGCCGCTCGCGCGCTCGGCTACGCCGACGTCGTCGCACCGCCGACGTTCGCGATGGTCATCCAGGACCAGACGCTGCAGCAGCTGCTCAGCGAACCGGGGTCCGGCATCGAACTGGCGCGGACCATCCACGCCGAGCAGCGCTTCGCCTACAGCCGTCCGATCGTCGCCGGCGACGAACTGAGCGGACGCCTGAAGGTCACCGGCATCCGCACGGTCGGCGGCAACGCGATGATCACCAGTGAAGCCGAGATCACGGACGCCGAGGGCGCCCACGTCGTCACGGCGACCAGCGTGCTGCTGGTCGGAGCGGGGGAATGATGTCGTTCACTGTCGGAGATGTCATCGCCGAGCGCGACATCCACCTCACCCGCGAATCGCTCGTCCGCTACGCGGGAGCCTCGGGCGACTTCAACCCGATCCACTACCGCGACGATGTCGCCGAGTCGGTCGGTCTTCCCGGCGTGCTCGCGCACGGGATGCTGACGATGGGCATCGCGTCCTCCGTCGTGGTGTCGGCGCTCGGGGATGCCGCGACGATCACCGAGTACGGCGTGCGGTTCACGAAGCCCGTCGTCGTCGACCGCGCGGACGGAGCGGACGTGCACGTGCTCGCCACAGTGGGTGCCGTGGACGAGTCCAGCGCACGCATCGACCTCAAGGTCACCTTCGGCGAGACCACGGTCCTCGGCAAGGCGCAGCTGCGCGTCGCGATCTGATGCGCGACGTCTCACCGATCGCGCTCTCGCAGCTCACGACGCTGCGCACCGGCGCGGCACCGGAGCGGATGCTCGAGGCGCGCACCGCCGACGAACTGGTCGAGGCGCTGCGCGAGACGTGGGCGCGCGGTGACGAGTGGTTCGTGCTCGGCGGCGGGTCCAACCTGTTCGTCGGAGACGAGCCGTTCGAGGGCACCGTGATCCGCGTGCTCACCACCGGCATCGAGCGACTCGAGTCGCCGCACCCCGGCCGCGCCCGCGTCCGCGTGCAGGCCGGCCACGACTGGGACGCGCTGGTCGCGTACACGGTCGAGCACGGCCTCGCCGGCATCGAGGCGATGAGCGGCATCCCGGGCACCGTCGGCGCTGCCCCCGTGCAGAACGTCGGCGCCTACGGGCAGGAGATCCAGGAGACGCTCGTCGAGGTCGAGCTCATCGACGAGGCCACCGGCGAGGTGTCGGTCGCCTCGGCATCCGAACTCGGACTCGGTTTCCGCACGTCCGTCCTCAAGCACCACTACGGCGGAGCCCCGCTGCGCCGGGCGGTCATCCTCTCGGTCACGCTGGATCTCGCCGATGTGGGGGATGCCGGGCGCATCGTCCGCGGCGAGCAGCTGCGTCGCGCGCTCGCGCTGCAGGACCACGCGCCCGTGCCGCTCGCGTGGGTGCGCGGGCGGATCCTCGAGACGCGTGCGGCGAAGGGCATGCTCCTGAACCCGGAGGACCCGGACACGTCGAGCGCCGGGTCGTTCTTCCAGAACGCGATCGTGCCGGAGGCCGTCGCGCGAGCGCTTCCGCCGGAGTGCCCCCGCTGGCCCGTGACTCCCGACCTGGATGCCGTGACGGTCATTCCGCTCGGCGCATACGACGGGCACGTGCCGCCGCTGACGCATCAGCCGACCGACGTCAAGGTGTCGGCAGCCTGGCTCATCGAGCACGCCGGGATCTCGAAGGGATTCCGGTTGCCGCGCTCCCGCGCCGGAGTGTCGACCAAGCACGCTCTTGCGCTAACCAACCGCGGCGGGGCGACGGCCGGGGAGATCGCCGAACTCGCGCGCTACATCTCGGGTCGGGTGCACGCCGAGTTCGGCCTGCTGCTGCAGCCGGAGCCCGTGCTCGTCGGCGTCGACATCTGACGCACCCACCGGCGTCCACCGGCCACGGTGTGCGGCGGCGTCCACCGGCGGCGTGAGACTTGACTTGCGGGGTGATACTTGGCCTGGCAGGGCAAAGGTCGGCCCGCAAGGTAAGTCTCGCGGTCGGATCGGCGTACCCCGCCCGTCCGGCGCAGGGCGTAGGCTCACGTGCATGCCCGGACTCGTCCCGTACCTGTTCTTCCCCGGCAACGCAGGCGAGGCCCTGACGTTCTACCGCGATGTGTTCGGCGGCGAGCTGACGACGTTCACCTACGCGCAGTTCAGCCGCGTCGACGGCCCGGATGACGCGATCGCGCACGGCATGCTCACGGGCGCCGTGCAGCTGTTCGCCGCGGATGCTGGGCCCGATGAGGATGCCGTGCACATCGTCGGCGCGAGCTTCTCGCTGCTCGGAGCGGCGGAGCCCGCGAAGCTCACGCGCTGGTTCGACGCGCTCGCCGAGGACGGGACGGTGGCGGATCCGCTCCAGAAGCGTCCCTGGGGGGACTATGACGGCCAGGTCGTCGATCGCTACGGCATCCGCTGGCTGATCGGGTTCGAGGACTGACGCGCCGTTGCGGCGCTGCCCCCGATACCCCGTCTGAATGGCGAGGCCCCGTCGTCTCCGCGCGAATACGACGGGGCCTCGCCGTCACCGAGAGGTCTCGGGGCGGAAAACGATCCTCAGGAGGCGAACAGGCGCTGCAGGCGCTGCACGCCCTCGAGCAGCTGGTCGTCGCCCAGCGCGTACGACAGGCGCAGGTAGCCGGACGGTCCGAACGCCTCGCCCGGAACCACGGCGACCTCGGCCTGTTCGAGGATGAGGTCGGCCAGTTCGAGCGAGGTCGTGGGCGTGACGCCGCCCCAGGCCCGCCCGAGCAGACCCTGCACGTCGGGGTAGACGTAGAACGCGCCGAGCGGGTTCGGCACCTTCACGCCGTCGATCTTCGACAGCTCCGACACGATGAGTCGGCGACGGCGGTCGAACGCCTCGCGGAACTGCTCCGCCTCGGTCTGCGGACCGGTGAGCGCGGCGATCGCGCCCTTCTGCGCGACGTTGTTCACGTTGCTGGACAGGTGCGACTGCAGGTTGCCCGCGACCTTGATCGCGTCGGCCGGGCCCACCATCCAGCCCACCCGCCACCCGGTCATCGCGTACGTCTTCGCGACGCCGTTGACGAGGATCGTCTGGTTCGCAGCCGCAGGCACCGCCTCGACGATCGAGACGGCCTTCACGCCTTCGTACGTGAGGTTCTGGTAGATCTCGTCCGAGATGATCCAGATGCCGTGCTCGACGGCCCACTCGCCGATCGCCCTGGTCTCCTCTGGCGTGTAGACCGAGCCGGTCGGGTTCGACGGCGAGACGAACACCAGCACGGTGGTGCGCTCGGTGCGCGCCGCCTCCAGCTGCTCGACGGTGACCTTGTAGTCCTGGTCGGACCCGGCGAACACCTCGACGGGGACGCCGTCGGCGAGGCGGATCGCCTCGGGGTACGTCGTCCAGTACGGCGCGGGCAGCAGCACCTCGTCGCCGGGGTTCACGACCGCCTGGAAGGCCTGGTACACGGACTGCTTGCCGCCGTTGGTCACGATCACCTGCGAGGGGGAGACCGCAAGGCCCGAGTCGCGCAGCGTCTTCGCGGCGATCGCCTCGCGCAGCGCCGGAAGGCCGGGGGCGGGCGTGTACCGGTAGCTCGCCGGATCGGCCAGGGCCTCTGCCGCGGCATCCACGATGAACTGCGGCGTCGCGAAGTCCGGTTCGCCGGCGGCGTAGGAGATGACCGGCTTGCCTTCGGCCTTCAGGGCCTTGGCCTTGGCATCCACCTTGAGCGTCGCGGACTCGGCGATAGCGGACAGTTTGCGGGAGAGAGGAGCGCGTTCGGTCACGCTTTGAATGCTACTCGCGCGAGGGGAGCCGTGCGCGTCAGCCGCTGCAGCACTCCGCGGTTCCGCACGAATCCCCATATCGCCGGTACGGAGCCGTCGGGTCGGTCATATCGACCAGGGAGGATGCATCCGGGTGCGTCGGTTCGTCCCCGGCGGTGTTCCAGAGCGTGAAATGCCACATCCCGCGGTTCTCGTCGGCCAGCAGCCGGTCGGGTCCGGAGAGCACCAGGACGCGGTCGCGTGCACGATCCGCCCGGAACGGGGCGACGATCCGCTCGCGCAGCAGCGCGGGGTCGACCGCATGCGTGTCGGCGCGTTCGACGCTCTCGCCGTGCGCCTCCAGCGCGGTCGCGAGGGCATCGGCGGCGCGTCGCGAACGGTCGTGCTCGGCCCCGGCGACGACGACGAGGCGCGCGCCCGTGGCGTTGTTGTGCAGGAACTCGCCCGCGATGGCCTCCCACGTGTCCGTCATGCCTCCAGGGTAAGCCGGAGCGGCCGGCATCCACGGGTCACCCCGCCCCTGACGTCAGCACGCCGACGAGGAACAACGCGCCGGAGATCAGGACCACCGCCTGCGGGTACACGTACGACGCCAGGCACAGCCCGGCGGCGACGATGCCGAACGTCAGCGGCCAGGTGAGCGGCGATCTGCCGGGGGAGGCCGGCTTCGGCATCCGGATCAGCAGACCCAGCGCGATCATCGGCAGGAAGAGCAGATACTCGCGCGCGTCGATGATGATCCTCTCGACCGGCGGGAGCCCGGACATCCCGACGCTGAGGAAGATCTCCGGCTGCGTGATGAAGATCACGAGAATGCCCGTGGACAGGACGATGGTCAGGATGCTGAGGGCGATCGAGACGATGCGGCGCACGCGGGACGCTTCTCGATAGGCGATGGCGAAGCTGGACATGGTCGGGACAGTACGCCGGGCGGGGGACCGGCATGCGGAGTTATCCACAGGCCGCATCACTGGGGCGGAGAGATCCCGCCGGTCGGACGCGATCCGGGGAACGCGTCCGGCCGACGGGATCTCAGACCAGCTCACTCCGTGTCGACGAGGTACCGGTTGTACGCGCTCAGCGTCAGGAACGCCGGGAACTCCGTCCCGAGGGCGACGTCACGGAACACATCGGCCGCGTCATCGAACCGATCGCCGTCCCGGCGTTCGACCGCGGAGAGCACGTCGGAGATGAGCGACTCGACGTACTGCGCCGTGATCGGCGTGCCCTCTTCCGTGGAGAGGCCCTGGTGGATCCACTGCCACACCTGCGAGCGGGAGATCTCCGCGGTCGCGGCATCCTCCATCAGGTTGTCGATCGCGACGGCACCAAGGCCCCGCAGCCACGCCTCGATGTAGCGGATCGCGACGGCGACGTTGTCGCGCACGCCCTGGTCGGTGATCGGGCGCCCGATGTGCAGGTCGAGCAGATCCGCAGGGCTCACGTCGACGTCGTCGCGCTGCCGGTCCACCTGGTTCGGGCGGTCGCCGAGCACAGCGTCGAACTCGGCCTGCGCGGTCGGGATGAGATCCGGATGCGCGACCCACGTGCCGTCGAACCCGTCGCCGGCCTCGCGGCGCTTGTCGGCGGAGACCTTCTCGATCGCGCGGGCGGTCACCTCGGGGTCGCGGCGGTTCGGGATGAAGGCGCTCATGCCGCCGATCGCGAATGCGCCGCGGCGGTGGCACGTCTGCACCAGCAGCTCGGTGTACGCCCGCATGAACGGCACGGTCATCGTGACCTCGCTGCGGTCGGGCAGGACGAACCGCGCCCCGCGCCCGCGGTAGTTCTTGATGATCGAGAAGATGTAGTCCCAGCGGCCGGCGTTGAGGCCTGCGCAGTGGTCGCGCAGTTCGAACAGGATCTCGTCCATCTCGAACGCCGCCGGCAGCGTCTCGATCAGGACGGTCGCGCGGATCGTCCCGTGCGGGAGACGCGCGTGCTCCTCCGCGAACGTGAAGATGTCGTCCCACAGCTTCGCCTCCTCGCTGGATTCGAGCTTGGCGAGGTAGAAGTACGGTCCGCGCCCGGCGTCGATCAGCGCCTGCGCGTTGTGCAGGAAGTACAGCCCGAAATCGACGAGGGAACCGGATGCCGCCATCGCCCGACCCGAGCGATCGATGAACGTCAGGTGCTTCTCGGTGAGGTGCCAGCCGCGAGGACGCATGACGATCGTCGGCGTGCGTTCGGCGGTGACGCGGTACTCCTTGCCCTCGGCGCTCGTGTAGCTCAGCTCGCCGCGGATCGCATCGCGCAGCGACAGCTGCCCGCCGATGACGTTCGCCCAGGTGGGACTGGTGGCGTCCTCCTGGTCGGCGAGCCAGACCCGCGCGCCGGAGTTCAGGGCGTTGATCGTCATCTTCGGATCCGTCGGACCCGTGATCTCGACGCGGCGGTCCTCGAGCCCCGGTCCTGCGCCGGCGACCTGCCACTCGGCATCCTCGCGGATGTGCGCGGTGTCGTCGCGGAACCGAGGGTCGTGGCCGTTGCCGATCTCGAAGCGGCGCCGCATCCGGTCGGCGAGCCGGTCGTGCCGTCGGTGCGCGAACCGGTGGTGCAGTTCGGTGAGGAACGCGAAAGCCTCCGGTGTGAGGATCTCGTCGTAGCGGTCGCGCAGAGGTCCGTCGATCCGGATGGCGGGGCCCCGCAGGGTCTCGGTCGGGGCGGTCGGGGGAGCGGTGGGAATGGTCATGATGTGTGTCCTTTGGGTCGTGAAGAGCCGGGAGGCGTTGGTGCAAGCGGGGCCCCCGCGCCCGGAGGCTCAGGTCAGCGCGAAGCGGTGGCTGGGACGTGAGAAGGCAGGAGGCGTCAAAGCAAGCGGGGCCCCGCGCCCGGAGGCTCAGGTCAGCGCGAAGCGGTGGCCTGAGTGGGCGTGGGGTGGAATTGCGCCGTCTCGGTGGAGCCGGCGAGGGCGAGCGTCGCGCTGTCGGGGTTGAGCGCGGTCGAGATGACGTCGAAGTATCCGGTGCCGGCCTCGCGCTGGTGCCTGGTGGCGGTGTATCCGGATGCCTCGGCGGCGAACTCGGCCTCCTGAAGGTCCACGTACGCGCTCATGGCGCGCTCGGCGTACCCGCGGGCGAGGTCGAACATGGAGTGGTTCAGTGCGTGGAAGCCAGCCAGCGTGATGAACTGGAACCGGTAACCCAGCTCGGCCAGTTCCTGCTGGAACGTGGCGATCTCGGCATCCGACAGGTGCTTGCGCCAGTTGAAGCTGGGGGAGCAGTTGTAGGCCAGCAGCTTGCCGGGGAACTGCGCGTGGATCGCCTCGGCGAACGACCGGGCCAGCGCGATGTCCGGCTCGCCCGTCTCGACCCAGAGCAGGTCGGCGTACGGGGCGAAGGCGAGTCCGCGGCTGATGACCGACTCGAGGCCTGGACGGATCCGGTAGAACCCCTCGCTGGTGCGCTCGCCGGTGGTGAACGGCTGGTCGCGCTCGTCGACGTCGCTGGTGAGCAGGTCGGCGGCGAGGGCATCCGTGCGGGCGATGATGACGGTGGGGACCCCGGCCACGTCGGCCGCGAGGCGGGCCGCGTTCAGCGTGCGGATGTGCTGCTGCGTCGGCACGAGCACCTTCCCGCCGAGGTGTCCGCACTTCTTCTCGCTCGCGAGCTGGTCCTCCCAGTGGATGCCGGCGGCACCGGACTGGATCAGCGACTGCGCCAGCTCGTACGCATTCAGCGGCCCGCCGAAGCCGGCCTCGGCATCCGCGACGATCGGGGCGAGCCAGTCCTGCGTGAGCTCGCCCTCGGCGTGCTCGAGCTGGTCCTGGCGCAGCAGCGCGTTGTTGATGCGACGGACGACGGACGGCACCGAGTTCGCCGGGTACAGCGACTGGTCGGGGTAGGTCTGGCCGGCGAGATTGCCATCGGCGGCGACCTGCCAGCCGGAGAGGTAGATCGCCTTGAGCCCTGCGCGCACCTGCTGCACGGCCTGGCCACCGGTGTACGCGCCGAGAGCCCGGACGTACTCCTCGGTGTGCAGGAGATTCCACAGGTTCTCGGCTCCGCGGTGGGCGAGCGTGGCCTCCTCGCGGACCGAGCCGCGGATGCGGATGACGTCCTCGGCGCTGTACGTGCGCTCGACGCCGTCCCAGCGCGGGTCGGTCTCCCAGATCTCCTGGAGCTCGGCCGCGGTCTGGACCTGGTCACCGGCTCGCAGTCCGGTCGGGGTGTTGTTCGTCATGATCTCTCTCCTCCGTTGGATCGGGGTGGCTTGGCATCCACTCTGCGTGAAGATCTCGGATGCTGATGGCCGATGAGGAGGAGAAGTTTGGCCGTATTTCTGTTTTCGTGACAGAATCCCGGCATGACCCCGGCGCAGATCGAAGAAGACACCGACGCCCTCACCATCGGACGGCGCATCCGGCAGCTGCGCGCCTCCCGCGGGATGACCCTGGAGGCGCTCGCCGCAGCGGTCGACCGCGCCCCCAGCCAGCTCTCCATGATCGAGACGGGCAAGCGCGAGCCGAAGCTCACGCTGCTGCAGGCGATCGCCCGCGCGCTGGGGACGGGCATCGACGCGCTGCTCGAGGGCGAGCCGCTCGATGAGCGCAGCGCTCTGGAGATCTCCCTGGAGCGCGCGATGAAGGGGCAGACGTTCCAGGCGCTCGGGATCGAGCCGTTCCGGATCGCCAAGAGCGTTCCGACGGATGCCCTGAAGGCGCTGCTCGCTCTGCACGGCGAGATCGACCGCCTCCGGGATGAGCGTGCGGCGACCCCGGAGGAGGCCCGACGTGCGAACGTCGAGCTGCGGCACCTCATGCGCCGGCAGGACAACCACTTCGCGGAACTCGAGGCGAAGGCGTCCGAGATCCTCGCGGCGGTCGATCATCCAGGAGGTCCCCTCACGCAGCGCACCGCGTCCGAGATCGCGGCTCACCTCGGATTCACACTGCACTACGCATCCGATCTTCCGCAGACGACCCGCAGCGTCGCCGATCTCGCGAACGGCCGGCTCTATCTGTCCGGCCAGGTGCAGGCCAAGGGCGATGCGCGTACGGCCGTGCTGCAGGCGCTGTCGAGCCGCATCCTCGGGCATGCCGAACCCCGCAGCTACGCGGAGTTCCTGCGGCAGCGCGTGGAGACGAACTACCTGACCGGGGCGCTGCTCATCCCCGAGGCGCACGTCGTGCCCGCGCTGCGCGAGGCCAAGGCGCGTCGGGAGATCTCGATCGAGGACCTCAGGGATGCCTATTCGGTGTCGTATGAGACGGCGGCCCACCGGTTCACGAACCTCGCGACGCGGCACCTCGACATCCCGGTGCACTTCCTCAAGGTGCACGAGTCGGGCACGATCACGAAGGCGTACGAGAACGACGACGTGAACTTCCCGACCGATCGCCTCGGCGCGATCGAGGGGCAGATGTGCTGCCGGCGGTGGACGAGCCGGGTGGTCTTCGACGAGGACGACCGGTTCAACCCGTACTACCAGTACACCGACACCGGTAACGGGACGTACTGGTGCACGGCCAGGGTGGAGGCGTCCAGTGAAGGGCTGCACTCGGTCAGCGTCGGTGTGCGCTTCGACGACACGAAATGGTTCGTCGGGCGGGACACCCCGCATCGCGGCGTCTCGAAGCACTCGGTCGAGGTGTGCTGCCGGAGGGCCCCCGCGGAGCTCGAGCAGCGCTGGCGGGAGCAGTCCTGGCCGAACGTGAAGACTCCGCGGACTCTGCTCGCGACCCTGCCCACCGGGGCGTTCCCCGGCGTCGACACGACGGACGTGTACGAGTTCCTCGAGGCCCACGCCCCTCGGTAGCCTTGCGGTGATGGTGCTCGACGGAGGGGATGAGATGTCGGATGAAGCGGCGGCGCCGCCGGACGATCACTCATGGCGGACGGAGCTGCGTTCGCTCGTCAGCGGTGTCGACCTCATCGTGCTCTCGCTTGCGATCGTCGCCGGCGTGTGGGGTGTTCTCGTCACCCTGGCGGATGCGTCCGGGGATGGAATCGGCGGCAACCTCGCCGTCATCGCCCCTGGCCTGTACGCCGGCTGGTGCATGCTCGAGATGGCATGGAAGCGTGCGCCCTCCATCGGCCACGTCCTCATGCGGATGCTCACCGCGTGCTTCGTCGCTCCGGTGTTCGTGGCGATTCCGATCGGCATCGTCCAGGCGATCGCCGTCGCCTTCCCCGCCGTGCGGCAGACGATCGCCGAATCCGGAGCCCAGAACGGCGGCTTCCACTACTGGTGGAGCGAGGGCGTCGTCGCGCAGCTGTTCCTCGTGCCGATGGCCGGCTACGTGATCGGCATGTGCATCCCGCTCGGCGTGGTGCTGATCATCGTGATGCCCGTGCTCTCGATCCGGGCACCGAGGATCGCCGCAGCAGGCTCCCACCTCGAGCGCGTCGATGGACGGGCCGGCCCGTCGGCGACGGCCTTCGTGTTCGTCGGCCTCGGGGCCACGACGCTCGGGATCGTGCTGTGGGTGTTCGGCGACGGCGGCAGCATCCTGGAGTTCCCCGATGGAGTCGCGCGGTCGCTCGACGCGCTGTCGTACGGCGACGTCTCGCTGGAGGTCTTCTGGCCGCTGGGCGTCGTGCTCGTCGTCGCCGGGGTCCTCAGCATGATCTGCGGCTGTATACCGGTGCTCATCGCGCGCGGCCGGGCCGCGGACGCGTAGGTCACTCGGCCCTGGTCGTGCTTCCGTCTACGCGCGGGGAGCGGCCGTGCTGTCGCGGACGTTGAGCTGCGGGCTCAGCTGCACCCGGTGCACCGGGCGATCGGGGTTCCCCATCCGGTGCAGCAGCAGGTCGACGGCCGTGCGGCCGACGGAAGCGCGCGGCGGGCTCACAGCGGTCAGCGCCGGGGTGAACAGCTGCGCGACCTCGTCGTCGTAGGCGATGATCGACAGGTCCTCGGGGACCGAGATCCCGCGGTTCAGGGCGAGATCGACGACCGCCATCGCCTCGGGGTCGGAGTGCACCAGGAGCCCGGTGATCCCGGCATCCATCATCGCGTCCAGCGCTGTGTTGACCTCTGCGGTGAAGTCGGGGCTCGAGCGATCGGGCAGCACGGTCTCGACATGGCGCGCAGGCCCGAGCTTCAGGTCCGTCACCGCCTGATGCCAGCCCGACGCGATCTTGCGCGACGTCGGCGAATTGCGCGACAGCACGAGCCCCACGCGACGATGGCCGAGCGATGCCAAGTGCCGGGCGGCGAGCATCGCACCCAGCGCGTGGTCGGTCGTCACGGACTCGACGGGCGCGCCTCCGGCGGAGACCGCATCGCGCTCGACGAGCACGGTCGGGATGCCTGACTCGTCCAGCCAGCGTGCGACGTCCTTCGCATGCGGAGTGTCGGTGTTCGGCGCGACGATGAGGCCTGCGATGTCCTCGCTCGCCACGAGCCGTTCGAGCACGGGGCGCTCGTCCTGCAGTTCGTAGGACGCGCCGCGCAGCAGCACCTTCAACCCACGGGCGCGGGCCTCGGCCTCCATTCCGCGGACGACGCCGGGCCAGTAGTAGTTCAGGGACGGCACGAGCACTGCGATGGTGCGGACCTCTGGCTCCTTCGGAACGGATGCCGCGGCAGCCGCCGCCTTCGACGGCACGGCGCCTCCGTGCACGCGGACGAGCACGCCTTCGCGCTCCATCTGCGCGAGGTCGCGGCGCAGCGTCACCGGCGTCACTCCGAGATCGTCGACGAGCTGCGAGATGCGCACCGCGCCGTCGCGCGCGAGCGCGTCGAGCACGTGCTCGCGGCGCTTCGCCGCCAGCAGGACGTGCACGTTGTCGTCGGTCATGCTTCCTCGCCTCTCCCCAGTTCTTTCTATCGTCATCCGCGTCCGTCAGGCGGAATTCCGGCGCCGCGATCCTTAAACGATCATAACCGAACATAACAAAACCAAAACCATCTTGTTCTGTACGAAAAAGATTGCTAATCTCCGAAAGCGGTCAATCCACCCGACCAGACCGCCCGCATTTCAAAGGAGAGATCCGTGCCCGACTGGACCCGCGAGGACTGGCTCGCGTTCGCCGACCGCCTTCTCGACGGTTCCCGCGTCTGGGCATCCGAGAACTTCGCCCGCATCACGCCGCCCGGAGCCTCCGGCGGCTACGGGCGCGACGTCGACGGGCTCGAGGGCTTCGCCCGTACGTTCCTGCTCGCCGGATTCCGCATCGCCGGTGCCCGCGGCGAGGGCGTCGATCAGCTGATCGCGGACTACTCCCGCGGCATCGTCGCCGGTGTCGACCCTGAGGCACCCGACCGCTGGGTGCGTCTCGACGAGCATGCGCAGGCCAAGGTCGAAGCGGCGTCGATCGCGCTGATCCTCGACATGACCCGCCCATGGATCTGGGACCGCCTCGACGCCGTCACGCAGGGGCGGCTGATCGACTATCTGGCACCCGTGGTCGGCGACGACACCTACCCGCAGACGAACTGGGTCTGGTTCCGCATCGTGGTCCAGACGTTCCTGCGCTCGGTCGGCGGCCCCTGGTCCCCGGCCGACATCGATGCGGATCTCGCTAGGCACGACTCGTTCGTCCGGCAGGGCGGCTGGCTCTCCGACGGCGACGAGCGCTCGTACGACCACTACGTCGGCTGGGCGCTGCACCTGTACCCGATCCTCTGGGCGCGCATGCAGGGCGCCGCCGACCTGGCGGACGGGCGGACGGCGAACGACGTCGCCCGCCTCGACGCCTATCTGCAGGATGCCGTGGCACTCGTCGGCGGCGACGGATCGCCGCTCATCCAGGGCCGCAGCCTCGTCTACCGGTTCGCGGCCGCCGCCCCGTTCTGGGCTGGCGCCTTCGCCGAGGTGCCGTCGGTTCCGCTCGGACGACTGCGCCGCGCGGCATCCGGCATCGTGTCGCACTTCGCCGACCACGGCGTTCCGAACGCCGACGGCCTGCTCGACCTCGGCTGGCACGGAGAATGGCGCCGCCTCGCGCAGAACTACTCCGGCACCGGCTCGCCCTACTGGGCCGTGAAGGGGATGCTGGGGATCGCCCTCCCCGCCGACCATCCGGTGTGGGCTGCCGAACCCGCCACGCTGCCGGTCGAGACCGCCGACGTGCTCCGGGTCGTGGAGAGTCCAGGCTGGATCATCTCGGCCACGCACGACGACGGCATCGTCCGCGTCATCAACCACGGCACCGACCACGCGAACGCCGGCGACCTCGTCGGGGATTCGCCGCTGTACACGAGGATCGGCTACTCCACGGCCGCGAGCCCGCTCCTGAACGGCGATGCGTGGCAGGAGCCGCTCGAGCAGTCAGTGGTACTGGTCCACATCGACGGCCGCGCGACGCATCGTGCCGGTATGGAACTGCTCGGCGTCCGCCGCGACGGCGACGCCGCGATCGCCGGATCCACCGCGCGGGCGCACTGGATCGCCCCGGCCGCCGTCCAGGTGCGCCACGGCTCCGGCATCACGGGCGACGTCGCGCTCGCCGGCGCCATCACGACGGTCTCCATCGTCCGCGGATCCTGGGAGGTGCGCCTGGTGCGCATCGACTCCCTCGAGCCGGGTGCGGAGCCTGCGGCCGTGCGCATCGGCGGCTGGGCGATCGCAGCGGATGCCGTGGCGATGGAGGCCGCAGGGGTCACCGCGCGAGCCGCGGCGAACGGCCGGGTCAGCGAGATCGTGGCGCTCACGCCCGGGGGAACGCCCAGCGTCGAGGAGCGCTTCGAGGCGAGCCCGCTCGGCCCGGTCGCCGGCGTGCCGGTGATCACGTACGCCCCGGTCGTCGGCAGGTGGATCGCCACGGCCGTCCGGCTCGCGGGAGACTCCTCGATCGCTGCGGCGCCGGACGTCGACGTCGCCGGCGACGTCGTCGCCGTCACGTGGCACGACGGCATCCGCACAGCGGCGGGTCTGGCCAGCGCAGATCTGGCCGCCGAACGACCGACAGACCCCCGGACCGACTGACCGTCCGGTACCCGACCCATCCCTGGGCCCACGCAATCGCAAAGGAGCAGCACCCCATGAACCGCAAGATCCTCGCCGCGGGCAGCATCGCAGCTGTCGCGGCTCTGACCCTGGCCGGCTGCAGCGCAGACTCCGGAGAGAGCACCGCCGATCCGGACGCGCCGGTCACGCTCAACGTCTCCGCATGGAGCATCGAGACGACGCCGGAGTTCCAGCTGCTGGCCGACGAGTTCGAGAAGAAGCACGACAACGTGAAGGTCGAGCTCAAGGAGTACGACCCTGCTGAGTACAACACGCTGGTGACGGCCGACCTCGCCGCCGGTTCCGGCCCCGACATCATCACTCAGAAGGAGGTCAAGTACGTCACCACCTTCCAGGAGGGCGGTCAGCTGCTGGACGTCTCCGACGTGGCGCTGCCGGACGGCATCGGGGGAGCGAGCTCCTATGAGGTCGACGGCACGGCGTTCGCGGTGCCATACCGCCAGGACTCGTGGGTGCTCTTCTACAACAAGGCGCTGTTCGACGCCGCGGGCGTCGAGTACCCGGACGGCTCCTGGACGTGGGAGGACTACGCGACCGCTGCCGAGGCGCTGACGACGGATGCCTCGAAGGGCGCCTACCTGCACAACTGGCAGTCCACCGTGCAGGGCTTCGCGAACGCGCAGACCGGCACCGACATCCTCGAGGGCGACTTCAGCAACCTCAAGGACTACTACGACAACACGCTGGCGCTGCAGGATGCCGGGGCGCAGGTCGATTTCAACACCGCCAAGGCCAACCAGCTGACCTACCAGGGCGAATTCGGCACGCAGAAGGCCGCGATGCTGCTCATGGGCACGTGGTACACCGCGACCCTGATCGCGCAGCAGGCCTCCGGTGAGGCCGGCGACTTCGAGTGGGGCATCGCTCCGGTGCCGCAGCTCGACGACTCGACCGCCGGTACCGACAACACGCCGGTGACCTTCGGCGACCCGACCGGGTTCGGCATCAACGCGAACATCGACTCCGCGAAGACGGACGCAGCCAAGGCGTTCCTCGAGTTCGCCGCATCGGAGGAGGCCGCGCAGCTGCTCGCCGGCATCGGCATCACGCCGGCGCTGACGAACGACGCGATCGCCGAGACCTACTTCGGCGTCGAGGGCGCGCCCACCGACGAACTGTCCGCCTTCGCGTGGGCGACGCACGAGACCCTGCCCGAGAACCCGACCTCGAGCAAGACCGCCACGATCCAGGGCATCCTCGCGGATCTGCACACCGCCGTGATGTCCGGAGCCGAGCCGATCGATGCCGCGATCACGACCGCCGAAGAGCGCGTGAAGAGCGAAGTCGGCCTCGACTGATCGACCGGGGGCGGCCCGCTGCGCTGGCCGTCCCCGACACACTCCACGCTTGCCCACAGGAGACGACATGACCACGACGGATGCCCCCGAGGCACCACCAGTCCCGCTGAAGCGCCGCCGCTCGGCGCTGCGCCGCCGCAACGCGCTGATCGGCTGGAGCTTCATCCTGCCGAACTTCGCCGGGTTCGGGTTCCTGACCCTGCTGCCCGTGCTGATCCTCTTCTACATGGCGTTCACGAACTGGAACGTGTTCGGCAAGGCCGACTGGGTGGGGATCGCGAACTTCCAGCGGCTGCTGGGCGACGGCAGCTTCCACATCGCGTTCTGGAACACCATCTACTACTCGGTCATGCACATCCCGCTGACCATCGTCGTGTCGCTGGGGCTGGCGCTGCTGTTGAACAACAAGCTGCGCGGCGTCGCGTTCTTCCGCACCGCGGCGTTCTTTCCGTACATCACCTCGATCGTCGCGATCGCGGTGGTGTGGAATCTGCTGTTCAGTCCCGACTACGGCCCCATCAACGAGATCCTCCGGGCCATCGGCATCCAGAACCCGCCGGGGTGGCTCACCTCGCCCGAGTGGGCGATGCCCGCCGTGGTGATCGTGTCGACCTGGCGCGACATGGGCTACTACATGATCCTGTTCCTCGCCGGGCTCCAGACCGTCCCGCGTGAACTGCACGAGGCCGCGCGCGTCGACGGTGCGAGCGTGTGGCAGCGGTTCGTGAACGTCACCCTGCCGTGCCTGCGGCCGACGATGTTCTTCGTCACCGTCATGCTCACGATCAACTCGTTCAAGATCTTCGACCTGATCCTCGTGATGACCGACGGCGGACCCGGCCAGGCGACGCTGGTGCTGTCGCAGTTCATCTACAAGAAGGGCTTCGAGGAATCGCAGTTCGGCTACGCGTCCGCCGCCGCTGTCGCGCTGTTCTTCCTCTGCATCCTCGTCACCATCGGGCAGTTCCTGTGGAACAAGAAGCGGAGCGCATGATGACTCAGACAGAACTCCTGGTCACCGGGCGCCGCCCGCTGCGCAAGCTGACCGATCCGGCCCCGCGGCGCTCGCGCGTCGGCACATCATCCACGCGCCGCCGCGTCGGCCGGGTCCTCGGCTACCTCGCGCTCGCCGTCTTCGCCGTCGGGCTGCTCCTGCCGTTCTTCTGGATGCTGATGAGCTCCCTGAAGACGGCGAACGAGGTGTTCTCGGTCCCCGTGGTGTGGATCCCCGAGACCTTCGTCTGGCAGAACTACATCGACATCTGGACCAAGGCGGACATGCTCACGTGGATCCGCAACACGCTGATCCTGGCGGTGTCGGTCACCTTCCTGCAGGTGCTGACCGGCTCCTTCGCCGCGTACGGATTCGCCCGGATGCGCTTCGCGGGTCGCGACATCCTCTTCCTCATCTACGTGGGGACGATCGCCGTGCCGTGGCAGTCGTACATGATCCCGCAGTTCATCCTGCTGTCGAACCTCAAGGTCTCCAACACGCTGTGGGCGATCATCCTGCTGCAGGCGTTCGGCGCCTTCGGCGTGTTCCTCATGAAGCAGTACTACGAGACGATCCCCGAAGAGCTCAGCGAGGCCGCACGTCTGGACGGCCTCAGCGAGTACGGCATCTGGCGCCGCATCATGCTGCCGCTGTCGGTCCCGGCCATCGCGAGCCTGTCGCTGCTCACCTTCGTGAACACCTGGAACGACTACCTCGGGCCGCTCATCTACTTGCGCAACCCGGATCTGTGGACCATCCAGCTCGGACTCAAGAGCTTCGTGAGCAACCTCTTCGACACGAACTACGCGCTGCTGTTCGCAGGACTCACGATCTCGGTCATCCCGATCGCGATCATCTTCCTGCTCGGGCAGAAGTACTTCGTCGAGGGCATCGCCACCAGCGGGATGAAGGGCTGAACCATGAAGCGCGTCTCGCACAGCACCTGGGCGACGATCCTCGGGGTCGTCTACCTCGGCCTCGCCGTGAACTTCCTCGTCCTCGTGGCGGCGGCGCCGTTGGTGGTGCTGCTCATGACCACGGATCCGGCGCACTCCTGGCCGCTGCTCGCGCTGGCGGCTCCGCTCGCCGCACCCGCACTGACCGGCGCGTTCGCGGCGTTCCGCGAGAACGCCGCGGGTGAGACGCAGGTGGTCCGCGCGTTCTGGCGCGGCTGGAAGGCGACCTGGCGCAAGGCGATGCTGCTCGGCCTCGTCGGGACGGCGCTCCTCGTCGTCCTGCTCGTGGATGTCCGCGCGGTCGCCGACACCCCGGCATCCGTCGTGGTCATCCCCGTCCTCGCGATCCTGACGCTGGTGACCCTGGCGGCGGGCCTCGTGGGACTCGGTGCGCTCGCCGAGGTGCCGACGGCGCGGATGCGGGATGCCGTCAAGGCGGCGCTGTACCTCGGCATCCGGCGCTGGTATCTGACGGCGCTGTCGTTCGCAGTGCTCGGCGTGCAGGCGGCGCTGTTCACCACCATGCCGGCCATCGCGATCGGACTCACCGCGGCGCCGGCGCTCTACGTCGTCTGGGCGAACGGCCGGTACGCGCTGCGTCCCGTGCTCGAGCTCGCCGAGGTGCAGGCGTGAGCGGTGTCGTGCGCACGGCGATGAGCGCCGACGTGTTCGACCTGCTCTTCGACGAACCGCGGATGCGGCGGCTGATCTCGCTGAGCTCGGCGGCGTCGCTGCGGTTCGACGACGGACCGGTCGGCGACACCGAGATCCTGCTGACTTCCTGGGGCGCGCCGCGGCTGGACGCGGCGGCCCTGGATCGGATGCCGCGACTGCGCGCCGTCGTGCATGCCGCCGGCAGCGTGCAGGATCTCGTCTCGGACGAGCTGTGGGACCGGGAGATCGTCGTCACCTCCGCGGCGGACGCCAACGCGGTGCCGGTCGCGGAGTTCGCGTTCGCATCGATCGTGCTCGCCTTCAAGCGCGCGTTCGCGCACGTCCGCAATCAGGAGCGCGAGTCCCTCGGGTGGGGAGATCTCGTGACGTCCGCCGCCTACGGGAGCGCGGGGCGCACGGTGGGCATCGTCGGCTTCTCGCGGATCGGACGCCGCGTGGTGCAGATGCTGCGTCAGATGGACGATGTCGCGGTGGTCGTGGCCGATCCCGTCGTCGATGCGTCGGCGGTCGCCGAGTCGGGGGCGCAGCTCGTGACGCTCCCCGAACTGCTGCGTCGGGCGGATGTGCTGTCGCTGCACGCGCCGGCGCTGGCGGAGACCCATCACATGATCGGTCGTGCCGAGCTCGCGGCCCTGCGCGACGGGGCGACGGTGATCAACACCGCTCGAGGATCGCTGATCGACCACGACGCCCTGTTCGATGCGTGCGCATCCGGGCGCATCGGCGCGGTGCTCGACGTGACGGATCCCGATCCGCTGCCGGTGGATGCTCCGCTGCGTCACCTGCCGAACGTCGCGCTGACGCCGCACATCGCCGGGTCCATGGGCACCGACGTGCGACGGCTCGCGGACGCCGCCCTCGACGACGTCGAGGCGCTGCTCGCGGGGGAGACGCTGCCCTGGGCGATCACGCGCCGGGACATGCAGGTCAGCGCGTAGCCCCTGATCCCCGCGAGACGTGCTTTGCGGGGTGAGACGGGGCCAGGCTGGCCAAATCTCACCCCGCAAGGTAAGTCTCGCGAATAGGTGGGCCGTCACCGCACGGTCTGCAGCGCCGCCCACAACTCGGCCCTGGCGGGGAATGTCGACAGGTCGGTGCCGAGCAGCGCTGACGCCTGCGCGATGCGCGTGCGCAGGGTGTGGCGATGGATGCCGAGCGCGACCGCCGCCTGCTCGAACCGCGCGTCGTGCTGGAGCCACACCCGCAGCGCCTCCTCCAACCCGTCGTGCGCGCGCAGCGGTGCCAGCCGCGCCTCGGCGACCAGCCGAGCCTCGTCGGTCGCGAACGCGGACAGGATGCTCGACGCGACCGTGTCCGCATAGCGCACAGCCCCGGTGCCGCCGTGCCGCTGCGCGGCCAGCGCCTGAGCGTGCGCACGGGAGAACGCCGCGTATCCGTCCGGCTCGGAGACTCCGAGGCGGATGCCGAACCGCTCGGCGATCTCGTCGAACACGCCGGCGTCCTCCGCGGACGCGCACATCACGACGCCGTCGTCCGTCGATGCGCCGAACAGTGCCGTCCCGGCATCCGTCCTCGTCCGCTCCCACCACTCCTCCAGCGCTTCGACGGGTGCGTCGGCATCCGCCACGGCGACGACGATCGGGGCGTGCGGGAGCGAGCCGAGCACGCGACGCGCGAGCGTCGGGTCGTCCAGCATCAGCGATGCCAGCACCTGGGCGTGCAGGCGCCGGCGGCGGCGCGCGAACTGCTCGTTCTGCTCGAGTGCGAGGCCCGCCATCGCGATCACCGAGGTGACCACGGCGCGCGCCTCGGCATCCAGCGATGCCGTCGCGATCGCGATGACGCCGCGCAGGTGCCCGGTCCGGCCGAGTGTGAAGAGCGTGTACGACTCGGACCCCAGCGTCAGGGACTGGCCGGCCTGACCCCCGCGCGCGATGAGGTCGGTCGCCCTGGCGGCGAGGACCTCGGCATCCGCCGCGGCGAGCAGGCCTTGCGGATGCTCGTGCACGAGGACGCCGGCGGCGTCGAACATCCCGGTCCAGCGCTCCAGGCGCCTGGCGAGTTCGGTCAGCGTCGCGAACAGGCCGCGCGGGCGCAGGGCCGCCACCGCCAGAGCGCGCTGCGTGTCCAGCGCCCACGTCCGCCGGGCGTAGGCCTGGGCGGCGATCGCCTCGGAATGCGCACGCGCCACCGCGATGAACGGGGTGTCGTACGGCACCTCGAACAGCGGCATCCGAAGGGCGGCGCACGCGGCGATCAGTTCGTCGGGGATGCCGGAGCGGTGCACCTCGGTGCCGAACCCGAGTCCCACGACGCCGCGCTCGTGCAGCCGCCGCACGTAGGCATGGACGCCGTCGGCCGTGTCGAACTGAGATCCGGTCGTGAGCAGCGCGAGCTCGTCGGCGAGGAACGGCGTCGGATCGGCCAGGTCGGAGGAGTGCACCCAGCGCAGCGGCAGATCCAGGGCGCCGTCCGGCAGCGTCCGCTCGTCCGAGATCAGGCGCAGTCCGAGGTCGCGGCGTCCCAGGAGCGCTCGCAGCGTCGGCTGATCCATGAGACCCCTTTTCCGCCCCGCCCGGGGTTGTACAGGCGGGCGAACACCTGAGACAGATTGTACAGAGCGGCGAGTGCGCGGGGCATCCGCCTCGGCCTACGCTCGCCGCATGGCACTTCTCGAGACCGCAACCGCTGCTCTGCCCCTCGGGGGACCCGACCTCCCACAGGAGCGTCGCCTGGTCACCGAGCTCCCCGGCCCCCGCTCGGCCGCGATCCTCGCGCGCAAGGCGGATGCCGTGCCCGCCGGCGTCGGCCACACAATCCCGGTGGCCGCCGTCGCGGCGGGTGGCGGAGTCGTCGTCGATGCCGACGGCAACTCGCTCATCGACCTGGGCAGCGGTATCGCCGTCACCACGGTCGGCAACGCGCATCCGAAGATCGCCGCGGCGGTCGCCGCACAGGCCGCGCAGTTCACGCACACCTGCTTCATGATCTCGCCGTACGAGTCGTACATCGAGGTCGCCGAGGCGCTGAACCGACTCACCCCCGGCGGCTTCGCGAAGAAGACCGCGCTGTTCAACTCCGGCGCCGAGGCCGTCGAGAACGCGATCAAGATCGCCCGCAAGCACACCGGTCGCCCGGCCGTCGTGGCGTTCGACCACGGATACCACGGCCGCACCAACCTGACCATGGCGCTGACCGCGAAGGCCATGCCGTACAAGAGCGGCTTCGGCCCGTTCGCCCCCGAGGTCTACCGCGCCACCGCGTCGTACCCCTTCCGCGACGGACTCGCAGGCGCCGAGGCGGCAGCCCGCGCGATCGGTCAGCTCGAGAAGCAGATCGGCGCCGACAATCTCGCCGCGGTGATCATCGAGCCGATCCAGGGCGAGGGCGGATTCATCGTCCCGGCCGACGGCTTCCTGCCCGCGATCGTCGACTGGTGCCGCGCGAACGGCGTCGTCTTCATCGCCGACGAGGTGCAGACCGGCTTCGCCCGCACCGGCGCGATGTTCGCCAGCGAGCTGTTAGGCATCGAGCCCGACCTGGTCACGACGGCCAAGGGCATCGCTGGCGGACTGCCGCTGGCGGCCGTCACCGGCCGCGCCGAGGTCATGGACGCCTCGCACGCGGGCGGTCTCGGGGGCACCTACGGCGGCAACCCGATCGCGTGCGCCGCCGCGCTCGCCGCGATCGACGTCTTCGAGAACGACGGCCTCATCGAGCGCGCCCGCGAGATCGGGGCGATCCTCGAAGGCCGGCTCGCCGAGATCCAGCAGGGCGATGCGCGGATCGGCGACATCCGCGGGCACGGCGCCATGATCGCCGCCGAGTTCGTGGATCCCGAGACCAAGGCTCCGGATGCCGCGCTCACCGCGGCCGTTGCGAAGGCCGCCATCGCGCAGGGCGTCATCGTGCTCACGTGCGGCACCTACGGCAACGTGATCCGGTTCCTGCCGCCGCTCTCGATCGGCGACGACCTGCTGAACGAGGGCCTCGACATCATCGCCGAGGCGCTGGCCGCGAACCCGGCCGCCTCCTAGAACGTCCGGTCGCGACTCGGATCGGGGGATTCCGAGTCGCGACCGGCGACTGCGTGCACGACGCAGACGCACCAACCGCAGCATCCGAAGACGCACCATCAACGCAACCAACGAAGGAGCAGCCCTCATGGCCGAGATCTCACGCGACGTCGTCGTCATCGGTGCCGGAGCCGCCGGGCTCACGGCGGCCAACGACCTGCGCAAGGCGGGCTTCTCCGTGGCCGTCCTCGAGGCGCGCGATCGGGTCGGCGGGCGCCTGTGGACCGACGTGATCGACACCGCGATGCTGGAGATCGGCGGCCAGTGGGTCTCGCCCGACCAGGACGCGCTGATCGATACGATCGCCGAACTGGGACTCGAGACCTTCAGCCGCTACCGCGACGGCGACAGCGTCTACGTCGGCCCCGATGGTGTCGCGCGTCGCTTCACCGGTGAGATGTTCCCGGTCGCGCCCGAGACCGAGCGCGCGATCGGTGAGATCACCGAGCGCCTGGATGCGATGGTCGCCGAGATCGACCCGGACCGGCCCTGGGAGCACCCGAACGCGCAGGCGTGGGATGAGATCTCCTGGGATGCGTGGCTGCGGGAGCAGACCGACGACGACGAGGCCGTCCGCAATCTCGCCTTCGCCACCGGTTCCGCGATGCTCACCAAGCCGACGCACGCGTTCTCGCTGCTGCAGTCGCTGCTCATGGCGGCATCAGCCGGGTCATACTCGAACCTGGTCGACGCCGACTTCATCCTCGACAAGCGCGTGGTCGGCGGACTGCAGCAGGTGCCGCTGCTGCTCGCCGAACGCCTCGGCGACGACGTGCTGCTGAACCAGCCGGTGCGGAGTCTCGAATGGAGCGACCCTTCGGCGGGCTCAGGGCAGGCCGCAGGCTCGGGGCAGGCCGGCACCGGCGGGCCAGGCGTGGTGGCCACGACGGACGAGCACACGGTCCGCGCGCGCTTCGCGATCCTCGCCCATGCGCCGATCCTGTACAACCGCATCTCGTTCGTCCCGCCCCTGCCGCGCCGGCAGCACCAGATGCACCAGCACATCTCGATGGGCTTCGTCATCAAGGTGCACGCCGTGTACGACCGGCCGTTCTGGCGCGAGGCAGGGCTCAGCGGAACCGCCTTCAGCCCGTACGAGCTGTCGCACGAGGCCTACGACAACACGAACCACGGCGATGAGCGGGGAACGCTCGTCGGATTCGTCTCCGACCGCAACGCCGACGGCGTGTTCGAGCTCAGCGCCGAGGAGCGCAAGGAGCGCATCCTCGAATCCCTGTCGCACTACTACGGGCCGGAGGCCAAGAACCCCGTCGTGTACTACGAGAGCGACTGGGGGAGCGAGGAGTGGACGCGCGGCGCCTACGCCGCCAGCTTCGACCTCGGCGGCCTGCACCGCTACGGGGCGGACCTGCGCACTCCGGTCGGACCGATCCACTTCGCCTGCAGCGACATGGCCGGTGCCGGGTACCAGCACGTCGACGGCGCCATCCGCATGGGGCACCTGGTGGCGACGAACATCGTCGACGCGAGTCGTGCCGCCGGCGAGGTCGGCTGATGACCGGCGCGATCGTCGTCGGCTACACGGCGACGGATGCCGGCGCGGATGCCGCGGCGCTCGGAGCGCGCCTCGCACGGGGCTTCGGCGCCCGGGTGCACCTGGTGATGGTGCTGCCCAACGAGGGCACGCGCAGCGCCGCCGTCCCGCCGGAGCGCGCGTACGAGGACGTCCTGCGCGGTCAGGCGAGGAAATGGCTGTCCGATGCCGCGGCCACACTGCCGCCCGAGCTCTCCCGCACCGGTCACGTGCGCTTCGCGGAGTCGTTCGCGGCCGGCCTCGTCGCCGCGGGCGAGGAGTTCGGCGCTCGGGTGATCGTCGTGGGTGCTGCCGGCGGCGGCCTGTTCGGGCGGCATCGCCTGGGCAGCGTGGCCTCCGAGCTGCTGCACTCGTCGACGATTCCGGTGGCGCTCGCTCCGGCCGGGTTCGCCCAGGAGGACGACCACGCCATTCCGCGGGTGACGGCGGCCATCGGCATCCGGCCAGGGGCTGATGCGCTGCTCGATGAAGCGGCCGCCGTCGCGACGGATGCGGGGGTTCCCCTGCGGCTCGTGTCGCTGATGTCGTTCGACGTTCCCCCGGGCCTCGACACCGCGGCGATCCGCGTCGTCCAGGACGGCCATGCGGAGTCCGTGCTCGAGAAGGCGGCCGCGGCCGTCCCCGCAGGCCTCTCGCCCACGATCGAGCAGGCCGTGGGCGACAGCGTCGAGGATGCCGTCGCACACCTGTCCTGGCTCCCCGGCGAGGTCATCCTCGTCGGCTCGTCGCGGCTCGCACAGCCTCGTCGACTGTTCCTCGGCTCGACGGCGGCGAAGATGCTGCACGAGCTGCCCGTACCCATGATCGTCGTACCGCGCACCCGCGCCGAAGCAGGAGACCGCTGATGACCAGCACCCCTCGGGCGATGGGGCCCGAATCCACCGTCACGACGGGCATCTCGCAGAAGGGCCTCAGGGCGGGCGCCGTCGGCGTGATCGGCGCGGTCGTGATCGGCGTCTCCACGATCGCGCCCGCGTACACGCTCACCGCCTCGCTCGGCCCGACCGTCGCCGAAGTGGGCACGCAGGTGCCGGCGATCATCCTCGTCGGTTTCATCCCGATGCTGCTGACCGCGTTCGGCTACCGAGAGCTCAACCGCGTGATGCCGGACTCCGGCACCTCGTTCACGTGGGGCGTCCGGGCGTTCGGGCCGTGGATCGGCTGGATGACCGGCTGGGGACTGATCGCGGCGACCGTGATCGTGCTGTCGAATCTCGCTGGAATCGCGGTGGAGTTCCTGTTCCTGCTGATCTCGCAGCTCACCGGCAACCCCGGCATCGCGGATCTGGCCTTCAACCCGATCATCAACGTGGTCGTCTGCCTGCTGTTCATGCTCGGCGCGACGCTGGTGTCGTACCGCGACATGCAGACCACGCAGAAGTTCCAGTACGTCCTGGTCGGCTTCCAGGTCGCCGTGCTCGTCGTGTTCGCCGTGGTCGCGATCGTCAAGGCGATGCAGGGCGACGCCCCGGATCCCACCGCGTTTTCGTGGTCGTGGTTCAACCCGTTCGAGGTGCCGACCTTCAGCGCGTTCGCCGCCGGCCTCTCGCTGTCGATCTTCATCTTCTGGGGCTGGGACGTCGTGCTCACCATGAACGAGGAGACCAAGAACCCCGAGAAGACACCGGGGCGCGCAGCACTGGTCACCGTCGTCGTCGTCGTGAGCCTGTACCTGCTGCTCTCGATCGGCCTCATGATGTTCGCCGGCGTCGGCACCGGTGAGCTCGGGCTGGCGAACGAGGGGATCTCCGCGAACGTGTTCTTCGCGCTCTCCGACCCGGTGCTCGGCCCGCTCGCGTTCCTCGTCTCGCTCGCGGTGCTGTCGAGCTCCGCCGCCTCCCTGCAGTCCACGGCCGTCGGACCGGCCAGGACTCTGCTCGCCATGGGCCACTACGGCGCGCTGCCGAAGAGCTTCGCTCGTGTCAGCCCGCGGTTCTTCACACCGGGCTACGCCACGATCGTGTCGGCGGTCGTCGCGAGCGTCTTCTACGCCGTCATGCGCCTGGTGAGCGAGAACGTGCTCACCGACACGATCCTGTCGCTGGGCATGATGATCTGCTTCTACTACGGCCTCACCGCGTTCGCGTGCGTGTGGTATTTCCGCAAGCAGTGGTTCGACTCGGCGCGCAGCTTCTTCTTCACGCTGCTGTTCCCGCTCGTGGGAGGGATGATCCTCGCGGTGCTGTTCGTCACGACGCTGGTCGACTCGATCGACCCCGACTACGGCAGCGGCTCCAGCGTCGGCGGCGTCGGACTCGTGTTCGTGCTCGGCGTGACAATCATCGGCGTCGGCATCGTGATCATGATCTGGAACGCCATCCGCCGCCCCGCCTTCTTCCGCGGCGAGACCCTGGCGATGGACGCCCCGCCGAGCGCGCACCGCCGCTGAACCGACCGACGAGTGACGAAAGAGAGATGATGATGACCGCTTCCCTCGCCCCGAACGAGCAGGCGCTGCTCGACAGCGTTCCTGCAGGGATCTACATCGACGGGACCTGGCAGGATGCCGCGGGCGGCCGCACGTTCGACGTGCACGACCCGGCCACGAACGCCGTGATCCGCCAGGTGGCCGACGCGACGCCGGAGGACGGCATCCGGGCTCTGGATGCCGCCGTCGCCGCCCAGGACGCCTGGGCCGCGACGCCGCCGCGCACCCGCAGCGACATCCTGCGCCGCGCGTTCGATCTCGTGCAGGTGCACAAGGAGGACCTCGCGCTGCTCATGACCCTCGAGATGGGCAAGCCGCTGGCCGAGGCCCGCGGTGAGGTCGTCTACGGCGGCGAGTTCCTGCGGTGGTTCAGCGAGGAGGCCGTCCGGATCTCCGGCCGGTACGGCATCAACCCCGAGGGCACCGGCCGCATGGTCGTCTCGCAGCGCCCTGTGGGCCCGTCGTTCTTCATCACGCCGTGGAACTTCCCGTTCGCCATGGCGACCCGCAAGATCGCACCGGCGCTCGCCGCCGGGTGCACGGTCGTGATCAAGCCGCCGGCGCTGACGCCGCTCACCACGATGTTCTTCGTGAAGCTGCTCGAGGAGGCTGGACTCCCCGCCGGGGTCGTCAACGTCGTGCAGACGTCGTCGTCGTCGAAGCTGTCTGCGCCGATCATCGCGGACCCGCGGCTGCGCAAACTGTCGTTCACCGGGTCGACCGAGGTCGGCCGCAAGCTCATCGCGCAGGCCGCCGAGGGTGTGCTCCGGGTGTCGATGGAGCTCGGCGGCAACGCGCCGTTCGTCGTCTTCGAGGACGCCGACCTGGACAAGGCCGTCGACGGGGCGATGGCGGCGAAGTTCCGCAACATCGGCCAGGCCTGCACGGCGGCGAACCGCTTCATCGTGCACGCCGCCGTCGCCGAGGAGTTCGCCGACCGGGTCGCCGAGCGCGTCAGGGCGATGAAGATCGGACGCGGCACCGAAGACGGCGTCGCGATCGGGCCGCTCATCGACGAGGATGCCGTCGCGAAGGCGTCCGAACTCGTCGGCGACGCCGTGTCGCGCGGCGCCCGTGTCCTCGCCGGAGGCAACGCGATCGAGGGCACCGGCACCTTCTACGAGCCGACCGTCATCACCGACGTCGCGGCGGGTAGCGACATCCTCCGCGAGGAGATCTTCGGCCCGGTACTGGCGATCGCGACCTTCGACACCGAGGAGGAGGCCGTCCGCCTCGCCAACGACACCGAGTACGGGCTCGTCTCGTACGTGTTCACCGAGGACCTCGCCAGAGGGCACCGCATGATCGATGCGCTGGAGACCGGCATGATGGGCCTGAACGTGGGCGTCGTCTCGAACGCCGCCGCACCGTTCGGCGGAGTGAAGCAGTCGGGTGTCGGCCGCGAGGGCGGTTTCGAAGGCATCCACGAGTACCTGTCCACGAAGTACACCCTGATCCCGAACTGAGGCTCATCGCTCGTCGAGCGAGCACAGCGAGTCGAAACGCCCGAATTGAGAGGACGCATCATGACCGAGTACGCCGTCATCAACCCGGCCACCGGCGAGACCGTCGCCGAGTACGACACCGCCACGGACGCGCAGATCGAGGATGCCGTGGCCCGCGCGGCCGCGGCGGCGAAGACCTGGGGCGCGACGCCGCCGGCCGAGCGCGCCGCCGTCATCCGCCGCATCGCCGAGCTGCACCGCGAGCGCCGCGACGAGTTCGCCGCGATCATGGTGCGCGAGATGGGCAAGCCGATCGCCGCCGCGGTCGGGGAGGTCGATTTCGCGGCCGACATCGTCGAGTTCTACGCCGACAACATCGACAGGCTCACGGCCGATCAGCCACTGGAGATCCTGGGCGAGGGGACCGCGGTGATCCGCCGCGCACCGCTGGGTGCGCTGCTGGGGATCATGCCGTGGAACTTCCCGGCGTACCAGGTGGCGCGCTTCGCCGCGCCGAACCTCGCGAACGGCAACACGATCATCCTCAAGCACGCGCCGCAGTGCCCGGAGTCGGGTGCCTTCCTGGAGAAGATCTACGCGGATGCCGGGCTTCCCGACGGCGGATACGTCAACGTCTACGCCACGAACGAACAGGCGGCGACGATCATCGCCGACTCGCGCGTGCAGGGCGTCTCGATCACGGGATCGGAGCGTGCCGGCGCCGCCGTCGCCGAGGTCGCAGGACGCAACCTGAAGAAGGTCGCGCTGGAGCTCGGCGGTTCGGACCCGTTCATCGTGCTGTCGACGGACGATCTGGATGCCGTGGTGCAGGCCGCCGTCGATGCGCGCATCGACAACAACGGCCAGTCCTGCAACGGGGCCAAGCGGTTCATCGTGGTCGACGGGCTGTACGACGCGTTCGCAGCGAAGTTCACCGCCGCGCTGGCGGCGATCACGGCGGAGGACCCGGCGCAGGAGGACACGGTCCTCGGCCCGCTGTCCTCGCTCGCGGCGGCCGAGCGCCTGCAGGAGCAGATCGACACCGCGATCGCGCAGGGCGCCACGCTGCTCACGGGCGGCACGCGGCAGGGCGCATTCTTCGCCCCGACGCTGCTCGCCGATGTGACGGACCAGATGGACGTGTACGGCGAGGAGCTGTTCGGCCCCGCCGGTGTCGTCTACCGCGTCGCCGACGAGGACGCCGCTGTCGCCCTGGCGAACGACACCTCGTTCGGCCTCGGTTCGTATGTCTTCACGACGGATGCCGAGCAGGCCGAGCGCGTCGCGAACGCGATCGAGGCCGGCATGGTCTACGTCAACCTCGTCCTGGCGGACAGCCCAGAGCTGCCGTTCGGCGGAGTGAAGCGCAGCGGCACCTCGCGTGAGCTGGGTCTGCTCGCCGCCGACGAATTCGTCAACAAGAAGCTCATCCGCGTCGCGTAGTCCGCGAGACTTGGTTTGCGGGGCGAGACCTGGCTGGACAGGCCAAGTCTCACACCGCAACGTACGTTTCGCGGACGCAGCGCGACGCGCTCGCCCGGCGCTACCGTTGAGGCATGTGCCATGTCCGCAACGAGGAGCGCCGTGAAGGCTGAACGCGTCACCCGCACGCAAGCCGTGGTCGACGGGCTGCTCGACGAGATCATCGCCGGGCGGCTCGTCGCCGGCGAACCGCTTCCGCCGGAGGGCGACCTCGCCGAGGGGCTGGGCGTATCGCGTCTGACTCTGCGGGAGGGCGTCCGCCTGCTGCAGGCGCAGGGCGTGATCGTGCCGGTACCCGGCAGCCGTCATCGGATCGCTCCGGTCGACGAGTGGACCGGGCTGGAAGCCGTCGTCCGATACTCGCGCAGCGGGGGTGCGCGCCGCCGAGCGGCGCTCGACCTGCTCGACATGCGCGTCATGTTCGAGACGGGCGCGGCGGAACTCGCCGCACCGCGCAGCACCGACGAGCACATCAGTGCTCTCGAGGGGGCGCTGAAGCGGATGCAGGATGCGCACGCGAACGGAGACGTCCCCGGGTTCGTCGATGGCGACCTCGCCTTCCACGACGTGATCTTCCAGGCCGCGGACAACCGCATCCTGGTGGCGTCGGTCCGCCCGCTCACGGCCCTGCTGCAGGAGTCGCGCAGCGAGACCAGCGCGGTGTTCGAGATCCGCGAGCACGCTCTCGTCGAGCACGAGGCGGTGCTCGAGGCGATGCGGACCCGGTCGGCGGATGCGGCGCGGGAGGCGATGGCGAGTCACATGCGCCAGACCCGAGCGGACCTGCTGCACTACGTGCAGGGCGCCTGAGCTCGCCGCATCCTTCCGCGAGACGCGCTTTGCGGCGTGAGCGCGGCCGCCCCAGGCGCGTCTCGCGCTGCAGCGCACGTCTCGCGGGTGTGTGGTTTGCATGCGCGGGGATCGAGGCGTATCCTCGTTATCTGATATCGGATATCCCCCCCCCCGAACGAAGGAGTTCCTCGTGCACATCGACGCGCTGCTCGCGCCTCTGCCTGCCCCCGTCGCGGTCGATGCCGCGACCGTCGCGGACGCGCGTGACCCCCGGGACGTCCTCGTCGTGCTGGACGACGACCCCACCGGAACGCAGTCGGTCGCGCATCTCCCGGTTCTCACCCGCTGGGAGCGCGAGGACCTCGACGGCGCCTTCGCAACGGGCGCCGCAGCCGTGTACGTCCTCACGAACACGCGTTCTCTCGACGAGGACACCGCGGCCCGCCGCAATCGAGAGGTCGTCGCCGTCGCCCTCGCCGCCGCCGAGGCCGCTGGACGCCAGGTGACCTTCGTGTCCCGCAGCGATTCGACGCTGCGGGGCCACTTCCCGCTCGAGACCGATGTGCTCGCGGCGGAGATCGCCGCGCACGGCGCGAAGGCACCCGAGCTGACGCTCCTGGTGCCGGCGTTCCCCGAGGCCGGGCGCATCACGGTCGACTCCGTGCACTACTGGGTCGTCGGCGGCGAAGCGACGCCGGTCGGCGAGACGCCGTTCGCTGAGGACGCGACCTTCGGATTCTCCTCGTCCGACCTGCGCGACTGGGTGGCCGAGAAGACCGCCGGGCGCATCCCCGCCGCCGAAGTCGCCGCGCTCACGATCGCGATCATCCGATCCGGCGTCGATGCCGTGACGTCGTTCCTGCGCGAGCTGCCGACGGGCACCGTCGTCGCCGTCGACGTCGTCGAGGAATCCGACATGCGCGTCGTGGCGCTCGCCCTGAACGCGCTCGGCGATCTCGGCGTCCTGCTGCGCGTCGGCCCGCCGTACGTGCGCGCCCACATCGGTCAGGAGATCGCGCGACCGGTCGACGCCGCGGACATCCCGTTCGCCCATCACCGAGGCGGGCTCGTCGTCGTGGGCAGCCACGTCCCGCTCACGACGCAGCAGCTGGACGAGCTCCGACGCGCACGGCCCGGGACCGCGACCGTCGAGCTCGACGTCCGCAGCCTCATCGACGACCGCCGCGAAGCGCATCTGGATGCCCAGTCGCGCACCGTCGCCGAGGCGCTCGAATCGGGCACCGTGATCGTCCACACCACGCGCGAACTCGTGACGGGGGCCAGCGGCGACGCGAGTCTGGAGATCGCCAGGCAGGTCTCCAGCGGAGTCGTCGAACTCGTCCGCCGCGTCCTCGCGATCGCCCCGCCCCGATTCGTGATCGCGAAGGGCGGCATCACCTCCAGCGATGTCGCGAGCGAAGCGCTCGAGATCCGTAGGGCGACGGTCCTCGGACCGATGCTCCCCGGCATCGTCTCGCTGTGGCAGCCCGAGACGGGCCCCGCCGTCGGCATTCCCTACATCGTCTTCGCCGGCAACGTCGGCGTCGCAGACTCCCTCGCCCGCGTCGTCTCGACGCTGGCGGACGACTGATCCTTCTGAAAGGTACCGAGATGACCACCACCGTCGCCGTCATCGGGCTCGGAGCCATGGGCCTTCCCATGGCCACCCGCCTGGCCGAGCGCTTCACCGTCCGCGGGTTCGACATCGCTCCGGAGCGCGTCGCGCTGGCCGCTGAGAAGGGCGTCGCCGCGGCATCCTCCGCGGCCGAGGCCGTCGCCGATGCGCAGGCGGTCCTCGTGGCCGTGCGCACCGGCGCGCAGCTCGACGCCCTGCTGTTCGGCGAGAGCGGACTCGCACCGCACCTGGCCGAGGGGTCCGTCGTGATCCTCACCAGCACCGTCGGCACCGAGGGCATCGCCGACACCGCGGCCCGCCTCGCCGAACACGGCGCGCACCTCGTGGACGCGCCGTTGTCGGGCGGTCCGGTGCGCGCAGGCGAAGGCGACCTGCTCATCGTCGTGGGTGCGACGCCGGATGCTCTCGAGATCGCGCGCCCGATTCTGGATCAGCTGGCATCGACGCTCTCGATCGTGGGGGAGCGGCCCGGAGACGGGCAGGCGCTCAAGACCGTCAACCAGCTGCTGTGCGGCGTGCACATCGCCGCCGCGGCCGAGGCGCTCGCCCTCGCCGACGCGCTCGGCCTCGACCGTGAGAAGACACTCGAGGCGCTGACCGCCGGCGCCGCGAACTCGTTCATGCTCGGCAACCGCGGACCGCGGGCGCTGCAGGCGTACGACGAGGAGGGCGCCGAGGTGCTCAGCCGCCTGGACATCTTCGTCAAGGACCTCGGCATCGTCGGCGACGCCGCACGCCGGGCGCACCTGTCCACCCCCGTGGCGGCTGCCGCAGAACAACTGTTCCTACTCGGCGAGGGGCTGGGACTCGGTGCGCACGACGACTCCGCCGTGATCCGCGTGATCGCCCCCGAACGACTGTCCTGACCCGAACCGTACGGCGCACGCGCCGGAAAGAAGAGATTCGATGACGCTCCCTCTTCCCGCCCTGATCGCGATCGGAGTGGCAGGCCTCGCGCTGCTGCTCCTGCTGATCATCCGCTTCAAGATGCAGGCCTTCTACGCCCTCATCCTGGTGTCCATCGTCGTCGGCCTCGCGGCCGGCCTGCCGATGACCACGATCCCCGCGACGGACACTTCCCCCGAGCAACTCGGCATCATTCAGGCGATCATCGCCGGTGTCGGGGGCACGCTCGGCTCCGTCGCCGTGCTCGTCGCGCTCGGGTCGATGCTCGGCAAGATCATCGAGCTGTCCGGCGGCGCCGAATCGCTCGCAGGCAAGTTCACGTCGTGGCTCGGCCCCAAGCGCGTCGGCATCGCGCTCGTGGCCGCCGCCGGCATCCTCGCCATCCCGGTGTTCTTCGACGCCGGGTTCATCATCCTCGTGCCGATCATCTTCGCGTTCTCGAAGATCGCCGGGCTCAACCCGATCACCTTCGGGCTGCCGGTGGCCGGCATCATGCTCGCCGTCCACGTCGCGGTCCCACCGCACCCCGGCATCGTCGGGGGAGCGACCATCCTGGGCGCTGACATCGGCTGGGTGCTGATCTTCTCGCTGCTCATCTCGATCCCGCTGGCTGTGCTCTCCTACGTCGTGTCGAAGATCATCAACCGCCGCGAGTTCGCGATGATCGAGGCGACAAAGGAGATGTTCGACCGCTTCGGCGCAGACGACGCGTCGCCCAACAGCGGGCTGCGCGAGGGCGAGAAGGCCCCCAGCGCCTACACGGTGCTGACGATCATCCTGCTTCCGCTCGTGCTCATCATGCTGGGCACGACCGTCGCACCGGCGTTCGAGGCCGGCACGTTCTGGAACGGCTTCCTGTCGATGATCGGCCAGCCGATCTTCGCACTCATGGTGGCGATCGCCGCCGCCATGTTCCTGCTCGGCGTACGCCGCGGCTGGTCCGGCGCGAAGCTCGGCGAGGTCATGGAGTCCGCCCTCCCCAGCGCTGCGGTGATCATCCTCATCACCGGCGCCGGCGGCGCCTTCGGCCGCATCCTCACCGAGACCGGCATCGGCGGCGCCGTCGCCGAGGTGCTCGCCGGAACCGGGATGCCGCTGCTGCTGGCCGCGTTCCTGATCTCGCTCATCATGCGAGCGGCCCAGGGATCGGCGACCGTGGCGATCACGACGACGGCAGGACTGCTGCTGCCGACGGTCGCCGTGCTCGGTCTCGACACGATCCACATCGCCCTCGTCGCCATCGCCATCGGCTACGGCGCGCTGGGACTCAGCCACGTGAACGACTCCGGATTCTGGGTCGTCACGCGCTATCTGGGCCTGTCCGTCAAGGATGGCCTGCGCACCTGGACCCCGCTCACGACCGTGCTCGGTGCCGCCGGGTTCCTCCTCACCTGGCTGCTGTACGCGATCATCCCGATGAGCTGAACTCGGAGCGGATCGCACCCGCCGGTCGATGGAAGCCTCGATCGACCGGCGGGGGACGCGTAGGGTCGGAGACATGGTCACCGTCGCCGAGAACATCGTCAGGACACTCCGCGCCAACGGGATCGATCGGGTCTACGGCATCCCGGGCGACTCCCTCAACGGCTTCACCGACGCCCTGCGCAAGGACGGCACGATCCGCTGGGTGCACGTCCGCCACGAGGAGACCGCGGCCTTCGCCGCCGCAGCGGATGCCGCGACCACCGGCCGGCTCGCGGTCGTCGCCGGCTCCTGCGGACCGGGCAACCTCCACCTCATCAATGGACTCTACGACGCGAACCGTTCACGCGTGCCCGTGCTGGCGATCGCCGCTCACATCCCGACGACCGAGATCGGCACCGGCTACTTCCAGGAGACGCACCCGCAGGAGGTCTTCCGCGAGTGCAGCGTCTATGCGGAGTACGTGGCCGACCCGCGGCAGATGCCGCGTCTGCTCGAGATCGCGATGCGCAACGCCATCGAACAGCGCGGCGTCGCCGTGCTCGTGATCCCCGGGGACGTCGCGCTCGCGCACATCGAATCGGATCGGGCGACCGCCATCGAGCAGGCCCGACCGGTGGTCGTGCCGAGTGGAGCCGAGCTGGAGAAGGCGGCCACGCTGCTCAACGCCGCACGCACCGTGACGATCCTCGCCGGTGCCGGAGTCGAGGGTGCGCACGACGAGGTCATCGCTCTCGCCGACCGCCTGGGTGCGCCGATCGTGCACGCACTGCGGGGCAAGGAGTTCATCGAGCACGACAACCCCTTCGACGTGGGGATGACCGGACTGCTCGGGTTCGCCTCCGGCTATCGGGCGATGGAGGCGGCGGATGCGGTGCTCATCCTCGGCAGCGACTTCCCGTACGCGCAGTTCTATCCCGATGACGCGACGACGATCCAGATCGACATCCGCGGCGCCCAGCTGGGCAAGCGGCATCCGCTCGATCTCGGACTCGTCGGGGATGCCGGGGCGACCGCTGCCGCGCTCCTGCCCCGCCTAGCCGAGAAGACGGACCGGTCGCATCTGAACGACTCCCGCGAGCACTACCGCAGAACCCGCGCGAAGCTCGACGATCTCGCGGTCCCGTCGCGCGGTGACAACCCGATCCACCCGCAGTATCTCGCGCGACTCGTGAACGAGCATGCGACGGACGACGCGATCTTCACGGCGGACGTCGGCTCGCCGACCGTGTGGGCGGCGCGATACCTCACGATGACCGCGGACCGGCGCCTGATCGGGTCGTTCACGCACGGCTCCATGGCCAACGCGCTGCTGCACGGCATCGGCGCCCAGGCGGCGCACCCCGATCGCCAGGTCGTCGCCCTGGCCGGCGACGGCGGACTGACCATGATGCTCGGCGAGCTCATCACGCTCACGCAGAACCGGCTGCCGGTCAAGACGATCGTCGTGAACAACGCGTCGCTGAACTTCGTGGAGCTGGAGATGAAGGCCGCCGGGTTCGTCACGTACGGCACCGACCTCGTCAACCCCGACTTCGCCGCCGTCGCGCAGGCGATGGGCATCTTCGCGCGGCGCGTGGAGCGCAGCGATGAGCTCGAGGATGCCGTGCGGGAGGTCCTCGAGCACGACGGCCCCGCTCTGCTGGATGTCGTCACCGAGCGCCAGGAGCTCTCGATGCCGCCGGCGATCGAGGCATCCCAGGTCAAGGGGTTCGCCCTCTACGCGATCCGCACCGTCATGTCGGGGCGAGGCGACGAGCTGCTCGATCTCGCGCGGGCGAACTGGCGCCAGCTGTTCTGACACTCGCGCGAACCCGGACGTCCTGCAGGGCCCGGCACTCTCGGGCGGGTTCAGGCCTCCGCGATCGCGCGCGCCTCGGCCGCTTCTGCCGTCCGACCGAGCGCCTCGAGCACGTCGCCGAGCTCGAGAGCGGCGACCTGACGCAGCGGCGGGATCTCCGCGGCGTGCTCGAGCACGGTGCGGTAGATCGCGACCGCGTCAGCACCGCGATCGTTCCCGGCGAGCACGCGTGCGGCGAAAAGCTCCGAGCCGCCGGATGCTCCGGCATCCCCGAGCGTCAGGAACCCGTCCGCAGCCGTGAGCGCCGCGGACACTGCCTCGTCCACCCGCCCGAGGCCCGCGAACGCGCGCGCCCGGGAATCGGTGACATCGGCGAGCAGCCAGCCGGCTTCGTGCTCGGTCGCCAGAGCGGCGACCTCATCCAAGAGGGCGAATGCGCGCTCGTCCTGCTGCCCGGCGTACGCCTGAGCGAGATCGTGCAGCACCTCGGTGACGGCGCCAACGGCATCCGGAGTCCGTCGGACGATCTCGGCCGCCGTCTCCAGCAGCTCGATCGCATCTGCATGCTCCTCGAAGCGGGCGAGGATCCGCGCCTGCTGGCTGAGCGCCAGTGCCTGGTCGGGTCCCTCCTCGGCAGCGCCATACAGTTCAGCGGCGTAGCCGAAGGCGCCCACCGCCTGGCCGAACTCGCCCGACGAGGCGAGCGACCGCGCGAGCATCATCACCGTCACGGCGCGCGATCCCTCTGGGACCTCGGCCTCCTCCTCGCGGCGCAGCACGTCGCCGAAGAGCTCGGCGGCCTCTGCGGCATCACCGGTCGCGAGCATGGCCCGAGCGAGTCGGAAGTCGATGCCGGACAGGTCGCCGCCCTCGCGGCCGACAAGGTGTGCGGCGGTGCGGTAGCGGTTGACGGCCTTCTCGGCGTCGCCGGCGTCCTCCCAGAGTGCGCCCGCGAGCATGTGGGTCGCGGCCAGCGCGCTGTCGGCGCCGATCCCGGCGAGCGTGCGGCCCGCTTCGTCGGCGTCCGCCGCACCGGCGGCGAACTCGCCCTGACCGCCGCGGATGCGGGCACGGATCTCGAGCGCCCTGGCGCGGTGACCGGCGCCGAGGCCGTCTTCGAGGAGCAGCCGGTCGAGGTGGCCGAGGGCTCGTTCGAGGCGTTCGCTCTGCAGCAGGGCGAAGACGGCGAGCAGGCTCGTGGAGTGCACGTGGCGCGTGTCATCGGCCTCCGCGAAACCGCGGTGCGCCCGCTCCGCCAGATCCAGTGCGGCGTCGTACTCCTCCGCCTTCAGGTGCAGCGACGCACGGCTGATCGCCAGATCGCCGCGCGACCGCGGCGGCAGCGCCGCGTCGTCGGCCAGTTCGCGATCGAGTGCGGCAGCGGCCCCCGGCGAAGCGTCGCCGAAGGTCGCGAGTCCGAGGCGCTCCTCGAGATCGGCCTGGGCGTCGTCGCCCGCGGCGCGCAGCGCTGCAACGCGTTCGGGCAGCAGGGCACGCGCCTCGTCCAGGCGGTCGCCGGCCACGAGCACTGCGACGCGGATCGACTGCAGGCGGGCGTGCTTCTCGGCATCCGTCACGCCGAAGGCATGCGGCAGCGCGGCCAGGGTCTCCGGTTCGGTGCCGTAGTCGGCGAGCTCGACCACGCGATCGAACCACGCGTCGGCGTCGGCGGGGAACGCGGCGGAGACCGGTTCGACGAACGCGTCGGATCGGATCGGCACATCGTACGAGACCCCGGCGAGGCCGCGCAGACGACGCAGCCGCTCGGCGTGCGCGTCGCCGCCGTCGCGGGCGTCGAACTCCGCGCCGATGCGCTCGGCCGCGGCCCAGCACGCGGCAGCCAGGGCGGATGCCGTCCACGCGCCGTCATGTGCGCCGAAGAACGGCAGCAGGGCCGCGGCATCCGCACCGCGCACCGGCGTCTCGCCGTGTCCGGCGGCTGCGACCCTGTCCAGCGCGAACGCGAAGGCGCTGAGCGCCGCGAAATGGGCATCCACGTTCAAGTCGTCGTGGGCGAGCCAGCCCAGGTGGCGCTCGACGAGCGACAGGGCGCGGGCCTCGTTGCCGCTGACGGCGCAGAAGACGATGTTGTTCGCGACGATCGTGAGATTGTCGGGGTTGTCCTTGGCGAGCCGGTAGCTGCGCAGATGGGCCGTCTTGGCCTCGTCGAATCGCTCGGCGCGCAGATACGGCAGCAGGACGCGGGAGAGGGCGTGCTCCGGCTCCTCGCCGCATGAGAAGCCGCCTTCGATCATCTCCTCGACGAGGCGGATCGCCTCGGGATCCCGATCCGTGTCCACGAAGAACCCGGCCACCTGGCTGCGGCTGCAGGCGTCGCAGTGGCTGTGCTCGTCACGCGGCGTCGCCTCGAGCTGCACGCGCAGCCGCTCGGCGTCCTCGATGCGACCGGCATCCCAGGCGTCCTCGAAACGGGCGGTGAGCACACCGCTCATGCCGAGACCTGCCTTGCGGTAGTGGGCTTCCATGTCGTCGAGGACAGCGGTGATCTGCTCCTGCGAGAACGCGGGGGAGGAGCGCAGCGCGGACGCCATCCACTTGAACTGCCACATCAGATCGGCGCCGCCGTTGTCGATGTCGGCCGGGAAGCGGACCGGATCCGCATCATGGCGCGCGAGGCACCAGGCGAACGAGTTCAGCATGACGTCGGTCGCGCCGCCCATGTTCGCCGACGCCGTCTGACGCATCCTCGCCTGGTACTCCAGACGGTCGTCGCCGATCTCCTGCGCCAGCGAGACCGCCTGCGCGACCAGCGCCTGCTCGGCCGGACCCCACGGCGTGGTGTCGATCTCTTCGAGGAGCTGCTGGAACTGCTTCTTGGGACGTGCCATGGGAACCCTTCTGCGGTGGCGGTCGTTCAGCGGACGTCGTCGATCGTGTCGACGTCGATGCCGGCGGAGAGTGAGACGAGATCCGCGAGCGCGGTCGTCATGAGCGTGCGATCCGCGTCGGAGAGCGGATGATGGCCGGCCAGCAGCGCCTGGATGTAGAGCAGCTGCACGGTGCGCGAGAACACGGCGTCGTCGCGGACACCGGTGAGCGAGCGCACCACCCGATTCGACCAGTTCAGGCACAGCCGTGCACTGAGATCGTCGTCGCGGCCGGCGGAAAGCGTGTCGTCGATCCGTGCGAGCACGCCGCCCCACAGGGCGCCGGTGATCCCCTTCGTCCGGTGGCGATCCAGCGACCGCAGCACCTCGGGATCGGCGACGTAGAGTCCGGGGAGCTCCGGCCGGTCGATCGCGCGCACGACGACGGCGCAATCGGATGCCGCGAGCACCGCGCCCGCCCGCTCCTCCAGCTCGACGGCGGCTGCGCGGTCGTCGAGCGGCGGCGGGTCGAGCCGGTCGAGCTCGCCCGTGACGTCGACCTTCTCGACGGTGACGTGCGGGTACAGCTCGGGGAGCATCCGGACAAGGTCGGCGTCGTACAGGTAGCCCCCGTTGACGAGCACCTCCGCGCTCGGCGAGATGCCGGCGACCTGGCGGAACTCGTCCACGGTCTGCGCATAGCGCACGTGCCCGAAGCGCTCGACGAGATCGCCGATGCGGATGCTGCCGTGCGTGGTCTCGACGGTCAGCCAGCGGGTGATGAAGGCGGCGAGCTCCTCGTCGTGGCGCACCAGCGATTTGAGGCCGACCTCGTGGATCGCCACGAACTGCGCCAGTCGGTGCGGTTCGCGAAGGCCCAGTTCGAGGATCCAGCGCCGGATGCCGGCACCGAGCTGTTCGCGGACCCGCTCCAGGGCGGCATCCTCGACCAGCGATTCGCGGCTCGCGGTCGGCGCGAGCCCTGTGGAGTCGATGACGGCTCGGACGAAGAACGCCCAATCGGGAAGGACGTCGTCGGCGCGCTCGGACAGCAGCATCCGGCCCAGATACATCCGCGTCGCCTGGCGGGAGCCGGGCGGAGGAGCGAACGGAAGGACATACGCGAGGCCGCGTGTACCCGTCGCCGGCTCCGCCAGTTCGATGACATCCAGCGGAGAGGCTCCGAGCAGGTCGCGGCCGTACTGCACCGCGGCATCCGGGTCCGTACGTGCGTCCAGGAACGGCGCCGGTCGCGTGATGTCGACGTCGCCGGAGGGCGTCTCGAGCACGACCCTGACCGGCAGGAACTCGCCGAACGTCGTCGCCAGTTCGCGCACGGCATCCGGGCGCAGCAGGTCGTCGGCGTCGAACCGGGGGATGAGGTGCACGCTCGTGCCGATCGGCAGCTCCTCGGCGAGCTCGGCGACCTGGAACGTGCCGTCCGCGCTGCCCGTCCATTCGACGCTCGCGCCGCCGCGGGCGCTGCGGGAACGGATCACGATCGTGTCGGCCACCATGAAGCAGCTGAGCAGCCCGATGCCGAACTGCCCGAGGTAGTCGCTGCGCGGAAGATCGAAGATGTCGCGCTTGGAACTGCGTCCGACGGTGGCGAGGAGCTCGGCGACCTCCGTGGCGTTCAGTCCGACGCCGTCGTCGCGCAGGACGAACTCGCCGGATGCCTCGGTGAGCGGTGTGATGCGGATCGTGCCGCCGGATCCATCGACCTCGGAGCGTGCCGTGATGGCGTCGCGGGCGTTCTGCAGGAGCTCGCGCAGATACACACGGGGACTGGAGTAGATGTGCCTGCTGAGCAGATCCACGACCCCCCGCAGATCGACCTGGAACTGCTGGATCTCCCCGTGCAAAGCACCCTCCCTCGACCGACTGACGAGCCTAACAGGCGCCGCTCGGTTCGCCCGGGCCCGCCGGATGCCCTACACTGGTGAGGCAGTTGTCTGCATTGTTTCGCCGTGCCCACGGGTGCAGAAGCGATGCGGAACCAGGGGCCTCATGGTCTCTAGGGCGGTAGCTCAATTGGCAGAGCAGCGGTCTCCAAAACCGCAGGTTGCAGGTTCGATTCCTGTCCGCCCTGCGCGTCAGCGCCACGCTGGCACACGAAAGGTACATTCAGGATGGATCAGGACGAACCGCGCGGCGAAGTCGTCGCGGCAGGCGGCGCAGCCGCTGTCAAGAAGCTCGGCTTCTTCGGCCGCATCGCGCTGTTCTTCCGTCAGGTCATCGGAGAGCTCCGCAAGGTCGTCACCCCGACCCGCAAGGAGCTGCTCAAGTTCACCGGTGTGGTCCTCGTCTTCGTGGTGATCGTCATGGCCTTCGTCTACGGCCTGGACACCGCCTTCTCGTGGCTGACGGCTCAGGTCTTCGGGGTTCCGCAGTAAGAGCCCCAATCCCGCGGTTAGCGCCGCAGTGAATGGAAAGAATAAACGTGTCTGAACGATATTCCGACGACGCCGACTGGGCGACCGCAGCGGAGCAGTCCAGCGAGGACGACGAGGCGCAGGAGGGCAACGTCCTCTCCGCTGAAGAGCTCGCCGTCGCTCCCGCTGAGCACGTCGCCCTGCATGTCGAGGGCGATGATGAGGAAGAGGACGACACGGATGACGACATCGACATCGACGACCCGGAGGCGGACGCGATCGTGAACGACGCTCTCAACCTGGACGAAGCGGCCGAGTCCGAGGCTGCCGCTGAGGTCCTCAACGATTCCACGGCCGAAGAGGTCGCCGACCGCGAAGCGGCGGAAGCCGACGAGGTCGCGCCGTACGACGGTCCGGACGTGAACGGCGACGACGAGGCGGAGACCGCCGAGTCCGACGACGAGGCGGACCCGTACGAGGAGTTCCGCCTCGACCTGCGGATGCTGCCGGGCAAGTGGTACGTGATCCACTCATACGCCGGATTCGAGCGCAAGGTGAAGGCCAACATCGAGCAGCGCAAGTCGACGCTCGAGGTCGAGGACGACATCTACCAGGTCGAGGTCCCGATGGAGGACGTCGTCGAGATCAAGAACGGCCAGCGCAAGATGGTCACCCGCGTGCGCATCCCCGGTTACGTGCTGGTGCGCATGGAGCTCAACGAGGACACCTGGTCCGTCGTCCGCCACACCCCCGGTGTCACCGGCTTCGTGGGCAACGCCCACAACCCGACGCCGCTGCGTTTCGAAGAGGCCTTCAACATGCTGAAGTCCCTCGTCGAGGTCAAGGACGTCCCGACCGCGAAGAACGTCCAGTCCAAGGGCGGCGTCGCCGTCGCCCGTCCGGTCGCGGCCGAGATCGACTTCGAGGTCGGCGAGACCATCACGATCAAGGAGGGCTCGTTCGCGGGTCTTCCCGGTTCGATCAGCGAGATCAAGCCCGAGAGCGGCAAGCTCACGGTGCTCGTCTCCCTCTTCGAGCGCGAGACCCCGGTCGAGCTGTCGTTCGACCAGGTCACCAAGATGCTCTGACACTTCCGGGCTCGCTGAGCCTGTCGAAGCGAACGGCCGTCCCATTCGGGGCGGCCGTTCCTGCGTTCCGGCGCTTCGCCTCGGACAGTTGCACGATCCGGGAACCGATGCCGTGCCGGAAACCGCTTTTCGCTCGTGCATATGTTCCCGGCCGTGCAGCTGAACCGCCAGGTGCGCGCCGCGCGGTGGTGCTTGGGCGACGGATCCGGGCGCTCCACGCGCCGGACGGTGCATGGACGCGGCATCCGATCCGATCAGGTAGACTTGGCTGGTTTGTGTGCCGCTTCGGCGTGCGCGCAGACGACCACGACCCGGAGATGCCGGGCCTGTGGGAGAAGCGGATGCCACGGCATCCGATTCGACGAAAGGAAAGAGAATGGCACCGAAGAAGAAGGTGACCGGCCTGATCAAGCTTCAGATCAACGCCGGTGCAGCCAACCCGGCGCCGCCGATCGGCCCCGCGCTCGGTCAGCATGGCGTCAACATCATGGAGTTCTGCAAGGCGTACAACGCCGCGACCGAGTCGCAGCGCGGCAACGTCATCCCCGTGGAGATCACCGTCTACGAGGACCGCAGCTTCACGTTCATCCTGAAGACTCCGCCGGCTGCGGAGCTCATCAAGAAGGCCGCCGGCCTTCCGAAGGGCTCGGCCACGCCGCACACGGTCAAGGTCGGCAAGATCACGAAGGACCAGGTCCGTCAGATCGCCGAGACCAAGCAGGCTGACCTGAACGCGAATGACATCGAGGCCGCCTCGAAGATCATCGCCGGCACAGCCCGCTCCATGGGCATCACGGTCGAGGGCTGAGGAGAATAATCATGGCTACCAAGTCCAAGGCTTACAAGGCTGCCGTCGAGAAGATCGAGGCAGACCGTTTCTACACTCCCGCTGAGGCCGTCGCCCTGGCGAAGGAGACCGGCTCCGCGAAGTTCGACTCCACGGTCGAGGTCGCGCTGAAGCTCTCGGTCGACCCCCGCAAGGCGGACCAGATGGTGCGCGGCACCGTCATCCTGCCGCACGGCACCGGTAAGACCGCCCGCGTCATCGTGTTCGCCACCGGCCCAGCGGCCGAGGCAGCGATCGCCGCAGGTGCGGATGAGGTCGGCGGCGCCGAGCTCATCCAGAAGGTCGCCGACGGCTGGACCAACTTCGATGCGGCCGTCTCGACCCCCGAGCTCATGGGACAGGTCGGTCGACTGGGCAAGGTCCTCGGCCCCCGTGGTCTGATGCCGAACCCGAAGACCGGTACGGTGACCCCGAACCCGGCCAAGGCCGTCGAGGACATCAAGGGCGGAAAGATCGAGTTCCGCGTCGACAAGCACGCCAACGTGCACTTCGTCGTCGGCAAGGCGTCGTTCACCACCGAGCAGCTCAACGAGAACATCGATGCAGCGCTCGAGGAGATCGTGCGCCTCAAGCCGTCGAGCTCGAAGGGCCGTTACATCCAGAAGGGTGCGGTGTCGACCACGTTCGGCCCCGGCATCCCGCTGGACGTCAACGCCATCTGAGTCGACGACTCGCTTCGTCGAAGGGCCTCCGCTGCAGCGGGGGCCCTTCGTCGTACCAGGGGATGCCGGCGCGGGACGTCCACAGGCAGGGGAGCGGATGCTGCGCACCCGCGGATTCCGGCGCGACACGCCATGGGATCACCCGGATTTGCCCGACCCCCGGATCCCGCGTAAGTTATTACTTGTTCGCCCCACAGGGAAGCGGAAAGGCCGAGAGCCTCACCCCCCTCAAGCGGAGAACCACCCCCGATTCCTTCTCACTCTTGAGAGTCCGGACGTTCGCGTCTAGGATGGGGGATCCACCTCGTGGTACGCAGTCACCGGCTGTGCAGCGGATCTTCGATCCGAAAGCGCCGATTTGACAGCCACCGCGAAACGGATAAGCTAGAGAAGTTGTCTCGAAGCTCTAACGCTTCGCTTCATCACCTCTGGTTCCGAGCCGCTCGGCACGTCGATTTGACAAGCTGAACGGCACGGATAAGATAGAGAAGTTGCCCTTCGGGCCTGGTCGTGAGGCTGGGTCGGGGGAGCGTCTGATCCTTGAGAACTCAACAGCGTGCACTTGTCAAATGC